>JAZKGU010000107.1:0-5366 GCA_040385745.1 Pseudomonadota bacterium
GACACCTTCGAGCGCAAGACCGAGATCTGCGCGCGCGCCTACAAGGTGCTGACCGAACAGGTAGGCTTTCCGCCCGAAGACATCATCTTCGATCCGAATATTTTCGCGATCGCCACCGGCATCGAAGAACACAATAACTACGCGGTGGACTTCATCAACGCCACGCGCTGGATCCGCGACAATCTGCCGCACGCGAAAATCTCGGGCGGCGTCTCGAACGTCTCGTTCAGCTTCCGCGGCAACGATCCAGCACGCGAAGCCATCCACACTGTGTTCCTCTACCACGCCATCCAGGCCGGCATGACCATGGGTATCGTCAACGCCGGCATGATGGGGGTGTACGACGACATCGCGCCCGAACTGCGCGAGCGCGTCGAAGACGTGGTGCTCAACCGGCGCGAGGACGCGACCGAGCGCATGATCGACATTGCCGGCACCCTCAAGGCCGGCGGCAAGCAGGATGTGGCCAACCTGGAATGGCGCAATGGCACGGTGCAGCAGCGCCTGTCGCACGCGCTGGTGCACGGCATTACTCAGTGGATCGTGGAGGACACCGAGGAAGCGCGCCAGCAGCTGCTGGCCAATGGCGGGCGTCCGATTCACGTGATCGAAGGCCCGCTGATGGATGGCATGAACGTGGTGGGCGACCTGTTCGGCCAGGGCAAGATGTTCCTGCCCCAGGTGGTCAAGTCGGCGCGCGTGATGAAGCAGGCCGTGGCCCACCTGATCCCCTACATCGAAGAAGAGAAACTACTGGAGGAACAGCGCACCGGCATCGTCGCCAAACCGAAGGGCAAGATCGTCATCGCCACCGTCAAGGGCGATGTGCACGACATCGGCAAGAACATCGTGTCGGTGGTCCTGCAGTGTAATAACTTCGAGGTGGTGAACATGGGCGTGATGGTGCCGTGTTCCGAAATCCTGGCGCGCGCCAAGGTCGAAAACGCCGACATGATCGGCCTGTCCGGACTGATCACGCCCTCGCTCGAAGAGATGGCGCATGTCGCGCGCGAAATGCAGCGCGACCCGCATTTTCGCATGCTCAAGATCCCGCTGCTGATCGGCGGGGCCACCACCAGCCGCGCCCACACCGCGGTCAAGATCGCCCACAACTACGAAGGCCCGGTGGTGTATGTGCCCGACGCCTCGCGTTCGGTGTCGGTGGCGCAGTCGCTGCTCACGCCCGAAACGCGCGACAAGTACATCGACGACATCGAGCAGGACTATGTGCGCATCCGCGAGCAGCACGCCAACAAGAAGGCGCTGCCGATGCTGTCGCTGGCCGACGCGCGCGCCAACAAGACGCAGCTGCAGTTCGCCCCGGTGCGGCCCAAGTTCATCGGCCGGCGCGAGTTCAAAAATGTCGACCTGGCCACCGTCGCGCGTTACATCGATTGGGGTCCGTTCTTCCAGACCTGGGACTTGGCCGGCCCCTACCCCGCCATTCTGAGCGACCCGGTGGTGGGCGAGGCCGCCACCCGCGTGTTCGCCGAGGGCCAGGCGCTGCTGAAAAAGATCATTGAAGGGCGCTGGCTGAGCGCCAATGGCGTGATCGCCCTGCTGCCGGCCAACAGCGTAAACCACGACGACATCGAGATCTACAGCGACGAATCACGCGCTAACGTGGCCTTCACCTACCATGGCCTGCGCCAGCAGGGCGTCAAGCCGCTGGTCGACGGCGTGCAGCGGCCCAACCAGTGCCTGGCCGATTTCATCGCGCCCAAAGAGTCGGGCACGCCCGACTATATCGGCCTGTTCGCCGTCACGGCGGGCCTGGGGATCGAAAAATACGAGAAGCGCTTCGAGGACGCGCATGACGACTACTCGTCCATCATGCTCAAGTCGCTGGCCGACCGCCTGGCCGAGGCCTTTGCCGAGTACCTGCACGAGCGTGTGCGCACCGACCTGTGGGGTTACGCGGCCGATGAAAAGCTCAGCAACGCCGAGCTGATCGAGGAGCGCTACGCGGGCATCCGCCCTGCCCCCGGCTACCCTGCCTGTCCCGAGCACACCGTCAAGGCCGACATGTTCAAGGTGCTGCGCGCCGAAGAGATCGGCATGGAGCTGACCGAATCGTTCGCCATGTTCCCGGGCGCGGCGGTGTCGGGCTTTTACTTTGCGCACCCGGAAGCGAAGTACTTCGTAGTCGGAAAAATCGGCAGCGACCAGCTGGCCGACATGGCGCAGCGGCGCAATGTAAGCCACGCCGACCTGGAACGCTGGCTCGCGCCGAACTTGTAAGGTGAAGCGGACGCCGCGTAGGCAGGAGCGATGCCGATCGGCCTCGCGCGCGGCGCCTGCCCAGGCTCGACGGCGCGCTCATCCATGCTCGGCGCGGGGACTGCAGCTACTGCGGCCCCATCGTGCATCCTGTCTCATTTACCCGTCTAGTTCTGTCTCGTTTTGTCTTGTTTCGTCGCGCCGGGCCGCGCGTTTGTCGAATCGCCCGAAACTAGACAAAACGAGACAGTACGGGTAGCGAAACGAGACAGGATGCACGAGGGAGCCGTACGCACCTCGCAGGGCCGCGTCAGCGCCATTGCCCGAAGCAAATGAGCGCCCGGCACGGAACTTTCCATCGCTGTTTTTGCCTAACACCGGGGGTGCGGCCGCATCGGCGCCGTGACCGCATGTGCACTGGTGCGCCGGACAGAAAACTTCGGAGGACGCTATGGCAGCGCAATTTCCACGCCATCGCTGGCAGGATCAGGTCATCCTGCTTCTGGGCGCATGGCTGTTTGTTTCACCCTGGGTATTCGGTTACGCAGGCGATACGCCGATCGCCATCAACGCCATGATTGCCGGTGCGCTAATGGCCATCCTGGCAGCATTCGACCTGTACAAGACCTATGCCTGGGCCGTTATTGTTAACTTGCTGATCGGCACTTGGGTGGCGGTGTCGCCCTGGGTCGGCATCATCGCCGAGCGCGGGGTCATGATGGGCAATGCCGTGATTGTCGGCGTGGCGGTCGTCATCCTGGCGCTGTGGGAACTGCGCAGCGATCCGGATCTGCACCGACAATGGGCCGGCCCGGGCTCGCCCTCCTGAGCATTAGCCCAAACTTACATCATTACATCGGCTGGCCATCGACGAACACCATCATTTCGCCCTCGCCGAAGCTGGTCCAGCTTTCATTGGTGGTAAGTGGCTCGGTGACGATAATGGCCACCCGGTCGTTGGGGGTAGTCACTTGCGAAAAATCGACGCTGACGTCCTCGTCGGACAGGCGCGCGGTAACGAAGGGGTACTGGCGCACCACGTAGTGCAGCTTGGTGGAGCAATGCACGAACAGCGCCGAACCATCCGACAGCATCAAATTGAAGGTTCCGTGTGCGGCAATGTCGGCCACCAGCTGCGCCAGAACAGGGCGCAGCTCATCAAGGCCGGGCGCGCTGTCGCCAAAGCGGCGCCGCAACTCCTGCAGCAGATAGCAAAACGCATGCTCGCTGTCTGTCGTGCCCACCGGGCGAAAGGCGCCATCGAGCATGGGCGCAAACTCCTTCAGGTCGCCATTGTGGGCAAACACCCAGTAGCGGCCCCACAATTCACGCACGAAAGGATGACAGTTTTCGAGCGCAACTTGGCCCTGGGTGGCCTTGCGGATATGCGCGATGACGTTCTTGGACTTGATGGGATAGCGTTTGATCAGCTCGGCCACGGGCGATTCGACAGCGGCCTGGTGATCGACAAAATGGCGCACGCCGGCGCCTTCGAAAAATGCTATGCCCCAGCCGTCATGGTGGGTGTCGGTGCGGCCGCCGCGCATGGCAAAGCCGGTGAAGCTAAAGACAATGTCCGTAGGGACATTGCAATTCATTCCGAGAAGTTGGCACATGGCGAAGAGTTTACCATGCGCATTGAATATACCGCGCGGAGATGCGCCGCACGGAACCAGCCGCGTTTGGCTGGGCGTGCGACCTTAGGTGAGATCGAGCTTAATGCAGCAAGACCGGTTGGCTCATCAGGGAATCGTAGGAACCGAGGAAGTCGTCGATTTCTTCCATGGTCGGTTCACTGGCGATCAGATTGTTGACATCGCGCCTGAAGGACTGGGCAAGCTTGCCGCCGATAAATGCTTCACGGCGACCCGATTTGTCCACGATTTCATAGCCGCCGAAACGCAGGGCTTCGAGGTTGTGGTCAACACCAAATTCGACCACGCTGTACTGCTCGCTGTTATAGATCATGTTCATGCTGGCTCCTTAGCTCGATATTACTTTCCACTCTGCTGGTGCAATAGAGGTGGGGCTAACCGGACGGTTTTCAAGACACAAGCTGGTCCGGGGTCAGTACCAACAGCTGATCGTATGGCGGTTGTTGCAGCCACGATCGCAACTGATCGATGTGAGTCGCATTGGCCACGCCGATGAACAGTACATCGGGACGCAACCGCAGGATTCGATTTAATGTTACACGTAAAACGAGATTACCGGTGCAGCAAAGGCAAGCGGGCGCGACCCTGTGCACATCAAGATTGATGGAAGTAACAAGATTGAGTTGCCCGTTAGGAAGTCCTTCGAGCAGGACCGCGCTGCGCAGCGCGGCTGGCAGCATGGCCAGTGCGGCGGCAATGGCAGCCTCGCGCGCGCCCGCCGTGGCCCCCATCACCAGCGTGGTAGTGCATGGGGTTGGCGCGGCGGGCAGCTTCAGCCGCCTTTTTTGGCCAGCTTGCCCGGCTCCACGCCGAGTTGCTTGAGCTTGCGGTAGAGGTGGGTGCGTTCGAGTCCGGTTTTTTCAGCCACCCGCGTCATGCTGCCGCCTTCGCGGCCCAGGTGGTGTTCAAAATACATGCGTTCGAAGGCATCGCGCGCTTCGCGCAGCGGCAGGTCGAAACTGAGCGAAAAACCATGCCCTTCGCCATTGGGTACGGCGCCCATTCGACCGCCAAGCGTGGCCTGCGGCGGCTGGGGCGCGAACAGCGCACTGCCCGCGCTGCTTTCCTCGGGCTGGGGCGCCAGCATGGGGCGCGGCGCCAGGGCTGGCGCGCGCACGGCTTCCTGGGCCCGCGTCAGGCCCTGCTGGACCGCCTTGAGCAGCTTTTGCAGCGCGATCGGTTTTTCCAGGAAGTTGAGCGCGCCAATGCGGGTGGCCTCGACGGCGGTATCGATGGTGGCGTGTCCCGACATCATAATGACGGGCATGGTGAGCAGGCCGTCGCGCTGCCATTCCTTGAGCAGGGTGACGCCATCGGTATCGGGCATCCAGATATCGAGCAAAACCAGGTCGGGCGCGCCGGCCGCGCGTGCATCGCGCGCCTGCTGGGCGTTTTCGGCCAGCGTGATCGCGTGGCCTTCATCGCCCAGGATTTCCGAGAGTAGCTCGCGGATGCCCATTTCATCATCAACTACGAGAATGTTTGCCATCT
>JAZKGU010000108.1:0-5090 GCA_040385745.1 Pseudomonadota bacterium
CCGACGGCAGCGACTCGGGCGACAGCATTTCGCTGTAGTGGCGCTGGCCGGACTGGATCAGCTTTTCCTTTTCGGCGACGTCGACAAAATCCGCCATCGCCAGGGGCTTGAGCAGGAATGTCACGTCGCCGCTGCGGTAGCTGCCCGAAAAATTCATAGGGGCTCCAGGGCCACGCCGGCGAGCTGGGTGCGGCGCGGGACGATGGCGTAGTCGCACGCCGCCATGAAGCGTGCGTCCGACTTGCTGTCGCCCATGCCGAAGGTGATGATGTCGGGATTGGCGGCGCGCAGGATGGCCGTCACGTGCGCCACCGCGTGCGACTTGTTGAGCGCATTGGGCAGGATCGCCAGGTTGTTGCCGTTGCGGTGAATCCAGTAGGGTTTGTCGCCCGCGTCGATCCAGGGTTGCACCACCTCGCGCTCGACCCGCTCCAGGCGCGCGCCGATTTTTTCGGGGTCCTTGATGCACAGGTAGAAAGCGGTGTCGAAGTCTTCGATCATGCGCGCCCGTCCCCCATAGCCGACCCGCTCGCCCCAGGCGTCGATCTCGGCGGCCAGTTCATTCAGGCCGGGCAGGGCCTGCGCCATCTTGATGCGCATCGCGTCCAGCCATTCCTGGTCGACGCTGCGGTCGGGGCGCAGCACCACGCCGCCGTAGTCAATCACGGCCCAGCTGGTGAAGGGCAGCTCGACCCGGTTCAAGGCATCGAGGTTGCGCGCCGTGGTCGGGATCATGGTCATGCCCTGCTGGACGAAGCCGATAAAGGAGCGTTGCGCGGGCGTGGTGTACGAAATCGGCGCGCCGTCCTTGAGGAAGGCGGTCGCCTGCAGCTCGTCGCGGCCCGGGCATTTTTCGAGCGACTGGAACAGGGTGTCGTCGAGGTCGACGAACAGGATATTTTCAAACTTCTTCAACGTGATTCTCGGTCAGGAAATGGAAAAGGCGCGCATGGAGCACGTCGGCCAGGCCGCGCAGGGCCGGATTGGGGGCGGTCTCGTGGCAGATGAACACGTGCTGGTACTGGCCGGGCTGTACGTTATACAGGAAGTTGGCAATGCCTTCGCCGTAATTGTCCGGAAAGCTCAGGCTGGACGCGACCGCGCCCCAGGTCAGAATGGGCGAGCGCGTGGTCGATTGCACCATCACGTCCAGACCGCACTGCTCGAGCGCGGCGCCCAGCAGATAGGACGGGTGCATGAATTCGCCCGTGCCCAGCACCAGGATGGTTTCGCCGGGGGCGATGGCTGCGGCCAGGCGCTCGGCCAGTGTCTGCGGCGTCTGCAGCGCACGATCGACGCCGAAGCGGCCAAACTCGGCGCTGGCGCCGCGGTCGGCGCTGGGGTCGAAACGCTGGGCCGGGGCGCCGCCGTCGGCCAGCTGGCCCGGCACAAAGGTGTACCCCCCGCTGATGACCGCGCCCATCGTCACCGGCAGGCCGAAGCGTCCGCTCAATTCCGCGGTAGCCTCAGCGCCCATGAAGTTGGTAATGGTGGCCAGGTGCACATGCTCGATGCCGGGATTGAGCGTGCGGCAGGCCTGGGTCAGGTTGAGGAAGGTATTGCCGGTGCTGGCCTCGTCATCGACGAGTACCAGCGCTTTCGCGCCCAGCAGCAGGGCGCGTTTGGTGGGGTCCGGCGGCATGTGCAGGAACTGGCGCGGCGCGTGGCTGTGGGCTTCCTCGAATTCGACGATGGGCGTCTCGCCCACGCGGTAGCGGGTGGTGTAGATGAACAGCGCGTCGCGGCCCGGGTTGGCTCTGAGCCAGGCTTCGAACACGCCCTGGCCCAGGCCGATCGCGGTTTCTGCCATGGCGATGAATACCACCGGACCTTCGAGCGCGGGAATCTCGGCGGCCATGCTCTCGTGGATGGCGCGCATGGCGGCAGGCCTGACGGGCCAGTGCTTGCCCAGCACCTTGGACAGGAACAGGAAACCGCGCTTGATGTTGGCGCGCGCTGCAAAGCCGAGCAGCGCGTCCTGCGGGTAGCTGGCCGCGCTGATGGTCAGCTCCAGCGCGCCGGTGGGCAGCGCGATGTGCTGGGTCGGCAGGGGCGCGTTCACGCCAGGTCCGACGCGCTGGTCAATTCGGTGGCCGAAGTCAGCTCGGCCACGCGGATGCCGTCGCGCACCGGCGGCACCACCACCTTGTCGAAGCCGTCGGCAAAGCCGGACAGGGCGATCCAGGGCAGGTTGGGGCCGGCCACGCAGGCCATGCCGATTCCGCCGGACATGCGCGGATTGATCTCGAGCAGGCGCAGCGCCTCGCCGCCTTCGCGGAACTGCACATTGAAGCAGCCGTTCAGGCCATAGTCCTGGCACAGGCGCGCCGTGGCGGCCAGGATATCGGCGCGCATGTCGATCAGTTGGCCGCGCCCTGCCTGCTTGGGCTTCTTGCGCGCGACCGCCGTAACCAGGCGGCCGTGGTCGCCGACGCAGTCGACGCTGAATTCGTGGCCGTCCAGGTATTCCATCAGCAGCATGGTGCGAAAGGCGCCCAGCTCGGCCAGGCCGCGGCGCATGTCGTCCAGGCCGATATGGTATTCGGCGCCGGCCAGCAGCAGGGCGGCGCTGCTGCGCTCTTCGTCGAGGATGGCAAAGCCCAGGCCGAAGACCGAGCGTGAGGGCTTCACGCACAGCTTGGGATGGCGCTGGCGCAGCTCGGCGTAGGCGGCGTCGAACTGTTCGACGTTTTCAAAAATGATGGTCTCGGCCACCGGCGCTTCGGGCAGCTGGGTCTCGGCATAGAAGCGCGCTTTGTCGTGAATCAGTTCGAGCGCAGGCTTGCTGGCGGCCGACAGTACGCGGGTGCCGATGTCGGCGAAGCGCGCGTGCTCGGCGGCCAGCTCGGTGGACAGTTTGCCGGGGATGAAAATGTCGATCCGGTGCTCGCGGCAAAATCCCAGGCACCAGTCTATATAGGCAGGCGCATCGAGGCCGGTGGGCTCGACATGGAACTCGTGGGCGACGCGGGCTGCATTGGTATGCGGATTGGCATTGCTGTAGATAATATGGAAGCGGCCATCACGATCCGCTTCCCGAATCAGGCCGATAGCCGCGTAGACGGACGAAAACGTCCTGTTGAACCAGACACGCATGTAAAACCTTATATATGTATGAAAAGCAGAGGGCTCGAAAAGTCCTTGCGCCAACCCCGTCGTCCCCGCCGCGCACCGCTGACCTCGCCAAATCGCCGTCTCCCCCGCGAAGGCGGGGGCCTATAGCGCATCAACTCTGTGTTGGCGCGCTATGGACCCCCGCCTTCGCGGGGGAGACGGCTTCTTACATCCAGCTGCACGTTAAGCATCTACTCCGGACAGCAGTGCGCACACGCAGAGGCGGCAGTGGGGATGTTGCCCGGTCAGTACTGCGCTTATTAGGCGTTAACGCCGAACGAGCGCGCCAGGGGGCCCAGGCCGCCCTTGAAGCCCTGGCCGATGGCCTTGAACTTCCATTCGGCGCCGGCGCGATACAGTTCGCCGAAGATCATCGCGGTTTCCACCGAGCTGTCTTCCGACAGGTCGTAGCGCGCCAGTTCCTTTTCGCCATCGGCGTTCAGGCAGCGGATGTAGGCCTTGCTGACCATGCCGAAATTCTGCTTGCGCGCGTCGGCGTCGTGGATGGTGACGCAAAAGGAGATCTTGTCCACTTCGGGCGGCACCTTGGACAGGTCCACCATGACCTTCTCGTCGTCGCCTTCGCCCTGACCGGAGGTGTTGTCGCCCGCGTGCACCACCGAGCCGTCGGTGGACTTGAGGTTGTTGTAGAAGATGAAGTCGGCATCGCCGCGTACCTTGCCGTCAGCCTTGATCATGAACGCGCTGCCGTCGAGGTCGAACGCTGCGCCGTCGGTGGCGCGCGGATCCCAGCCCAGGCCAATGACGACCTTCGACAAGCCGGGCGCTTCCTTGCTCAGGTTGACGTTGCCGCCTTTTTGCAAACTGATAGCCATACATATCTCCTTGAAACTGTGAATGGACCGGGACGCCCCGGAGGATTGGACCACCCCATAAGATGGGATCGACCCGTAAGCAATCAAGCAATTTATTTTATCGCGCCAGCAACACAAAAACCTTACTTGCTGGACAGAAATCAGGGGCGCCCGTAAACTGGCTGGGTTCCCCGCCCTGCAACAGCCTTCCCATGATCATCGACCTTGCCACCCGCCGCCCCATTCGCCAGGTCACGCGCGCGGACTTGCAGGCTTTTCCCGTATGGGAATGGGCTGTCAATGAAGAAGAGATGGGCGGCCACGGCGAATCGTTCATCCGCCCCACGCAAAATCAGTGCATTCCCACTGGCGTAACCCAGCAGTATATCGTTGCCGCAGTTGCAATTTTAAACGATGGCAGTCACTTGCCGGCCGTAGCCGAAGTCAGCGTGCAGGCCAACAAGGTGCGGGTGGCGCCTTTGCTGCTGTTCCTGACCGAACACCGGCTCGATTTTTATGCCTCCGAAACGCTGACCATGCTCAGCCATTTCACCCGCCAGGCCCGCTCCTGGCCGGCGCGCTGGGAGCTGGCGGTGGCGGTCGAGGGCGAAACCAGGCTGCGTTCGGGCCGCGTGCGCCACGGCTTCGCGCGCCGCTGCGCCTTCCTGTGGGCGCGCCTGCGCTCGCCCGGCGCGGCGCCGGCGTAAAGCGCCTAGTGCTGCCGGCATCCCGGTGCGCGCACGCGACAGATCCGCCAAAAACCCCGACATACCCCTAACTAAGTTGTTGCGTCAAGCCTTTTAGCGCGTTATACTAGCCGGCTTCGGTATGGATTCGTCCTTTTTGAATCTGTCCTTTACTTGGTAGTTAAACATCAGCCCCGCCCAATCGCAGGTGGGAATGGAGAAAAAATGAGCCTAGGCCTTCTCGGTCGCAAGGTTGGTATGATGCGCATCTTCACGGATGAAGGGGACTCGATCCCTGTCACCGTGCTGGACGTGTCGAACAACCGTGTTGCGCAAGTCAAAACTCCTGAAACAGACGGTTACTCCGCTGTTCAGGTCGCTTTCGGTCAACGTCGCGCTTCCCGCGTGAACAAATCGATCGCGGGTCATCACGCCAAAGCTGGCGTCGAAGCCGGCACCATGCTGCGCGAATTCC
>JAZKGU010000109.1:0-19055 GCA_040385745.1 Pseudomonadota bacterium
TCTATGTCAGACCTCAGCCTTACGAAGAAATTCCACACTTACCGGTGACAGCGCCTAAAAAAACGCCAGCGAGGCGCGCCAGCCGGTGCCGCAATAAAATACCGTGCGCCGTCCCGCAACGATCCCGGCGCTGCGCCACATGGCGTCGATCTGGCGCGCCGCACGCATGCTGGTATCGGCCTGCTGGTACAGGCTCATAGAGTTGACGTCGCCCTCGCGCCCCGCGCGTCCCCAGCGCGCGCCAGGAATCTCGCCGCAGGCCGCGATATAGCTGTAGCCGGAGGTGAGGCCTGCGTGCTCGCGCCAGGTGCGGATGCTGACCAGGCTGGCATGTTGCGCATGCATGAGCTGGCGCACGCCGGCCATGTCGACCAGATAATCGGGACAGCCCGGGAACGGCGCACCGAAGCTGTCTGCAGCAACCACGCTCGCGGACCCAGCCTGCAGCGCCAGACCGGCCGCACTCCAGGCGCTCAGGCCGCCATCGAGCAGGCGCACGTCGGCCACGCCCGCGTACAGCATCAGGTGGGCGGCGCGCGCCGCTGCCAGCGCACCGCGTCCGTACAGGATGACGGTGGTGTCGTGGCGAATGCCGTGCCTGAGCAGCACGGCAAGCAAGGCCGCGTCGTCGATTTTATTGAACAGAGGCGGCGTTTCAAGCTCGCCGGTATCGAGATAGGCAGCCCCGGGAATGTGGCCTTGCTCGAAGCGCGACCAGGCGGCGCTGGCCACTTCGATCAGGCGAAAAGCGCCGGCCGGCGTGGCTTCGACCGATTCGCCCGCCAACAAACGCGCCAGCCAGCCGGGCGTGACCAACTGGCGCCAGCGCACCAGATCCTGGCGGAAGCTGCCTGCACTGCTGGCTTGGACGAAGTGGGACATGACGGGTGTCGACGATTTGGCAAAGGCCGCTATGGTAACAGTTGCATGCGTGCGGGCCTTGAAATGGCACCAATACTGTATATAATCACAGTATGTGATCGAGGTAGCCAGCATGTACAAAGTCCACAATAATCCACACGCCGTTGTTGAACAAAGAGCCTGGGTGCGTCTGCCCTCGGGGCAAAGGCTCGACCTGCTCAATCCTGCTCCTGCTTGCTGGGACAATGCCGACCTTGCCCTTGGCCTGGCGCGTACTTACCGCTGGGGAGGGCATTCGGCCTGGGCGCTGCCGCTGTCGGTGGCCCAGCACTCGCTCACGGTCATGCATTTGCGGCGCCAGCAGTCAGGCGGCCCACGCCATCCGCTCGACGACCTGCGCGAGCTCCTGCACGACGCTGAGGAAGGTCTGCTGGGCTTCGACTGCATCTCCGTGCTCAAGCCTTTTCTGGGCGACGCGTTCTCGGCCTTGAGCGAGCGCTTGCAGCAAGCGGTCGAGCTGCGTTACGGCTTGCCTGCCTGGAGCGAGGACGAATTTCGGCTGCACAAGCGGGCCGACCGCATTGCCGCTGCCAGCGAGGCGCTGCACGTAGCGGGCTGGACGCGGGGCGAGGTGCAACACATTCTCGGTATTGCCGAACTGCCCCTGGAAGCCGATCCACTTGTGGTCCCCTACCATTGCACGCCCTGGGAGCCGTGGCCGCCGGTTCTGGCATGCGAACGTTTTCTTGACGAACTCGAGCGATTGCAGGCAGCGTGCGTGGGGAGTGAACTGCAAGGGCCAAGCGCTCAGCCGCCGGTTTTTCACCAAAAGTAGCAAGTGTAAAAGTTTGCATTGCAGCAATTTACTTCTTGCATTTTTAGCTAAGTGGCGGATTTTGTTCGCTTTTTTTCGATATCCACACGAATTGTGGATAACTATGTGGATAAGCCCCTCTTGACAAGCCGGAAGCCCAGTATTTCAGGGGCTTTCAACAAAATGCTCAATCTACAGGCAAAAATTAATGGTAATGAAATCAAGAACTTAGAAAGTGCACTATGACGCTTGACAAGTGCTTATTAGGCAAAATCCTACAAAGCGTGAAATCAGGGGATAAGTCATTTTTTTCTTTGACAAACACGTGGCGCTGTCATAGTGTAGTTCCATGGTTGCATACGCTTCGGACGCCGCCGGCAATGGCGAATTGATACTGCGGGAGGACGATCCTTCCGACCCGGCGCTGGCAGGTTTGGCGGCGCCGCCCTGGCGCATTTTGATCGTTGACGATGATGTCGACGTGCATGTGGTTACCAAATTCGCCTTAAGCAACACGCAGTTCCAGGGCCGGCGCCTTAATTTTCTGCACGCCTACAGTGGCAAAGAAGCCATGGCCATTCTTCGCTCTACGCCCGACATCGCCATCGTGCTGCTCGACGTCATCATGGAAACGCCCGAGGCTGGCCTGCTGGTCGCGCGCCAGGTCCGTGAAGAACTTGGTAACGCTCTCGTGCGCATCGTGCTGCGCACCGGGCAGCCCGGGCAATCGCTCGAGCACAGCATCATCCTCGATTACGATATCAACGATTTCTGGTGCAAGGCTGACCTGACCACCCGCAAACTCTTTACCACGGTCATTTCCTCGCTGCGCGCGTACACGGCGCTCTCGGCCGCCGCCAGCGACCGTGCAGCCCTGGCCGAGGCGCTGGAGCACGCGCGCAAGCTGCAAGTCCTGGTGGACCAGCACGCAATGGTGCTCACCCTCGACGCCGAGGCGCGCATCGTGGACGCCAACGAAGTGCTGTGCCGCACGGCAGGCATCCCGCGCGCGGCCCTGCTCGGGCGCGACCTGCACGTGCTGCACCCCGCGCCGTTTCCGGCCGCGCTGGCCGGTGAGATTCGCGCTGCATTGGCCGCCGGCGCCAGTTGGTCGGGCGACATTGCCTCCACTGACAGCCTCGGCCAGCCGATCCTGTTACGTTGCGCGGTCCTTGGCTTTCGCGACGATGCCGGCCAGATGGATCAAGCCGTGGCGCTCGCCACTGTCGTGCCCTCGCCCGCCAGCGCCATCACGCCGGCGCACTGAACGCCGGCGTTTATTTCCACGCATTGCGCGCGCGCTCGCGCACCATCATGCGTACGCTGTCGGGCATGGGCTTTTTACTTTTCGCAGTGTCGGCCGTCATCCACACGCATTCCTCGTAATGCTTGAGCATGGCAGGGCTGATGAAGCGGGTGCGCGCGGCGTACACGTGGCGGTCGCCCATCTGGGCCTGCTGCTTGATGAAGAATCGGTTCGGCACCACCAGGTGCAAATGTTCACGCGCGCGCGTCATCGCCACATACAGCAGGCGCCGCTCCTCCTCGATGTCGGCCGCGTTACCGGTGCTCATGTCCGATGGAATGCAGCCATCAACCACATTGAGCACGTATACCGATTTCCACTCCTGGCCCTTTGACGAATGGATCGTGGACAGGATCACGTAGTCTTCATCGAGATGGGGCGGACCGGCACGGTCGCTGGTGGCTTCCGGTGGATCGAGGGTGATCTCGGCCAAAAACGTTTCGCGCGAGCCATAGCCGCCTGCGAGCATGGTCAGTTGCTCCACATCGGCCGCGCGCACCTGGGCGTCGTCATGCATGCGCTCGAGATGCGGCAGATACCAGCTGCGCACCAGCTCGATGTCAGCCGGCCAGCGCAGCCCGGGGGAGCGCAGAGCTGTGTAGAGCGCGACAAAACTTTGCCAGTCGGCCTGGCTCTTGGCGGGCGCGGCAAATGCCTGCAGCGCCGCCGTAGGAGCGGCGGCCTGACCCACTTCGTCGAGCAGGCGGGTAGCAGTGGCGGCGCCGATCCCGGGAATGAGCTGGGCGACCCGGAAGCCGGCCAGACGCCCGCTTGGATTCTGGGCAAAGCGCAGCACGGCCAGCACGTCCTTGATGTGCGACGCTTCCAGGAACTTCAGGCCGCCGAACTTGACGAAGGGGACGTTACGGCGCATGAGTTCAAGTTCGAGCGCGGCGCTGTGGCTGGCCGCGCGAAACAGCACTGCCTGGGCGGTGAGCTTCATGCCTGCTTCGCGATGCTCGAGAATGCGATTGCAGACCCAGCGCGCCTGTTCGGCCTCGTCCGGAATAAGCACCAGTTGCGGCAGCACGCTGGAGGCCTTGTCGGTCCACAAGGTCTTGGCATGGCGTTCCAGGGCACCGGCGATCAAGGCATTGGACGCGTCCAGGATGGGCTGGGTCGAACGATAGTTGCGCTCCAGCGTGACCAAGCGCGCGGGCCGGCCGAACTGCTTCGGAAAATCGAGGATATTGCGCACGGTGGCGCCGCGAAAGGAATAGATCGACTGGGCGTCGTCGCCCACCACCATCACGCCCTGCCCGCCCGGTTTCATACCGAGCACAATGGCGGCCTGCAGGCGGTTGGTGTCCTGGTATTCGTCGACCAGCACATGGTCGAACAGGCCGCCGAGTTCGGGGCCCAATTCCGGGTCGGCCGCCATGTCGGACCAGAACAGCAGCAGATCGTCGTAATCGAGAACGTTTTGCTCCTGCTTGGCATCGACGTAAGCGCCGAACAGGGTGTTCAGTTCTGCTTCCCACTCGCCGCACCATGGAAACGTCGATTGCAGGACTTGCGCCAGCGGCTCCTGGCTGTTGACCACACGCGAATAAATCGACAAACATGTGCTTTTGAGCGGAAAGCGTTTCTGGGTCTGGGTAAGGCCGATGTCATGGCGCACCATGCCCATCAAGTCCTCGGAATCGCCGCGGTCGTGGATGGTGAAGGCTTCGTCCAGGCCAATGCGGCCGGCGTATTCGCGCAACAGGCGCGCGCCGATGCTGTGAAAAGTCCCGGCCCAAGGCAGGCGCGCGGGCGGCTGGCCGGCTCCCTGGCCCATGATGCGATGCAGTACCGCACTGGCACGCTGGGTCATCTCGGTGGCGGCGCGGCGCGAAAAAGTCAGCAGCAAAATGCGCTGGGGATCGGCGCCGCTCATGATCAGGCGCGCTACCCGATGCGCCAGGGTATTGGTCTTGCCCGATCCCGCGCCTGCGATGACCAGCAAAGGGCTACACGCCGCGCTGTCGATGCCGATGTCATGCTCAACGGCCGCGCGTTGCTCGTCATTGAGCGCAGCGAAAGGATCTTCGGAAGTGAGTAACACGGGAACGGCGGACATGGACGACAATCAAAGAGGCAGAGCGACAACTGTACATTTACACAGTGTTCAAGCGCAAGTAAAATTCTGGAAATAAGCTGGACGTGGAGGAGATTTCAGCATGCCAATAACTGGACAATCTTGTCAGTCCAATACTTCTGCTCGCCTAAGTCACCGTTTTGTAAGCACTTTTTCAGATATCCACAGTGATTGTGGATAACATTGTGGATAACGCGGCCTTGACAGTCAGGAAGCCAGCAACGATGCGGGTTTCAACAAAATGCCCGTTCAGAAGGCAGAAAAAATAGGCTGCAAATTCAATGACTTATAAAGTCAATGCTAAAGTCAGGAAAAAATATTAGGAAATTTCCTACGCTAATTTTTTGTGCATAACCCGGCAATGGAAACGCTTTCCAAATGTAGTTTTTCGATATCATTTTCGCATTGAATGGCGGTCCCGGCCCCGCCGCCGCCACTTCAGCGATCAGTGCTCGAGCAGGCTACGACGGCGCTGCGGTTCGAGCAGCACGCGTTCGATCACCGCGGCGGAAATTCCGTGCGCTTTAAGGTATTCCAGCGCACATAAGGTTGTAGCACCCTGCTGCATGGCCAAAGCATGGTTGACGATGTCACGGCAGCGCGCGTCGTGGCGCAAGTTGCGCGGCGCCGATGTCGGGCCGTTCGCGGGCTGAGCTGGATGGGTCATGAGCGTCCTTTACATCGTTGGCGGTGTGGTGAGCGACTTTTCCCTGCTGCCAATGAGTATCCAACAATCAAGCCCGAAGTCAATATCAGGTTTCCATCAAATGCCCGAAAAACATGGTTTCGATGCTTCGCGGAACCGCGCGCCGCCTGCCATGCCGGGCTCCTAGAATCATCCCATCCACTTCCACTGCGAGGTCATCATGGCAAGCCCGATCGAACCGATCTTGAATCCAGGCGACGAAGCCGCTCCCGGCACGCCCGGCGCCGCCGAAGATATTTGCGACAAGTGCAGCGGCAGCGGCAAGCTGGCTGGCGGCGCCGAATGCCCCGAGTGCGGTGGCAGCGGGCGCGTCATGCGCGGCATCGGCGGGGGCTAGCCACATGGACAGTGCTGCCTGAGGGCGCGATAATGCTCGCATGCGCCCTGAGCCCCTGCCCTCCCATCCCGGCCCCCGATCCCTGAGCGACCTGTTCATCTCCTTCACGCTGCTGGCCCTGCAAGGGTTTGGCGGCGTGCTGGCGGTCGCACAGCGCGAAATCGTCGAGCGCAAGCGCTGGCTCACCCAGGACGAGTTCCTCGAAGACTGGGCGGTCGCGCAGATCATGCCCGGCCCCAATGTCGTCAATCTGTCGCTCATGATCGGCGGACGCTATTTCGGCTTTGCCGGGGCCATGGCCGCACTGGCGGGCATGCTGCTGTTGCCACTCATAATCGTGCTGGTGCTGGTAGTGCTGCATGCGCGGCTGGGCGAACACGCTGGCGTGGCCGGCGCCCTGCGCGGCATGGGCGCGGTCGCGGCCGGCATGATCGGGGCCGCCGGGTTGAAACTGTCGGCGGCACTGGTGCGCAATCCCATGCCCTTGACCTGGTGCGCCGTGCTGGCTGGCCTGAGCTTCGCCATGGTAGCCCTGCTGCGGGTTCCACTGGCATTGGTATTATTCGGCGTGGGTGGGCTGGCCTGCGTGCTGTGCTATCGCAGGCTGGCGCCATGAGCACGGCGCAGCTGGTGCTGGGCTGGAATGACTGGATCAGCCTGTTTGGGCATTACCTGATGCTGTCGCTGATGTCGGTCGGCGGCGCCATTTCCACCAGCTCCGAGATGCAGCGCTATCTGGTGGTCGACAAGCACTGGCTGAGCCAAACGCAGTTCAATGATTCGATCGCGCTGGCCCAGGCCGCGCCCGGCCCCAATGTGCTGTTCGTGGCACTGATGGGCTGGCATATCGGCATGAATACCGGCAGCATGGCTGCGGCGCTGGCTGGGGTGGCCATTACCATGTGCGGCATCCTGATTCCCTCGACCTTGCTGACGTACACGGCGGCGCAATGGGGCCACCGCAATCGCGAACTGCGCGCCGTGCGCGCTTTCAAGCTGGGGATGGCGCCAGTGGTGGTGGCCTTGCTGTTGTCGACCAGCTGGATCCTGGGCAGCGCGCACAGCGACCCGGCCCGCGACTGGCCTCTGTGGCTGCTTTCGATCGGCAGCGGCGTGCTGCTGTGGCGCACCCGCATTCACCTGCTGTGGGTACTGGCCATTGGCGCCGTGGCCGGTTGGCTGCAGCTGGTGTGAATTTGGAACTCGTGAGTAATGTGCGCGCCCTCGCTGGCGCGAAGGATTAGGATGGCGACTGGACTGCGGAGCGACAGCATGAGCAATGGAATGTTTTCGGGCAACCCAAAAACTGAATGGCTCTCCGAAGGCGACGACCGCGACATGCGCGTGCTCGAACCATTCTGGTTTCTCGATCCGGACGGACGCCGCTGGGACGTGCCAGCCGGCACCGTCATCAATGGCGCCAGCATACCGCGCACGCTCTGGTCCTCGGTCGGCAGTCCCTACACTGGCGGCTATCGGCGCGCCGCCGTGGTGCACGACGCCGTGACCGGGCGCGAAGGCGTGCTGCGCGGCGAAGCCGATACCATGTTTTATTTTGCCTGCCTGGCCGGAGGTTGCTCGCTCATTCAAGCCAAGCTGCTCTACGCGGGCGTGCGCGTGGGCAGCTGGGCCAGCAACAATCAGGTATTTGCCCACGACGTAGCGTCCATGCTGCCCGATGCCTATCGCCTGCCCGGACAACTTACACCGCGTGAGCTCGAACTCAGGGCGCGCTACACCCTCATTGCCAACCAGCTCCTGGCCACGCCGGACAGCTTTCCCCATATCCAGTCCGTGGTGGACCAGAATCTGGGCCCGCCCTGAGCCGCGTTGTAGGCAGGCTCGGCCTCAACAAGGCATACTGGCGCATTGCACCTATTGCCACTCGCGGAATTATCCATGCTCGAACTGATCAGTGAACACAGCTGCTTTGGCGGCACCCAGCGCTTCTATCGCCACCAGTCCACTGCCATCGGCTTGCCGATGCGCTTTTCCGTGTTTATTCCGGCAGAGGCCACTAGCGCCACGGTGCCGGCCATGTTCTACCTGGCTGGACTTACCTGTACCGAGGAAACCTTCATGACCAAGGCCGGGGCCCAGCGCGTGGCAGCCGAGACCGGGATGATGTTGATAGCGCCCGATACCAGTCCGCGCGGCGCCGGCATCGAAGGGGAAAGCGCATCCTGGGACTTTGGCGTGGGCGCCGGTTTTTACGTCGACGCCACCGAGCAGCCCTGGTGCAGCCACTACCGCATGTTCAGCTATGTGCTCGAGCTGCGCGAACTGGTGGTGGCAAGCTTGCCCGCCGATGGCGCACGCGTCGGCATTTTCGGCCACTCCATGGGCGGGCACGGCGCACTGGTGCTGGCACTGCGCCGGCCGGACCTGTTTCGCTCGGTCTCGGCGTTTGCCCCCATCGCCGCGCCCTCGCGCTGCCCGTGGGGCGAGAAAGCCTTTGGCGGCTACCTCGGGGCCGAGCGCGCCGCCTGGCAAGCCTACGACGCCAGCGTCCTGATGTCCGGCCTGCAGAAGCCTTTCCCTCAGGGCATTCTGATCGACCAGGGACTGGCCGACAAATTCCTCGAGGAGCAACTGCATCCGGAAGCGTTTGAACGCGCCTGCGCCGAGGCAGGCCAAGCGCTGGAACTGCGTCGCCATGCAGGCTACGATCACGGCTACTACTTCATCTCCACGTTTATGGAAGATCACTTGCGCTTCCACCGCCGCAACCTCGGCTAGCAGGACCGCGCGGCCTTATACGGCGCCAGCGGAGGGACTGCTGCGCGCCTGATTGAGGCGCGTCCAGGAGCGCACCCGGATGGCCAGCACGAGCAGCATGACGCCGGTGATGAGTGCATAAGTACCAATCAACAGCGCCAGAGCCAGCGCGCCTGCGCCGGCCGGGAACAGCAGTACGAACACGCCGAACACCACCGAGGCAATCCCGCTCAGAACAAGCAGTAATTCGCCGCGAATGAATTTGCGCACGCGGATGGCCACCACGATGTCAAGGATGCCGGTGACCAGGGCATTGGCCCCCACCACCAGGACCAGCGCAAGGGTGGTCAGGCCCGGATAGAGCGCCGAGATGGCGCCGGCCAGCATGCTGGTGAGGCCGAAGAGCAATAACAGCCACCAGCGCTGGTCTGCCTTGCGGTGCTGAATGCCGCCGAAAATCCACACGGCGCCACCCAGCAGCGCAAAGGCGGCAAACAATACTGCAAGCGACAGCAAGGTGATGGCCGGCCATGCGATGGCGAGGACGCCAAAGACAATGGCGATGAGGCCTCGCAGGGCCAGCAGCCACCACGAGCGCAGCAGCGTTTGGTTCATCTCGGTCCCCTCCCTGCCCTGTCAGACCGCGCCACCGCCAATTCAATCGTTGTTCGTGGTTCGGTCCTGCTATTGATCAAAGTGTGAGCGACGGACGAACGCCAGGCTTGCAAGTTTGACCTTGAAATCGCTGCCGGGAGGTCTATAAATTAGCTGCGGGGAATCACCCCGGTTGATCGAGCAATCCAGGAAAGGAGGCAATCATGAATATCGTCAGACGTCATCCATCGGCGACGTCGGCCATGCGTCCGCGGCTTGGCGACGATCAGTTTGGCCGGCTGGTCGAACACATGTTGGAAGACATGTTCACACCCTTTTACTAAGGCGGCGCGCTGTCGAACTGGAGCGGCGACAATACCCTCAGTCCGCGCCTGAACGTGAGCGAAAGTGACAAATCGTTCAAGGTGCAGGCCGAGCTGCCTGGGCTGCGCAAGGAAGACGTGAAGGTGGCCATCGAGCGCCAGCGCGTGACCATCGAGGGCGAATCGAAACAGGAGAACGAACAGCGCGAAGGCGAGAATATCCTGTATTCCGAGCGCCGCGCCAGCAAGTTCCTGCGCAGCTTCATGCTGCCGTCCGAGGTTGACGAGGCCAGCGCCCAGGCGCGCATGGAAAACGGTGTGCTGTCGCTGACCCTGCCAAAAAAACAGGGTAGCGAAGCCACCCGCATTCCCATCCAGTAAGCAAGCGGCAGCGCCGCAGGCAAAGCAATTTCGGGCGGCGTGCAACCCGCGCGCCGCCCCACGGTCCAACCGATATGGGCCCACTTCACAGCTTTCGCAACCGATTACACGCCGGCAAACAGCTTGCCGCGGCGCTGGCTCACCATGCCGGCACTGACGCCATCGTGCTGGCCCTGCCGCGTGGCGGGGTACCGGTAGGCTTTGTGGTCGCCCACGAGCTCGGGCTCGCGCTCGACGTGCTCATCGTGCGCAAACTGGGTCTGCCGGGGCATGAAGAGTTCGCCATCGGCGCGGTCGGCAGCGGCGGTGTGCGCATCGTTCAGCCCGAGGTGCTCGATGCATGCGGCGTAAGCCCGACCGAAGTCGAGCCCATCGTCGAACGCGAGCTTGCCGAAGTAGCGCGGCGCGAGCGCCTGTTTCGCGGCGCCCGGCCGCCGCCGGTGCTGGCCGGCCGCGCTGTCATCCTGGTCGACGACGGCCTCGCTACCGGCTCGACCATGCAGGCCGCCATCGAAGTCGCGCGCCAACAGGCTCCGGCGCGCCTTGTCGCCGCCATCCCTGTGGGCGCCGCCCTGTCCTGCATGGCCATTGCGCCCGAAGTCGACGAACTGGTGTGCCTGCTGCGCCCGCCGCACTTTCGTGCTGTCAGCCAGTGGTACCGGCAGTTCGAGCAAACAAGCGATGAAGAAGTCCAGGACCTGCTGGCTTTGGCGTGGCGCGAGCAGGCTCAACACCCATTGCCAACAACAACCCACCCACACAGATACGGAGGAACGGCATGAAAACACCAAACGACCAGAATCTACAACTCGGCAAGTGGATCGGCGGGGCCGCACTTGGCGCGCTCGCCATGTATGTGCTCGACCCCGAGCGCGGGGCGCCGCGGCGCGCCGAGTCGCGCGATAAACTGCGCCAGCTCGGCCGCAAGAGCGGCAGTGCGTTCGACAGGGTCGTCGACGATATCGGCAACAGCATGAGTCAGGCAGGTTCCGGCCTGCGCAACCTTGCCGGCGACGCCATGACGGCCATGAGGGACACGGGTGAGCGCGCGGCCGGCGGCGCTTCGGCCATGGCAAGTACCGCTCCAAACTCCCGCACCATGGACAGCCCGGCCTACCAGTCGAGTGGCTCGTCCGATGCGCTCACCTCCATGAGCGGCGCCATGTCGCCAGATGGCCTGGCCTGGGGTAGCGGCACGCGCGGCGCGGCCATGGCCGGCGGCGGAGCACTGGGCCTGTACGGCCTCATGACGCAGCGTTCACCCATGGCCATGATGCTCGGTCTTGCCGGCATGGTATTGCTGGCGCGCGCCGCCTCGAACAAACCGCTGCGCAACATGGTCCCCGCCAGCGCCCAGGCCCGACCGGTCGAGATCGAAAAATCGGTGCGCATCGATGCCGCCCCCGAGCAGGTCTACGATCTGTTTGCCAACTATGAACATTTCCCGCGCTTCCTGTCCAATGTGATTGAGGTGCGTGACCTGGGCAACCGGCGCTCGCACTGGGTGGTCAAGGGACCTGCGGGCAGCCGCTACACCTGGAATGCCGTGCTCAGCGAACACAGCCGTCCGCAGCGACTGGCATGGCAAAGCGAACCCGGCGCCGAGGTCGAGAATTACGGCTCCATCCATTTCGAGCCGGTGGGCCGGGGTGCTACGCGCGTTACCGTTCGCATGAGCTACAAGCCGCCCGCCGGTATGGTGGGCCGCGCCATTGCCAGCCTCTTCGGCAACGAACCCGGACAACAAATGGAACAGGACCTGCAGCGCATGAAATCCCTGGTCGAGCGTGGCAGCATCATGCCCTCCGTGGCGCAGAGCGGCCAGTCGCAGAGCCGCATGCTGCATTAGGGCGCGCCGCCATGCCTTCGCCCGACCAGCACGCGGCTGCCGCCATCACGGCGTCGGCCCTACCCTTGCGTGGCGAGGCGAGCGACTACGACGCCCTGCTCGCCGCCATCGATGGCGCCCAGGTAGTGCTGCTGGGCGAGGCGACGCACGGCAGCCATGAATTCTATGCGGAGCGGGCGCGGCTGACGCAGCGACTCATTCTGGAACAAGGGTTCACGGCTGTCGCAGTCGAGGCCGATTGGCCAGACGCCTATCGGGTCAACCGCTTCGTGCGCGCCGAGGGCAAGGACCGTGATGCAGCCAGCGCGCTGTCGGGCTTCCAGCGTTTTCCCAGCTGGATGTGGCGCAATACCGATGTACTGGACCTGGTACGCTGGCTGCGCACGCACAACCACGCGCTGCCGGCATCCGAGCACGCCGGATTCTATGGCCTCGACCTGTACAGTCTGTACGGCTCCATTGGCGAGGTGCTGCGCTATCTCGAGCAGGTCGATCCCCCTGCCGCGCGCGAAGCACGCCGACGCTATGCCTGCTTCGACCACTATGACGAGGACAGCCAGGCCTATGGCATGGCGGCCGGCATCGGCATGTCCGACTCTTGCGAGCGAGATGTGCTGACGCAGTTGCAGCAATTGCAGCAGCGCGCCGCCGATTACGCAGCGCAAGGGGGGCCGGGCGCCGTCGACGAGCTGTTCCATGCGCAGCAAAATGCACGGCTGGTCATCAACGCGGAGCGCTACTACCGCACCATGTTCCAGGGCCGCGTGTCGTCATGGAATCTGCGCGACAGCCACATGGCCGATACGCTCGATGGCCTGATCGCTCACCTGACGTCGCGCAGCGGGCGTGCGGCCAAAATCGTCGTGTGGGAGCACAACTCCCACATTGGCGACGCGCGCGCTACCGAATCGGCACGCCTTGGCGAATGGAATGTTGGCCAGCTGGTGCGCGAACGCATGGACGGCAAGGCCTTCCTGATCGGCTACACTACCTATGAGGGCAACGTCACGGCCGCCTCCGACTGGGATGGGGTTGCCGAACACAAACGGGTACTGGCGGCGCTGCCGGAAAGCCATGAAGCGCTACTTCACGCTAGTGGTATCGGCAATTTTTACTTGCCATTGCGCGGGGCCAGCGCGGCTGCCGGTTTGTTCAGTGAACGACGGCTGGAACGCGCCATCGGCGTGATTTACCGGCCAGCCACCGAGCGTCAGAGCCACTATTTCCATGCCCGCTTGGCCCAGCAATTCGACGCGGTGGTTCACATTGACACCACCACGGCTGTTACCCCGCTCGATCCGGCAGGCGGTGAGCACGCAGGTGAACCTCCCGAAACCTACCCGGCCGGCGTCTAGTCAGGATAAAAATCGCGCAGCAGGGTCGGGGTTGCGCGCGCCGAAACCTTCCAGAATGCCGGCGGCCCGGGCTGCGAGCACCGAATCGGGCGCGACGACCGTGAGCAGGCACTGGCTGCGCTGCTCAATCTTTGCGTAATTATTGTCGTAGCGGTGGTGCTGGCTTTCGGTCGGCGTATTGCCCACGTAAAAGTTGCCCTCCACCGGGCCGGCTTCGTCGTTATTGATGGTCAGGGCGACTGCGCCATCGTCGAAGCCGTCGGCCAGCAAGGCGGCACGCGCCTGCTGGGCATTGTCGTATCCATCGAACACGCGGACTATGGAATTGGTCATGAGGCTGCTCCTGGTTCGGTTTAGCTGGTAGGACAGCCTAGCACGCGAATAATTCAGGAAGCGGGCGATTGCCGCGAGGAAGTATACTGGCGTTTTTTGTTCAAGGACCGCGATGAGCGCACTGCCACCCTGCCCCGCATGCAACTCGGAATTCACCTATGAAGATGGCAGCAATTATGTGTGCCCGGAGTGCGCCCACGAATGGCAAACCTCCGCTGCGGCCGCGCCGGATGTTGCAAGGGTGTACCGCGACGCCTCGGGTAATGTGCTGCAGGACGGCGACACCGTGAGCGTCATCAAGGACCTCAAGCTCAAAGGCGGTGGCGGCACCGTCAAGATGGGCACCAAGGTCAAAAATATTCGCCTGGTCGATGCCGACCACGATATCGACTGCAAAATCGACGGTTTTGGCGCCATGAGCCTCAAGACCGAGTTCGTCAAGAAGGTCTGAGCAAGCGGCAGGCCTCAGGCAGTCTCGCGCAGGCGTGACTCGACCAGGATCGCCTTGATTTCGGGCACGCACGACCCGCAGTTGCTGCCCGCCTTCAGGCAAGCGCTTACCTCGGGCACCGTTTTGAGATCGTGGATCCGGATCGCCTCGCAAATCGTGTTGCGTCCCACGCCAAAGCACGAGCAGACGGTCGGCCCGGTATCGGCGCGCTGTCCCAGCGCCTGGCCCGCCAGCAAGCCCGCGCGCTGCTCGGGCGTCATCTCCCCGGCTGAAAACAGGCTGGCGAGCCAGGCGCGTGAAGGCAAGTCCGGCCGCGGCGACAGGAAAATGCATTGCGCTATGCGGTCGTCGACCAGGTGCACGGCGCGATACACGCCCTCGCTCTTGTCTTCGTAGTCGAGCCAATCGGCATCCGGATCAAGCACCCCCAGCAGTTGCCTGGCCCAGTCGGCGCGCTCGCCGATCACCTTGCGCCCGGCCATCTCGTAGCGCGCAAAGCCCTTGCCCTGCACCCGCGTCCAGTACGCCACGCTGTCCAGATCGAGGTCGGCCCGGCTCAGCACAAAAGCGTGCCAGGCGACGCCGAAGCGCTCCACCCGCACCGGCGTATGCTTGAATTCGGGTTCGCCGGAAATCGGGTCGACAGCCGGATTGACCAGCGTGCCGGCCCGCGCGTCCGAGGCATTCTGGCCGCTCCAGTGAATCGGCACGAACACGGACCCGCGCGCGATGCCGCCCCCGTGCTGCACCCGCGCCACCAGTGCGCCCCAGGCGCTGGTGAGACGCGCCAGTTCGCCTTCGCGCACGCCATACAGCAGCGCATCCTGCGGGTGAATATCGATGAACGGTTCGGCGCTGTGGTCGGACAGGCGCGCGGCGCGGCCGGTGCGCGTCATGGTGTGCCACTGGTCGCGCACGCGCCCCGTATTGAGTACCAGCGGGTATTCGGCGCAGGGGGCATGGACAGGCGCGCGCGCGGACGTGGCCACGAACCGGGCGCGCCCATCTGCGTGCGCAAAGCGGGCGTCGCCGAACAAGCGGCTGGTGCCTTCGCCGCCGGAGCGCACGGGCCACTGCACCGGCTCGAGCGTGTAGTACTGGCGCGGGTCCAGGCCGGTCAGGCCGTCCAGCCTGAACACGCGTGGCGTATCGTCAGGCCTGTTGCGGTGGGCCGACAGGCGCGCGTGCTCGTCGAAAATGGCGGCCGGGCTGTCGAAGTCGAAACCCGCATAACCCATGCGCTGCGCGACTTCGCACACGATGCGCCAGTCTGCCCGCGCTTCGCCGGGCGCGGGCAGAAAGGCGCGTTGGCGCGATATCATGCGTTCCGAATTGGTGACCGTGCCATCCTTTTCACCCCAGCCCAGGGCGGGCAGCAGCACGTCCGCAAAGGCGTTGGTATCGGTATTGATGACGATGTCGGAGACCACCACCAGTTCGCATTGTTCGAGTGCGCGCTGGACCTGATTCGCATCGGGCAGGCTGACCATGGGATTGGTAGCGATGATCCATACTGCCTTGACCTGGCCCGCCTCGATCGCCTTGAACAGGTCCACGGCCTTGAGGCCCGGCTTGTCGGCCATGCGCGGCGCATCCCAGAAGGTTTGCACCAGCTCGCGATGTCCGCCATCGGCCAGATCCATGTGCGCGGCCAGCATGTTGGACAGTCCACCCACTTCGCGTCCGCCCATGGCGTTGGGTTGCCCGGTCAGGGAAAACGGTCCCATGCCCGGCTGGCCGATGCGGCCGGTGGCCAGATGGCAGTTGATGATGCTGTTGACCTTGTCGGTCCCGGCGGACGACTGGTTCACGCCCTGCGAAAAACCGGTGACCGTTTTTACCGTTCCTGCGAACAGCTGAAAGAAGCGCAGCACGTCCTGCGGATCGAGCTTGCAGGCCCGCGCAACGGCCGCCACATCGGCGCAATCGGCCGTGGCGCTGTCCAGGGCCGCCGCCAGGCCAACGGTATGCATTGCTACATAGTCCTGGTCGATCGCGCCATGCTGCGACAGGTAAGCCAGCAGGCCGTTGAATAGCCACACGTCGGCGCCTGGCTTGATCGGCAGGTGCAGGTCGGCCAGCTCGCAGGTCGCGGTGCGGCGCGGGTCGATCACCACCACCTGCACTTCGGGCCGCGCTTCCTTGAGGCGGGCGATGCGCTGGAACAGGATCGGATGGCACCATGCGCTGTTGGCGCCGACTAGTACAATCAGGTCGGCCTGGTCGAAATCGTCATAGCAGCCCGGCACCAGATCAGCCCCGAAAGCGCGCTTGTGACCAGCCACGGCCGAGGACATGCACAGGCGCGAATTGGTGTCGATATTGGCGCTGCCGATGAAGCCTTTCATCAGCTTATTTGCAACGTAATAGTCTTCGGTCAGCAACTGGCCCGATACGTACAGCGCAACCGCATCGGGCCCGTGCTCGGCGATGATATCGCGCAGACCGTATGCCACCCGGTCCAGCGCTTCGCTCCATGCCACTTGCCGCAACGCGCCGTCTTCACGCAGCGTCGGATGCAGCAGTCTCCCCTCTAAACCCATGGTGTCACCCAGCGCCGCCCCCTTGACGCACAACTTGCCTTGATTGGCAGGATGCTGCCGGTCGCCGGCAATGGCGATTGCGCCATCGGGCAGCGCCGTGGCGGTCACGCCGCAACCCACGCCACAATAGGGACAGGTGCTACGTACCGCGAGAGGGATAGGTGATAGTTTCAATGTCATTCCAGTGTCAGGCTGCCGCGCACAGAGCCTGGCCAAACAGTAGCCGGCTGCGCATGGCGGAAATATCGGTGCGGTCCTGAATCAGGCCGAAATACCAGGGGCCGTCCTGCACGTCCCCATACAGCACCGCCCCGGCGATGCGGTTGCCGGCCAGGACCAGGCGTTTGTACACGCCGCGGCGCGCGTCGCGCATGACCAGGTCTTCGCTGCCCTCGCCGCCAATGAAGTCGCCCACCGAGTACAGATCGACGCCGGTGACCTTCAATTTGGTGGGGGTGGCGCTCTGCACGTAGCGCCGGTGTCCTTTTTGCGCCAGGTGCGCTCCGCACACCTTGGCCTGCTCCCAGATCGGCGCGACCAGGCCGAATACGGCGCTGCGGTGCTGCACGCACTCGCCCACAGCGTACACGCGCGGATCGTAGGTTTGCAGCGTGTCGTCGACCACGATGGCCCGCTCGCAGTGGATGCCCGACTCCATCGCCAGCGCAATATTGGGACGCACGCCGGCCGCCATCACCACCAGGTCGGCCGCCAGCTCGGTGCCATCCTTGAAGCGCACCGCCTTGACCCGCTTGTCGCCGACGATTTCGGTAGTGTGCGCGTCGAGCATGAAGCGCAGGCCTTTCGATTCAAGCGCCATCTTCAGCAGCAGCGATGCCGGCTTGTCGAGCTGCTGATTCATCAGGCTGTCGGTGACATGCACCACAGTGACGTCCATCCCGCGCCGCATCAGGCCATTGGCTGCTTCAAGACCCAGCAGGCCGCCGCCGATTACTACTGCGCGTCCGCCACGTTTTGCGGCTTCGAGCATGGTATCGACGTCGTTGATGTCGCGAAAACCGATCACCCCGGCCAGCTTGTGCCCCGGGACTGGCACGATGAAGGGGTTGGAGCCGGTCGCCAGCAGCAGGCGGTCGTACCAGACTTCGCGCCCTGACTTCGAGCGCACCAGGCGGCGGCGCCGATCGATGTGCACCACCGGGTCGCCGGCATGCAGCGTAATGGCGTGCTCGCGGTACCATTCGCGGGTATGGATGATGATGTCGTCCATGTTTTTGTCGCCGGCCAGCACGGGCGAGAGCAGGATGCGGTTGTAATTACCGTGCGGCTCGGCGCCGAACACGGTGATGTCGTACAGATCCGGCGCCAGCTTGAGCAGCTCTTCGACCGTGCGCATGCCGGCCATGCCGTTCCCGATCACGACCAGGGACTGCCTGACGGGCGCGCTCGTCATGCTGCGACCCAGACCCTGCCCGCTTCGATGCGGGTGCGGTAGCTGCTGACCGAATGCTGGGGCGCTTCCAGACATTCGCCGGTGGCCAGGTCGAAGTGATGCTTGTAAATTGGCGACGCCACCACCAGGCGCTCACCCAGGTTGCCCACCAGCCCGCGCGAGAGTACCGAGGCGTTGCTGTTCGGGTCCAGATTGTCGATGGCGAACACCCGCGGCTGGGCGCCACCAAGGTGGAATACGGCGATCGGCTGACCGGCCACCAGCGCGCACACGCCGGTATTGGGCACGATGTCGTCGAGTTTGCAGACCGACGTCCAGTTTTCCAGGTTGATATCGCGGTGCATGATCGTTCCTTTATGCTGTCTTGACGGTGATGGGAATAACGCGCTTGCGCTCCTCGATGGTGGCGGGCCGGATCTGGCCGCGCTCTGGCATGAACACCACATTCTGGTCTGGCGCGTCGCTGTTGACGAAGTGGCGGAAGCGCTGGCGCGTGGCCGGGTCGTTGACGGCGGCCTTCCACTCGCAGGCATAGGTGTCGACCACGTGCTGCATGTCCGCTTCCAGATCCATGGCCAGACCCAGCTTGTCCTTGACGATGACGTCCTTGAGATAATCAAGCCCGCCTTCGAGGTTGTCGCGCCAGACGCTGGTGCGCTGCAGGCGGTCGGCGGTGCGGGTGTAGAACATGAGGAAGCGATCGATGTAGCGCACCACGGTTTCCTGGTCGAGATCGGAGGCAAGCAGTTCCGCATGGCGCGGCTTCATGCCGCCATTGCCGCACACGTACAGGTTCCAGCCCTTCTCGGTGGCGATCAGGCCCACGTCCTTGCCCTGCGCTTCAGCGCATTCGCGGGTGCAGCCCGACACCCCGAACTTGATCTTGTGCGGCGTGCGCAGCCCCTTGTAGCGGTTCTCCAGTTCGATCGCAAAGCCGACGCTGTCGGCCACGCCATAGCGGCACCAGGTCGAGCCGACGCAGGACTTCAC
>JAZKGU010000110.1:0-9316 GCA_040385745.1 Pseudomonadota bacterium
CCGGTGCGCATGATGGCCGTGGGCGCCACCATCATCGTCTCGTTCACCTACGTGGTGGCGCAGATCTACGCGGTGGGGCTGATCGCCTCGCGCTTTACCGGGGTCGATTTCTCGGTCGGCATTTTCCTGGGCCTGGCCAGCATCCTGGTGTGCTCCTTTTTGGGCGGCATGCGCGCCATTACCTGGACCCAGGTGGCGCAGTACATCATCATCCTGGTCGCCTTTCTGATCCCCACCATGTGGCTGTCGGTCAAACACGCCGACAACCCGGTGCCGCAGCTGGCTTACGGCTCGGTGCTGCCGCAACTGGCAGCGCGCGAACAGGCGCTGGCCAACGATCCCAAAGAGCTGGAAGTGCGCGCCATTTTCAGCCAGCGCGCCGCGGCCCACCAGGCGCGCCTGAAGGCGCTGCCCGAATCGTGGCAGCAGGGTCTCGACCAGATGCAGGCGCGGCTCGATGCGGTGCGCCTGCGTAACGCTACCCTGGTGGAGATCCGCGCCGCCGAGCGGGCCTTGCTGGCCTATCCGAAAAGCGCCGAGGAAGCTGCGCGCCTGTGGGCCGAGCAGCGCGACCAGAACCTGCTGCGCGCGCGTCCGCCCATGCCGCATGCCACTCCCTTCCCCGGCGCCGATGCTGCCCAGTCCGACGCGCGCCGCAATAACTTCCTGGCGCTGGTGTTCTGCCTGATGCTGGGCACCGCGGCGCTGCCGCACATTCTCATGCGTTCGTACACCACCACGGGCATGGGCGAAACCCGGGTATCGGTATTCTGGACCCTGTTTTTCATCCTGCTGATCTATCTCACCGTGCCGGCGCTGGCGGTGCTGGTCAAGTTCGACATCTACAACACCCTGGTCGGCACCGATTTCTCGCGCCTGCCTACCTGGATTTCCTATTGGGCCAACGTGGACAAGGTCAATCCCCTGATCAGCGTGGCCGACATCAACGCCGACGGCATCGTGCAGCTGGCCGAAATCGCCATCGACGGCGACGTGCTGGTGCTGGCCACGCCCGAAATTGGCGGTCTGCCCTACGTGATCTCGGGCCTGGTGGCGGCAGGCGGCCTGGCCGCGGCGCTGTCGACCGCCGACGGCCTGCTGCTGGCCATATCCAACGCGCTCTCGCACGACGTGTACTACAAGGTGGTCGATCCGGCCGCCTCGACCCAGAAGCGGGTGACGATTTCCAAGCTGCTGCTGCTGGGCGTAGCCTTCATCGCCGCCTACGCCGCCTCGCAAAAGCCGGCCGACATTTTGTCGCTGGTGGGAGCGGCGTTCTCGCTGGCGGCATCGACCATGTTCCCGGCGCTGGTGCTGGGGGTGTTCTGGAAGCGCGCCAACCACGCCGGCGCCATCGCCGGCATGGCCGGCGGCTTTCTTGTATGCGCCTGGTACATGCTGGCCACCCACCCCAGCCTGGGCGGCAGCGCGGCCCAGCAGTGGTTCAGCATCGCGCCCATGTCGGCCGGGGTGTTCGGGGTGCCGGCCGGGCTGGCCCTGCTGGTGATAGTGAGCCTGCTCACGCGCCCGCCGGACGAACGCAGCGGCGCGCTGGTCGACCACATCCGTTCGCCAGAGTAGCAATTCAGGTAAGCTTGATCATCGTCCCATCAACAGGAGAAGTGCATGTCGTCAGGAAAAATTTTGGTCGCCCAGGGTGGCGGACCGACTGCGGTGATCAACCAGTCGATGGTGGGGGTGGTGCTCGAGGCGCGCCGCTTCGCCAATGTGACGCGGGTCTACGGCGCCCTGCACGGCGTGCGCGGCATCCTCAACGAAGACTTCATCGACCTGACCCAGGAAACCGTGGCCAACCTGGAGCTGGTGGCCGCCACCCCGTCGTCGGCGCTGGGCTCGACCCGCGACAAGCCTGACGCTGCCTACTGCGCCAAGATTTTCGAGGTGCTGCGCGCCCACGAGATCGAGCAGTTCTACTACATCGGCGGCAACGATTCGTCCGACACGGTGCGCATCGTCAGCCTGGAAGCGCAGAAGGCCGGCTATCCGCTGCGCTGCATCCACATCCCCAAAACCATCGACAACGACCTGGTGGGCAATGACCACACGCCCGGCTTTCCCTCGGCCGCGCGCTTCGTGGCCCAGGCCTTTGCCGGCGCCAATCTGGACAATGCCTCCCTGCCCGGCGTCTACGTGGGCGTGGTGATGGGCCGCCATGCAGGCTTTCTGACGGCGGCGGCGGCGCTTGGCAAAAAATTCCCGGACGACGGCCCGCACCTGATCTACCTGCCCGAGCGCACCTTTGTGCTCGAGTCCTTCCTGGCTGACGTCAAGCGCACCTACGAGCAGCACGGGCGCTGCGTGATCGCGGTCTCGGAAGGCATCCACGATGCCTCGTGCGAAGCCATCGCCAGCCTGCTGGCCAGCGAAGTCGAGCGCGACGCCCACGGCAATGTGCAGCTCTCGGGCACCGGCGCCCTGGCCGATCTGCTGTGCGACGAAATCAAGTCCAAGCTGGGCATCAAGCGCGTGCGCGGCGACACCTTTGGCTACCTGCAGCGCTCCTTCAGCGGCTGCGTGTCCGATGTCGACCAGCGCGAAGCGCGCGAGGTCGGCGAAAAGGCGGTGCAGTACGCCAACTGGGGCGGACGCGACGGCTCGGTTTCCATCAAGCGCAGCGGCGACTATGCGGTCAACTACGAACTGGTAGCGCTCGAGAGCGTGGCCGGCAAGACGCGCGTGATGGAGGACGAGTTCATCGACGCGGCCGGCACCGGCGTGACCGAAGCCTTCCGCAACTACCTGCGCCCTCTGCTTGGGGCTGGCATGCCCGACGCATTCCGCCTGCGCGCGGCCCCGGTGGAAAAAATATTGAACAAATAGCCGGCCAGCATCCGATCAGCATGGCGTTTCAGTTGACAAAAATGTATGATTTGATTTTTTGTTCAACCGGCGCCTGGCGCCATGCTTCGGAGTTTCAATGCGCTTGAGAGTTTATTGCCTGGCCAGCGCCACCCTGCTCGCCACGCTGGCCGCCGCTGCCGGCTTTGCCCAGTCCCAGCCGGCCGCCCGTCCGCCCGCCGCCAGCTTCTTTGAAAATTCCCCGTTCAGCATGCCGCGCCTGTCGCCCAACGGCAGACTGCTGGCCGTGATCGCGGGTAGTCCCGGCAAAAAGGATGGACTGGCAGTGATCGACCTGGCCACCAGCAAGCTGCATGCGACAGCCCGCTTTGCCAATGCCGATATTGGCAAATTCCATTGGGTCAACGACCAGCGCCTGATTTTCGACACCACCGACAAGCTGGTCGCGCCGGGCGACCGCGAGTACGGTCCGGGCCTGTACGCCGCCAACTTCGACGGCAGCGCCTTCAAGCAGCTGGCCGAGCGGCGCGGCGACGGCAGCCGCCATGCGCGCCCGGGCTCGTCGAACGGCAAACTGCTGGCCTGGAACACCTTCCTGATGCCGCAGGCCGGCGCGCAGCAAGGCGATTCGGTATTCGTGCTCAGTCCGGACTTTTCCAGCCCGGTGCAAGTGCTCAAGACCGACCTGCTCGAACTCGACACGGTCACTGGCCGCTTCAAGAAAGTCAGCGCCCCGGGCGACACCGGCATGTGGCTGCTCGACCATGCCGGCCAGCCGCGCCTGACCTCGACCATGGAGCGCGACCAGCTCACCATGCACCAACGCGAGCTGAACGGACAGTGGAAAGCACTGGTCACCTTCAATCCCTACAAGGCCGATAAAGCCGCCTTCTCGCCGCTGGCCTATGGGCCGGACGGCACCTTGTACGCGACCACCAGCGCCGGTGGCGACAAGGTCGCCGTGCACACGGTCGATACCACCAGCGGCGCAGTCAGCGCCAAGGCGCTCATCACCCTGGCCGATTACGACTTTCTCGGCTCGCTCATGTTCAGCAAGGGCAAGCTGCTGGGGTTTCGCGCGCTGACCGATGCCGAGTCGACCATGTGGTTCGATCCGGCCATGAAGGCGGTGCAGGAAGACATCGACAAGCTGCTGACCAATACAGTGAACCTGATCAGCGTCCCCGCGCGCCCGGAAACGCCATGGGTGCTGGTGGAGTCGTACTCGGACGTGCAGCCCAAAACGCTGCGCCTGTACAACACCGAGACCCGCACCCTCAATCCGATCGGCAGCACGCGCCCGGCGATCGACCCGGCCCAGATGGGCACTCAGGAAATGATCAGCTACAAGGCGCGCGACGGCTTGACCATTCCCGCCCTCCTGACCATGCCGCCCGGTGCGCGCAAGGCCGGCTTGCCGATGGTGGTGCTGGTCCACGGCGGCCCCTGGGTACGCGGCAGCCAGTGGGGCTGGCGGGCGGAGACGCAGTTCCTGGCCTCGCGCGGGTATGCAGTGCTGGAACCGGATTTTCGCGGCAGCACGGGCTATGGCAATGCGCACTTCCGCGCCGGCTTCAAGCAGTGGGGCCTGGCCATGCAGCACGACGTGGCCGACGGCGCCAAATGGGCGATCGCCAAAGGCATCGTCGATCCGGCGCGCATCTGCATTGCCGGCTCCAGCTACGGCGGCTACGCTACGCTGATGGGACTGGTCAACGACCCGGATCTGTTCAAGTGCGGCATCAACTGGGTCGGGGTCACCGATATCAATCTCATGTACACCGGCCACTGGAGCTACCAGAGCGACCTGAGCTCGACGTGGAAAAAGTACGGCATGCCGGAAATGATCGGCGACCCGGTCAAGGATGCGGCGCAGCTGGCCGCCACCTCGCCGCTGCAGCAGGCGGCGCGCATCAAGCAGCCATTGCTGATGGCCTATGGCGACAACGACAAGCGCGTGCCCCTCTACCACGGCAACAAGTTCTACAGCGCGGTCAAGGAAACCAACAAGGACGTCGAGCTGGTGGTCTACCCGGGCGAAGGCCATGGCTGGCAGCTGGCCGACAACCGCATCAATTTCTGGAACCGGGTCGAGAAGTTCTTGGACCGGCATATCGGCAAGCCCTGAATCATCCTAGCCACCTCTCACTGACGGGAATCACCTTGACCATGTCCGCCTTTTCGATCCTGCGCCCGGCGCTGGCCGCCGTTCTCTTGACCATCACCGTGACGGGCCAGGCGCAGGCGCCACGCCCGCCAGTGGCCGCTTTTTTCGAAAGCTCGCCTTTCAGCTCTCCGGTGCTGTCACCCAATGGCAAACTGCTGGCCTTCATTGTCGGCACGCCCGGGCGGCGCGACGCCCTGGTCGTGGTGGACCTGGCAGCCAACAAGATTCACCCCACTGCACGCTATGACGACGTCGATATCGGCCGCGTGCAATGGGTGAACAACCAGCGCCTGATTTACGACACCACCAAAAAAGAGTGGACCCGGGGCGATGTGGACCGCGGTCCCGGCTTGTTCGCCATCGATTACGACGGCAAGCAGCCGCGCCAGCTGGCAAGGCGCGACAACGATTTCGTGCGGGAAGCCAGCGCGATCAGCAGCAGGATGCTGCCCTACCATACCTATCTGATGGAACGCCCGGGCGCGCAGGATTCCGACTGGGTCTATGTAAAAAGCCTGAACTTTGCGAGCGCCAAGGAAAATACGCCGGTCGACCTGGTGCATGTGAACACCGTTACCGGCGAAACCAAGGGCGTGGGCGGGCCGCCGGGCAATCCACAAGGATGGGTATTGGACCACACGGGGGCGCCGCGCATTGTCGCCACGCTCGAGCGCGAGATGACGACAATTTACCAGCGCGACCGCGAAGCGCAGGCATGGAAGGAACTGGTCAAGTTCGATGCGTTCAAAAGCCCCTCTTCGTTCTACCCACTCGCATTTGGCGGCGATGGCACGTTCTACGCCATTGCCAATGGCGGCAAGGACAAGTCTGCGGTCCATACCGTCAACATGAACACGGGCGCAATCAGCGCCGAGCCGCTGATCTCCATGACCGACTACGATTTCGACGGCTCGCTCATTTTCAGCCAGGGCAAGCTGCTCGGCTTCAAAACCACCGCCGACGCTACCAGCACCATGTGGGTCGACGCGCACATGAAGAAAGTCCAGGGAGAGATCGACGCCAAGCTGACCGGCACCATGAACCTGGTCAGCGTGCCAACCCGCCCCGAAACGCCGTGGGTGCTGGTCAAATCGTATTCGGATGTGCAGCCGGCCGTGTACAGCCTGTACAACACCGAAACCAAGGCCTTCAACTTGATCGGCTCATCGCGCCCGGCCATCGTTCCGGCCCAGATGGGCAAGCAGCAAGTCGTGACTTACAAGGCGCGTGACGGCATGAGCATTCCGGCCTTGCTGACCATGCCGCGCGGGGACAAGAAAACCGGGCTGCCGATGGTGGTGCTGGTGCACGGCGGCCCGTGGGTACGCGGCAGTTCGTGGGGCTGGGACGAAGAGGCGCAATTTCTGGCCTCGCGCGGCTATGTGGTGCTGCAGCCCGACTTCCGCGGTTCGACCGGCTATGGCGGCGCCCATTACCGCGCCGGCTTCAAGCAGTGGGGCCTGGCCATGCAGCACGATCTGGCCGACGGCGCCAAGTGGGCGATCGCCAAAGGCTTCGCCGACCCGACGCGCATCTGCATCGCGGGCGCCAGCTACGGCGGCTACGCGACTTTGATGGGACTGGTGAACGACCCGGACCTGTACAAGTGCGGCGTGAACTGGGTGGGCGTGACCGACATTAACCTCATGTACAACGACCACTGGCTGCACCAGAGCGACTTAACCGACAGCTATCGCAAATACGGCATGCCCGACATGATCGGCGACCAGGTCAAGGATGCCGCGCAGCTCAAGGCGACCTCGCCGGTGGAGCAGGCAGCGCGCATCAAGCAGCCGCTCCTGATGGCCTATGGCGACCATGACCAGCGCGTGCCTATTTCGCACGGCAAGCAGTTCCTCGCTGCCGTCAGAGCCCATAACAAGGATGTCGAGTGGGTGGTGTACACGGGCGAAGGCCATGGCTGGAGGCTGGCCGAGAACCGTATCGACTTCTGGACCCGGGTCGAGAAATTTTTGGACAAGCATATCGGCAAGCCCTGAGTCAGCGCGCCGTCGTCAGCACCGCGTAGCAGGCCTGCAGGCCCGGCGGCGGCTCGCTGTCGCAGAAGTGCTCGCCCATATAGCCGTTGGAGGCGATGCGCAGGTCAATGATCCCGTAGCGCTTGAAGCGCGCGACATTGCCGCCCCGTCCCCAGTTGCGATGGCCGGCGGCACTGTATTCGCAATGGCTGGCGTCGGCGAGCGGGGCGACGCGGCGCTGGCCACCTTCGAACAGCAGCAGCGCGACCAGCGCCAGCACTATCCACGACAGCAGGGCCCAGCCGCCCACCAGCGTTGCCACCGAGCCGAGCCTGGCCATGCTGCGCGCCAGAACCAGGCCACAGCCGATCGCCAGCGCGACGATCGCGGCGTTGACCGAGGCGTAGATGCTCGAGACCCCCACAATATGCAGCAGCGCCACGGCGATCACGAATAGCGACTGCTCGAGCTGGCCGTGCGCGGCGCTGCCGTGGAGCAGTGTGATCAACAGAGGCGTCAGAACCGACGCCAGGCAGCCCGTCAGCACCAGTACCAGGCCAAGCATGAGAAAGTCATCCATGCCCCGACTATAGGCAGCATGTGTGAAGCCTTGATGTGGCCTGTGTGAAGAATTAATACAGGGTGCTGCGCTGCCTCGCGGGCAAGGCCAGGTCGTAGGCATCGCCGTCGAAACCGCCTTCGGCGAGGGCAGCCAGCATCTGGCCCGCGCTCGGCAGAGCGCGATCGCGCGCGATCGCCTCCGGATCCCACAGGCGCGAGCGCAGCAGCGCCCTGGCGCACTGGAAGAATACCGACTCCACCGTCACCGCCAGCACGCAGGCCGGCGCCTTGCCCTGCACCGCGAAGCGCGCCAGCAGGGCGGCATCGAGCACGATCTCGGCGCGGCCGTTCACGCGCAGCGTTTCGCCGCGCCCGGGGATCAGAAACAGCAGCGCTACGCGCGGATCGCTGACGATATTGTGGAGGCTGTCGAGGCGGTTATTGCCGCGCCGGTCGGGCAGCAGCAGCGTGCGCTCGTCCTCCACCACCACGAACCCGGGCGCGTCGCCGCGCGGCGAGGCATCGAGCCCGCCGGGACCACTGGTGGCCAGCACACAAAACGGGGATGCTTCGATCAAGGCCCGATAGCACGGCGCAATGGCCGGCACTTCCTTGTGCAGGGAGGCCGGTGCGACGCTGCCGTACAGCAGCGCCAGCTCCTCCTGCGTGGCGACCGTGCGTGACCACCGCGCCATCGATTTACTCGACGATGGTTGGGTGCTCGTCGCCCGCGCGCGCGCGGATCACGCCGATGCGCGAGACGGTTTCGCCAGCCGCTTGCAGTTGGGCGAATGCGGCGTCGGCGTTGTCCTCAGAGACGATGACGATCATGCCAATACCGCAGTTGAAGACGCGGTGCATCTCGGCGTCGGCCACGCCGCCATGCTGCTGCAGCCACTGGAACAGCGGCGGCATGGTCCACGCTTTGGAGTCCAGCACGGCCGTCAGGCCGGGCTGCAGCACGCGCGGCACGTTTTCCACCAGGCCGCCGCCGGTGATGTGGACCATGCCCTTGACTTCCATCGATTCCATCAGCGCCAGCAGCGGCTTGACGTAGATGCGGGTCGGCTCCATCAGCACGTCGGCCAGTTTGCGGCCGTGGAAGTCGGCGTTGAGGTCCGGCTTGGCCACTTCGATGATCTTGCGCACCAGCGAGTAGCCGTTGGAGTGCGCACCCGACGAAGCCAGGCCCAGCACCACGTCGCCCGGGCAAATTTTGCTGCCGTCGATGATCTTCGATTTTTCGACCGCGCCGACCGCAAACCCTGCCAGGTCGTATTCGCCGGCCGGGTACATGCTTGGCATCTCGGCAGTTTCGCCGCCGATCAGGGCGCAGCCGGCCTGCTCGCAGCCCTGGGCGATGCCCTTGACGACGGCGGTGGCGATAGGCACGTCGAGCTTGCCGCAGGCGAAATAGTCGAGGAAGAACAGCGGCTCGGCGCCCTGCACCAGGATGTCGTTGACGCTCATGGCGACCAGGTCGATGCCGACCGTGTCGTGGCGGTTCAGCTCGAACGCGAGCTTGAGCTTGGTGCCGACGCCGTCGGTGCCGGACACCAGCACCGGCTCCTTGTACTTCTTGCTGATCTCGAACAGGGCGCCGAAACCGCCGATGCCGCCCATGACGCCTTCGCGCATGGTGCGCTTGGCAAACGGCTTGATCGCTTCGACCAGGGCGTCGCCGGCATCGATATCGACACCGGCATCGCGGTAGGAAAGTGAAACATTAGAAGGTTGGCTCATGGTGTAATTGGCAGCGGAGGCGGTAAAATAGAAGGCGGTGAACCTG
>JAZKGU010000111.1:0-5560 GCA_040385745.1 Pseudomonadota bacterium
AAACGCCGATTACCGCGAACTTCCGCGAAGGTCTGAACGTTTTGCAGTACTTCATCTCGACCCACGGCGCTCGTAAAGGTCTGGCCGACACCGCGCTGAAAACCGCGAACTCGGGTTACCTGACACGCCGCCTGGTCGACGTGACCCAGGATCTGGTGGTGATCGAAGACGACTGCGGCACCAGCAACGGCGCGCTGATGAAGGCGATGGTCGAAGGCGGTGAAGTGATCGAGCCCTTGCGCGACCGTATCCTCGGCCGTGTGAACGTGCATGATGTGGTCAATCCTGAGTCGCAGGAAACCCTGTACGAAGCGGGCACGCTGCTCGACGAAGACATGGTCGAAGAAATCGAACGCCTGTCGATCGACGAAGTCAAAGTACGTACGCCACTCACTTGCGACACGCGCTTCGGCCTGTGCGCCATGTGCTACGGCCGCGACCTGGGCCGCGGCTCGATGGTCAACGCCGGTGAAGCAGTCGGTGTCGTTGCAGCGCAGTCGATTGGTGAGCCTGGTACCCAGCTGACCATGCGTACCTTCCACATCGGTGGTGCGGCATCGCGTGCAGCAGTGGCATCGTCGGTGGAAGCGAAGTCGAACGGTACCATCCGTTTCACCGCGACCATGCGTTACGTTACCAATGGCAAGGGCGCCCAGATCGTCATTTCCCGTTCCGGCGAAGTGCTGATCACGGACGACCACGGCCGTGAGCGCGAGCGTCACAAGGTACCGTACGGCGCGACCCTGATCGTCAAGGACGGCAATGTCATCAAGGCCGGTACGGCCCTGGCGACCTGGGATCCGCTGACCCGTCCGATTATTACCGAGTACGCCGGTACCGTGCGTTTCGAGAACGTCGAAGAAGGCGTCACCGTTGCCCGTCAGGTCGACGAAGTGACCGGTCTGTCGACCCTCGTGGCAATCGATGCCAAGCGTCGCGGTTCGGTGGGCAAGACCCTGCGTCCGCAGGTCAAGCTGCTCAACGACGTGAACGAAGAAGTCAAGATTGCAGGCACTGAACACAGTGTGGCCATCGGCTTCCAGGTTGGCGCGCTGATCATGGTCAAGGACGGCCAGTCGGTATCGGTGGGTGAAGTGCTGGCACGTATCCCGACCGAATCGCAGAAAACGCGAGACATTACCGGTGGTCTGCCACGCGTTGCCGAGCTGTTCGAAGCACGTTCGCCAAAAGACGCCGGCATGCTGGCGGAAGTGACGGGTACGGTTGCGTTCGGTAAAGAAACCAAAGGCAAGCAGCGTCTGGAAATCACGGACATGGACGGCAACAAGCACGAGTTCCTGATCACCAAGGACAAGCAAGTGCTGGTACACGACGGCCAGGTAGTGAACAAGGGCGAGATGATCGTGGACGGCCCGGCCGATCCACAGGACATCCTGCGTCTGCTGGGTATCGAAGCGCTGGCGCGTTACATCGTTGACGAAGTGCAGGACGTGTACCGTCTGCAGGGCGTGAAGATTAACGACAAGCACATCGAAGTGATCGTGCGCCAGATGCTGCGCCGCGTTCAGATCGTGGAAGCTGGCGATGCGAACTACATCGTCGGTGAACAGGTTGAGCGTTCGGAGCTGCTGGACGAAAACGATCGCGTGATCGCCGCTGGCAAGATCCCTGCAACGTACGAAAACGTACTGCTGGGTATTACCAAGGCATCGCTGTCGACCGACTCGTTCATCTCGGCTGCATCGTTCCAGGAAACCACCCGCGTGCTGACCGAAGCGGCGATCATGGGCAAGCGCGACGGTCTGCGCGGCCTGAAAGAGAACGTCATCGTCGGCCGCCTGATTCCTGGCGGTACCGGCCTGGCCTTCCACCGCGCACGCAAAGAGAAGGAAGCGTGGGAAGTGGAAGAGCGCAAGGCGCTGCTCGATGCCGAGAAAGCATCGATGTCGGCGGACCTGCAGGCGATCGAAGATACTGCAGCCCAGCACATGGGCGGCGACGAAGCGTAATCAGCTTCTGATCCAAATGAAAACGGCACCGTGGAGCAATCCCGGTGCCGTTTTTTCTTTTGTAGCGCTTGCGTGCTCGAAAAGGAAAGCCATGACCATGAAAAAGGCCACGCCGGCGGCCAGCCCGGAAGATACCTGCCAAAAAAATGCCGATACCAACTGAGCTTGTACCGCTGCGGCTGCACCCAGGAGACGATCTCCGCGCTGCGCTTTTGAAGTTCGTGACGGAGCGCGAATGCGGCGCCGCATTCGTGCTGGCGGGCATTGGGAGCCTGGGCGACGCGCGGCTGCGCTTTGCTGGCGAAAGCGCCGAATCGGTCGTGCCGGGCCCGCTGGAGATTATCAGCCTGAGCGGCAGCGTCACGCCCTCAGGCGCCCACATGCATATGGCCGTGTCAGATAGTTGCGGAAAAGTGATCGGAGGCCACGTCTGCGCTGGCAATATCGTCAGAACTACGGTCGAAGCAGTGCTCGCTTTCGTACCGGAATGGGACCTGTCGCGAGAATTCGATAGCGCTACAGGCTACGATGAACTCCTGGTGCGACGCAAAACGGGGAGTTAGCAACCAGTTTGATCCGACTGTCAGACCGCGCCTCGTTCGGCAGCGTAGGTGATAGCGTCTTCCATGCGATCGTCGCCCCAGAACATCTCGTCGCCAATCATGAAGCTCGGGGCGCCGAACAGGCCACGCCGTAATGCTTCCTCCGTGTTGGCGCGCAGGCGCAACTTGTTATCTTCGCCAAGCGCCAGGGCGAGGATGGCTTCGGGGTCGGGCACGAGGCCTGTTAGCGCGCGCACGACGTTGCTTGCGTCGTTAATATCCAGGTCTTCCACAAAATTTTGCAGCATCATCCGCTTGGAAAAGCTGCCGATCCAGGACTGGCTGGCGCCGAACGCCGCCACGCGCATCGGTAACAGTGCCACGCGCGGGAACTGGCTTGGCTTGCGGAACTCGAGCGCGTATTTCGTGGCCTGGCGCTCCATGTCGCGCCACGCGTAGTTTCCCTTGACCGGGTTCAGCACGAAGGGCGAGTTGTCCATTCCCAGCGCGCGGAACACAGGACCGAGCAGGAATGGCTTCCACTCCACATCCACGCCCGCCGCGTTCGCCATCGATTCGATACGCATCACGCTCAGGTAGCTGTAATTGCTACCGAACTCAAACCAGAATTCGAGGACGGGACGATCGTTCATCCGGGCGCTGTCTGTCATGCAAGTTCCTTGTCACAGTCGTGTGAGTTACTCATTGCCGCGTCGCTATGGCTAGCCGCAGCCTTCGACGTATGACACCCCCGGATTCAGGCCAGCGCGGATAGCGGTAATTTTGGTGCCGTCACTTTCCATGACCATGGCAGATTTTCCCTCGCCCGGCACGGTCAGCGTGTGGCCGCCCTCAACATACTTATGCGGATCAATTTTCACGTTGCCATGTTTTTGCTTGACCATGTCTTCCGTGTCTCCGATGCGCACACCGCTAGCCGTGGCAATCTCGGACTCGATGTCCGCACGCGTGATGATGCCCTTTTCGACCATGAAGCGCACCTTGGGCAGGGCTTTGAACGATACGAAGCTGCATTCGGGATTATCGGTCTGGTCGAGGCGCATGGCCTGCCCAAGGCTGATCTCGACTTGCGACAAGGGCGTACCAAAGGTAACAGGGCCGATCGCGCCGGTTGACAGAGCCAGCTCGGCTGGCTTGGCCGGTTTGACCGGCGGAGGCGGCATGACTTTTTCAAGCGGAACCGGCTTTTGCTCGCATGCAGCGAACAAAACCAGTACTGCCATGCTTGCGAATCTCAACTTAAACAATGACTGCTCCTTCGGGGTATCAACATCGACAAGGTAGCAGAAGGCCGACCCCGGCGTCGCACGGCGCTGTGAATCAATCGATGTGATGGCACTGCAGGAATGGATGGGCTGGACGGAAACGGGCATCCGCATGCGTACGTTTTTAGGCAGTTTAACCCGCGTTTTTTGCACTTCGTCGCATGTCGATGGAAAGGGAAGGGCGCCCTCGCTAAAGTACAACCATACCAAACCACTTCACCACCAGGAGAACATCATGAAAGTACGTAAAAACCTCGAAGCCGTCTTCCTCGCCGCCGCGTTCGTCACCACCTTCGCCGCCTACGCAACCGCTGAGGTTCCGGCACACCGCGCCAACGCCCCAGTTGCCGCAAACGTCGCCGGTGACAGCAATATGCAAGTAGTCGTCGTCAAAGCCAAGCGCCTGACCGCTACCGAAAAAGCCGCAATCTCATAAACCGTTTATATCAATAGGAGAGCATCGTGAAAAACTTTGAAGCTGTATGCCTTGCCGCGATCGTGATGACCACGTTCACAGCCATTGCTACCGCCGAAGAACCAGTAGTACCTAGTGCCAAGCCGGCCATCATCGCCCAGGCTCCACAAGACAACATGCAGGTTGTCGTCATCAAGGCCAAGCGCCTTACCGCAGCAGAGAAAGCCGCGCTGAATTAAGATTCGCCGGTATCTGTAGTGCCCCCAAGTCCTTTATAAGGCAGCATGCGGAAAGCCATGCTGCCTTTGGCGTTTCAGCCACCACTTCCATCCCAAAGATCAGCGCGCGCCGCGTAGCAGTTGCACATGCCGAGTGATCGTCCCTGGTGCCAGTAAGCCAAAACCGTCGCGTTTGCGAAGGCGTACGCAATTCTGCTCATAGGTGCCGTGGGCGCTCGCCTTCGCAAGCGCGACGGTTTGTAGACGAAAGGGAGGAAGGGTTCTGCGATATTTGAGCCTCTGGCAGCACAGCATATGCACGGTTTTCTGCACTCCGTCCTCCGTTTTTGGCGCTTCGTCGCAAGCAGGTGGAAGCATCGATCTGGACTCGATAAAGTACAACCATACCAAACCACTTCACCACCAGGAGAACATCATGAAAGTACGTAAAAACCTCGAAGCAGTCTTCCTCGCCGCAGCGTTCGTCACCACCTTCGCTGCCTATGCAACCGCTGAAGTGCCGGCACACCGCGCCAGCGCCCCAGTGGCTGCCAATGTTGCCAGCGACAGCACAATGCAGGTGGTCGTGGTCAAGGCAAAGCATCTGACCGCTGCTGAAAAAGCCGCAATCTCATAACCATTTATCCCAATAGGAGAGCATCGTGAAAAACTTTGAAGCAGTCTTCCTTGCCGCGATCGTGATGACCACGTTCACCGCATTTGCGACAGCTGAGGTACCCGTAACACGCACTGCCAAGCCGGCCATCAGCGCCCAGGCTGCACAAGACAATATGCAGGTTGTCGTCATCAAGGCCAAGCGCCTTACCGCAGCAGAGAAAGCCGCGCTGAATTAAGATTCGCCGCTATCTGTAGTGCCCCCAAGTCCTATTTAAGGCAGCATGCGGAAAGCCATGCTGCCTTTGGCGTTTCAACCACCAATTCCATCCTAAAGATCAGCGCCGTGCGCCGCGTAGCAGTTGCACGTGCCGAGCGATTGTCCCTGGTGCCAGTAGGCCAAAACCGTCGCGTTTGCAGGCGGAAGGGAGGAACGGTTCTGCGATATTCGAGCCGCTCGCAGCACAGCATATGCACGGTTTTCTGCACTCCGTCCTCCGTTTTTGGCGCTTCG
>JAZKGU010000111.1:5660-19951 GCA_040385745.1 Pseudomonadota bacterium
CAAGGCCAAGCGCCTTACCGCAGCAGAGAAAGCCGCGCTGAATTAAGATTCGCCGGTTTCTGTAGTACCCCCCCCAAAGTCCCTTATTAGGCAGCATGCGGAAAGCGATGCTGCCTTTGGCGTTGTAGGCGTGCGCGCCTGCGCAAGCACGACCACTCTTACTTTCCAGGTGCGACACCTCAGGGTCTCGGCGCCGCATTTTCGCGCTCGATGCGTGCGCGATGCCCGCCCTCGATGCCCGACGCGTCCAGTCGCGGTTGATGTAGCGAGCCCGAGGTGGGCGACGTGGGCGGCGCCTTCTGCATTTGCAGCTTGTGATACAGCGTGGCTGTCGTGTACTCGCTCAGGTCCGGCAGGATGCGATGCGACAAATAGGCGCCCTTGGCCTTCCAGCCCACCACGTGCTCCTCTTGCGGGTCGATGGTCGCGCGTACGATGGCCGCTACCACGTCGGCCGGATCATCCATCGGGCCAGGGCGTGGCGTGTGGCCGCTGTAGTTCGCTGCGTTGGTAAAGAATGGCGTATCGGCCGCCCACGGCATCACCGTGGCCACTCTGATGCGGTGCGCGCCCGCAAGACGCAGCTCCTCGTTGAGGGTGCGCCCGAGGCTCAGCACTGCGGCCTTGGAGGCCGCGTACGTGGCCTGATAGGCGGTTGGCACTTCGCTCTCGATTGATCCGATGTTCACCAGGGTGCCAGCGCCTTGCAGCCGGAAGTGGCGCAGAGCCGCGTGGCTGCCATAAATGACGCCGTTCACGTTGACCTCGATGATGCGGGTGTGATCTGCCAGCGGAATTTGCTCGAAGCGACCGATGGCCCCCACGCCCGCGTTATTGATCCACACGTCGATACGGCCGAAACGGGCAATCGCCTCGCGCGCCAGATGCTCGACCTGCTCTGCCTTGCTCACGTCCGTGGTCACTACAAGCGGCACCCCGCCGGCGCGGGTCACTTCGGCCGCTACCCCGTTGAGCAGTTCAGTGCGGCGCGCTGCCAGCACGACATTGGCGCCCATGCCGCCCGGAGCGACCGCCACACCGCGGCCGAAGCCGCTCGACGCGCCTGTCACTACATAGGTTTTTCCCGCCACCGACTGGCGTTGCGCGCTCGACAGGCTGCCGCTCAGTGCGCAGCCGCCCAGCAATAGCAGAACCGCGAGCAGTGCGGGAAGTCCAAACAGACGTCTCATGGTTGCCGGCATGGCCGATTCCGTGGCTGGTGGGCGAGCATCCACAGTAAAAGCAGGGCCGCGGTAGCGGTTGAGAAAAATCAAACGGGCGGCGCAGGCCAAAAGAGCGTTCGGGTAACTTTTTCTGATATAACATTGTTGTCCGATATATCCCATGAGGAGCTTGTGATGAAGTTAAAACTGACATCCCTTGGCGCTGCCGTGGTACTGGCTGGTTTGGCGGCGACAATCACGGCAGCCGAACCGATTACCATGAACGCCGTGTCCGCCACTGGCGTTGGCGCCTCGCTTGGCACGGTCAGCGTCGAAGAGACGCCATATGGCGTCGTGTTCACTCCGGCACTGTCTGGACTGGAACCCGGCGCACACGGCTTTCATGTCCACGAGAAGGGCAGCTGTGCACCTGAAATGAAAGACGGCAAGCCGGGCGCTGCGCTCGCTGCGGGTGGCCACTACGATCCAGACAATACCAAGGTGCATGGCCTGCCGTGGGGCAAGGGTCATAAGGGCGATTTGCCTGCCTTGGTGGTCGATGCCAAGGGCAATGCCACCATCCCGGTACTTGCGCCGCGCCTCAAGCTGGCAGAAATTAAGGGCAAGGCGTTGATGATTCACGTCGGCGGGGATAACCATGCCGATCATCCCGCCCCGCTCGGTGGTGGCGGCGCGCGCATGGCCTGCGCCATCATCAAGTAGGGGACCTGTGCAATGGGCCGCGCGTGAATTCCAAGCCCTGCCTGAAGTGCGGCCACTTTGCCGAGTTTGACTGGGAAGCGCCGCGCACCTGTCCCATGTGCGGCGCGTCCTACGCGCACATCGAGTCGGCGCTGGCTCGAGGCGAGACCATCCCCTGCGCCGAGCCCGACGAGATCGTGGCGCGCGAGCAGCAGCGTGAAGCTGTGGCAAAGGAGCCGCCAGGCAAGCTGGTGTCGATACTGATTGCGATCGGCTTCGCTGTTACCCTGCTTGCCTTGCTCGCTGGCTTGGGCATATTTGGCGTCATACTCAGCGCCCCCGGCAAACCTGATGCCGATCCCTGGACCACAGCCAATGCGCTGTTCGTGCGCGGCCTGGTGGTGGGCTGGTCGGTAGCGGCACTCGTCAGCCTGGGGTACGCGCTGCTGCGGCGTCCCCTGGCGGGGGTGCTCGCCGGCACAGGTCTCGGCTTGATGGCCGGCGTCCTGTCCGCTTTCATCAGCTACTAGTCAGTCGCCTTAACGCAGGCTTAACACTCTCAATCTCCTGTTCCCTTCCAAACAATTGCCAGCTTACAATCAAGCCACTTTGATGCTGGGGAATGGAATGGGTGCTTGGGTGGCAACGTGGAAAGCTGACTTTGTTCGGTTCAGTGAGCGTTAAGCGCGACGTCCGCCTGTGGGTGCTCGCTGCCATCGTCGCACTGCATGTTCTGCTGCTGTGGCTGTGGCCCCAGTTTCGGCTGGACGAGGACACGCATGGTCCGCGGCAAATTTTTCTCACGCTGATAGCGCCGAAGCTAAAGCCGCAACCGGTCGTCGCGCCGCCGGCCACGCCTCGGGCCAAGCCCGTAGCGATTACCCCGCGCGTACGCGCTGTCCCGCAGTCAGTGCCGGACCTGGCCGACTTGCCCGCAACCATCGTCGAACCACAAGCCATTACCATCCCCGCCGCGCCCGATCCTTTTGCAGATCCGGCCCCGGCGGCGCGCCCCAAGTACGATATTGCCGCAATCGACAAGGAAGTGCGCAAGGCGAGCCGCGACCCGGCAGTGCGTGTGACGGTCTTGCAGGCCACGAAGATGGAGCGCTTGATTGGCGGTGCGAAGAAGCAGCGCGGCCCCGCGCAGGTGGAGGAAATGGTGCTCAGCGATGGGACTCGCGTCAGCAAGGTCGGCACCATGTGCGCCATGAAGAAGCCGACCGCGATGGTCGGCGGCTACGACCCGTTCAGAAATGGAAACGAGTCGATCTGGCGACAGTGTCCAAAGTAGACAATGCCCCCGCGGCCTGCTTGCGCAGGACCGCGGGGCCGTCAGCGCTAATTATTTACCTGCGCGCGCTTTGCCGAACGGATCGCCGGCCTGCCATTCCGGCATCGTGGGCGCGTTGCCGATCATGCGGCCCAGGTTGAGGGTGAACTGCGCCTGCTGCACCATACCGGCCAAATCCCAGCTCGGATCGTATTCGTCGCCGACCTGGTGATACTTGGCACGGTAAGTGGCGCCCTTGGCGTCAGCCCCGGCCTGGTCCTTCAGGTAGGTCTTGCCACCCTTGATGGAGAAGGCCGGCACGCCCGCCTTGGCGAAGCTGAAGTGGTCGCTACGGAAGAAGCTGCCGCCCAAATCCGGCGCTACCGGGCTCACCTTCATGCCCATGGCTTTCGCAGTCTTTTCGGCCATGACACCCAGCCCGGTGCGCTCGCTACCCTGGGTGTTGATGTCGCCGGTGGCGCCCACCCAGTTCAGGCTGTCGAGATTCAAATTGGCGGCCGTCTTGGCGAGCGGCCACAGCGGGCTTGAGGCATAGGCAGCACTGCCCAGCAAGCCCTGTTCTTCAGCGGCTACAAACAGGAACATCTGGCTGCGCTTGGTGGGCGCGCGCACGGCTTCCTGGGCCATGGCGAGCAGACCGGCAATGCCCGACGCGTTGTCGACGGCGCCGTTGTAAATCGTATCCTTGCCTTCGCCCTGCTTGCCCAGATGGTCCCAATGCCCAGTGTAGATCACCACTTCATCTTTGAGCTTGGGGTCGGTGCCGGGGACGATGCCTGCGACATTGAATTGCTCGATGGTGCGGATGGTCGACTTGATTTCGCCCTTGACCTTGGCGCCCAGCATGACCGGCTTGAAACTCTTGTCTTCGGCGGCGGCGCGCAGCTTGTCAAGATCGTGGCCGGCAGCCTGGAACACGGCGCGCGCGGTGGCGTCGGTCATCCAGCCTTGCAGGCCGGCGCCCAGCGTACCTTCAGCCAATTGGAACTGTTCGTTGACCCAGCTGTTCTGGACCACGCTCCAGCCATAGGTGGCGGAAGCATCGGTGTGGATCAGCAGGACGCCGGCAGCACCCTGGCGTGCAGCTTCTTCCAGCTTGTAGGTCCAGCGCCCGTAGTAGGTCAGGCCCTTGCCGTTAAAACGGTTCGGCTCAGCCTCGGTCGGCAGCGGATCATTGACCATCATGACCAGGATCTTGCCTTTGGCATCAAACCCCTTGTAATCGTCCCAGCCAGCTTCGGGAGCGGAGATGCCGTAGCCAACGAACACCATCTCGGCATCCATCGCACGTGCGGGCTTGGCGTCGCCCGGCCCCCACACCCAGTCCTTGCCGAATGCGAACGCGTGCTTCTTGCCTGCGGTTTCGATGGCGACGGTGCTGGCCTCCGGTGCCGCCTTTACGCCGGCAATCTTGACCGCCTGGCGATAGCTGTCGCCGTTGCCAGGCTTTAAGCCTACGGCGATGGCCTGCGATTCGAGATAGGCCACGGTCAGGTCGCCGCCGCGCTGGCCGGTGCCGCGTCCTTCCAGCAGGTCGCTCGACAGGAATGCCAGGTGGGCGCGCAGTGGCGCTTCCTTGACAATCGGAGCGGCGGCCGCAGGTGCAGCATGTACGGGATAAGCCAGGGCCAGGCTGGTCGCCAGCGCCGTGGTCACAAAGGAGGAAAGCATCTTTTGCATGGGTTCCTAATACGTGTGGGAGGAATAAATACCGGGCATTGATAATGCGCGCTGGACATTGTATGCCAATAGGCAGGCATCGTTCACAGCGATTTGAGTCTGAAAATACGGCGCTTGTTGGCCGTGATTTCAGCTTCGCTGCGCTGGAAAGCGGGGATGCTGTAGAACAGCTTGTCGAAACTGCCGTCCTTGAGCGCGATACTCAGGCCACGTTCAATGCGCTGTCCCAAGGCTTTGTTTTCACGGCTGACGAAAAAGTAGAAGGGCACTGGGTAATGCAGGAAGATGGTTTCCTCGATGGCCAGTTTCTCACTCCGGTTGACCTGCTGTTCATGCCAGACCTCGTAGACGCCGCGCGGCATGTAGTCGAAGCGACGCGCACGCAGCATCGGAAACAGATAGGCGTAGGCAATGGAGGTCACCACTGGTATCTCGTTATGCTTGAGGACAGCCGTGGAGGGCCAGTTCACTCCGGCGCCTGCTTTCAGCTTGCGCAGTTGCGCCAGCGTTTTGACTTGACGGAACCGATCGGCATCTTCTTCCCGGATCAGAAACACCCGGTAGTCGTTCAAATGGCGCAGCAGGGAAATGCGCACCGGCCACAGTTCGGCTTCTCGGCTTTTGTCGCTGCCGTCCCACATCAGATTGATAATGCCGTTCTTTTTGATTTCGGCCACCTGACGCGGGCTGGTCAGCGGCTGTTCGATGCTCGAGATGACGAAGGGGCCTTCGGCAGCTTCGGTCTTTTCCAGGGCCAGTCGCAATAGCCTGGGGAAATAGGCGGCATGGCCGGCGGAACCGGGATGCAGACTGGGCGTGACTACCTGGAGCGGCGCGGCGGCTGCAGCGCCGGAGAGCAGCATCGTGCCGAGCATTAGGAAAAGACGCTGCATGCTGAACGAACCGGTGAATAAGGATCGTACATAGTACCGCACATGAAAAACGCCCCGCCCGGTGTCAGCCGGATGGGGCGCGGAGTGTTCCCTCAAGCGATCAACTGTCCAGCGTCCAGACGTAGGCAATACGGCCCCATGCAGCCTCAGGCGAGCCGTTGTTCATCGCCGGCTTGAACTTGCACAAACTCAGTGCGGCCAGCGCTGCACGGTCCAGCTCGCGCGAACCGCTCGACTTCTGCACCTTGGAGTCGCTCACCCGGCCGTCAGTGCCGATCAGCAAGGCCAGCGCTACGGTACCGGTTTCGCCGTTGCGCGCTGCCTTGGCGGGATAATCTGGCTTGGCGCAGGCATTGGCATCGGCCAGGGCCGCTTCATAAATCTTGCCCGTGTTCTGGGCAGGCGGCGCCACGATCTCAGGCGTGGTCGGTCCGGGTATGGCTTCAGGCTGCGGCTCGTTCGTCACTTGCGCAACCACGGTATTTTCAAGCGGTACCTGCTCGACCTTGACCTCCACCGGCGGCGCGATCAACATGGGCTGGGTTACCTTTTGTTGGGGCTGCTTAGGCGGCTCGGGCGGTGGTGGTGGCGGCTCCATCAGTTTTTCCGGCGTGAACTCGACCATGATGGGGTCGTTGGCGGGCTCCGGCGAAATCTCTACTTTCATGCCGAGAATGGCTGCACCCAAGGCGACGTGAATCGCTGTAACGATGGCAATCTTGGTGAATTTGCTACTTTGATCTTGAGCAGTATTTGAGAAATGCATGGCGATCTCCTTTAATTATTGCTTCTTGGCACTTTGCGGGTGAGCTTGAAGCGCTTATTGCTAAGCGTTGGATTCAATATATGCTAGAAGCTAGCAATTAACAAGCACTTTTCTAGCAATTATATTGCTAGTAGATTGTTTCAAAGTGCCGGAGGGGCGCGACGCCCGGAGTGTTGGGGCGCTCGCTTCGCGCCCCGATGTGTGAAATAATCTCATTGGCGTCACGGGCTTTCCGTTCGTCCGCACACATTGATGCCATCGATTGGTAAGTAGATGTAAGCGAGCACAGCCGTTCCCTATGGAGAAGCAAAAAGTGACTGAGCAAAATTCGATTCGAGTGCTGCTGGCGGACGATCATCCCATCGTGATGACCGGCTTTGCCATGTCGCTGGCCGGTGTTGGCATGGACGTGGTCGGACAGGCGAAGACACCCGATGAAGCTGCCGCCATGTATGCCGAACTGAAACCTGATGTGCTGGTGCTGGACATTCGCTTCGGCACTGAACTGACCGGCCTGGACGCGGCTGAAGACATCCTCAAGAAATTTCCCGCGGCAAAAATCGTCTTTCTGAGCCAGTTCGACCAGGACAGCCTCATCAAGGAAACCTATCGCCTGGGCGCGCGCGCTTTCGTGACCAAGGATTGCGACCCGGCCGACCTGGCCACGGCGGTGCGCCACGCTGCCGAAGGCAAGCTGTACTTCCTGCCGCAGATTGCCGAGCGCCTGGCCAACCTGTCCGTGCGCGGCGACGCCTCGCCACAGTCCCAGCTCGACCAGCGCGGGCTCGAGATTTTCAAGCTCATGGCCGAAGGCCTGACCAATGCCGAAATCGCCGAGAAGCTGAATCTGTCGACCAAGACCATCAGCAACATCAGCCAGTCGGTCAAGGAGAAGCTCGGTGTGCATCGCCAGGCCTATATCACCAAACTGGCCGTCAAACACGGCCTGATCGAGCCCTAGTGAGCGTCGCGCGCCGCTTTGTGCGCAGCAGTATGCTGGCAATCGCAATGACCCTGGCCCTGGCGTCGCAGGCGCATGCCGCCGCCGACAGCGCCGGCTTTCGCTTTCAGATCGTCACGGCCGACGAGACCGGCCTGACGCGCCGTATCGCTGAAGACTTGACCAAGCGTCTGGTGCCGATCTTTGGCGGCTTTCGCACCGAGCTGGCGCAGACGCGCCGCATGGTCTACGTCGCGATCGGTCCTGTGGCCCTGCGCTCGCTGGCTGCGCGCAAGTGCGACTGCGTCATCATCGCCGCCTACACCTCGAGCCAGGTGTGGCGGTCCATTACCAGCACCCTGGCGCCCTCGCGCGTGCTGTCCATGACCGCGATCTACGCCGAACCGGCGCCGGCCGACCAGCTACGCCTCGTCTCGCTGCTCTACAAGCGCCCGGTCAAGGTTGCAGCAATCGTCAGTGGCGAGACCGGCTTTCTGCGGCCCGTACTCACCGGTCCGGGCACGGTGGAAGTATCGGAGTACACAGAAGGCGACGACATCAACAATGTGCTCAATCGGGTAGGGCGCTCGCAGGTGCTGCTGGCCATGCCCGACCGCACCGTCTACAACACAGAAAACTTCCGCAACATCCTGCTCTCGACCTATCGCCATAATCAGGGGGTGATCGGCTTTTCGGCCGATATGGTCAAGGCCGGCGCGCTCGCGTCCACCTACTCGGACATCCAGCACATCAACGCCCATGTGGCCGACGTGGCGGCCGACTTCGTGCTCACGGGCGAACTGGCGCCGCCGCAGTTTCCGCGTTATTTCAGCACCATCGTCAACGAGGGCGTGGCGCGCTCGCTGCAGGTGCCGGTCGATGATTCGGTCCGCAAATTCGGACGCCAGCCAGGGACGAAGACACCATGAAACGCAGGTTCTGGCAAAGCTGGAGCATCGGCACCCGCATGGCCTTCATCACCATGCTGCCGGTGGTGTTTCTGTTCACCTCGTTCGTGGGCTATTCCTGGTATTCGCACCGTGCCCAGGTGGCCGAAGAGCTGGCCGAGCGTGGCCGCATCCTGGCCAAGGCGCTGGCCGAAACGAGCGAATACAACGTCATCTCGGGCAATCTGGCCGACCTGCGCCTGACCATCAACGGCCTGGTCCAGTCGGACAAGAGCATCTACCGCATCGATGTGGTCGACGCCAACCAGAAGGTGGCCATCAGCGTGGCATCGCAAGCTTCCGGCGACGCCGAGAACCGCTATTACGAAGCGCCGATCATGAAACAGGTCACCTGGATCAACCTGTTTACCGATAATGGCGGCCCCCATGTGTCGGGCTCGAGCGACACCAAGCCGCCCACTTTTCCGACTGAACTGGTGGGCTATGTGCGGGTGACCATGTCGCCCACGAACATGCTCGACAAGCAGGCGCGCCGCTTCCAGATCGAACTTGCCATGGCCGCGCTGGCGCTGGCGGTATCGGGCGGCCTTGCCTACTTCCTGGCGCGCAGCCTGACCAGCCCTCTCAATGCGTCGATTGGTGCGCTGCGTGTGATCCGCGGCGGTAACTACCGCGTCTCGCTGGCCGTCACCACCGGGGGCGAGGTGGGCGAACTGCAGGAGTCGATTACCGAGATGTCGGTGGCGCTGGGGCAGTCGCGCGAGGAACTGGAAAACAAGGTGGCCGAGCGCACCAAGGATCTGGTTGAATCGCGCAACGAAGCGCTGCGCGCCGATGCCGACAAGCGCAAGCTGATTCAAAAAGTGAACTCCATCGTCGAAGATGAGCGAAAGAGTATCGCCATCGAGATCCACGACGAGCTCAATGCCTCGCTGATTGCGGCGCGCCTCGAGTCGCAGAGTATTTTGCACCTGGCGAGCAAGGTTGAGCCCAGCCCGACGATCGAAGAAATCAAGCAGAAATCGCAAGCCATCACCAAGCTCACGCTCGACCTGTACGCCAGCGGACGGCGCCTGGTGCGGCGCCTGCGTCCCGAGGTGCTCGACATGCTGGGCCTGCACGGCGCCGTGGAGGAAATGATCCGCCACTACGATGCCACCCACCCCGAATGCCGCTTCGTTTTCCATTCCGAAGGCGACTTCACGGGCCTGGGCAATGAGCTGGCCATTTCCGCCTACCGCATCATCCAGGAGGCCCTGTCCAACGTCCTCAAGCACGCCGGCGCTACCCATGCCCAGGTGTCGCTGATGCTGGCCGAGGACGAGGACATGCTGCATATCGAGATCGATGACGACGGCGCCGGCTTTAGCACCGGCACCGCGTCGTCGGGCATCGGCATCATCGGCATGCGCGAGCGCGTCTACGCGCTGGGCGGGCGTATCGACTTCAATTCCGAGCCCGACAAGGGCACCGTCATCGCCATTGCACTACCCATCGCAATGGCTGAATAAGAACATCAACCGAAATCACCCATCATGTTGAACGAACTGAAAACCCCCTACGAGCAAGGCAACGGCAATCAAACCACGACCTGGGCAGAATGCATCGCCTGGTACGAGGACCTGGCCGGGCGCTTCCCGTCGATCCTGAAATTTGAAGTAGTGGGCCAGTCCGACGCCGGCCTGCCCATCCATGCCGGTGTGATCAGCGCCGACGGCGTTTTCGATCGCGCCCGCATCAAGGCCGACAGCCGGCCGGTTTTCTTCAACAACAACGGCATCCATCCGGGCGAGCCGGAAGGCATCGACGCCTGCATGGCGCTGGTGCGCGACTTCTGCCTCGAGCCGGCGCGCCTGGCGGCGCTGGGCAAAACGGTGTTCCTGTTCGTCCCGCTCTACAACGTCGACGGCAGCATCAACCGCAACAACACCTCGCGCGTGAACCAGGACGGTCCCGAGCAGTTTGGCTTTCGCGGCAACGCCCGTCACCTCGACCTGAACCGCGACTTCATCAAGTGCGACAGCCTGACTGCGCAGGTATTCAACAAGCTTTTCACTGCATGGGATCCGGATGTGATGGTCGACACCCACACCTCCAATGGCGCCGACTACAGCTATACCATGACGCTGATTCACACCCAGGCCGACAAGCTCGGTGGCGCGCTGGGGGCCTTCCTGACCGATACCATGCTGCCGCATATGTTCAGCGATATGGAGCGGCGCGGCTGGCCCACCTGCCCATACGTGAATCCTGTGCGCGATTGCCCTGACCACGGCATTGCCGAATTCCTGGAGACCCCGCGCTTTTCGACCGGCTTCGCAGCGCTGCATCACACCATCGGCTTCATGCCCGAAACGCATATGCTCAAGCCGTTCGCCGATCGCTACGAGTCGATGCGCCAGCTGGTGGAATGCGCGCTCGATTTCACGGTCGCGCATGCGGCCACGATCATGCAGCTGCGGCGCGCCGCACGTGACGAAGGCAAGTCGCGGCGCGAGTGGCCGATTCACTGGGCGATGGATGAAGGGCACCGGTCCAGTTTCCGTTTTCGCGGTTACGAGGCGCGCTATTCGGCCAGTGCGCTGGGCAATTACACGCGACTGTCGTATGACCGCAGCGCGCCCTTCGAACGCGACATCCCTTACTTCAACAGCTTCCCGGCCGATATCACCGTGAGCGTGCCGCGCGCTTATGTGCTACCGCAGGCTTGGCGCCAGGCGGTGGAGCGCTTGCAGTGGAATGGCGTGACGATGGAGCGTATCGAGTCGGATCGCCAGCTGGAGGTGCAGTATTACCATATCAAATCGGTAAGCTCGCGCGCCAATGCCTACGAAGGACAGATGTTCCTCGACGACGTACAGCTTGAGAAACGCACGGCGATGGTGACGCTGCGCGCCGGCGACTGGTGGATCCCGCTGGATCAGGACCAGGCGCGCTACGCGATCGAGACCCTGGAGCCGCAAGGGCATGACAGCTTTTTCCGCTGGGGCTTTTTCAATAGCGTGCTCGAAAAGAAGGAAGCGTATTCCGATTACGTGTTTGAAGATCACGCAATGGAATTGCTGCGTTCTGAGCCTGGATTGAAAGAAAAGTTTGAAGCGTGGAAGGCGGCGCATCCGGAACTGCTGTCCAACCAGAGCGCGGTGCTCGATTTCATTTTCACGAACTGCCAGCGTTACGCGGAACCTGAGTGGCGCCGGTATCCGGTGTTGTCGGTGCTGTGATTGGCCCCGAAACGCGCCGTCTTCCCCGCGTAGGCGGGGATCCATAGCACATCATTAAAGCCAGCGAACTTCGGCGAGTCGATAACTACGCGCAGGTGCTATGGATCCCCGCCTTCGCGGGGAAGACGAAAACTGGGCGTACGTCCAGGCTGGCCTTACCTGGACTTCGCAATCCACTTGTCCACCTTCGCCTCCAGCAGCGACAGCGGCATCGTCCCATCCTCAAGCACGATCTCATGGAACTTCGGCAGGCTGAATTTTGTGCCCAGGGCGCTCTGTGCGCGCTGCCTTAACTCCGCGATTTTCAACGCACCGATCTTGTACCCCAGCGCCTGCCCCGGCCACACCATGTAGCGCTCGATCTCACTGCGCGCCGTCGCCTCGGGATAGCCGAGCGTGTCCTTGTAATACTGAATCGCCTGCTCGCGCGACCAGCCCTTGGCGTGAATCCCGGTATCGACAACCAGCCTGGCGGCACGCAGCATCTCGTCGTTCAGGTGGCCAAAATAGTCTTCCGGCTTGTCAAACAGGCCCATCTCCTTGCCCAGCGTTTCCGCGTACAGCGCCCAGCCTTCGGTGTAGGCGTTATTGCCGCCAAATTTGCGGAAGTTCGGCAGGCTCATCTCCTGCAGCAGCGCGATATGGAAGTGGTGTCCGGGCTGACCTTCATGCAGGAACAGGGTCACCATGCCGGTGCTGCCGTACTGCTTGGGATCGTTCACCACTGACCAGAACACGCCCGGACGCGAACCATCCGAGGCCGGGGCTGTGTAGTGATCCGAGGCGGTCGCGCGGCTCAGTTCAGGCTCCAGGCGCAAATCCAGCGGCGCCTTGGGCATGAGCGTAAACAGCGCCGGCAGCTTGGTGCGCAAGGTGGCGTCGAGTTTGCGGTAGACGTCGATGACTTCCTGGTCGGTCTTGAACGGACGGTACTTCTCCTGCGCCGTGACCCAGCCTGGCAATCCGGCCGCCGGCCCGGTGTAACCCATCTTCGGACCCACTTTGGCATATTCGCCCTGAATACGCGCCACTTCCTTCAGGCCGATAGCATGGATCTCCTCGGGCTTGAGCGCAGTGGTGGTCTGTGCGGCCACGTTGAGCTGATACCACTCCGGCCCGCCCGGCAGGTCTTTCCAGCCGCTGCTGGTGCGCGCCGCCGGCAAGTAGTCTTTTTCCAGAAAATTCGCCAGGCGCGCCAGGGCCGGCGCGAGCTTGCCTTCGATGGTCTTGCGGTAGGCTGCGCTGAGCTGCTGCTTGTCCGTCGCTGAAAAAGCCGCAGGCAGCTTCTTGATCGGTGTGTAATAGATGTTTGCTTCGGTGGTCTTGCTCACCAGCTTTTGGAACTGCGGCAGCGCCGATACCACCGCGGCCTTTGGCAGCACAATCCCGCGCTTCATCCCCTCGCGCATATTGGCGATGGCCTGGTCGATCCAGCCTGGCAGCTGGTTCAGGCGATTGAGGTAGGCCTTGTATTCCTTCACCGTGGTCAGGCGCTGCGCTGCCTCGCCGCCGGCGTAGTTGGCTAGCGTGACCGGCATGCTGTCCATCTGATTAATCGGCAGCAGGTATTCCGGGATCTTTTCGTAGGTCAGCGCCGTCCGGAGTTCATAGTCGAGGATGTCGTAATTGATCTGCGCCTTGGCATCGAGCTCGAAGCGGTCAATCGCCGCCAGGCGCTTGTGGAAAGCGCGCAGGCGTGCAAAGTGGGCGGCGCGCGCCGCTGGCGCGATGCTATTCCCGATCTGGTCGTCGAAACGGTTGTCACCGCGCTCGCTGGCGCCTATCGGTTCAAAGCGCGCAAGCGCGTCCCAGTACTGGCTGGCGATAGCATCGAGCTGTTTGCGGGCCTGGTCGGATACAGCGCCCGACACTTTGCCGGCCGGCTGCGCCGCAGCAGGGAGGGCAGGCACGAAGCACAGCGCGAGGGCGGCGCACAGCGCCGTCGTGGAAAGGCTTTTTTTCATGGATTGATCCATCAGATGTGTGGAGTGGCGGGCATAGGATACAAGATTTGCGCTGGCGGCTGAAGCCGATAGCCCTATCGTAATGACAAGCTGCGCTTCGATTGGAACTTTTACCGGCTGGGCTGCAAACCGAGGCGTATGATTCATCCGTGTTTCCGAGCCGCCAAGTTGCTAACGATGCCGGCCGGTGAGGCGAGCCGGGCTGTGTAGCGCGTTGCGCACGAGCCGATGGCTGACGCCGTTAAAGCCGCCCCCGCAAGGGAGGCGGCTTTTTTATCTGCGTCGCGCCCGGTCAGCGCACATCCGCTATTGGTAGAACTTCCAGCCCGGCTTGAAATCGCGGCTGATTTTCTCGCCCTTGAGACGTGCCCGGATCAGTTCGCCCGGCATCACGCCGCCTTGCAGGATGGTGTCGTGAAATTCCAGCAGGCTCATCTTGCCGCTGCCGACCAGTTCGGTGTTCAGCGCGCGTAATTGCAAGGCCCCGATCATGTAGCCGGCCTGGTACAGGGGCGGATAATCACCGTTGAACGAGCGCCGCACTTCGGCACGCGCGTTGTCAGGTTCATGTCCCACCCGCTTGACGAGCATCTCGACTGCCTGCTCCGGCGTGAGCTTACCCATGTGAAAGCCTAGCGAGAACAGGATGCGCGCGGCGCGGTGATTACGCCAGAACATCATGCCGATCCGGTCCTCCGGCGTGACGGCGAACTTGCGCTCGTACAGCAGCATTTCCCAGTACACGGCCCAGCCTTCG
>JAZKGU010000112.1:0-4119 GCA_040385745.1 Pseudomonadota bacterium
AGCAGGCGCGCCGCCTCGGCGTCGGAATACAGGTCGCGGATGATGGCGCGCCCGATCACCACGCCGGCCCCGGCCGAGACACCCTGCATGATGCGAAACACCCACAGATAGTGCACCGAGTGCGACGCGGCGCAGCCGAAGGTGCCGATCGCAAACACGACCAGCGCGCACAGCACCACGTTGCGCCGCCCGAAAGCGTCGGCCAGCGCGCCATGCCACAGCACCATGCCGGCAAAGGCCAGCATGAAGGCAGTCAGGGTCTGCTGTACTTCCAGCGCGGCGGCGCCCAGGTCGCGCTGAATGAAGGGGAAGGCCGGCAGGTAAGCGTCGATGGAGAACGGTCCCAGCATCGACAGCGCAGCCAGCAGTGTGGCCAGGACGGCATCGCGAGGCACCGCCCGGCGCTTAACCTGCGGCAGCGGAACCGGGGTGACCGGATCGGGAGGCAGGCTGGGGGGCGGTGTCGGGAACATCTCAGTCCTGTTTCGGTTTGGCTTCTTCGCGCCGGTTGTAGCCGGCCACCATATCGAAGCGGAACAGGCGGCATTCGAGCGCGCCGTTGAAGAACGGGGTCTTGCGCGCTTCCTTCAGGCGCAGCAGCTTGGGCAGCGACAGGTCGGCGGTAAACAGGAACACGGTCCAGCCGGCGAAGCGCTGCTTGAGCGTGGTGCCCAGGGCCGAGTAGAACGAGACCGACATTTCGTCGGCCGGCATGCTGCTGTCGCCGCGCACGCCGATCCGTTCGCCATACGGTGGGTTGGTCAGCAGGATGCCCGGCTGCTCGGTGGGCGGCTTGACTTCCTGCGCCTCGATCTGCTTGAGCGGCACCTCGAACATGATGCCGGCAATTTTCAGGTTGTGACGCGTCATGGCCACCATGTCGCCCGAGATGTCGCTGCCAAAAATGCTAGGTTCAGTCGGCAGCGGCAGCGGCTTGATGGCGTTTTTCATTTCCTGCCAAGGCCCGGCCTGAAAGCCGTTGAATTTTTCGAAAGCGAACCTGCGGCGCGCGCCCGAAGGAATGCCCTGCACCATCTGCGCGGCTTCGATCAGGATGGTGCCCGAACCGCACATTGGATCGAACAGGGGAATGCCCGGCTTCCAGCCTGCCACGCGCAGCATGCCGGCGGCCAGGTTTTCGCGCAGCGGCGCGTCGCCGGTTTCCTCGCGCCAGCCGCGCTTGAACAGCGCTTCGCCCGAGGTGTCGAGGTAGATGGTGAAATTGCGTGCGTCGAGAAAGCCGACGATGCGCATGTCAGGCTCGCGCGTGTCGACCGAGGGACGCTTGTTGAACTGGTCGCGGAAGCGGTCGCAGATCGCGTCCTTGATCTTGAGCGTGGTGAATTCGAGACTGCGCAGCGGCGACTTGACGGCGGTGACATCGACCCGGATGGTATGGTCGACATCGAACCAGTCTTCCCATGGCTGGGCCAGGGTCAGGTCGTAAATATCGTTCTCGTTGGTGTAGCTTTTATGGGCCATGCGCATCAGCACACGCGAGGCGATGCGCGAGTGCAAGTTGATGCGGTACGAGTCCGCCAGTTCGCCCGAGCAGTGCACGCCGCCGGGAACCTGGTTGTGCACTTTCATGCTGGTACTGGTAAGGGCTATCTCGCCCAGCTCTTCGGCAAGCGCCGCTTCCATGCCACGCGGGCATGGGCAAAAAAATGAAGCCATGGTGTACCCTTTATCCGTTAATTCATCCACGCGTCACCACCGGCGGTGATCGCGGTACTGCGTTTTTTCAGGCCAGAGCCCGTTCCACAAAATCGAGCCGGTCCTGGCCCCAAAATCCTTCGCCCTCGACCACATACCATGGCGCGCCGAATACATTGGCGGCAATCGCCTCGTCTGTATTGCGCTCGAGCTGGTCCTGCACGCCCTGGGTGGCCGCCGACTTGAGCAGCATGCGCCCGTCGTGGCCGAGCAGGTCGGCAATCTGCGCCAGCGTGTCCTCGTCGGCGATATTCTTTTCCTCGGCCCACAGGGCGCGCATGATGGCGCCCGCCAGATCGAGTGAGGCGCCCTCGCCCAGGCCTGTGCGCGCTGCAATAATCAGGCGCGAGGCGGCGTCGGGCGAGACCGGAAAGAACTTCGGCTGCACGTTCATGGGAATGTTCAAGAACTTGGCCCAGCGCGCCATTTCGACCAGCCGGTGGGCCTGGCGCTGCGGCGCCCGCTTGGCCAGCGGCAGCCCGCCCGAGACGCTGAACACGCGGCCCAGGTCGAACGGCTTGATGTCGATCTGGGTGCTTTTTTCCTGCGCCAGCGCGACCAGACGCGCGTGCCCCAGATAAGTCCAGGGCGACTGCGGTGTCATGAAATACGTGATCGACTTGCCCATGCCTGCCCGATCAGAAAGGTTTGACCACAACCAGGATCACGATCGCCAGCAGCAGGAAGACCGGCACTTCGTTGAAGTAGCGGAACCAGACGTGCGAGCGCTTGTTGGCCCTGTTCTCGAATTTCTTGAGCAGCGAGCCACATGCATGATGGTAGCCGATTGCCAGCACCACCAGCGCCATTTTGGCATGCAGCCAGCCGCCGGCCGCGCGGAAGTATTCCAGCCACAGCCACACGCCCAGCAGCACGGCGGGCACCGACAGCCACATCGAAAAACGGTACAGCTTGCGCGCCATGAGCAGCAGGCGCTCGGTGGCTGCCGGATTGGTCTCCATGGCCAGGTTCACGAAGATGCGCGGCAGGTAGAACAGGCCGGCAAACCACGACATGACGAAGATGATATGAAACGCTTTGATCCAGAGCATGAAGGCAATCCCTTGGGTTTAAGTGCGAATTTCGCCGTGGCCGAACACCACGTACTTGAGCGAGGTCAGACCTTCCAGTCCGACCGGGCCGCGCGCATGCAGCTTGTCGTTGGAGATGCCGATTTCCGCGCCCAGGCCGTACTCGAAGCCGTCGGCAAAGCGGGTCGAGGCATTGACCATCACCGAGGCCGAATCGACTTCGCGCAGGAAGCGCAGGGCATCGCTGTAGTCTTCGGTGATGATGGCGTCGGTGTGTTTGGAGGACCAGGTATTGATATGCTCGATCGCTTCGTCCATGCCGGCCACCACCTTCACGGCCAGGATAGGTGCCAGATATTCGGTGCTCCAGTCTTCTTCGGTCGCGGCGACCAGGTGCGGATAGCCAGCCAGCAGCGCCAGCGCCTCGGGGTCGGCGCGCAGCTCCACCTGTTTGGTCGCATACAACTCGGCCAGTTGCGGCAGAACGGCGGGGGCGATCGCACGCGCGACCAGCAGCGTTTCCATGGTGTTGCAGGTGCCATAGCGGTGGCACTTGGCGTTGAAGGCGATCGGCAGCGCCTTGGCCAGGTCTGCCTTGGCGTCGATGTAGACGTGGCAGATGCCGTCGAGGTGCTTGATCATGGGGACCGTCGCCTCGCGCATCAGGCGTTCGATCAGGCCCTTGCCGCCGCGCGGCACGATCACGTCCACGTACTGCGGCATGGTGATCAATGCGCCCACGGCGGCGCGGTCGGTGGTGTCGACAATTTGCACGCCGTCGGCCGGCAGGCCGGCGCCGGCCAGGCCCTCGGCCACGATTTTAGCCAGCGCGCGGTTGCAGTTGATCGCCTCAGAGCCGCCGCGCAGGATGGTAGCGTTGCCGCTCTTGATGCACAGGCCTGCAGCGTCCACGGTGACGTTGGGACGGGCCTCGTAGATGATGCCGATCACGCCAAGCGGCACGCGCATCTGGCCGACCTGGATGCCGCTGGGGCGAAATTTCATGTTCGAGATTTCACCGATCGGATCGGCCAGCGCGACGATCTGGCGCAAGCCTTCGACCATCGTGACGATGGCAGCATCGGACAATTGCAGGCGGTCGAGCATGGCTGGAGCCAGGCCGGCAGCGCGCGCGGCGTCGAGATCAAGCTCGTTGGCGGCCTTGAGCGATGCTGCCTTGCGCTGAACGGCGTCGGCGATGAGCAGCAGCGCGCGATTGCGCGTGGCGCTGTCGGCGCGGGCCATGCCGCGCGAAGCGGCCCGCGCTCGCTGGCCGACGGATTGCATGTATTCAGTAATATTCATTGTCCTGATTTTTTCCGACGACCCGTACCCTAAGAACCGTCTCCCTCGCGCAGGCGAGGGCCCATAG
>JAZKGU010000112.1:4129-4464 GCA_040385745.1 Pseudomonadota bacterium
ATAGCACCTCGGGTCACAGGTGCTATGGGCCCTCGCCTTCGCGAGGGAGACGTTAAAAATTCTGTGCAACTCAACGGGGAAACTTAACCGCGCGCCACCTTCAGCGCCAGCTGCAGCATCGCATCCCACGCGTCGCCCGCAAACGCCTTCGCGCGCAGGCCCTTGATCATCTTGTCGACCTGCGCGGCGTCCTGCATGGCCTGCTCCAGCGTGGCCAGGCTGACACGGCGCAAGGCCGGGTCCATCAGGCGCTCCTTGGGACCCCAGATGCGGTACTCCTTGAGCAGCATGCCAAGCGGCCTGCCCTGCGCCATCCCGGATTTCAATTTTAACAG
>JAZKGU010000113.1:0-12150 GCA_040385745.1 Pseudomonadota bacterium
AGACCTCAGCTTTACGAAGAGATTCCACACTTGCCGGTGACAGCGCCTAAATTTACGCTTCGGGGTGGCTCTGGCAAGGGCTAACGGTTACACTTGCGCTGTTTTAATTCCGGCCGAGAGAAGTACATGATCAACGTTTTTGTCTTGCAAAATGGCCGACTGAACCAGGTACCCATCGACAGCCGCGAGGATCTCGAGAGTGTAGCCCCGGTCTGGGTCGACCTGACCGACCCGAACGACGACGAGCGCGCCTGGGTCAAAGCCATTTATGGCGTCATTTTGCCGGGCGAAGACGAAGTCAAGGACATCGAGGCCTCGGCCCGCTATTACGAAGCCGAAAACGGCGACCTGCACCTGCGCACCGATTTTTTGCTCGAAGAAGACGACGGCCCCTCGCGCGTGATCACGGTAGCGTTCATCCTGGCGCGCAAGATGCTGTTCTCGGTGCACACCGACGACCTGCCGGTGTTTCGCCTGGTGCGCATGCGCGCGCGCTCGCGGCCCGGCTCGATCGCCGACTATATGGACGTGCTGCTCGACCTGTACGCCACCGATGCCGAGTATTCGGCCGATGCGCTCGAAGGCATCTACCAGGACCTGGAAGAAGTCAGCCGGCGCGTGCTGCAGAAAGAATTTACCGACCAGGATGCGGCCGCCGCGCTGAACGCCATCGCGCGTGAGGAAGACTTGAACGGGCGCATCCGGCGCAACATGATGGACACCCGGCGCGCAGTCAGCTTCCTGATGCGCGGCCGGCTGCTCAATGCCGAACAGTTCGAGGAAGCGCGCCAGATCCTGCGCGACATCGAGTCGCTGGATGGCCACACTTCCTTCCTGTTCGATAAAATCAACTTCCTGATGGATGCCACCGTCGGTTTCATCAACATTAACCAGAACAAGATCATCAAGATCTTCTCGGTGGCCTCGGTGACCTTCCTGCCGCCGACCTTAATTGCCAGTATCTACGGCATGAACTTCAAGGTGCTGCCGGAGCTCGACTGGACGTTCGGCTACTACATGGCGCTCGGCCTGATGGTCGCGTCGATGATCTCGCCTTTCCTCTACTTCCGCCGCCGTGGCTGGCTGAAATAAGCCTACTTCAGATTGATGAACAGGTTGGCGGCAAAGGCGATCACGCTGCCGGCCAGGACAAACTCCGCCACGATCATCACCAGCAGGGTCTGTTGATATCCCAGCAACATTCCAGCCAGGCCCAGCATCATGAAGGGCAGGGCCCCGTTCATCATCCAGAAGTGCACTTTGGCCAGCTTGCTCTCGCCAGCGGCGGGGAACAGCGAATAGATCAGGCCCGACAGGGTCAGCGTGACGAAGCCGAGCAGATTGATGTGCGCATGCACTGGGCGCAGCGTGAAATTGTGGCTGGCGCCCATGGCCATGCCAATGCTGATGCCGATGATCAGATACACGACGGCCAGCTTGATCCAGATGAATCCGGCGTTGGAGCGGGTGGCGCTAGAAAGGGTGGTAGTTGCTTGCATGGAAGTAATCCTGTTAATAAGAACGTTAGGGAGAACGGATTCTACGGTGCAAAAAACCTTAAAAACCGCGCATTTTTCGGCTTAAGATTTTTTTAAGGTTTGCGCAATGAAGATTTAAGAAGAGGCTGGCGCCAGCAGCTTTACAGTTCATCTCAAGGCAGCCGGCTCACCATTTGAGGCCGGGCCCATGACAGGACTTGAGATGAACCAGCTTCCAGCGCCAACCCTTCCGCAAGCGGCCGCCCCGGTCGATATCTATCGCCGCATCCACAAGGCACTGCGTTTTTGCATGTGCGACACCTTGTCGCGGGTTGGCCGGCTTGACAGCGATGACCGGCGCGAAGTGCTGGAGGTGCTGACCCAGGTGCGCGCCATGGCGGTGTTCTGCGCCAACCACGTGGCCCATGAGGACAGCTTCGTGCATCCGGCGATGGAAGCGCGCTTTCCCGGCACCGCCAAGGCCACGGCCGCCGAGCACGCCCATCACAGGTATGCATGCCGCAAGATCGTGGCGCTGGCCGACGCCGTGCACAATGCCGGTCCCGCCGAACGCGCCGGCCTGATCGGCCAGCTGTATCACTACATCGCCCTGTTCATGGCCGAGAGCCTGGTGCACATGAACGCCGAAGAGACCGATAACAACACCTTGCTGTGGGCCACCCACAGTGATGCCGAGCTGCTGACCATCCAGGCCGCCATCGTGGCCTCGATGTCGCCGGAAGAAAAATCGGTGAGCATGCGCTGGATGCTGCCGGCCCTCAATCCCGGCGAGCGCCTTGCATTGATGGAAGAAGTGCTCAAGGATGTGCCATCGGCCTACTACAACGAAATGCTGGCCGGCCTGCAGCCGCTGCTGTCCGGTCCCGACTGGCGCAAGCTCACCATCGCCCTGCACGGCGAACACAAGCTGGCCGCCTGAACAATTTGCCGCCGCCTGGTCCTGCCCGGACCCGGGCGGGGCAACCCTTACCCCTCCCCACGTCACACCGCGCAACAAGCGCCCGGATGTTGTTGCGCTCAGGTGCAGTTGGCGAGGAAGCGCAGGGGGCGGTCGGTGCACAGGCGGAAGCGCCCGCGCCCGGTTTTTTCGATGCGGATCGGGGCGCTGCGCTCGGTCAGGCGGCGGCTCAGCAGCAGCAGCCGCGCTTCCAGATTGTCCGACACATCCGGCAAGCGGATGCGGGCGTCGAGCCGCAATTCGCGATTGGTGAATTCGGTCCGCCCGGTCTCGATGCTGTCGCTCACCAGCATGGCGAAAATCGATCCCGCCACCCCTTTAATCAGGTAATCGTCACCCAGAAACACGCTGTCGTTCTCGGGGAAATGGCGGATCGTGAGCACTTCGCCGTCGAGCGACTGCGCCTGCGTGCCCGCGCGCGGCGCCTCTTCCCCCAGGTCGGCCTGCGACTGCATGATCTGGATCGCCATGCCCAGCTGACCGGCCAGGGTGACCAGGGCATCTTCGTCATCGTAGGAAAAGCGCAGGTCGAAGCGGCTCTCGACGAACAGCACGCCGATCAGGCGCTGCGCCGCCATCACCGGCACCGCCAGCTGGCTGCGCGATTCCGCCAGACCGGGCAGGGGGATTTCAGTTTCGAGCGCCACCCCGAAGCCGGCGTCCATGGTGCTGTGGCGGATCGCGCGGTTATACGAATATTCGGACGTGGTGTGGCTGATGCGGATCGGGGTGCGCTCGCGCGCGGCCACGCCAATCACGCCGTCGCCCAGCACGATTTCCGATCCCACCCCGGACACCGGGTAGCCGCGGCTGGCCAGGGTGTAGAGGCGCTGCCCGGCTTCGTCATACAGCAGCGCCATCGCGTGCTCGATGCCGAATTCGTGCTCCAGGCAGGCCAGGGTCTGCGCCAGCAGCTGTTCCAGGTCGCCATTGAGGCGGATCTGTTCGCACACACGCCGCAACACAGTGAGCAGATTGCGGCGCTGGGGCGGCGCGTCCAGTGTCGGCCCGGGTACCTTGTCGAGGGTGTGCACCCTGAACACGTCGGCGCCGAGCAGCTGGAACACGTCGCTCATGCCGGCATGCGATGCCAGCCCCGCCAGCTTGGCCTTCATGCTTTCAAACAGCGGGCCGGCGCGCTCGGTGCGCAGGAATTCCACCTTCATGCGGTACTGCGCGGCAGTATGCGGGTCGGTCACCATGACCATGCCGTAGCGCGTGGCCAAGAGGTTCTGGCGCGTCTTGTTGAAAAACTGGTAGGACAGGGCGATGTGTTCAGCGTCGATGTACTGCACCTGCGAGACGTAGGCGATATTGGGCGTGGCGTCCAGGTCGGCGGTGGCGATGGTGCCGGGAATGACGCCTTCGAAGCAGGCCCGGATGGCGTCAGGCTGGAGCGTCATGCATGCACCAGCAGGGCCTGGCCGGCATTGGGGCCTGGGGTTTGCGAAAAGGCGGCGTTGGGGGTGAACACGATGCTGCTGATGTCATCATCGGCGCATGCTAGCAGGGCGTAAATCAGGTCCGGGTTGTAGCCCAGCAGGCCGAGCGCGCGCGCGTAACTGTCGCGGTAAGCCGCCACATGCGCCAGTTCGGGCGCGCCGGCTGGGGCCACCACCGCGTCGCTGCCCTTGAGCTGCACGGTGCGGTAGGTCGACGGCTCGGAGAACGCTACGGCCACGGCGCCGCGCTGGCGCACCCCGGCCAGCACCCCCGCGGCGCGCGATGCCGCCACCAGGATGGTGAGGGTGCGGTAGTCGTCCGAGACGCGGCAGCCGAGCGCGCGCGCGCTGACCGCCAGCCGGTCGTGGCCGCAGGCGCTGATATCGATGGCAATGCCACGCTGGATGAAGGCGGCAACGTCGGCGTCGATCAGGGCGGTGGTGTGGGTCGTCATGGGCACTTGGCGGTCACGCTATGGCGCCCATCATACCGGATCGCACCTGGCCTGGGTCAAGCCCGCCGCCGAAACCGCCAGCGCCGCCGTCAGCCGTAAGGCAGGTAGTCGATCCCCAGGCTGATGGCGCCGATGACCTGGGCCTGGTTCTCGGCGCTTTCGGCAAACGCCGCCAGCACCGCCGCGCGCGAGTGGCCAGCGGCGATCACGCCGACCCAGAACTCGTATCCCGCCGCTTCCGGGGCGCGGTGCAGCACGTGCTGGTACAGGCGGCTGACAAACTGCGCGGCGCTCGGCGCGGCGCCATACAGGTCGAGAAATTCCTGCGATTGCATGAACGCCGCCGCCACCGCGTCGACACTGGCGCCGCGGTCCATATTGAATACCCAGTAGCCCAGGCCGGCGCGGTCGGGCTGGCGGTCGAACGCGGCCTGGTACAGGCGGTAGGCCTGGCCGGCCGCGCCATCGATATCGAGCGCCACCACGGCGTCGCTGAAGACAATGCGTTCGATACCGTGCAGCGTATCGCTGGCCCCGCCCGCCTTGCCCAGCGTGGATACGCCGTTGCCGCCTGCGCCAAGCACGAAGTTGGCGCGCGCGCCCTGATAGCTGAGCCAGTCCATGCCCTGGCCACCGCTGATGGCGTCGCTGCCGGCGCTGCCGGCAATGTGGTCATCGGCGCCGCCGCCGTCGATGATGTCGTTGCCTGCGGTGCCGGTCAAGCGGTCGGAGCCCGCGCTGCCGCTGATGGTAGGGCTGATCGGGCGCACCGTCAGGTAGGCGTGGTACACATTGCCTGCGCCAGCGGCCCCTGCCAGGCTGAAACTGAATAGGTCCTGGCTGTGGTAGCCGGGGGCGGGGGTGTAGACAAAGGCGCCGTCGGCTCCAAGCGTCAGTTGGCCATGGGCGGGGCCCGCCACCAGCTGGTAACTGTGCTTGGCAGCGCCGGCGCCGGCGCCCAAGGTGCCGCTCACGCTGGCGTTCTGGTCAAGCTCGAATTCGGCGTCGGATCCCAGCGCGGCGCTGCCCAGGGTGATGCTGGTGCCATCGGCGAAACTGATTTTCTCGATGCCGACCAGGGTGTCGAGACCGCTGCGGCCGTCGCGCGCGCTGAGGAACACCTTGCCCATGGCAGTGCTGAGCAGGTAGTCGCTGCGAGCGCCGGCAAAGACTGCAGTGTCGATGCCGGCGTCGCCATCGAGCCAGTCATTGCCGCTGCCCCCGCGCAGAACATTGTCCAGGCTGTTGCCTTTGATGACATCGTCGTAAGCCGATCCGATTGCATTCTCGATCCAGCTGCCCGGGGCAATGGCCAGGTTGTCGATGCCCCCGGCACTGGACAGCTGGCCGGGGCCCAGGTCGAGCGCCACGCCGGTGGCGGCGCCCGAAGCGTCGAGCGTGTCGATGCCGGCGTCGTCGATCAGCGCGCTTTGTGCGCCCAGCCGCATTCCCGCCAGCTGGTGCAGCGTGTCGCCGATGGCGAGCGCCCTGGCGCCGTACAGCTGGCGCAGCGCGGCCACGTCGAAAGCCCCCCAGCCCGACTGGAACAGGCCATCGGGCGAGGCTGCGTCGGACATCACGCTGCGTATCGTCCGGTCCTCGTCAGCGCTCCATTGCACGAGGTAGTTGTCAGCCTCGCCGTTGCGTGGATGGCGCAGTCCCAGTGCGTGGCCGATCTCGTGCAGCAGCGCGGCGTAGCCTTCGCTGCCCGGTGCCAGCTGTGCTATCGAATCGCGGTCCATCCAGACCTGACCCGCGTTGGGCTGGCCCGGCATCGCGGCCAGGCCTTTGGTGGCGCTTTGTTCGCTGGCGCCAAAGCGCAGCTGGCCGCCGCTGGCCACTTCGCGAAAACTCAGGCCGCTTACTTGGGCAGCACTGTCGAGAATGGCGCGCACCACGGCGCGCTGGGCCTCGTTGAAGGCCAGGAAGCCGCTGGCCCCGGGGCCGCTGGCCGGTGCGCTGCTGACGAAGCTGTAGCTCAGCTCAATCGCGCTGCCAGGCGCCTGGTCAGCATTCCAGCGGTTGCCGTCGCCGCCCAGCAGGGCCTGGATCGCCAGCTCGTCGGCAGCACTGAGCTGAGCGACGCTATCGGCATGTTCAGCATCTTGCTTGATGTTCATGCTCAGCTCCGCAGTAAGTGAGGCAGGGTTTTGTTCTTGAAGTTGGCCAGGTGCGGGAATGCCGACAGCAGCCCGGAGTCGGGCAAGCCGAGCCACTGCATCACGCTGGCGCCGACCTGGTCGCTTGAGGTCGTTGGGACGAAGCGCCCGCCCTGGTTGCCGTCGCAGTCGTCAGGGCCGCCTGCCACCAGGGTCGGAAACGTGCCCAGCACCTGGCCGCCGGCCACCGGCCCGCCCAGCGCGAACCAGTGGTTGCCCCAGGCATGGTCACTGCCGCCGCCCGAGGCCGGGCTGAGGGTGCGGCCGAAGTCTGAGGTGCTAAGGGTGACCACGTTCTGGTCCAGGCCGGCACTCTGGATTGAACTGTCGAAGGCGGCCAAGGCCTTGGCGGCCACCAGCAGCTGCGCATCCTGGCTGTTGGGGTTGGCCCCGCGCTGGTAGGTATGGGTGTCGAAGTTTCCCCAATGAACCAAGAACACCTGGCGCCGGTAGCCCATGTCCTTGAAGCGCGGCAGCATAGTGGCCAGCTTGCGCAGGCACTGGGCCAGCCGGTCGTCGGCGAAGGCGCCGCTCGGCGCGGGCGCGCCCAGGGCAACTTGGGTAAACGCGGTCGATTCGTTCAGTGCGCGCCTGAAGCTGGCTGCATATTCGGCTTCGTAGTGGTTGGCGAACTGCCAGCGCGCCATCTGGTGCAGGGTCTGGGTGGCGGCGGTGTCGGGCTGCGCCAGGTCAGCCGGGCCCCAGTGGCGCGAGGTGCCGGCACTGAGGAAGGCCACGCCTGACTTGCGCCCCTGCACCAGGGTGCGCTCGCTGCTCATGCTGACAGCGTTCAAGTCGTGCCGCAGCGATCCGGGCAGCAGTTCGAGCGCGCGCCCGGCCCAGCCGCTCAGGTCGGCGTCGCCCAGCCAGCCCTGGTGCCACAAGGTTTGGTCGCTATGCGACAACAGGAACGATGGCAGCGCGACGCTGTGCTCCATGACCTGGCGCGCGCTGGCCGGTGCTACCAGCGCGCCGGTGTTAGCGATCCAGGCCAGGCGCCCCCTGTCGTAAAGCGCGGCCATGGACGCCAGCGCCGGGTGCATGCCGAAACTGTGGCCGGCGCTGCTGCCTGCCAGCGGGACCAGGCTGGCCTTGGGCAAGGCCAGGCCGGGACGGGCGCGCGCATAGTCATCGTAGGCGCCGTCCGTGGGCACCAGGCAGTTGTGGCCATCGTTGCCGCCGTTGAGGTGCAGGACCACGAGCGCGCGGTAATCGCTCGCCGCGGCTTCGGCCGAATTGAGCAGGGAGAGGGCGGGAAGGGCGCCGGCAAGGCGCAGGAAGTGGCGGCGGTTCATCAGCGGATCACTCCATAGTAAGGACTGGCAAGGGCAAACAGCAGCAGGCGCATGGTTTGTTGATGGGTGGCGGTGGGAGCGACCACCGGCGCCAGCACAGTCAGATGCTGGCGCAGCGCGACCGGCATGGCGCCGCGGAAGTAGCGCTCGCTCACCAGGTCGATGAATTGGTGCGGTGAGGCGGCCAGGGCGCGCGTGAAGCTGGCGCTGTCGCAGCCGGCGGCAGCAGCGGCCGTTTCGGAGCCGAGGTTGTAGCCTGACAGACGGCCCGCCAGTTCCGAGGCGTTGAGCAGGCGCTGCTCGGGCGCCAGCAGGTTGCTCCCCGGCGCCCGATCGGTGGGGGCGTAGAAACTGAATACGCTGTCGGCGTTGTAGGGGTTTTGCAGCGGCGTGGCCACCTCGCCCGATTGCCAGGTGAGCGCCGCAGTGCAGCCCAGTCCGCGCAGCAGGCCGGTGTACCAGTGAAACGGCTCGCGCAGCTTGCCGGCGTGATCGGCGCCCTCGCCGGGACGGTCGCCGCGGCGCGCTTCGGGGTCGAGCAAAATGGCCTTGATCAGCGCCTTCATGTCGCCGCGCACGCCCTGGCCGTTGTTGTTGAACACCGTGGCCACCCGCCGCACATAGGCCGGTGAGGGCGCGCTGCTGACCAGATGCTGGATCATGCGCAAGCTGACGAACGGGGCCATGTTGGGATGCGCCATCAGAATCGCCACCACTGCGTCGAGGTCTTGAACCGGGTTGCCGCCGGCCTTGATCGGGCTGCCCAGCACCATTTTGGCGCCGTAGTCGTGGGTCGCGGCCCAGGTCTCGGGCACCAGTTTGCCTTCGTAGCGGGCCTGATCGGTACCGTAAGCCTGGACGCTGTAGTTCCAGCCAGTCAGGGCGCGCGCCAGTTCCTGCACATCCTTCTGTTGATAGGTTTCCAGTGGCGTCAGGTCGGACCCACGCTGCACGCTGCCATCGAGGTTGAGTTTCACCAGCCCCAGCGTGAACAGCTGCATCAGTTCGCGCGCATAGTTTTCGTTCGGTGCGCAGCTGCGGCACTCGTCGGACTTGGGCCGGTTCTGGATATTGTCGAGATATTCGCCCATGGTCGGACTGGTGCTGATGGCCTTGATCAGCGCGCCGTAGTTGCCGAACGCGTGCTCGTGCAGCAAGTTGTTGTATAGCACCACGCCGTAGGCATTGGATTTTTTCATCGATACCACCAGGAACTGCGAGAGCGCCCAGTTCACCCGCTGGCGCAACTGGTCGGGGGCGGCCAGCGCCTGCTCATGCAGCAGGCGCTGGCCGTTGCGCACGCTCGTGTCGCTGTCGAACTTGATGGCGCCAGGGTCGAGCGGGCGCACTGGCAGCATGAACTGGGCGTCAATCCAGGCGTCGAAACCGCGGGCCGCGATGGCGTCGACCAGGGCCGGGGTGGCGCCGAAGCTGACCTGATCGGCAAAGCGGGCGGCGGCGTAGCGCGGCACCGCGCCGGCCGCAGCCGGTCGCACCTGCCCGATGGAGGGAAGCAGCGCAGGCGCTGGTGCGGAGGCAGGATCGTCGCCGCGGCCACAGCCGGACAAAGCTGCAGCAAGCACAGTGGCGAGGCAGAGCGGACGCAGCCGGGAAAAGGAGGGTGGGTGCATGATCCATTCCATTGCTGGGGAGATGGAAAAATCATTGCACGCTAGTTAAAAAGAAATCATGTCCAAAAACAAATTGCGACTTGTAATTTTTATATGATTGCCTTCATTGCACGCCGAAAACGCATTGTGCTGCTGTGGATCAAGCCGCCAGCGGGCGGCCTGCTGCCAGGCGGGCGCCGCTAAGCGCCGCGCTGCATGGGCTTACGCCAGCGTGGCAAACACTTTGCGCGCGGCGGCGATGGTTGCCTCGATCACGCTGTCGTCGTGCTGGGCCGACACAAATCCGGCCTCGAAGGCGGCCGGTGCGAAATACACGCCCTCGTCGAGCATGGCATGGAAGAAGGCGTTGAAGCGGGTCTTGTCGCCGGCCATCATCTCGCTGTAGCTGGTGGGCACTTCCTCGCTGAAATAAATGCCGAACATGCCGCCCACGGCGTCGGCGCAGAACGTAACGCCGGCCTCGCGCGCAGCTTGCTGCAGGCCGCTGGCCAGCTTGGCAGTTTGCGCTGTCAGGCGCTGGTAGAAGCCGGGCTGCTGAATCAGCTTGAGCGTGGTCATGCCGGCCGCCACCGCCACCGGATTGCCCGACAAGGTGCCGGCCTGGTAGACCGCGCCGATCGGCGCCATGTTCTGCATCAGGTCGGCGCGCCCGCCAAAAGCGGCGACCGGCATGCCGCCGCCGATCACCTTGCCCAGCGCGGTCAGGTCGGGAACGATGTCATACATTTCCTGGGCCCCGCCCAGGGCCACCCGAAAGCCGCACATGACTTCGTCGAAAATCAATATCGCGCCGTGCTTGGTGCACAGCTCGCGCATGGCGCGCAGGAATTCGGGGCTGGCCTTGATCAGGTTCATATTGCCGGCCACCGGCTCCACGATCACGCAGGCGATGGTGTCGCCCATGCTGCTGAAAGCGTCTTCCAGCTGGGCCACGTTGTTGTAGTCGAGTACCAGGGTGTGCTTGACGAAGTCTTCCGGCACGCCGGCCGAAGTGGGGTTGCCGAAGGTGAGCAGGCCGCTGCCGGCCTTGACCAGCAGCGAGTCGGCGTGACCGTGGTAGCAGCCTTCGAATTTGACGATCTTGTCGCGTCCGGTGGCGCCGCGCGCCAGGCGCAGCGCACTCATGGTCGCCTCGGTGCCTGACGATACAAGGCGCACCTGTTCGATCGAGGGCACCAGGCGGCAGATTTCTTCGGCCATCAGGACTTCGCCTTCGGTCGGCGCGCCGAACGACAGGCCGCGCGCGGCCGCCTCCTGCACCGCCTGTACCACTTCGGGATGGGCATGACCCAGGATGGCCGGACCCCAGGAGCCGATGTAGTCGATATAGCGCTTGCTGTCGGCATCCCAGAAGTAGGGGCCTTCGGCGCGCGTGATGAAGCGCGGCGTGCCGCCCACCGATTTAAAGGCGCGCACCGGCGAGTTGACGCCGCCGGGGGTGGTTTTCTGGGCGCGTGCGAACAGCGTGTCGTTGCGGGAAGTGTCGTGGGTGGTCATGAAATGCTCGCAGATGAAAAAGGGTGGGCGTGAAAGCGGTTGGGCACCAGCTTGCCCATGCCGAAGCGCTGGGCATGGGCCAGGGCGGCGGCGGTGAACTGGTGCGCCTGGCGAACTGCGTCGGCGGTGCCGGCCCCGCGCGCCATGAACGCGGCCAGCGCGCCCGACATGGTGCTGCCGGCGCCGACGAACGGTCCGGCCAGGTGCTGCCAATTGTGCGTGGCCAGCACGCCGTCGGCGTTGAACAGGGTGTTGGCGCGCAGCGCCTGGGCGCCGCTGGCGCGCGCGGCGCCGGTGCAGGTCACCAGCACATGGGCGCAGCCGGCCCCGGTCAGTTCGGCCACGTCCTCGCCCAGCATGTCGGCGCCGCCTTCGCGCCAGGTTTCGGCCATGCGCGCCAGTTCGACCTGGGACAGCAGCATCACGCTGGCCTGCGGCGCCAGGATCTGGCGGATCGCCATCAGCATGTCGTCGTCGGCCAGGCCAGAATCGGGAAGGCTGGACAAAAACGGATCGAGGATCAGAGGCAGATCGGGGTAGTCGGAGACGATTTCGGCAATCGCCGAGGCTTGCTCGATGCTGCACAGGGCGCCGACCTTGATCGCCGCCACCGCCATGTCCTCGAGCAGCAGGCGGGCCTGGTCGACTAGCCAGTCGGCGTCGACCTCCTGGAAGTCGTCGATGCGGGCGCTGTCGGCGATCAGCGCGCCGGTGCTCACCGACAGGCCGTGGCAGCCCAGCGCGGCGAAGCTGGCCAGGTCGCCCTGGAAGCCGGTGGCGCCGACTGGATCGGACACGCCGAACGTTAAAACGAGGGGAGTTGTTAGGTTTTGCACGAAGGGTGGATTAAGATACCTGATTCCCCATTTTACTAGATAGAAGGATAGGCAACGTGAGTAGCAATGAAACAAGTAATGTACAGACACTCCCTTTCCAGACCTGGATGTGCCTGATCTGCGGCTGGGTCTACGAGGAGGCCGCCGGCCTGCCCGACGAAGGCATCGCGCCGGGCACGCGCTGGGCCGACGTCCCCATGAACTGGACCTGTCCGGAATGCGGCGCCCGCAAGGACGATTTCGAAATGACAGTTATATAACTGTCACAAGTGCAATCTGTTGACAAAAGTTTTCCTAACGCAACAGATTCCGCACAATCGCCTTGCCCTATGGTATTGTTCCTTCTCAAGCAGGGTAAATGCATATGACAAATTCTTC
>JAZKGU010000114.1:0-19491 GCA_040385745.1 Pseudomonadota bacterium
TCGGGCCTTCCAGGCTGGGCGCGCTGGCCATGCTGTAGCTGCGCCGCTTGCCGTCGCGCAGCAAAAATTCGATGTACTGGCCGGCGCGATAGGCCAGCACTTCATTGGCCGGCAGTTGCAGCGTGATCACGGCCACGTCGGGCGCAACTTTTTCGATGCTGGCCACGCGCGAAGGCATTTTGCGCACCGGATACTCGCTGTTGCCGCCCACTTCACGCGCCTCGATGACCAGGTCGGCGCTGGTGGTGGCGCAGCAAAACAGAGCGAAGCCCTGCGCCTTTTCATCCTCGCTGAGGGCCCGCTGCTGGTGTGCCTTGTGCGCCACGCTGCCGGCCACGACCTTGCCTTTGCAGGAGCCGCAGGCGCCGTTTTTGCAGCCGTAGGGCAGTCCGATGCCGGCGCGGATGGCAGCGCCAAGCACGGTTTCATCGGCCTCGCACGCGAATTGATGGCCGCTAGGCTGCACAGTAATTTGGAACGTCATACAATCCTTCTAATGAACAACAATTTTCTTAAGTTCCATCGACCCCGCCTGTTGCTGATCGGCTGCGGTGATGTGGGCATGCGCATGTTGCCGCTGTTATGCCCGCGCTTTCGGGTATTCGCCGTGACCAGCACACCGGCGCGCTGCGCCGAACTGCGCGCTGCCGGTGCTGTGCCCTTGGTGGCCGATCTCGACCAGCCCGCCTCGCTGGCGCGCCTGGCGCGCCTGGCGCCGCTGGTGCTGCATCTGGCGCCGCCTCAGTCCGATGGCCTGCGCGACTTGCGCACGCGCCGCCTTGCCGCCATTCTACCTGAGGGGGCGCGCATGGTTTATGTGAGCACCAGCGGGGTGTACGGCGATTGCGGCGGGGCGCTGGTGGAGGAAACGCGCAGCGTGGCGCCGCGCAATGCGCGCGCCAAACGGCGGGTCGATGCAGAAACCGTGCTGCGGGCCTGGGCGGTGCGGCGCAGCGCGCGGCTGGCCATCCTGCGCGTGCCCGGCATTTACGCGCGCGATCGCTTGCCGCTCAAGCGCCTGGAACAGGGCACCCCGGCCTTGCTGGCGCAGCAGGACGTCTATACCAATCATATCCACGCCGACGACCTGGCGCGCATCGTGGCGCTGGCCCTGTTCAGGGGTTTGCCTGGACGGATTTATCACGCTGTCGACAATACCCACATGAAGATGGCCGATTATTTCGACACGGTTGCTGATGCATTCGATATGCCGCGTCCGCCCCGGATGGCGCGCGAGCAACTCCAAGCCAGCGTGTCGCCCATGTTGCTGTCGTTTATGTCGGAGTCGCGACGCCTGTCCAACGCGCGCATGCGCGAGGAACTGGGCGTGCGGCTGCGCTACCCGGAGTTGGCGCCGGCAGTGGCCGCCATGGCGCTGGTAAAATGACGCCCCGTCCACTTTGAGCCGAGCCCGCCATGACGTATGAAGAATACCTCGACGAAGTCACCACCTTAATCACCGAGAAGTACAATTTGAGTGACGCCGCCGCGATCAAGCTGGTCGTGAAGGCCCAGGACGCCGAATTTTTCGTCCCCCACGACGACAGCGAGGCGCTGCGCAATGTCGATCAGGCACACAAAGATGCCAAGACGCTTTTTCTGGCAAGCCAGAAAAAATAGAGCAGAAATGATGGGGGCGAGGGGGACGTTCTCGCGCCCGATTGACTCGCCTCAAGCAAATAGCGCTATCACTTTCGTATCGTGAGCAGGGTCTTCTGTTGATTCCCTCACTTGTGCTAGAGCCCGCTATGCCGCACCGTATCGTCCAGCCCACCAAAGAACAGGTGCGCGCCTACATGGCCGCCCGCGAAGCTGCGCGCCGGCCGCCGCCTGCGCCCGAAGAGATCCGGCGCCTGCTGGGGTGGCGTCTTGAGACTGCCGAGGCTGATTGCCTGCTTTTAAAATTCTATCTAATTCCCACAAATTACGCGCATTTCGCGGCCTGCCTGACGCTCGACTGGCTGTCCGCCTGGATGCCAAATGCGCCGTTTTCATTGGGAAATCCGGCTTTAATTTGCAAAAAGCCAACACAAGGCGAATGTGAAAATCTCACCGCTTGACCAATTATCAATCTTTCGCTGTATGATGTTGACTTTGCACGCGTAACAGCATTTTTGGACGATCTAGCGCCTTAAACCCTGTTTTTCGCCTGCAATGGAGGACCGCTGGCAAATAAGCCACGGAGTGTGAATCTTTGAAAGAATTGAGCCCATGACCAATCGCCAACTGCCGGCAGTGGAAACTTACGACCCGAACAAAGTCCTCGACGCGATCATCGAAAAGTTGAATCTAAAGAATGACGCGGCCCTGTCGCGCGCGCTTGAAGTGGCTCCGCCGGTGATCAGCAAGATCCGTCACCGTACCTTGCCGATCGGCGCCACGATCCTGCTGCGCATGCACGAAGTGAGCGAGTTTTCGATTCGCGAATTAAAGGGCTTGATGGGCGTGCCGATCAACCCAATCAATCTGTCGCCCACCTGAGCGCTTAAGAAGCGCCGCTCCCGGGCTAGCTTGCTGCCGGCTCGGTAGCGCCCGCGAATACTCGATGGGCGCGCGATTGAAGATAGGGCAAATCCAGTGCGCGCGCGCTCGCCGCAGACGCTGTCGACGTCTTGGCAACCACGCACAAGCCCTGGCAACGCGCGCTTGTCGCGGCGGCCTGCTTGGGTTTGGCCCTGACGCACAGGCCCTGGCAGCGGGTGTTCTTGATCGATGATGTTACGGCTGACCTCACGCAAAATCCGGAACAGCGGCTGGTGACGCCATCGTTCGCCGGCGAAGCGTCGTCAAGCGCGTCGCGACCGTAAGCTTCCGCACGAATGTAGGCTTGGCCGAAGGCGGCCTCATACAGCTCCCGGGTTCTATCTGCTGCGCGGACTTCTGCGCCGGGCTCATCACTGTCGAGCAAACCCAGGTAAGGATAATGGTGGAGGAAGTATCCGACAGCCTGTTCGCAGTCGGCATGATACTTCGCCGTGTCGAGAATATGGTAATGCCAGAATGTATCGACGTCTTTGGTGGGCGCTGCCTGCTCCTCAGGGAAAGCAACCAGCAGGCAAAGGAAACGGCGGTACTCTGTTTCCATAGCGTCTGTTTTTTCCCGAGTCCAGCCTTCGCCAGCGCTTACGTGCATGAGCCGGAATTTGATAGGGTCGAGGTCGATGGCTTCGATGGCGTTCACTATGTCATTCGATATCATGGTCTACATCTCTGGTTAATTGATCAAGTCGCATCCTTTCCTCGGTTGGAAGTGGAGCACTTGCAGACTGCCTCCTTTCTTGATGCTACGCAAGCTGAGTACGCTTCGAGCTTGATCCTGCTCAATAAACAGATGATTAGTTGAGCAGGAACAGTTTTTTGCAACAGCGTCCCAGTGCAGATCGCTGTTGCCCGAGTTCAGTGTTCACGTGGCTTGCAAGGCGACGGACCGGCGGTGGGAAACCGCAGCGGGGCCCGACAGCGTGAGCGGCGCGGCAGTTATGAACGCCGACGCGCCCAGTTGAACAGCATCGTTGGGTCGCCCGGTGGAAATGAATCGAACGCAAGCGCCTTGGCAGCGGGCGCTGATGAAGCCAGTCGTCGCGCCTGGACTGCCTGCGCTGAGGCCCTTGCTGAAGCGAACGCAGGCGCCCTGGCAGCGGGCTGCCGTAGTGCCTCCCGCGGCGCTCGCATCGATGCTGGCCTGGCTATTGTTAAGTCGCACGCACGCACCCTGGCAGCGCGCACTGTTCATGCCGGCGCCTGCCTCGGCCGTAGCGGCAAGGTCGGCTTCGCCGTAGGCTTCGGCCCGGATATAGGCCTCCCCAAAACACGCTTCGTAAAGTTCGCGCGTGCGCTCGCCGGCCTTGATTTCCATACCTGGCTCGTCGCCTTCGAGCAGGCCCACATAGGGGTAGTGGTGCAGGAAGAATCCGAAAGCCTGTTCGCAGTCGTCGGCGTATTTCGCCGTATCGAGAATGTGATAGTGCCAGAACACGTCCACGTCCAGGCTCGGCGCAGTCTGCTCGTCGGGGAAGGCCACCTGCAAATAAAGGAAGCGGCGATATTCAGTTTCCATCGCATCCGCCTTGGCCACGCTCCATCCCTCGCCGTGGGTGGGATGGGTCAGCTTGCGCTTGATAGAAGAAAAGTTGAGCTCGGCGATTGCTTTGTATTTGTCATTAGAGATCACGATTAAGCCTCTTTTGGTGAGTTTTGGATGGATACGCGCAGCTGAAATTCTGCGGAGCCGAGCATTTGTTCTCAACTCGTTTCCGCATCTACTTTTGGTTGGCGGGACTTGATAATTTCCGCTGCGTGATGGCAATCTTGCGCGTCTCGGCGTCTTAAATTTTGACATCCCGCAACGTTACTCCGTCATCTTCTTAAGGCGCTGGGGATTTTCTGATGGGCGGCTGCGGGTTATTGGCCGGATCTGTTTAGGACAACTCGCTCGAGTGTAAGAAAAACTCCAGAGTCTCCTCTGCCTCCATGTCGGCTGTTAAGGCGGTAGTGGTGGCAGGCTCGAGCGGAACGGAGACCGATACTGTCGTGCCTTCGCCCTCATTGCTGTAAATCGAGAAGGTGCCGTTCAAGATGCTGATGCGCTCCTCAATTCCTACCAGTCCGAATGAGCCGGGCTTGCGCGCCCCTGCCGCGCCCACGCCTATCCCGTCGTCGCTTACCGTCATTGCAAGGGTATGCTGTGAATTGCGCAGCACCACGCGCACCTTGCTGGCGCGCGCGTGACGCAAGATATTGCTCAGCGACTCTTGCAGAATCCGAAAGAAGGCAGTTGCTGCCTGCTCGTTGAGCACCAGATCGGCCGACTCGTCGATCAGTTCGCAATGGATCCCTGTGCGCCGCTTGAATTCGGCGATTTGCCATTCCACCGCCGCCGACAATCCAAGGTCGAGCACATTGGGGCGCAAATCATTGATAATTTGGCGCACGCTCTTGATGGTGACGTCGATGTGAAACAGCGTCGCACAGGCGCGCTCGTGCAAGCGGGAATGCTGGGCGCGGGTGCGGTTGGCAAGCATGTCGGCATCGATACGCAGCGCGAGCAAGTTTTGCCCAAGATCATCGTGAATCTCCCGTGCGATGCGCTTGCGTTCGCCTTCCTTGATCTGATCGGCGTGGGCCGCGAGACGGCGCAGATTCTGGTGGGAGAGTTGCAGTTTCGCCTGGCTCTCGCGCAGCTCGCGTGTCATTCCCTTGGCCAGTTTGATGGCCCGCCGCCTGGAGGAGGTCAAGGCATGAAACAGCGCGTAGAGCAGCATGGCGCTGATGAAGCCGGCGAGCATGGCGAGCCAGGGAATAAATTCCTCGAAGCCGCTATACATGTCGCGCGAGTCGACGCTAAATGTTGCATCCCAGCGCCGGCCATTGAAGTCGACCGGCAAGGTCTGGGTAAAGCGATCCGAAAAAAACGCGTCGAAGCGGCGTTGCGCAGGTGCCCCTCCGGTCGAATCGAAAAGCATTCCATTTGGAAGTAATGTGCGATCCAGCCCAGCGTCCACCAGGGTCATGCGCGCATCTCGCACCGGCATTTCGTCAATGACCCCGCGCAGCAATGTATTGATGGAAAAAGCCATTCCTACCGAGCCGATGAATGCGCGCCGTCGCTCGTGAATGGTGCGCGTGGGCATGTTCGGCAAGAATGCCGGAACGCGCATCGAGAGCACAGTCCGGTTTTTCCCGGAGAGCGTCATGATGGGATTGCCCGAGGTTACCGCATGGCCATGGTCACGCATGGCGACGTAAAAAGGGCTGGTGCCCGGGGTGGTCTGCAAGTCCCATCCGATCAGGTGAATCCGGTTGGTCATGGGTGCAAAAAAGGTGGTGACATTGTAGTCGGGACGCCGTCCAGGGGGCGAGATGGAAAACGGTGGCGCGGGCGAGCCGTCCGGCATGGTCTCTTTGCGCATGCGCTTTTCAAATGTATCGCGATCCTCGTCGCGCACATATTCGCCGAAATTGAGCGTCTCGATCGCCGGAAAATGCTGTGCCAGGTCGAGTCCATCGACGTAGGTATGGAACTGCGGCCGTGTGGTGGGATGCGTGGTCTGGACCATGGCCGCGGCGCTGCGGGCTACATCGGTGTACGACTTGATGCGCGCCACGATGGTGTTGCGCGCGTTGTGCGCGTGGGCAGAGAAACGCTGGCGCGCATCTGCCTCGATGAAACGTGCTGTGGCGACAAAGAACACGAAGCCCACCGCGACGGACAGTGGCAGGCCGATCCACATGGCTGGGCGCTTGCTGGACAAGTCGCGGAGTGTTAACAATAGATTATGCATTGCGCAATCAATTCCCTTCTGGGCGCCGCAATGGGCATACATCGTTTGATCTACGTTAACCTAAAGTTACATTAAGCAATACCTAGCCCTTGTGATAGGTTTTTTTCGCAATTGTTTGATCGAAAACAAAAAGTCCCGCTGCGGGGGGGCCGGAGCGGGACTTGGCGCGAACTGTTCGCATTAAAACAACATTATTTCGCCCAGCTATCCTTGAGCGTGGTTACGCGGTTAAACACTGGCTTGCCGGGCAGGGAATCGACCCGGTCGGCCACGAAATAGCCGTGGCGTTCGAACTGGAAGCGCTGATCCGCTTGGGCGTCGCGCATGCCCGGCTCGAGGTAGGCGCGCACCACTTCCAGTGCGTTGGGGTTGAGCGCGGCCTTGAAATCCTTGCCGCCGGCGTCGGGCTGGGCTTCCGTGAACAGGCGGTCGTACAAGCGCACTTCGGCCTCCAGCGCCGTGGCTGCGCTGACCCAATGAATATTGCCCTTGACCTTGTAGGCATTGGAGCCTTCGGTGCCCGATTTGCTGTCTTCAAAATAGTGCACGTGCACCGCCGTCACAGTGCCCTCGGCATCCTTGTCGTAGCCGGTGCATTCGACTACGTAGCCGTGGCGCAGGCGCACCCGGCTGCCGGGCGCGTCGCCGATCGGCGGATAGAAGCGGAAATAGCCTTTGCTCGGCACTTCCATAAAGTCGTCCTGCTCGATCCACAGTTCGCGCGTGATGGGGAAGTGGCGCAGGCCGCGTTCGGGGAAGTGTGGGTGCACGGGCGAGTTGCACTCGACCGACTCGCCTTCCGGGAAATTGTCGATGATGAGCTTGAGCGGGCGCAGCACCGCTGTGGCGCGCGGCGCCTTGGGATCGAGATCGTCGCGCAAGCTGCCTTCGAGCACGCTCATGTCGATCCAGCCGTCGGCCTTGGATACGCCGATGCGCTCGCAAAACAGCTGGATCGACTCGGGCGTGTAGCCGCGCCGGCGCAGGCCGACGATGGTGGGCATGCGCGGATCGTCCCAGCCCGTGACGATGCCGTCGTCTACCAGCTGGCGCAGCTTGCGCTTGCTGGTGACCACGTAGGTCAGGTTCAGGCGCGCCATCTCATACTGGCGTGGCACCGGCTGGGCGAAAAAGCCGCCGGCCGAGAGGGTTGCCAGCAGCCAGTCGTAGAACGGGCGGTGGTCCTGGAACTCGAGGGTGCAGATCGAATGGGTGATGTTTTCCAGCGCGTCCGAAATCGGATGGGTGTAGTCGTACATCGGGTAGATGCACCAGGCGTCGCCGGTGCGGTGGTGGTGCGCGTGGCGGATGCGGTAAATGGCCGGGTCGCGCATCGTCATATTGGGCGAGGCCATGGCGTCTTCGCTGATCTTGACCCGCACTATGTGCTCGCCGTCCTTGTACTTGCCGGCTTTCATGTCGCGGAACAGGGCCAGCGATTCCTCGGCAGGGCGGTTGCGGAACGGCGAATTGGTGCCCGGGGTGCCGAAGTTGCCGCGGTTTTTAGCCATGTCCTCGGCGCTCTGGCTGTCCACGTAGGCGTGCCCGGCCGTGATCAGGTACTCGGCCATGGCGTAGAGCTGGTCGAAATAATCGCTGGCGTAATACAGGTGCTCCTGCTCGGGGCGCTTCCAGTCGAAGCCCAGCCAGCGCACGCTGTCGATGATGGTGTCGACGTACTCGGTGTCTTCCTTTTCCGGATTGGTGTCGTCAAAGCGCAGGTGGCAGCGTCCCTCGTAGTCGCGCGCCAGGCCGAAATTGACGCAGATCGACTTGGCGTGGCCGACGTGCAGGTAGCCGTTGGGCTCGGGCGGAAAACGCGTGATCACGCTGGGCATGCCGGCGCGAGTGTGGGCGCCGGATGCCAGGTCCTTCTCGACGATGGCGCGCAGGAAATTGGACGAGGGCGCGTTGGGAACAGGCGCGGCTTTGTTTTTGTCGTTGCTCATGAATAAGGCTTTGTGTGTTCAGGTTGCGGCATTTTACCGTAGACCGCTGCCAGCCACCGGCGAATGTGAAGCACCGTACAGATGTGCGCGCCCGCCGGAGCGATACTGGCTCACTGCTTACTTTCTTGGAAACATTGCAATGAACCGCGCCACTCCCGAGCTGATCGCGTGCTACTTGCTGGCCCAGGCCGGCCTGCCCTTGCCGATCAAGCCCATCCTGCTCAATCCGCCCAAGCCGGCCCCACAGCACCGCGCCTGAGCCGCCGCGCCACCGGCGCGCATTGACGAGAGCCGCCCGCCGCGCCGCTTTCTATAGGATAATCCTGCTTTAACCGTTTTGGCAGTCGCCAGGAGTTGTCTCGTGGAAAATCTATACACCATCCTCGGTGTAGCGCCCAATGCGAGCGACGACGAGATCAAAAAGATCTACCGCTCGCTGGCCATGCGCTACCATCCCGACCGCAACGACGCTCCCGGCGCCGAGGTGCGCTTCAAGAGCATCACCAAGGCTTACGAAATTTTGTCCGATCCGGCCAAGCGCGACGAATACAACCAGAGCGTGAACCACCGCATCATTCTCGATGCCGAAGCCGAGAGCTACGAATTGTGGCGCTCCTTGTTCGCGCTGCATGGCGTGGGCTTGCCGGCTTAACGCCCGGGCACTACTACAGGAACAGGAAAATGAGAAAAATACATCCCGAATTCGCCTATCAGTCGCGCGAACTCGGCGGCCAGATCGACGGCATTCTCGGCGATCCGCCGAACCGCAAGAACTATGACCTGATGGTGGCGGCGCTGGTGTCGGAATACGCCTCCGGCGGCGGCATCGAAGACGTCAACATGATGAGCTTCGCGCTGGTCGACCATCTGAAATTCAGCAATCCCAAAGGCCTGCTGGCCGAAGCGGGGGAATATGAAGGCGGCGATCCGGCCAAGGTATTCGGCATGGCCAGCTGCGACGGCGACGCTGGCGCCATGTACCAGGCCATGACGGCCAATCATCCCGAGCTGGCGCGCCAGGCCATCATCACCGCATTTCTGTTCAAGCATCCGCGCCAGTGGGACGAGGACGATCAGTCGCTCGACCAGCTGGGCGAAAACGATGACGGCGACGATGTCGGCGACGACGACGGCGTGTCGGACGATTTCGCCCAGATGTTCGACCAGGACGGAGACTGAGCATGAGCGAGAAATCGAACCTGCCTGCGCTGTCCAAACAGGTCAGCGAACTGGTGCTGGCCGGCTCCTTGCACCACGCCGAGCAAGCCTTTTCTGACGCGGTTGAAAGCCATGGCGACCTGGCTGTGGTCGAAGTGCTGGGCCAATTGGCGCCGCAGGTCACCGCGCTGCACCTGGCCGGCTTTGACGGCGGCAAAACCTCGCTGGCCACGCTGCTGGTGCCGCCCAAGGCCTGGGCCGACAGCCTGGCCTTCTTCGCCGCGACCTGGAATGACGACCATATCGAGGACGACCCTGAGCGCGTAGCCGAATCGCTGTTCGCGCACGTGCACGGCATCGTGTTTTCGACCGACGATGTGGAGCGCCGCCATGAGCTGCTGGCCGAAGCCTCGGCCACCGACCACGGGGCGACCATCTTCGCCATTTTGTTTTCGATGGCCCCGCGCGAGATTCTCGAGGTGGCCGGCGAAATCCTGGCAAAGGGTCCCTACATCACCGGCCAGACCTCGTCCGATAGCGACATCGTGCCACTGGCGATCGAACTGGCCAAGGCCAGCGAAGATGGCTGGGACCGTGCGCTGTTCGAGCTGTTTCCGGATTTTCGCCATAGCGGCGACCTGGCCGATGCCGAGTTTTCGGACGATCCCGACGAAGAGCCGAAATTTTTGCAGCGCTCTACCAAGGAGCTCTTGTACCGCTTGCGCAAGCAGGTGCCTTCGGCGCGCAGCAACGTGCCCAAACGCGGCGCGCGCAAGAGCATCGGCACGGGCATCTTCTCGTGATGGCGACGGCACAAGGCGGCCTGCCGGCACTGGTCGTCGAAAATCTACCGCGCCTGGTGCGCGCGATTCGCTGCCTGTCGCAGCGCGCGGTGGAGGACGAGGCGGTGATGCTGGCCGACGAACTGGCCGGCATCACGGCCATGGTTGCGGAAAAATTCACCAATGATAAAACCGCCGAAGGCATCCAGCGCGCCTACTACCTGACCACGGGTTGCGTCTCGCTGGGCCTGGAGCACGCGCTGATGCACGACGGCGACGATGCCGCGCTCGACTTCCTGATCGAGCATGGCGCCGAGCACGCGTTCCAGACCGGTTTTCGCCTGATCAAGGAGCTCGCCGCGCTGCCCGAGGATTCGCTGGTGGGCGAGTACGACCAGGACCCGATATATCTGCAGCGCCGCCTCAAGGAGCTGTTTGTCGACATCTGCCTGGCCGACCCGACCCAGAACTGGACCGGCTACGACAAGTACGATGTGCAGCACACGCAGCGCCGGGCGGTGCAGGCCATCGTGCGCGCGGCCGGCTGGCTGCGGCGCCACCATTACGCCGGACCGGTCACCGATCCTGACCTCAATGCCGAAGGCGTGATCGCGGTCGCCATCATCTTCGCCATCGAAGGGGGCGGGCGCATCGTGGCGCGCACCGGACAGAAGGAATTCGAACGCATGGTCAAGTCGGTGCGCAAGAACAAGCCCGATTACGAAGCCGGATGGGCCGCGCTGCTGGCCCAGGTTCCGGCCCAGCACCAGCCGGTGCTGGCCGAGCGCATCGAAAACTACCGCACCCACTGCACTGTGATCCAGAAGATCCCGACCCGCACCGCCATGAAGACCCTGTTCGCCGAGTTCGAAAATTACGCCGGCTCCGAACTGGATCCCGACTACGACTAAGCCTGCGCCTCGGCCGGTTCGCCGGCCGCTGCCAGCGCCATGGCCAGGAAGGCTGTGACCAGCGGCGCCGCTTCGCCGCTGCGCTGGGCCAGCAGCAAGCTGGTGACCGCATCGGTATCGCTGAGCGGCAGGTAGACCACGCCATCCATCCTGATCCGGTTGAACGAGGCCGGCAGCACCGACACCCCGCATCCTGCCGCCACCAGGCCGATGATGGTCGACGCCTCGCCGGCCACCTGGCCGATGCGCGGCACGAAGCCCGCTGCCCGGCACAGGCGGAAAATCTGCGGGTGGATGCCGGTGCCGGCGTTGTGCGGATACATCACGAAGGGTTCCTGCGCCAGTTCCCGGATTGCCACCGCCGCCTTGCCGGCCAAGGGCGAGGCCGCCGGCAGCACGGCAATCAGTGGATCCTGGCGCAGCGGCGTCAGTGCAATGGTCGCGGGCGTGGCGGTCTCGGTCGGGCGCACGAAGCCCAGGTCCAGGCTCCGCTGCACCAGCGCATCGAGCTGGGGCAGGGTGGCCATCTCGTGCAAGGTCAGGCTCACGGCCGGGAACTGCTGGCGGTAGCGGTTGATGACGGTGGCGAACAGGGGCGTGAGCGGGGTCGAGAAGGTAAAGCCGATGCGCAGCTCGCCCGCCTCGCCGCGCTGGGCCCGGCGCGCGGTCAGGGTAGCCTGCTCGGATAGCGCCAGGATGCGGTAGGCGTCGGCCAAAAACAGCTTGCCCGCTTCGGTCAGGCGCACCCAGCGCCGTGTGCGTTCGAGCAGCTGGGCGCCGACGTCCGCTTCCAGCGCCTGGATTGCCTGGCTCAGCGGCGGCTGGCCAATGTGCAGCCGTTCGGCCGCGCGCGTGAAGTGGAGCTCTTCGGCCACGGCGATGAAGTAGCGCAGGTGTCGCAATTCCATGTTATTGATTTTTTAGATAAGAAATGCATCTAATATATATTGGACAGTATCAATGAGCAATCCTAAGATGGGTTCACGCCATTGAAGGAACGCCATGACACCCGCCGCCCACGCCGATAGCCCCGCGTTCAAACGCATCAACCGCGCCATGCTGTTCGCCGGCTTTGCCGCCTTTGCGCTGCTCTACAGCGTGCAGCCCTTGATGCCCCAGCTGGCGCGCGAGTTCGCGCTCACGCCGACGCAAAGCAGCTGGGCGCTATCGAGTGCCACGCTGGCGCTGGCCGTGTCCCTGGTGTTATCGAGCGCGCTGTCGGACCGCATTGGGCGCAAGAGCTTGATGGCGCTGGCGCTGGCCGGTTCGGCCGGCTTGACGCTGCTGTCCGCATTTGCGCGCGACTTCAGCGAGCTGCTGGTGCTGCGCACGCTGACCGGCCTCGCGCTGGGCGGCATGCCGGCCGTGGCGATGGCCTACCTGAGCGAGGAAATCGAACCGCGCTCGCTCGGCCTGTCGATGGGGATCTACATTGCCGGCAGCGCCTTTGGCGGCATGAGCGGGCGCCTGCTGGCCTCGGTGATCGCCGACCACGCGAGCTGGCGCTGGTCGCTGGCGCTGCTGGGCGCCGCCGGCCTGGTCGCGGCCTGGGAGTTCTGGCGTTCGCTGCCCGCGTCGCGCCGCTTTGTCAGCACCCAGCCCGGTTGGCGCACCTTGGCCGTCGGCGTGCGCGGCCACCTTGCCGACGCCGGTCTGCCATGGCTGTTCGCGCTGGCCTTCTTGTTGATGGGTGTCTACGTCAGCATGTTCAACTACATCAGTTACCGCCTGCAGTCCGCGCCCTTCAACCTGAGCCAGTCGGCCTTTGGCGCGCTCTCGCTGCTGTACCTGCTCGGCATGTATGGCGCTGTGTGGGCCGGTCGCCTGGCCGACCGGGTGGGGCGGCGCAATGTGCTGTGGATTGTCCTGTCGCTGATGCTTGGCGCGCTGCTGCTTACCTTGTCGAACGCGCTGGCGCTGATCGTGCTTGGCATGGCCTTGTTCACCTTTGCTTTTTTTGCCACCCATTCAGTGGCGAGCAGCTGGGTGGGGCGGCGCGCCGCGGCGCCACAGGCCCTGGCCTCGGCACTGTACCTGTTTTTCTACTATGCAGGGTCGAGCCTGGTGGGTTCGTTCTCGGGCATGGCGTTCAAAGCTGGTGGCTGGCCGGCGCTGGTCGCGCTGCTGTCCTTCATCCTGGGAATCGGCTTGCTGATTGCCCTGCGCTTGCGTAGCCTGGCGCCGTTGGCTGCTACATCTGGCGGAACAGGTGAGCGTACAACGGTCCCACACGCAGCTTCTCGGGACGGTTGCGTAGATTTAGCGTGACCTTGCCCATCTCGTCGCGCGCCGAACTTTGCACGCAGCTGGCATTGACGATGGTGCCGCGGTGGATTTGCCAGAATATCTTTTCGTCCAGCTGAGGCAGCAGTTCCTTCAGACTCACCCGGATCAAAGCTTCACTGTCGGCGGTGACGACGTTGACGTATTTGTCGGTAGCTTCAAAGAACACCACCTCGGACACCGGGATCATGCGCACCTGGTTGCCTACCGCCGCGCGGATCACGCTCAGTCGCTCCACCGCCGGCGCAGCCGGCAGCAGCGCGCGCATTTGCCCAAGCAGCTGAGAGAGATCGTCTTCCGATTTTTTTCCGAGCCGCTTCTTGAGGCGCTCGATGGTCTTGGTCAGGCGCGCGTCATTGACGGGCTTCATGACGTAGTCGGCCGCTGCATGCTCGAAGGCGTCAACAGCGTAATCGTCATACGCGGTCACGAATACCACTTGCGGGAAAGGCACGCTGGCATCCCAGATTTCGCTCAGTTCTTCAATGGCTTCCAGCCCCGTTTTGCCCGGCATTTTGATATCGACGAACAGCACCTCGGGCCTGAGCGCGAGGGCTTTTTCCACCGCATCGACCCCATTGGGCGAGATGGCGACTATCTCCAGGTCCGGCCACAGCCGCTGCAGCGCCTTGGCCAGCGTGGCGGCAAGAATCGGTTCGTCTTCAGCAATCAGGGCGCGAAATGTCATGAACGGTCCAATGGAAAAGTGATGCAAGCCACGGCGCCTTGCGGCTCGTTCGGCTTGAGCGTAATGGTAGCGCGTTCGCCATACAGCGCCAGCAAGCGCTCGCGCGTATTGCTCACGCCAAGGTGGGTGCCGCTCTTGGCCGAAGGCGCGTCCAGGCCGAGGCCCGTATCGGCCACGCTCACGCGCAGCTGCCCTTCGTGCTCGCTGGCCGCGACGGTGATGTGGCCACCGTCTACCTTCGGCTCCAGGCCATGGATGATGGCGTTCTCCACCAGCGGCTGCAGCATCATGGGCGCGATCGAGGCTTTGCGCAGCCGGTCTGGCAGGTCCAGGGTGAAGCCCAGGCGATCGCCCATGCGCACCGACATCAAACCCAGGTAGGCTTGCATCAGCGCGAATTCCTGGCCCAGCGTGGTGGTCTCGGCGCGTGACGAGCTGAGCGTGGCGCGCAGATACTGGATCAGCTGGTCGAGCATTTCCTGGGCGCGGTTCGGGTCGAGCGCGATCAAGCCTTGCAAGTTGGCCAGGGTGTTAAACAGCATGTGCGGCTCGATCTGCGCCTGCAGCAGCTGCAGCTGCGATTGCAGCGCCTGGCGCGCGATCGCTTCGCTGCGCGCCTTTTCCTGGGCGGTGGCGCGTTCGGCGCGGGTGACGCGGTCACGGTTCATGAAGAACATCACCGCCACCGATGTCACCAGCAGCGTGAACAGCATCATCTTGTCGGACGGACCGGAGCCGGACTGGCTGGCGCCACGCGTATCGAATCCCAGAATCAGGCTGGCTAGCCGGTTGCCGGCAAAGTGCGCAAATGGAACCGCGACCGCGACCAGTGCAAGCAGCGCCGGCACCGGAGTGCGGGCATCCTCGCCCCAAAAATACAGGCGCACAGTGTCGATGATCAGCAGCGCGATGCAGCCGATGCACAGCGACAGCACCAGGTTGGGATACCACTGCGAAAACGAACCCACCACCAGGCAAATCAGGACCGCGCAGCCGACGCAGAACAGGGCGGTGAAGACCGCATCGCGGCCCAGCCGCCGGAACGGGAAAGGGTGCGCCGCCATGGCGTTTAAATGGCGCCCCGGGCGCGCAGGCTGGCGATGTCGCTGTCGCTGCGGCCCAGTACCTCGCGCAGCACCTCATCGGTGTGCTGGCCCAGCATGGGTGGCGCGCGGTCGGCCTGGGCCGGCGTGAGCGACAGCTTCATGGGACTGCGCACCAGCTTGACCTTGCCGGCCGCCGGGTGCTCCATCTCGATCGCCACGCCGCGCGCCTTGACCTGCGGGTTGGCGAATACTTCGCCCACGTCGTTGATCGGGCCGCACGGCACGCCGACTGCTTCGAGCTGTTCGATCCAGTGCGCGCGGGTGCGCGTCTTGACCATCTCGGCCAGCAGCGGCACCAGCAGGTCACGGTTTTTCACGCGCTGCGGATTGGTGGCGAAGCGCTCGTCACGCGCCAGTTCGGGACGCTCGCCTGCTTCCACGAACTTCTGATACTGGCCGTCGTTGCCGGTGGCGACGATGAGGTGGCCGTCCGAGGCGGCAAAGGTTTGGTAGGGCACGATGTTGGCGTGGGCATTGCCCCAGCGCTGCGGCGCCTTGCCGCTGTTGAGGTAGTTGCTGCCCACGTTGGCCAGCATCGCCACCTGGGTGTCGAGCAGCGCCATGTCGATGTGCTGCCCTTGCCCGCTGCGGTCGCGGTGGGTGAGGGCGGCCAGCACCGCTACGGTGGCGTACATGCCCGTCATGAGGTCGGTCAGCGCCACGCCCACCTTTTGCGGCCCACCCCCGGGCAGATCGTCGCGTTCCCCGGTGATCGACATAAGGCCACCCATGCCCTGGATCAGAAAGTCGTAGCCGGCGCGGTGGGCGTAAGGTCCGTCCTGCCCGAAGCCGGTCACGGAGCAGTACACCAGGTCGGGCTTGAGCGCCTTGAGGCTGTCGTAATCGAGGCCGTAGCGTTTGAGTTGGCCCACCTTGTAATTTTCCAGCACCACGTCGCTGTGCAGCGCAAGCTCGCGGATCAGGGCCTGGCCTTCGGAGCTGGCGATATCAACCGTGACGGAGCGTTTGCCGCGGTTGGCTGCCAGGTAGTAGGCAGCTTCGCTGGTGTCATTGCCGTTCGCATCCCTGGCGTAGGGCGGACCCCAGGCGCGGGTGTCGTCGCCCACGCCCGGGCGTTCGATCTTGATCACGTCGGCGCCCAGGTCGGCCAGGTTTTGCGAGCACCAGGGCCCGGCGAGCACGCGCGACAGGTCGAGCACGCGAATGTGGCCGAGGGCTTTGGGAAAGGGGGAAGTGGGTGTGGTCATAAAAGTCGAATCATGTCAGGGACGAATACATCAAATCGTCGCGCGGGGAAAGGTGATGGGCAGGTTTATAGCGGCGATGCTCCGCCGCGCGCAATGGTCTGCACGATGCGCGAGGTCGGCTGCAAGGCATGTTCGATCACCTGCAGCGCCAATTGCGGCTGGGCGTTCCCGCACATGAAGATGTCGGCCGCGGCAAAACCGAATTCGGGCCAGGTATGAATCGAAATATGCGATTCGGCCAGCAGCAGGACGCCGGTGACGCCCATCGCTTCGCCAAAACTGTGGAAGTAGCTGTGCAGGATGCGTGCGCCGGCCGCCTCGGCGCCGGCGCGCAGCAGGCTGTCGATCTGGCTTGGCGCGAGCAGCTTGTCGGCCGCCACGCCGTAGAAATCTGCGAGCAGGTGGATACCCGCCGGACGGTGCGCCGGATGGGTCATTTGTGGCCGCCGCCTCCGCCGCCACCGTAGTAGCCGCCGCCACCGCTGTAGGTGCTGCCGCCGCGGTTGTAGGAGCTCGACTTGATGGAGCCGAACAGGCTTGACCAGCTCATGATGGTGCTCACCGCTGTCACTGCAATCGCGTACCAGATGTATTTCGGGTTCATTTCTTTCCTTCTGGCGGTGCGTCCTTGAGCGGCGGATTCTTGAAGTAACTGGCCGGGAAGTAGATGGCAATGAGCGCAATGACCACGTACAGGAAGCTCGATGAAAACGAGAACAGCAGGGGAATGGCGTTCAGGCCCAGGATCAGCCAAAGGAACTTGGTCTGAATCGAGGAGGAACTCGACGACGGGGTCGCCGTGGGCGCGCCCAGCAAGCCGGCGCCGAACCAGGTCTTGAGCTGGTCCCAGGCCACCGGGGTCGAGCGCGACCAGGTCAGTTCATTGGGTGTGAGTTCGGCCGCCAGCGAGGCCTGGCCGTGTTCGAATTCGTACACGTGCACCACGTCGCCGGCCGCAACGCGCCAGTTGAAGGCACCAGCAGCCCAGCGCACCGTGGCATCGTAGTCATACAGCGCCTGATAGGTGGCTTTGTCGAGCACCGCAGTGCTGTCTTGGAGCGAATCCCATTCCGGCCAGTTGTGCTGGACGTCGGCGCGGTACCAGCCGTCGTCGCTTTCGACCAGCCAGAAAAAGCTGTTGCGCGTGTTGTAGACCAGGTATTCGGTCCATTCCGATTCTTCTTCGTCGACCCGGATCATGGCGCCGATGACGGTCCATTCGCTGCCCTGGATGGTGGCCTTGGCCCCCAGCTGCAGGGTCGTCAGCGCCTTGTCGACAGCGCTGCCTGCTGCCAGCACCGTCGCCTCGGGACCGGCGGCGTCGAGCTGGGCGGCGCAGGCCGGACACACCAGGTTGGCCGTCACGCCAGGTATAAATTTGATCGAACTGCCGCATTGCGGGCAGTCCAGCGCGTCGGGCTTGCCGCGATAGCGGCCGGCGGCGGCCTTGATGGCCTCGTCCTCGCGCAGCAGCTGGGGTTTCATCTCGGCCAGCGTGACCGCCAAGCCAGTGTAGAGCGTGGGCTGCTCGCCGTCGCTGTAGTCGAGCGTGACGAAGTTAGAGCCCAGGCGGAAGTCGGCTACCCGCGCTTCCCACCCTTGCTCGACTTTGAAAGGCAGTTCGCCCTGGCCGCCGATGCAGCGCGCATCGCGTTTTTCGGACGCCATGTAGCGCTTGCCGCCCATGGCGTACACCTGGCCCGGCACTATCTCGTCGAACGCCGGCAGGGCCTTGCTTGCTTCGCGCTCGATGGTAATGGTGTACAGGCCGGACGAATCGCCAAGCCAGCCGTTGCTGCCGTCGTCGAACAGCAGGTACCACTCGTTCCACATGCCCTGTTCGTAGCGCAGCTGGATGCGGCCTACTACCGTGAAGCTGCGGGTGCCGAACACGCCCGAGGTATTGATCTGGATCGGCGAATAGTCTTCCAGCACGGCCGACATCTTGCCGATGTAGCGTACCGTCTCGGCGTCCTTGAGCAGGGTCGCATTGCAATACCCGCACACCGCCATCACGGCGGCGTGCGAGCGAAATTCGACCGGGGCGCCGCAGCTCAGGCAGGAAACAGTCTGCATGGGCGGTGATTAACCCAGCAGCTTCTTGAGCAGCTCCGCCTTGGTGCTGTCGTAATCGGCCGGCGAGATCAGGCCCTTGTCGAGCAGGCCTTTCAGTTTGCTCAGGCGGTCTTCGATCGATTCCTGGGCCGGCGCGGCCGGAGCAGCTGTCGGTGGCGTGGCCTGCGGCTGCTGCATGGCGCCGCTCATGCCCTGGGCCATGGCCTGGCCCAGCATGGCGCCCGCTCCCAGACCGGCGCCGATGCCGGCAATGCCGCCCTCGTTTTGCGCCGCCATCGGGATCGCGCTGGCGACATTAAACTGGGTGAAGCCGGCCATTTTGCTCTGCGACATACCGCCCTTCATGCCGGCGGAAATGCGCTCGTCGAGCGCCGCTTGCAGTTCCTCAGGCAGGCTTACGCTGGCCACGTTGAATTCATCCAGGCCGATGCCATAGCGCGCGAAAGCGGCGGCCAGGTCGCCCTTGACCTGCTGCGCCATCAGCGCCTGGTTGGCCGCCATGTCGAGGAAGGCCACGTTGGCGCTGCCAAGGGAGGAGGCCATGGTGGCCATCAGGATGCCCTTGAGCTGATCTTCCACTTCGTCGCGGGTATAGACTTCGCGCGTGCCGCTAATTTCGGTGAAGAAGGTGCGCGGCTCGGCCACGCGGTACGAGAACATGCCGAAGGCGCGCACCCGGATCATGTCGAAATCCTTGTCGCGGATCGTGATCGGCTGCGGCGTGCCCCACTTGCGGCCGGTCTGCACGCGCGTGCTGAAGTAGTACACGTCCGACTTGAACGGGGAGTCGAAGAACTTGTCCCAGTTTTTCAGGTTGGTCAGAATCGGCAGGGTCTGGGTGGTGAGTTTGTGGGTGCCGGGCCCGAACACGTCGGCAATCACGCCTTCGTTGACGAACACCGCAACCTGGGACTCGCGCACATTGAGGATGGCGCCGTTCTGGATTTCAAAATCCTGCATGGGGAAGCGCCAGGCGAGTACGCCCTCGGTCTCTTCGTTCCACTGCAAGACGTCGATAAACTGTTTTCTGATGAATGAGCCAATGGACA
>JAZKGU010000115.1:0-9545 GCA_040385745.1 Pseudomonadota bacterium
TAGCGTCCGCTACGGTCGGGCTCGTGTGCGAATGGAGGACCTGACCCCGCCGTGACCCCGCTGGTTCGGACCTTACTTCGCTGCCGTCTTTTTGGCGGCTGCCTTCTTGGCCGGGGCCTTTTTGGCGGCGGCTTTCTTGGCCGGCGCTTTCTTGGCGGCGGCTTTTTTGGCTGGCGCCTTGGCCGGCGCGTCGCCTTCCTCGGCCGCTACCGCCGCAGCCTTGCCTTTGGCCGGGGCCTTGGCCTTGCGCTCCTCGAACTCGAAGCTGATCTTGCCATCCTTGCCCTTGACCAGGAAGGCCTTGAATGGACGGCGCGTACGCTGCGACACGAAGCCGGGCATCAGGTCGGTCTTGCCGTCGTTGAGCAGCTTGGCCATCTGTTCCGGCAAAATCTCCTGCTGCAAGATGATGCGCCCGCTGCGGAAGTCGCAGGCCTTCGGCTTGGCCATGCTGTGCTCGCACACATAGGCCAGGCCCATCTCGTAGACGCCGCCCGTGCATTTCGGGCACGGTCCCAGCGGGGTCTGGCCGGTAAAGTCCACGCCCTCGCCGCTTTCGTCGTCATCGTTCTGGCCGAAGTCGAATTCGAGCTTGTGATTCTTGAGCTCTTCGTCTTTCACGATGCGCAGGATGGCCGCGAACGGGCGGCCCATCTTGGAGCGGAAGCCCTGCATCGGGCCGATGGTGCGATTGGCCAGCAGCTCTTCGACTTCAGCGATCTCGAACTGGCGGCTGCCCGGCGTTTTGCTCATGTTGAATTCGCACTTGGAGCAGGCGAAGCGGCGGTAGTTTTCCTTGACCACGCCGCCGCAGTTCGGGCACGGCGTCTTGAGCGTGGCGTAGTCGCCCGGGATGGTCTCGTTATCGTATTCCTTGGCGCGCTTGACGATAATCTGGGTCATCTTCTCGATTTCGCGCATGAATTCCTCGCGCGAGATTTTGCCCTTTTCCATCTGCGACAGCTTGTATTCCCACTCGCCCGTCAGCTCCGGCGCGGTCAGTTCGTTCACGCCCAGGCCGCGCAGCAGCGTCATGAGCTGCGACGCCTTGGCGGTCGGGATCAGTTCGCGCCCTTCGCGCAGCAGGTAGCGCTCGCCCAGCAAGCCTTCGATGATGGCGGCGCGCGTGGCTGGCGTGCCCAGGCCTTTGCCGGCCATCGCGTCGCGCAGCTCGTCGTCGTCAATCAGTTTGCCGGCGCCTTCCATGGCCGACAGCAGTGTCGCTTCGGTGTAGCGCGCGGGCGGCTTGGTGACCAGGCCATTCGGGGTGACGGTGTCGGTGTGGACTTTTTCGCCCTTGGCCACCGGGACCAGGTTGCCGCCGGTGCTGTCGTCCTTGTCGGCGTCGGTCGAGGCTTCCTTGCCGTAGATCGCCAGCCAGCCGGGATTGGTCATGACCTTGCCTTCAGTTTTGAACTGATGGCCCGACACTTCGGTAAAGCGCGTGGTGACCTGGAATTCGGCGGGCGGGAAGAACACCGCCATGAAGCGCCGCGTCACCAGGTCGTACAGCTTTTGCTCGGGTTCGGACAGGTTCTTGGGCGCCAGCGTGGTCGGGATGATGGCGAAGTGGTCTGAGATCTTGGTATTGTCGAAAATGCGCTTGTTCGGCTTGACCCAGCCCTTGTCGGTGATCTGCTTGGCGAACTGGTGATAATTATTGTTCTCCGCCAGGCTGACCATCGTTTCCTTGACGGTGTTGATGTAGTCTTCCGGCAGGTGGCGCGAATCGGTACGCGGATAGGTCAGCACCTTGTGCTTTTCGTACAGGGCCTGGGCCAGGCCCAGCGTGTTCTTGGCTGAAAAGCCGAAGCGGCCATTGGCCTCGCGCTGCAGCGAGGTCAGATCGAACAGGGCCGGGGCCATCGAGGTGGTCGGCTTGGATTCCTCCGTTACATTGCCTTGACGGCCCTTGCAGGCCATGGCGATGGTGTCGGCGGCGGCCTTGCTCCACAGGCGCTCGGCGCGCTTTTCGGGATCGTTCTCGTCCTTCTTGAAGTTCTGGTCCAGCCAGCGCCCTTCATAGACGCCGGCGGCGCACACGAATTCGGCGCGCACTTCCCAGTAGTCGCGCGGGATGAAGCGCTTGATCTTGTCTTCGCGCTCGACCACGATCGACAGCGTCGGGGTCTGGACCCGGCCCACGGTAGTGAGGTAAAAGCCGCCCTCTTTCGAATTAAAGGCAGTCATGGCGCGGGTGCCGTTGATGCCGATCAGCCAGTCAGCTTCCGAGCGGCAGCGCGCCGCGTCGGCCAGCGGCAGCATTTCTTCGTCGCTGCGCAGCTTGGTGAAGCCTTCGCGGATCGCGCCCGGCGTCATCGACTGCAGCCACAGGCGCTTGACCGGCTGCTTGGCCTTGGCGTTTTGCGCGATGAGGCGGAAAATCAGCTCGCCTTCGCGCCCGGCGTCGCAGGCGTTGATCAGCTGGGTCACGTCCTTGCGCTTGATCAGGCGATTGAGCACCTTCAGGCGCGCCTCGGTCTTGGCGATCGGGTTGAGCGCAAAGTAAGGCGGGATCATTGGCAGGTGCGCAAAACTCCATTTGCCGCGCTTGACGTCGTGCTCTTCGGGAACGGCGATTTCGAGCAGGTGGCCGACGGCCGACGAGAGCACGTATTCGTCGTTTTCGAAATACTCATCGTGCTTGGTGAAGCCGCCCAGCGTCTTGGCGATGTCGTTCGCAACAGAGGGCTTCTCGGCGATGATGAGGGTTTTGGTCATATGGTTTCTCGTCGTACTTTATTGTGATTCGGCACGCGCATGATACATGCTTGGCCGCAACTGGCTACATTTTGCCAAGCTGATAACAGATTGGTAACAGTCGGATGAAGCGGCCAATGATAAGCGGGTTGCCGCAAAATCTGCAAGGGGCGTGTGTTCGCCGGCAGCCGGACAGCGCCGGGCGGCTGGCATATTTGTTGCAGTTATATGTGGGGAGCTATCAGTGCAGCAGGCGCGGGGTCTGCTCGTCGTCGGAGCCGAACAGGTCGTCGAACATGAGCGCGTCCGGTTCCTTGCCCTGGCTCCAGAGCAGCATGAGCACGATGATTTTCAGCTTGCCCAGGCCAACCGGGGATTCTTCGAGGTTGAGCGCGCTCTCGATGACGATTTCGCGCTGCGCCGGGCTGAGCACCTTGGCGCTTTCGAGGAACTGGATGAAGCCGATGGCGCCGCTGCCCAATGCGTCGTATTCCTGCTGCACGTAAAAACGGGTGCCGGACGAGGAAAAGGCGGGCGAGGGTTCGGCTTCGGCCATATTGGTCAAATCGGTGAGCCAGACCAGGGCCTCGGAGATTTCGACATCGTCAAACCCGACGGCCGACAGCTTACGCGCCAGGGCGGCCGGCTCGGGGCAGGCGTCCGGACGGTAATACGTCTCGTAAAGGTAGACCAGAATATCGAACATGGCTCTACTCTATCAGTTAAGCTCGCGCAAGCACAAGTCCCGCACGTGCAGCGTCAAGGATTGATGCGCTGGAACAATCCTCCCGGCAGGCGCTCGGCATGGCCGGCCAGCTCCAGGGCCAGCAGCGCGCCGCTCAGGGCGGCCGCGCCCAGCCGGGTGTGGGCGGCCAGGGTGTCGGTGTCGACCGGGCCCTGCCCCAGTGCCAGCAGCACGGCCTGGTGTTCGCCCTGGTAGGCCCGGGGCGTGCCGACCACGCCCTCGAGCAAGGGCGCAAAGCGCAGTTCGAGCAGCACGTCGGCGGCCGATTCGACCAGCTTGGCGCCTTCCTTGATGAGCTTGTGGCAGCCCTTGGACAGGGGCGCGTGGATGGAACCGGGGATGGCGAACACGTCGCGCCCCTGATCGGCGGCCACATGGGCGGTAATCAGCGAGCCGGACTGGGCCGCCGCCTCGACCACCAGCACTGCGCAGCACAGGCCGCTGATCAGGCGGTTGCGGCGCGGGAAGTTGGCGGCCTGGGGCGCGGTGCCCAGCGCATACTCGCTGATAATGCAGCCCTGCTCGGCGATCTGGTGGGCCAGGCTCCGGTTGCGGGACGGATAGATGCGGTCGGCGCCGGTGCCGATCACGGCCACGGTGGCGCCCAGTGCGCGCAGGGCGCCCTGGTGGGCCGCGCTGTCGATGCCCAGCGCCAGCCCAGAGACGATGGTGATGCCGGCCGCACTGAGCGCGTGGGCAAAAGCTGCCGCGTTGGCCAGCCCCTGGGTGCTGGCGTTGCGACTGCCCACCACGGCCAGCGCCGGACCCTGCAGCAGCTCGGTGCGGCCGATGGCGTACAGCAGCGGCGGCGGGTCGGGGATCTGGCGCAGCAGCGCCGGGTAGCGCGGGTCGTCCAGCGCCAGCAGGTGGCGCCCGCTGTGGCTGGCCCAGTCCAGGGTGCGCGCGATCTGGGCGCAGACGGCCTCGCCGGGAGCTGCCAGCAGCAAGGCGGCCTTGCGGGCCGAGACGATTTGGCCCAGCGCGGCGGGGGTGGCGCTGAAAATGGCGTGGGGCGTGGAAAAGTGCGCAAGCAGGCGCGCTGCGGTGAGGCGCCCCACCCCCGGCGTGAGCGTGAGGCGCAGCCAGACTGCCAGGCGTGCTGCCTGGTCGGGTGGGGAGAGGGCTTCCGTGACGTGCACGGCGCGATTTACTCCGGTGATTTGGCCACGTCGCCGACCACGACCGGATCGGTTACCTGCATGATGAGGCCGTACGAAATATTCTTGAATACCCGGAAAATAAACAGGGTTCCCGACTGTTCATCAGGCAGTTTGATCATTTCCTTGGAGGCGAACCCGAACCTGGTCTTGGAAACGGTCTTGTCCTGCACAGTCTCGCCCCGAGTGTAAAGCTGGAGCACGGAGCCGATATCGAGTCCGTCAATCGAACCGCGATTGATCGACACTACCTGGTTCTGGCCGGCATACTGCACGCCAGAATAAATCGACACGACGCGCGCATCGACAAAGGTGTCGGGCTGGTGCGGTACATAATTACGCAAGCCGGTCGGCGGGGCCGGCATCAGCAGATCGCCCACGCCCATTTCCTGTTTCGCTTCGCTCACTACAAAAGTATGCACATCCACGCCCGGCTTGGCTTCGGCCTGCAATTTCACCGTGCCCAGGTAGACCGCCTCGTAGGCCAGCAGCTTCTTGGTGACCGGATCCTTGAGCGGATTGCCCGGACGGAACACCTGGAAGGAGCTGCCACCCTTGAGGTCGCCCCGCACATAGACCTTGTCGTCCTTGCCCAGGAACTGGCGGCCCTGCTGCGTGGCAGCAATGCGCGGCGCGCCCTTGAGCTCGTCAGTCTCGACCACCAGCGGCTGCGACAGGAAAGGCTCGATCACGCCCGAGGGGATGGAGGCGATGGCGTCCTTGCCCAGGCCTTCGGTGCGCAGCTGGGGCGACAGGCGCAAGGTGCCGTTGGGGGTGCCCATGCCGCCAGCGCCAGGGCGGGTCAGCGTCAGGCGCCGGCCGGCGCGGTCAAAATAGATGACCTGGCCCGGGTAGATCCAGTGCGGATTGCGGATTTCTTCCTTGTTCATGCCCCACACCTGGGGCCAGCACCATGGATGCTCGAGGAATTTGCCGGAAATGTCCCACAGGGTGTCGCCGCGGACCACCAGGTGCTGGTCGGGCGCATTGGCGCGGAATTCGCACGTGGCGGCCTGCGCCGGTGCGGCCAGGAGGCCCGTAAGGAGCGCTGCTGCTGCTGCGCGGGCGCCGACTGTGATAAAATTTTTCATTGAGATGTCCGTAAAGTGCGGCATTAACACGGAATTGCTAGCTGGACTCATTACCTTTGCCCTGCCAGAGCGCAAGAGACAGCAGGATGGATTGCTACCCACTCGACGTTTCTGGGGACAAAGCTTGCCGAACTGGATCAAATTCTGCACATAAATCCTTGAAGTAGCAAGAAAAACCGCGCTCCGCACCCCCGTCGGGATGTTGTTTTAGAGCATCTTCTGCGCATTTCACGCGCCGCAGCCGAGCAAACTCTTAGCGTTTTTATTAGATATTTAGACATATGGCAATTCTTAACATTCTCCGCTACCCCGATGCACGCTTGCACAAGGTGGCCAAGCCGGTCACCGAGTTCGGCGAGCGCATCCACAAGCTGGTGGCAGACATGGCCGAGACCATGTACGACGCGCCGGGCGTGGGACTGGCCGCCAGCCAGGTCGACGTGCACGAGCAGGTGATCATCATCGACGTGTCCGAAACGCTGGACCAGCTCAAGGTGTTCATCAACCCCAAAATCGTCTGGGCCAGCGCCGACAAGCAGGTGTTCGACGAAGGCTGCCTGTCGGTCCCGGGCATTTACGATGGTGTGGAGCGGCCCAGCCAGGTCAAGGTCGAGGCGCTCGACGCCGACGGCAAGCCCTTCGAGCTGGAGGCCGACGGCCTGATGGCGGTGTGCATTCAGCATGAGATGGACCATCTGGCCGGCAAGGTCTTCGTCGAATACCTGTCGCCGCTCAAGCGCAACCGCATCAAGGCCAAGATGCTCAAGGAAGAGCGCGGCCTGGAGCGCGAAGCTGCCCTGCGCGCCGCCGGCCGCCGCTACTAGCCGTGCGGGTAGTCTTCGCCGGCACGCCCGAGTTCGCGGCAAGCGCGCTGCAGGCCCTGCACCAGGCAGGCTTCGACATTCCTCTGGTGCTGACCCAGCCCGACCGGCCAGCCGGGCGCGGCCTGCAGCTGCACGCCTCGGCGGTCAAGCAGTATGCCCAGGCTCAGGACATCGAGGTATTGCAGCCCTTGTCGCTGCGGATGGACAGCAAGGATCCTGAACGCGCGGCCCAGGCCAAGGCGGCCCATGCGCGTCTGCTGGCTACTGACTACGACGTCATGGTGGTGGCCGCCTACGGCTTGATTCTGCCGCGCAGCACGCTCGATATCCGTCCCTGCATCAATATCCACGGTTCATTGCTGCCGCGCTGGCGCGGGGCGGCGCCGATTCATCGCGCTATCGAAGCTGGCGACGCCGAGACCGGGGTCACCATCATGCACATGGAAGAAGGTTTAGATACCGGCCCCATGCTGGCCATGGAGCGCGTGCCGATCGGCCCCGAGGACACCACGGGCAGCCTGCACGACACCCTGGCGAGCCTGGGTGCCCGCATGATTGTGTCTTCCCTGCAACAAATGCAGGCGGGGGGACTGGTCGCCGAAGCCCAGCCAGAGCTTGGCGTCACTTACGCCGCAAAAATCAGCAAGGAAGAAGCCGCGCTGGACTTTACCCGTCCGGCGCAGGAGCTGGCCCGAAAAATTCGCGCGTTCAATCCCTTCCCGGGCGCGCACGCCAGCGTCAACGGCGTGACCATCAAGCTGTGGGGCGCCCAGGCATTGCCCGAAGATAGCAGCGCGCGCCCGGGCGAGGTGCTGGCGGCCGACCGGCAGCTAGGCATCGTGGTAGCTTGCGGCAGCGGCACCTTGCGCCTAACCCAGCTCCAAAAGCCGGGCGGCAAGCGCCTGGCCGCAGCCGACTTCCTCCTGGGTTTCCCGCTCGAAGGCCTCAGTTTCGACTGAGGCCGTACTGCATCAGGCTGCCGGCTTGGCGGCCTTGGCGGCGTCCATGTGATCGCGCAGAATCTGGTTGATGCGGGTCTGGTAGCCTGGACCTGCCGATTTGAACCAGTTGAGCATGTCGATATCGAGGCGGATCGTGACGATCTGCTTCATGGGCACGCCGCCACTGCGCGACGGGGTCTCGGTGGTGGTGGTATGCAGTGGGGCCTGGTCGGGCCAGCTTGCCTGGAAATCTTCGTTCATTATTTGTCCTTTCGCAGCGCAATTCGCCACGTTCGGGAACATTGTCGTCCTCTCATGTAACTACAAGATTGCAGGCACCCCGGCTTTTGTATCGGCGTGTATCAAACCGGTTAAAAATTACATACTGATACAGAGCAATGCTTTGAGGCAACCACTTGCCCCTGCCACAACCGTTTTTTCCTTCTGACGTATAATTTTAGACCCGGTCCGGTTCCGGTCCCTAGTCCCTGGAAAGTACACCATGATCACCGCAGCGCCTCTCGTGTCCCCTGTCGAAACCCAGCTGCGCGAGATTCTAGGACGCCGCATCATGATCCTCGATGGCGCCATGGGCACCATCATCCAGCAGTACAAGCTGGACGAACAGGCCTACCGGGGCGGAGCGCAGGGCCGTTTCGCCGACTTTGCCGGTCCGGAGGGCGTGCGCGAACTGTTCGTCAAGGGCAATAACGAATTGCTGACCCTGACCCAGCCGCAGGTGATCCAGGAAATCCATGAGCGCTATCTGGCCGCCGGCGCCGATCTTATCGAAACCAATACCTTCGGCGCCACCAGCATCGCCCAGGACGACTATCACATGGCGCACCTGGCTTACGAGATGAACCTCGAAGCTGCGCGCCTGGCGCGCCGGGCCTGCGACAAATTCAGCAGCGCTGACAAGCCCCGCTTCGTGTGCGGCGCGCTGGGCCCGACCCCCAAGACCGCCTCGATCTCGCCCGACGTCAACGATCCGGCCGCGCGCAACGTCACCTTCGACCAGCTCGTGGCCAGCTACCACGAGCAGGTGCGCGGCCTGGTCGACGGTGGCGCCGACGTGCTGCTGGTCGAAACCATCTTCGACACGCTCAATTGCAAGGCCGCGCTGTTTGCCATCGACTTGTATTTCGACGAACGGCCAGACCAGGTGCGCCTGCCCCTGATGATCTCCGGGACCGTGACGGATGCCTCGGGCCGCATCCTGTCGGGCCAGACCGTGCCGGCGTTCTGGAATTCGGTGCGCCACGCCAAACCGCTCACCATCGGCCTCAATTGCGCACTGGGCGCGGCCCTGATGCGGCCCTACGCCGAGGAGCTCTCGCAAATCGCCGACACCTTTGTTTGCATCTACCCCAATGCCGGTCTGCCCAACCCGATGAGCGACACCGGCTTTGACGAACTGCCGGCCGACACTTCCTCGCTGCTGTCCGAATTTGCCGCGAGCGGCTTTATCAATATCGCCGGCGGCTGCTGCGGCACCACGCCCGAGCACATCGCGGCCATTGGCGCGCTGCTGGCGCCGCAGGCTCCGCGCGCGGTGCCAGTGATCCCCGTGGCCCAGCGCCTGTCGGGCCTGGAGCCGTTCACCATCGACGACAATTCGCTGTTCGTCAACGTGGGCGAACGCACCAACGTCACCGGCTCCAAGGCGTTTGCGCGCATGATCCTCAACGAGCAGTACGACGAGGCGCTCTCGGTGGCGCGCCAGCAGGTGGAAAACGGGGCCCAGGTCATCGACATCAACATGGATGAAGCCATGCTGGACTCGAAGGCGGCCATGGAGCGCTTCCTGAACCTGATTGCGTCCGAGCCGGACATTTCGCGCGTGCCCATCATGATCGACTCGTCCAAGTGGTCAGTGATCGAGGCCGGCCTCAAATGCGTGCAGGGCAAGGCCATCGTCAATTCGATCTCGATGAAGGAAGGCGAGGAAGAGTTCATCCGCCAGGCGCGCCTGTGCCGGCGCTACGGTGCTGCAGTGATCGTGATGGCCTTCGATGAAAAGGGCCAGGCTGACACCTTCGAGCGCAAGACCGAGATCTGCGCGCGCGCCTACAAGGTGCTGACCG
>JAZKGU010000116.1:0-20736 GCA_040385745.1 Pseudomonadota bacterium
TCGCACCGCGCGCCGCCACCTGCCCAAGGACTACAGCAAGGAGCTGCCGCGCCTGGCCAACGATGAGGCGGACAACACACCACGCGTGTACCAGATCGCGCTCGAGATCATCTCGCACGGCGACGGCCGGGTCGATCCGGAAAGCCTGTCGCGCTTTGTCGACGCCTACCAGGAAACCGCCACGCTCAAACTGGGCGAGCTGTGGGCCATTCCGATCATGCTGCGCATCGCGCTGATCGAAAACCTGCGCCGTGTGGCCGCGCGCGTGTTTGACAATCGCGCCCAGCGCGACCGCGCCAACTCGTGGGCCGACGAGATGAGTGAAACGGCCGAAAAGAATCCGAGCGACATGGTGCTGCTGGTGGCCGACATGGCCCGTTCCGGCCAGGCCCTCAACAGCGGCTTCGTGGCCGAACTGGCGCGCCGCCTGCAGGGGCAGAACCCTTCGCTCACGCTGGCGCTGCAGTGGGTGACCATGCGCCTTGCCGAAGCGGGCCTCACAATCGAGCAGCAGATCCAGGCCGAGATCGGCCAGCAAGCCGCCGACCAGGTCTCGATCAGCAACAGCATTGGCAGTCTGCGCTTCCTGGGCACCATGGACTGGCAGGAGTTCGTCGAAACCATGAGCGCGGTCGATCAGACGCTGCGCATGGACCCGGCCGGGACCTACGGCAAGATGGATTTTTCGACGCGCGACAATTACCGTCACGTCATCGAAAAACTGGCCAAGCAATGCAAGTACACCGAAGTGCAGGTAGCCGAGCATGCGCTCGCGCTGGCGCTCGAGAACCGCGACCTGGCCGCCGGCGGCCTCGATGAGCGCACCCGCCACATCGGCTATTACCTGGTGGGCAAAGGCCTGACGACGCTTGAACGGCGCCTGGGGGCACGCTGCGGGCCGAATGAAGCGCTGGCCAAGAATGCGCGCAATTCGCCGCTGTCGACCTACCTCGGCGCGATCGTCATTTTCACCGCGCTGTTTACGGCAGCGGTGATGCGGTTCGCCGCTAATAACGACGTTGACGGTGCCTTGCTCGTGGTGGTCGGGATCCTGACCGCGATTGGCTCAAGCCAGCTGGCGCTGGCGCTCGTGAACCTGATGGCAACCCAGCTCACCCAGCCGCACCCGCTGCCGCGCATGGACTTCAAGAACGGCATTCCGTCCGACGCGCGCAGTATCGTGGTGGTGCCGACCCTGATTTATAGCCGCGACAACGTGGCTTCGCTGTGCGAGGCGCTTGAGGTGCGCTACCTTGCCAACCGCGATCCGAATCTGCGTTTCTGCCTGCTGACCGACTTTGCCGATGCGGACAAGGAGCACATGCCCGGCGACGCCGAACTGCTCGGACAGGCACGCGACGCGATCGAAGAACTGAATCTGCGCTATGCGCACGATCTCGACATCGATGGCGTCGACGACGACGGCGAACCGGCAAGTCAGCGCCGCCGCATCGAACCGTTCCTGCTGCTGCATCGTCCGCGCCAGTGGAACAGCAGCGAGAACGCCTGGATCGGCTACGAGCGCAAACGCGGCAAGCTCGCTGCACTAAACGCTTTCCTGCGCGGCGGCGCGCGCGACAAGTTTTCGCTGGTCGTGGGCGATACCACGACCATCGCGGGGATTCGCTACGTCATTACCCTCGATACCGATACCCAGCTGCCGCGCGATGCTGCGCGCACCTTCATTTCCACCATGGTGCACCCGCTGAACCGTCCGCAGCTCGATGCGGCCGGGCGCCGGGTGATCGAAGGCTACGGCATTTTGCAGCCGCGCGTGACTGCGGCGCTGCCAAGCGAGAATGCTTCGCTGTACGAACAGCTGTGCGGCGGTGAACCGGGCATCGACCCGTACACTCGCACCGTGTCCGACGTCTACCAGGACGTGTTTTACGAAGGCTCGTTTGTGGGCAAGGGCATCTACGACATCGATACCTTCGAGACCGTGCTGGGCGATCGCCTGCCCGACAACCAGATCCTCAGCCACGACCTGCTCGAAGGCTGCTACCTGCGCGCCGGCCTGCTCAGCGACGCCCAGCTCTACGAAGAATACCCCGCGCGTTATAGCGACGACGTCAGCCGGCGCCATCGCTGGACCCGCGGCGACTGGCAGCTGGCCGGCTGGCTGCTGCCCAGCGTTCCCGGCGCCAAAGGCAAGCGCGAATCGAATGTCCTGAGCGCGCTGTCGCGCTGGAAGCTGTTCGACAATCTGCGCCGCAGCGTGGTGCCGATGGTGCTCACTGCGCTCTTGCTGGTCGGCTGGAGCCTGCTGCCGCGGCCCATGTTCTGGACCGGCGCCGTGCTGGCCGCAATCTTCCTGCCGACCCTGATCACGGTCTTGTTCGACATGGTCACCAAGTCGCACGATATTCTGTGGCGCCAGCACCTTGCCACCGCCATGAAGAGCGCGCGCCTGATGTTCGGACACGCACTGCTGACGCTGACTTTCCTTCCTTATGAAGCATGGTTCAGCCTCGACGCCATCGTGCGCACAGCCTGGCGCATGCTGGTCTCGCGCCGCAAGCTGCTCGAATGGCGCGCCTCGAGCCTGACGCGTTCCAGTACCGATATGGCCAGCAACTGGCACAGCATGTGGTTCTCGCCCGCGCTGGCGCTGGCCACTGGCATCCTGCTTGGCTACGTGCGTCCCGAGGCCGTGCCGTATGCCTTGCCGGTGCTGCTGGCCTGGTTCTTCGCGCCCGTGGTGGCGTGGTGGATTAGCCGTCCGGTGCCGCGCCAATCGACCCAGCTCGATTCGCCGCAAACGGTATTTCTGCAAACGCTGGCCCGCAAAACCTGGAGTTTCTTCGAAACCTTCGCCGGCCCCGAAGACAACTGGCTCGCGCCCGACAACATGCAGGAGCACCCCAAGCAGGTGGTCGCGCACCGTACTTCGCCGACCAATATCGGCATGTCGCTGCTGGCCAACCTGACCGCCTACGATTTCGGTTTCATCACCGCCGGCCAGGTCCTGCAGCGCACCACCGACACCTTCAATACCATGGCGCGCATGGAGCGCTACCAGGGGCACTTCTACAACTGGTACGACACCCAGTCGCTGGCGCCGCTGCATCCGAAATACGTGTCCACCGTCGACAGCGGCAACCTGGCCGGCCACCTGATGACCCTGGCGCCCGGCTTGACCGGTTTTGCCGATCAGCCGATTGTCGCGGCCCGCACCTTCGAAGGCATCGGCATCACGCTGCGCGTGGTGCAGGAGCACGCCGCTGATGCCAGTCAGGGCGTCAAGGCTGCGATCGAGGCCATGCGCGCGCTGCTTGCACCGGAGCCACTGCGCGAGGCCGACAGCTTGCCGGGTATGGTCGATGCCTTGAGCCGCCTTGCCGCCGGCGCCGACGCCATCCTCGACGCCATGAAGCCGGTTGGCGAACCAACGCTGCAGTGGTGGGCCGACAAGCTGGCCCTCCAGTGCCATACCACCCTGAACGAACTGCTGGAGCTGACGCCGTGGATGCGCTCGGCGCAGCAGTTCGTGTTCGATTCCAGCCTGACCCGGATCCCGACCTTGCGCGAACTGGCCGGCTTTGCGCTGACCGGCAGCCCGAGCACCGACCTGGCGCCGAGCGAACGTGAGCGCCAGCAGGCCCTGACTGCACTGGTCAATCAGGGCAGCGAGCGCGCCGCCCTGCGCCTTGAGCAGATCAACCGCCTGGCGGCTGAAGCGCGCGAGTTCGCCACCATGGACTTCCGCTTCCTCTACAACAACACCACCGATTTGCTGGTGATCGGCTATAACGTCTCGGACCGCCGCATCGATGCTGCCAGCTACGATCTGCTGGCATCGGAAGTGCGCCTGTGCAGTTTCGTCGGCATCGCCCAGGGCCAGTTCCCGCAGGAGCATTGGTTCGCCCTCGGCCGCCAGCTGTGCATCATCGGCGGCGAGCAGTTGCTGCTGTCGTGGAGCGGCTCGATGTTCGAGTATCTGATGCCGCTGCTGGTCATGCCCAATTATTCCAATACGCTGCTCGACCAGACCTACCGTTCGGTGGTCAATGCGCAGATCGATTACGCCAAACAGCGCGACATCCCGTGGGGTATCTCCGAGTCGGGTTACAACACCGTCGACGCCAGCCTCAATTACCAGTACCGCGCCTTCGGCGTGCCTGGCACGGGCCTCAAGCGCGGCCTGGCCGACGACCTGGTGATCGCCCCGTACGCCACCATGCTGGGACTGATGGTCAATCCCGACGCCGCGGTGCAGAACTTGCAGCGCATGGCCGACCTGGGCTTCATGGGCAGGTATGGCTTCTACGAAGCTATCGACTACACCGCCGCGCGCCTGCCGCGCGGTCAGACCTTTGCCGTGATCCGCTCCTTCATGGCGCACCACCAGGGCATGGGCTTCCTGGCCATGAGCTACCTGCTGCACGACCGGCCGATGCAGCGCCGCTTCGAGTCCGACCCCTTGTTCCAGGCCACCTTGCTGGTGCTGCAGGAGCGGGTGCCGCGCGCTGGCGCCTTCTACTCCAATACCGAGGAGCTGGCGGCCTTGCGCGCACCGACGCAGGAAGCGAGCATGCCGATGCGGGTCAATACCCAGACCACCACGGCGCAGCCCGAAGTGCAGCTGCTCTCGAACGGGCGTTACCACGTAATGGTGACCAGTGCCGGCGGCAGCTACAGCCGCTGGAAGGACCTGGCCGTGACGCGCTGGCGCGAAGACGCAACGTCCGACAACTGGGGCAATTTCTGCTACGTGCGCGACGTCGACAGTGGCCAGTTCTGGTCGGCCACCTACCAGCCAACCCTGGTCGAGCCCAAGCGCTACGAAGTGATCTTCTCGGAAGGACGCGCCGAATTCCGCCGCTCCGACAAAGGCCTGGACCTGTACACCGAAATCGTGGTCTCGCCCGAAGACGACATCGAGATGCGCCGCACCCGGGTGACCAACAAATCGGCCAGCCGCCGCACCATCGAGATCACCAGCTACGCCGAAGTAGTGATGGCCCCGGCAGCCGCCGATTCGGCCCACCCTGCGTTCAGCAAGCTGTTCGTGCAGACCGAAATCCTGCGTAACGAGAACGCCATTCTGTGCACCCGCCGTCCACGCGCCAAGGACGAACAGATGCCTTGGCTGTTCAACAAGCTCACCATGCATGACGGCGTCCCGCTCGATATCAGCTTCGAGACCAGCCGCTCCGAGTTCATCGGCCGCGCAAACAGCACCGTTGCTCCGCGCGCGATGCTGGACCCCGCGCCGCTCGGCGGCAGCGAAGGCTCGGTGCTCGATCCGGTAGTGGCGATCCGCTACAAGGTCACGCTCGAACCCGACCAGACCATCACCTTCGATTCGGTCACAGGCATGACCGAAACGCGCGACGCGGCGCTGCACCTGATCGACAAGTACCAGGACCGCCACCTGGCCGATCGCGTGTTCGAACTGGCCTGGACCCATAGCCAGGTGGTGCTGCGTCAGCTCAACGCCACAGAGGCTGACGCGCAGCTCTACAGCCGCCTTGCCAGCACCATCATCTATCCGAACTCGTCGCTGCGTGCGGAAGCTGGCATCCTGACGCGCAACCAGCGCGGCCAGTCGGGTCTGTGGGCATATGCCATTTCGGGCGACCTGCCGATTGTCCTCATGCAGATCAAGGATCCTGCCAATATCGACCTGGCGCGCCAGATGGTGCAGGCGCACGCTTACTGGCGTCTGAAGGGTTTGATCGTCGATCTGGTGATCTGGTACGAAGACCAGTCGGGCTACCGCCAGGCACTGCACGACCAGATCATGGGACTGATCGCGTCGGGCATCGACGCCCAGGCCATCGACCGCCCGGGCGGCATCTTTGTGCGCCTTCTGGACCAGATCTCGAACGAAGACCGGGTGCTGATGCAGTCGGTGGCGCGCGCCATCCTGTCCGACAGCAGCGGTACGTTGGCCGACCAGATCAAGCGCGCCATGCCGGTCACGCCCAAGCTGGCGCTGCTGGCAACCGAGGGCCGCGCCGAGCCTTATCAGATGCGCCCGAACATTCCGGTGATCGAGCGCGAGCTGATCATCGATAACGGCCTCGGTGCATTTACCGCCGACGGGCGCGAATACGTAATTCGCACCAATGGCCAGAACCGTACGCCGGCCCCTTGGGCCAACGTGCTGGCCAATCCGAGCTTCGGCAGCGTGGTGTCGGAAAGCGGCCAGGCCTACACCTGGAGCGAGAATGCGCACGAGTTCCGTCTTACGCCGTGGGACAACGACCCAGTGTCGGATCGCAGTGGCGAGTCGTTCTACATTCGCGATGAGCAGACCGGGCGCTTCTGGTCGCCCACCGCGCTGCCTACCCGAACCACCGGCGACTACCTGACCCGCCACGGCTTCGGCTACAGCGTGTTCGAGCACAGCGAAGACGGTATCTACAGCGAACTATGCACCTTCGTCGCGCTCGACGTGTCGATCAAGTATTCAGTGATCAAGCTGCGCAACGACTCCACCGTGCCGCGGCGCCTGTCTGCAACGGGCTACGTAGAATGGGTGCTGGGCGACTTGCGCGCCAAGTCCGCCATGCACGTCACCACCGAAATCGATCCGATCAGCGGCGCGCTGTTTGCGCGCAATTCCTACAACACCGAGTTCTCGGGCCGGGTCGGATTCTTCCAGGTCGACGCCAAGAACCGCACGGTGACCGCCGACCGCACCGAGTTCATCGGGCGCAACCGTACCTTGGCCAATCCTGCAGCCATGGGGCGCGCTCGTCTGTCGGGCAAGGTCGGCGCTGCGCTCGATCCATGCGCAGCGATGCAGGTCACGCTTGAACTGCAGCCGGGCGAAACGCGCGAGCTGGTCTTCATGCTGGGTGTGGCGGGTCGCCGCAACGCCGATGCCAGCGGCACCGTGGTCAAGTACAACGGTGGCGAAGCTGCGGCTCAGGCCTTCGACAAGGTACGCCAGCACTGGGATCACACGCTGGGCGCAATCCGCATCGAGACGCCCGAGCCATCGCTCGACGTCATCGCCAACGGCTGGCTGATGTACCAGACCATCGCCTGCCGCCTGTGGGCGCGCAGTGGCTACTACCAATCCGGTGGTGCCTTTGGCTTCCGCGACCAGTTGCAGGACGCAATGGCCATGATTCACACCGAGCCGCACCTGTTGCGCGAGCACCTGCTGCTGTGCGCCGGCCACCAGTTCGTGGAGGGCGACGTGCAGCACTGGTGGCACCCGCCATCGGACCGCGGCGTGCGCACCCACTGCTCGGACGACTACCTGTGGCTGCCGCTGGCCGCGCACCGCTATGTCATCGGCACGGGCGATCGCAGCGTGTTGACCGAGCCGGCCCACTTCCTGGAAGGGCGCATGCTCAAGCAGGAGGAAGAGTCTTATTACGACATGCCGCACCGCTCCAGCCAGAGCGCCGATTTGTACGAGCACTGCGTGCGCGCCATCAAGCGCGGCCTGCGCTTCGGCGAGCATGGCTTGCCGCTGATCGGCACCTGCGACTGGAACGACGGCATGGACCGCGTCGGCAACGAAGGCAAGGGCGAGAGCGTGTGGCTGGCCTTCTTCCTGTACGACGTGCTGCAGAAATTCTCGGAGGTGGCGGTCGTCTACGGCGACCATAACTTCGCGACCTTCTGCCAGAACGAGGCCATTACCCTGGCGCGCAACGTCGAGCAGCACGCGTGGGACGGCAACTGGTACCGGCGCGCCTATTTCGACGATGGCACGCCGCTCGGTTCGCACACCAACGACGAATGCCAGATCGACTCGATCTCGCAAAGCTGGGGTGTGCTTTCGGGCGCGGCCGATCCTGCGCGCACCGCTTCGGCAATGAAGGCCGTTGACGAGCGCCTGGTGCGGCGCGACTATGGCCTGGTCCAGCTGCTCGATCCGCCGTTTGACGATGGCGTGCTCAATCCTGGCTACATCCGCGGCTACGTCCCGGGCGTGCGCGAGAACGGCGGCCAGTACACCCACGCTGCAATCTGGACCGCCATGGCCTTCGCCAAAATGGGCGACACCGAGCGCGCCTGGGAACTGCTGCGCATGATCAATCCGGTGCAGCACGGCGCGACCGCCCAAAGCGCGGCCCTGTACAAGGTCGAACCCTATGTGGTCGCGGCCGACGTGTACGCGGTATCGCCACACGTGGGACGCGGCGGCTGGACCTGGTACACAGGTTCGTCGGGCTGGATGTACCGCTTGATCATGGAGTCGCTGCTGGGCGTGAGCCTGGCCGGCGACCGCCTGACCCTGGCCCCGCGCCTGCCGGCCGACTGGCCTGGCTTCAAGCTGTCCTACCGCTATCGCGAAAGCGTCTATGCGATTGTGGTCAGCGCCGGTGAAACCGACTCGCTGGTGGTCGATGGAGTACGCCAGGAGGGCATGGTGATTCAACTGAAAGGCGACGGCAAATCTCACGCCGTCGAGCTGCAAGTACGCCGTTAAGGCGTTCTTACTGGGTGAGAAATGAATGAAAATGTCTAAATATAGACATTTTCATCATTTCCACCACACACCAAAAAGTTATTTTCCACACTGCTCTAGAGCAACTGTTCGTTGACGCAAACAGTTGTCTGGTCACGCTCCCAGTGCGCCCATTTCTTTTGAGCACAAATTGTTCCTTTGAACTTAATTTATATCAAACAAGTCTCAATTCGATTGCTTATTCGAATTTGTGAGTCATATTCGCGTCATGCATAGTTGGCAAAATTCGGTTGTAGTTAGATGAAGTTAAAAAATTAAACTCACGGAAAAATTATGCATAAAGTCAGTGCCAAGAAGATGTTGCCTCACCTAGCAATCCTCCTGGCACTGTCTGCCAGCCATGTAGTCGTCGCGTCCGAAGTTGATCATCGGGAATTCGAGGCGACCCTGCACGTGCCCTTCAAGGCCGATGCCGCCGCCAAGAAGACCGAAGCGCGCGTATTCACTCTCAATTTCGAGTATCCCTACGTGGAGCAGGCGCAGGACATCAGCTGGCGCCTCGAACTGGTCAGCCCCAGCGGCCAGGTGGTGGAAAAATGGCAGGGCGTGCAGCGCCTGTTCAAAAAATCGGTCGAAGTCAAGATCAGGTGGGCCGGCCGGCCGGACAGCATCACCATGCCCGACGGGCTGTATCAGGTCCGCATGCAGGCGGTGGCCAACAATGCGCCCGCTGCCGGCGCCGGCGACAGCTCCGACGCGGGAATCGACAAGAGCTTCGCCGCTGGCGGCGAAGTGATCGAGCAATCGTGGGAGCTGGCCATGGGGAACGTCGCCGCGCCCGCCATGCCGCCATTCGCGACGCTGAAGACCGCCCGGCCTGCGCCCCAGGAAGGCTATTCAATCCAGGCCTCGGCCCCGGCCACGGGCGCGCTGCCCTACACCGTCTACTTCGCCAATCTGCACAGCCAGACCAATCACAGCGACGGCGGCGGCGCGGTATCGAGCTGCTCGGGCTCGCAGCAGCCGCTGGCCGCACCGTTCGGCCCGAGCGACGCCTTCATCTATGCCAAAAACCGCGGCCTCGACATCCTCGTCGCGTCCGAACACAATCACATGTACGACGGCTCGTCGAGCACCAATACCTCGGCCACGCCTGCAGCAGCCAAAGCGTTGTATCAATCCGGTCTGACGGCAGCCAGCGACTTCAATGCCGCCAATCCCAACTTCCTCGGGGTGTATGGCATGGAGTGGGGCGTGATCAGCAACGGCGGCCACCTGAACATCTTCAACTCCAACGAACTGCTGGCCTGGGAATACAACGCCAGCGGCCAGCTTCTGGGCGACACGCTCACAGAAAAAACCGATTACGCGTCCCTGTATACCTTGATGCGCCAGCGCGGCTGGGTGGGCCAGTTCAACCACCCCGCGACGAGCGGCCAGTTCCTGGTCAATGGGGTCCCGCTGGGCTACACGGCCGACGGCGACCAGGCCATGGTGCTGTGTGAAATCATGAATACCTCGGCATTCTCGGTCAACACCACCGAGACCGAAACTGGCCGCAGCGTGTATGAAGGCGCATGCCAGAAGGCGCTGGAATCGGGCTTCCATATCGCCTTTGCCACCAATCAGGACAACCACTGCGCCAACTGGGGCGCGTCGTACACCAACCGCACCGGCATCCTGATCCCGAACGGTACACCGCTGACCCAGGCCAGCTTCGTCGAAGCGCTCAAGGCGCGGCGGGTGTTCGCGACCATGGACAAGAATTCTCAGCTGGTCCTGACCGGCAATGGCCAGGTCATGGGCTCGCGCATCAGCAATAGCGGCCCGCTGAACCTGGTAGCCAACTTTGCCAGCACGACCGGTCAGACCGTGTCCTCGGTGGCGATTATCGAAGGTATCCCGGGCCGCAATGGCGCAGCCAGCACCCTGGCCACGGTGGCCAATCACAGCTTCACGCCCTCGGTGGGGGAACACTATTACTACGCCAAGGTCACCCAGGCAGACGGCAAAATACTGTGGTCGGCGCCGATCTGGGTCAGCCAGACCGCCAACACCGGCGACACCGTGCAGCCGACCGTCTCGGCGTCGGCCTCCGGCAGCAGCGGCAATATCACCGTTGCTGCAACTGCCAGCGACAACGTGGGCGTGACCCTGGTCGAGTTCTATGTCGACGGCGTGCTCAAGGCCAGCAGCAATGTGGCGCCTTACAGTGCAGTGATCAACTCGACCACGCTGTCGAACGGGTCGCACAGCCTGAGCGCACGGGCCTACGACGCTGCTGGCAATGTCGGCGTGTCGAGCGCTGTGGGTTTCAGCGTCAACAACACCACACCCGACACCGTGGCGCCCACCGTGAGCGCCACCCAGAGCGGGGCCAGCGGCACCATCACGCTGGGCGCGAACGCCAGCGACAACGTCGGCGTGAGCAAGGTCGAGTTCTACGTCGATGGCGTCCTGAAAGGCAGCGACACTGCCGCGCCGTATTCGATGACACTCAATTCGACCACGCTGACTAACGGCAGCCACGCGCTCACCGCCAAGGCATTCGACGCCGCCAACAACAGCACCACTTCGGCGCCAGTCACCTTCAGCATCAGCAATACCACTGCCGACACCGTCGCACCGACGGTATCGGCAAGCGCAAGTGGCACCAGCGGCACCATCACCCTGAACGCGACGGCCAGCGACAATGTCGGCGTGAGCAAAGTGGAGTTTTATGTCGACGGCCTGCTCAAAGGCAGCGACACCAGCGCGCCGTATTCGCTGGCGATTGCCTCCTCGACCCTGAGCAGCGGTAGCCATACGCTGACCGCCAAAGCCTTCGATGCTGCCAACAACAGCACCACCTCGGCCCCGGCAAGCTTCAGCGTGACCACGGCCAGCCAGCAGATCATGCTCAACACCGGTTTTGAATCGGGCGCCGCATCGTGGAGCGCAACCAGCGGCGTGATCACCAACGACGCCAGCCAGGCCGCGCGCAGCGGTACCTGGAAGGCCTGGCTGAACGGTTACGGCACCGCGCATACCGACTCGGTCTACCAGAGCGTCGCGATCCCGGCGGGCGTGACGAGCGCCACGCTCAAGTTCTGGCTCAAGGTATCGTCGGCCGAAACCACCACCACCAGCGCCTACGATACGCTGAAAGTACAGGTGCGCAGCAGCAGCGGGGCGGTACTGGCCACGCTGGCGACCTATTCGAACCTCAACAAGGGCACCACCTTCCTCGAGAAGTCGTTCAGCCTGGCCGCCTACAAGGGCCAGACCGTGCGGATTTACTTCGAGGGGATTGAAGGTTCCACAGTTGCTACGTCTTTCATCGTCGACGATGTCACGCTGACGACGCAGTAAGCCCCCATGGGGGAACTCTCCGGCCCACTCCCAGGAGTGGGTTTTTTTTCGCGCGCGGAACGGGAACCGTGCTTTGTGCCGGCACGGCGAAGTGCTATCCTGCCTTCGCCCATCCTGGAGACATCATGAAAAAAACAATGCTGCGCAGCGCCGCCTGCCTTTTCCTCGCCCACTTCAGCAGTCTGGCCTTTGCGCTCGATCCGCTCAGCTACGCCCGCTACGACCAGGTCAAGACCAGCGCTCTGCACATGGACCTGAAGGCCGATTTCACCAGCAAGACCCTGTCGGGCTTTGCAGAACTAACGCTCAACTGGATCGACAAGTCGGCACGCACGCTCGACCTCGACACGCGCGACCTGGCGATCTCGAAGATTGAAGCGCGCGGCGCCGATGGCGCCTGGCGCAAAGTGGCGTTCACGCTCGACAAGGCCGACCAGGAAAAAGGCCAGGCGCTGCACATCCAGCTGCCCGAGCAGGCTGGCAAGATCCGCATCCACTACCGCACCGCGCCCACCGCCAGCGCTCTCCAATGGCTCAACCCGGTGCAGACCATGTCGGGCAAGCGGCCCTTCATGTTCAGCCAGTCGCAGTCGATTGACGCGCGTTCGTGGGTGCCGATCCAGGATACGCCGGCGGTGCGCTTTACCTACAGCGCGCGCATCGACGCGCCGCAAGGTCTGCGCGTAGTCATGAGCGCAGACAACGACCCCAAGGCCACCGGCAAGGGCGGCTGGCGCTTCAGCATGCCGCAAGCGATTCCGTCCTACCTGCTGGCCATCGGCATCGGCGAAATCGACGTGCGCAGCCTGGGGCCCCGCAGCGGTGTGTATGCCGAGCCAAAGCGCATCAAGGCGGCCGCCTACGAGTTTGCCGATACCGAGAAAATGATCGCGGCGGCCGAATCGCTGTACGGGCCGTATCGCTGGGGGCGCTATGACATGCTGGTGCTGCCGCCGTCCTTCCCGATTGGCGGCATGGAAAACCCGCGCCTGACCTTTCTGACGCCGACCATGATCGCGGGCGACCGCAGCCTGGTCGACCTGATCGCCCACGAGCTAGCGCACAGCTGGTCGGGCAACCTGGTGACCAACGCCTCGTGGAAGCACTTTTGGCTCAACGAGGGCTTTACCACCTATGTCACCATGCGCATTATCGAAAAGCTGTATGGCGCCGAGCGCGCCGAGATGGAATTGCAGCTCGAGGAAGAGGAGGCCATCGCATCGCTGGCGACCATACCCGCGCCGAAGCAGGCCCTGATCACGCGCGACCCGGACACTTCGTCGACTAACTATGCCGACGAAGGGCTGGTATACCCCAAGGGTGCCTGGATGCTGCGCACGCTCGAACAGCGCGCCGGACGCGCGGTGTTCGATCCCTTCCTGCGCGGCTGGTTCGACAAGCACGCCTTCCAGAGTGTGACGACCGATCAGTTTGTGGACTACCTGCGGCGCGAGCTGCTGGCCAAACACCCGAAGGTACTCAGCGACGCCGAGCTGGAAGAATGGCTGTACGCGCCCGGCATCCCAAAGAGTGCGCCGCGGACGCAGTCAAAGCGGCTGGCACTGCTCGACGCCAGCCGTGCGGCCTGGCTCAAGGGCGAGCTGGCTACGTCGGCGCTGGGCACGGACAAGTGGGTGGCGAACGAGTGGATGAAATTCCTGAACGATATCGATGGCAAGGCCGACGCCGCCAAGTTAAAAGAACTGGACCGCGCCTTTGGTCTGGCCCGTAGCAGCAACAGCGAAATCGCCTTCCGCTTCTACCGCGCCTCGATCAATGCTGGCTACCGCGAGGTGCGCAAACCGCTCGAAGCATTCTTGATGAGCGTCGGTCGCCAGCGCTTCGTGGTGCCGCTGTACGGCGCGCTGCGCAAGAACGCCGAAGACAAGGCCTGGGGTGACGCCATCTACAAGAAAGCCCGCGAACGGTACCACCCCGCCACTCAGAAAAGCGTCGAAAAGGAGTTGGCAAAGAAGTAAAAACTTCGGGGTCAGGTCCTCCATTCGCACACGAGCCCGACGGTAGCAAAGGCTACGGTCGGGCTCGTGTGCGAATGGAGGACCTGACCCCGGAGCTTGCTGCGCCTACCTGGTCTTGCGATTCCAGATGTCGAGCATGTCCTGGGTGCCTTGCAGACGGATGCCGTTGTCCGACAGGATTTGCTCGGTCGCGGCCAGCATTTCCTTGCGCGGCAGGACGATCGTTTCGCCGCCGCGCTGGTCGAAGTGGATCACGGTCAGTTCGTCGGTCTGGTCACGCAGCAGCGCCACCATGTGCGCCAGGCTGCGCACTGGCACCTTGTTGATCGAATAGACTACCGCGCCGAAACGGTTGCTGTAGCCGCGCACCAGCCGGTGCGGGAAGAACGGTGAACTCACCACCACCAGTTCTTCACGCTCGGCGCTCGGCGCGTCGCCGCGCCGCGTGACCAGCGGACTGCCCACGAAGCTGTAGCCATTGAGCGCATTCGAATTGCCGCTCATGAAAGTCAGGAACTCGGCCGTCGCGCGCGAAAAAACAATCGGGCCGTAGATGAAATAAGATGGATAGCCGCCGTTCAGGTCCGGAATCAGCAGCGGTCGCCCCGCCATCACCGGCACTTGCAGTTCCATCTTGCGCCCGTTGCGCACCACCGTGAGCGGCACCTTGCCATTCTTGGCCAGCTGCTGCACGCGGTATTCGAAACGCACCCGCAAATTGCGCGCCACCCGCACCATCGACTGGTTGTCGATGACCGAGTCGCCAATGTGGGTGATCACGTCCCATTCCTTCAGGCCCGATATGCTGCCCGATTTGTTCGAGCTTTGCACCACCACCGCGCCGCTGACCGTGGGGTCGAGCTTGAGGAAGTTGCGCAGCACGGGATTTTCCAGCGTTTGGGTGTCGTCCACCAGCGCGGGCTTGCCGTCATATTTGCCATCCGCGACATCGCGCAGGAACAGTTCGATTTCTTCGTTGGGGATGATGTAGCCGATGTTCTGGGCGACCGTCGAGGTGGAAAACGCCAGTCCCACCATCTTGTCGTCGGCAATCGCAGGACCGCCGCTGTTGCCGGGGTTGATGGCCGCGTCGATCTGGATGCGCAGGCCCGAGGTGTCGTAACTGTAGTTGACGAATTCAATGCGCGATACGATGCCCTTGGTGATCGAGAGCGAGTTGCCGCCGGTCGGGTAGCCATAGGCGAACACCTGGTCGCGCACGGCCGGCAGCAGGCTGGCGCGCTGAACCGGCGCGTGCTTGTCGAAGAATTTTTCATCGTCCAGCTTCAGGATCGCCAGGTCCATATCGCGCGCCACGGCCACCACGGTAGCGGCGATCTTGTCGCCTTCTTCGTTGGCCTGGATTTCGACCTGGCTGGCATAGCCCACTACGTGCGCGTTTGTGAGAATGCGCCTGCCTTCAATGACCACGCCCGAGCCGATGCTGTCGGCCGGCGCGGCTTTGCTCCAGGGCTTGAACGGATCGGGGCGGCGCAGGGTCGAGAATATTTTGACGACCGAGTTTTCCAGCGCGGCCGGAATGGCCGGCGGCGGCCCGGCCTGGGGCTGCGCGGCGGCTGCGGCGGGCGGATTCGGGACGGGTTCCTGGGCGTGCGCCAGCAGGCTGGATGCAGCCAGTGCCAGTGCGGCGAAAAGTCGCAGTGTAGTCATGGTGTTTACAGGGTGGAGTTCCGCAGGCGCGGTATGTCAGCAATATACACGCTGTTTGAAAACCGGCCCTGTCAAAGGGCCGGTGGTGAAGCGGAATTACTGCTTGATGAACTTGAGCGTCATGCGGTCGCTCTCGCCGATCGCCATATACTTCTCGCGGTCGACGTCTTTGTTGGCCAGTACCGGCGGCAGTGTCCAGACGCCTTTTGCGTAGTCGGCCGTGTCTTTCGGATTGGCGTTGATCTCCGATTTGGCAGCCAGCTTGAAGCCTGCCTTTTCGATCGTCTTGATCACGTCGGCTTCGACCATGTAGCCGCTCTTCGGATCATACGGCTTGGTGGTGTTGGCGCGGTGCTCGACCACGCCGAACACGCCGCCCGACTTGAGCGCAGTGTGCACGCTTTTCAGCACGGCATCCATGGCGCCAGGCGCGCCGGCCCAGTTGTGCAGGTTGCGGAAGGTGACGACCATGTCGGCCGTGCCTGGCGCGGCGTAGTTGTAGGCGCGCGGTACCTCGAACTGGCCGCGCACCACTTTGCCGTACATGCCAGGATTGGCTTCCAGCTTCTTGGTCATGCGCTCGGCGCTCTTGCGCGAATTCTCGTTCTCCGAGGTCGGGGAGTCGGCGGCCATGATCAGTTTGCCGCTGTCGCGTAAATACGGCGCCAGGATTTCGGTGTACCAGCCGCCGCCCGGGCTCAGTTCGACCACGGTCATGTTCGGCTTGATACCGAAGAACTGCAGCGTTTCATAGGGATGGCGGGCGCCGTCGCGCGCGGCATTGGCGGGCGTGCGGTCCTTGCTGGCGATGGCTGCCTTGAGTGCGTCGTCGGCATAAGCCGGTGCTGCGGCGATGCCCGAGGCCAGCATTGCGGCCAGGATCAGTCGTTTCATTATATGTATGCCTCCGTAATTGGGATAGGTACTGCGAGCGACTTGTGGTCGCGCCTGCCGATGATCGGATATGCAAGTGTTTCGGTCAAGCGGATTTCATTTCGTATATGCATAAACTGTCCGCTGTCCGGCGCTAAACAGCCCATCGGACAGCGTGGACACGCCAAGCGGACATTGTAAATTTCCAGATACCAAAAACTTAGCGTGGGGAACAACTTTTGCGTATTCAAGGCCGCGTTTTGCTGCTATCGTTTCGGCAGCTTTTTCTAGGTTTTCATACATATGCCGGCATAGCGGCGGCAATGTAAACACGAGCGGCCCCCTGCGGCGGGCCGCCTTACTCGGCGTGAGTGTTAGGAGAGATAATGGAACGACGTACTTTTCTCAATGTCGGCAGCGCCGCATTGGGCTCGATGCTGATCCCGGTGTTCGGCAATGCCGTTGCCGCCGAAGCCTTGCTGTCGCCCCTGGCGGAAAAATTCAAGAAGACCCTGGCCGACGTCGCGCTCAATGCGGCTACCAGGGCCGGCGCCAGCTACTGCGACGTCCGCATCGGACGCTACCTGAACCAGTTCATTATCACCCGTGACCTGAACGTCGAGAATGTAGTCAATACCGAATCGGCCGGCGTGGGCGTGCGCGTGCTCGCCAACGGCGCCTACGGTTTCGCCGCCACCAACGACATGTCGCCCGACTCGGTCGCCGCCGCCGCGCGCCAGGCAGTCGCCATCGCGCGCGCCAATGCCAAGCTGCAGACCGAGCCGGTGCGCCTGGCCCCGGTCAAGGGCGTGGGCGAAGTGAAGTGGGCCACGCCCATCAAGAAGGACTGGCGCGCGGTGCCGATCAAGGAAAAGGCCGAGCTGCTGATCGCTGCCAACAAGGCTGGCATGGAAGCCGGCGCCAACTTCATGAATGCGCTGATGTTCCAGGTGAACCAGCAAAAGTATTTTGCCTCCACTGACGGCTCCTATATCGATCAGGACATCCACCGCATGTGGGTCCCGGTTACCGCGACCGCGGTCGATAAGGTCAATAACAAGTTCCGCTCGCGCTCGGGCCTGTCCACGCCAGTTGGCATGGGCTACGAATACCTGGACGGTAATGCCGCCGACAAGATCAAGGCCGCCGGTGGTGTGGCGACGCTGTACAAGGATTCGTATGACCTGATCGAGGACGCGCGCGCCGCCGGGCGCCACGCGAAGGAAAAGCTGACCGCCAAATCGGTTTTGCCGGGCAAGTACGATCTGGTGCTCTCGCCCGAGCACATGTACCTGACCATCCACGAATCGGTGGGCCACCCCACCGAACTCGATCGCGTGCTTGGCTACGAGGCCAATTACGCCGGCACCAGTTTTGCCACGCTGGACAAGTGGCAAACCAAGAAATTCAAGTATGGCGCCGAGCGCGTCAACATCTTCGCCGACAAGACAGCGCCAGGTTCGCTCGGCGCGGTTGGCTATGACGACGAAGGTGTGCGTTGCAAGAAGTGGGACATCATCAAGGACGGCATCCTGGTCAACTACCAGGCCACGCGCGACCAGGCCCACATCATCAACGAAAAAGAGTCGCATGGCTGTTCGTACGCCGACAGCTGGAGTTCGGTCCAGTTTCAGCGCATGCCCAACATTTCGCTCGCTGCCGGCACCAAGAAGCTGTCGCCGGACCAGATGGTGGCCGACGTCAAGAAGGGCATTTACATCGTGGGCGCCGGCTCGTTCTCGATCGACCAGCAGCGCTACAACTTCCAGTTCGGCGGCCAGCTGTTCTATGAAATCGTCGATGGCAAGATTGGCGCGCCGCTCGAAGACGTGGCCTACCAGTCGAACACCCAGGAATTCTGGAGCGCCTGCAGCGCCATTTGCGACCAGAGCGACTACCGCCTTGGCGGTTCGTTCTTCGACGGCAAAGGCCAGCCTAGCCAGGTCAGCACGGTCTCTCACGGCTCGAGCACGACGCGCTTTAACGGCATCAACGTGATCAACACCGCCCGCAAAATCGGCTAAGCCAGGAGTCGCACATGAAACTACTGAATCAGGAACAAGCCAAGCGGATCAGCGACAAGGTCATGGCATTGACCAAGGCTGACGAGTGCATCGTCACGATCGACGGCAACCGCAGCGGTAATATTCGCTATGCGCGCAACAATGTGTCGACAGCGGGTCTGGTCGAGAACACCCAGCTCGCCGTGGCGGTCGCTTACGGCACGCGCCAGGGCATCGCCACCATCAATGAATTTGACGACAAGTCGCTCGAAAAAGTGGTGCGCGCCGCCGAGGAGCTGGCCAGGCTGGCGCCGGAAAATCCCGAGTTCATGCCGGCCGTGCCCAAACACGCCTTCAAGGCCACTCCGACCGCCAGCAAGAATACTGCCGCAATCGATCCGGAGTTCCGCGCCCAGGTCGCCGCCTACAACATCGAAGCCAGCCGCAAGAACAAGCTAATTTGCGCCGGCTACTTCTCCGATCAGACCGGGTTTTCCACTATCGCCAACTCGAATGGCCTGTTTGGCCACCAGGAGACGACTGGCGTGAGCTTCACGGCGACCGTGCGTACCGAGGACGGCCGCGGTTCGGGCTGGGTCACGCGCGCGGCGACCGATGTGTCGAAGTTCGATGCGCGCGAAGCATCCGACGTGGCGATCGAAAAAGCCCTGCGTTCGGTCGACGCCAAGGCGCTTGAGCCGGGCCGCTACACCGTGATCCTGGAGCCAGCCGCCACCTCCGAGCTGCTCGGCTTCATGCTGGGTGGCTTCGATGCCCGGCAGGCCGACGAAGGCCGCAGCTTCCTGTCGAAAAAGGGCGGCGGCAATCGCATTGGTGAAAAGCTGTTCGACCAGCAGGTCAATATCTGGACCGATCCCTGGAATACCGACGTGCCGGTGCTGCCGTGGTCGGGCGACACCATGCTGCCCCGCGAACGCCGCGACATGATCAAGGATGGCCGCGTGGCCAACCTGAACTACTCGCTGTACTGGGCCAAGAAACAAGGCGTGCGCCCTTTCGGTGCGCCGGGCAATATTATTATGGGCGGCACCAGCAAGTCGACCCAGGAACTTATCGCCAATACTAAGAAAGGTGTGCTGATCACCCGTACCTGGTACATCCGTCTGGTCGACCCGCAATCGGTACTGCTTACAGGCCTTACGCGCGATGGCACCTTCTACATCGAGAACGGCAAAATCAAGCATCCGATCAAGAACTTCCGCTTTAACGAAAGCCCGGTGACGATGCTGAACAATATCGAGGAAATCGGCAAGCCCGTGGTGATCGCCGGCGACGAAGTGCAGTATTCGATGTTGATCCCGCCGATGAAGGTCCGCGACTTCAATTTCACCTCGCTGTCCGACGCAGTTTAACCAGAGCCCGCGCGCGTTCGGGCGCGGGCAGTTTGTGGAGCTACAGTGGAACGACGTACATTCCTCAAGATCGGCAGCGGCGCTGCCGGTGTCATGCTGGTCCCGATTTACGGCAACGCCATTGCCGCCGAAGAGTTGTTGAACCCGATGGCGGTGGCCTTCAAAAAGAAGATCGCCGACGCTGTGCTGGAAGCTGCCACCAAGGCCGGCGCCAGTTATTGCGATGTGCGCATCGGGCGCTACCTGAATCAGTTCATCACCACGCGTGACATGAACATCGAGAACATCGTCAATACCGAGTCGAGCGGGGTGGGCGTGCGCGTCATCGCCAACGGCGCCTACGGTTTTGCCTCGACCAATGAGATGTCGCCCGACGCGGTAGCGGCCGTAGCGCGTCAGGCCGTGGCAATTGCCAAGGCCAATGCGCGCCTGCAGACCAAGCCGGTGCAACTGGCTCCGGTCAAGGGGGTGGGAGAAGTGGCCTGGGCCACGCCATTCAAGAAGGACTGGCGCGCGGTGCCGATCAAGGAAAAGTCCGAACTGCTGCTGGCTGCGAACCGCGCGGGCCTCGATGGCGGAGCAACCTTCATGCAGTCGACCATGTTCCAGGTGAATCAGCAAAAGTATTTTGCCTCTACCGATGGATCGTATATCGACCAGGATGTTCATCGCATGTGGATGCCGATGACTGCAACTGCGGTCGACAAGACGAGCGGCAAATTCCGTACGCGCCAGGGTTTGTCCTCGCCGGTCGGGATGGGCTACGAATACCTCGACGCGCGCCCAGGCGACAAGGTCAAGGCGGCCGGCGGCGTGGCCACGTTGTACACCAATTCCTATGACCTGATCGAAGACGCGCGCGCAGCGGGCCGTGATGCGCGCGCCAAGCTCACCGCCAAGTCGGTCGAGCCGGGCAAATACGACATGGTGCTCTCGCCCGAACACATGTGGCTCACGATCCACGAATCGGTGGGCCACCCGACGGAACTCGATCGAGTGCTCGGCTACGAAGCCAATTTTGCTGGCACCAGTTTTGCCACCATCGACAAGTGGGAAAGCAAAAAATTCAAGTACGGCCACGAGCGCGTCAACTTCATCGCCGACAA
>JAZKGU010000117.1:0-18395 GCA_040385745.1 Pseudomonadota bacterium
GCACCGGCACCACCTATATCAATATCGACGGCGATACCGGCATCGTGGTGCCGCCCAGCGACCCGCAAGCCTTTGGCGAGGCCATGCGGCGCTTGTGGGACGACCCCGAGCTGGCCGCGCAAATGGGCCGGCGCGCCGAGGTGCGCTACTGGGAATTGTTCACGGCCGAACAAATGGCTACCAATTACACCGCCCTGTACCACGAACTGGTGGCACGCCACGCCAGCGTGCCGCTGGTGCAGGTGCCGGCCTCCTGAGCGGAGGGCTCGGTATGCGTATGCATCAGTTTGCGGCAGCCTTGTTACTGGCCGGGACCGCGTTCCAGGCCGGCGCGCAGCCGCAGACCTCCCTGTATATCGTCACCGAGCACGCGCCGCCGACCAGCATGCACGATGGCGAGCGCGTGGTGGGCAGCGCCACCGACAAGATCCGCGAAGCCATGGCACGCGCCGGCGTGGCCCATACCATCGAACTGCTGCCCTGGAAGCGGGCCTACGCGGCGGCGCTGCAGCGGCCCGACGGTTGCGTCTATTCCACCACCCGCACTCCGGAACGCGAGTCGCTGTTCAAATGGGTCGGGCCGACCGATGAGGGCGAGTGGGTGCTGCTGGGGCGCGCGGACCGCAAGTACGGCCTGCAGACCCTGGAGGACGCGCGCGCCCTGCGCATCGGCACCTACAACGGCGACGCCCGCGACGACTACCTGCGCGCGCGCGGTTTCCGGGTCGACCCCGCGCCCAATGACCTGGTCAATGGCAAAAAGCTGATGATGAACCGCATCGACCTGTGGGCTGCGGCGATCCGGCGCGGCAGTGCCGTGCTGGCGGCTAACGGCTGGTCCGAGGATATCGTCCCGGTGCTGACCTTTAACCGCATCAAGGTCTACCTGGCCTGCAATGCTGCCGTGCCTGACGCTGTCATCGACAAACTCAATGGCGCCTTCGAAGCCATGCTGCGCGACGGCAGCTGGCGCAAGTTCGAGCGCAAATACGACAGCTGGGTCGAGCGCAAGAGCCCCGGTCCGCAGCCCTAGGGATTTACACTACCCGCAGGGGAATGGTCTTGCGCGCCGGCTTAGCCGCGCGTGCGCGCAACTGGCCGCATCCGCCCTCCACATCCTGGCCGGCCGAATCGCGCAGTTTGGTCAGCACCCCGCGCTGGCGCAACTGGGCCGCGATGGCCTGCGCTTTTTCCCAGCTCGGGCGACGGAATGCCAGGTCCGGGATGGTGTTGTAGGGAATCATATTGAGCAGCGCGTACTTGCCCTTCAAGAGGCGCACGATGCCGTCCATTTCCTCGGCACTGTCGTTGACGCCGTCGAGCAGGGTCCACTGGTACTGGATCGGATAATTGCTCAGGCGCGCATAGGCTTCGCCCAGCGCCACCAGTTCCTCGGGCGCCAGGCGCGGGGCGCGCGGCAGCAGCTGTTCGCGCAGCGCGGCCTTGGTGGTGTGCAGCGACAGCGCCAGTGCCGGCTTGACCGTGCCCTGCGCCAGCCGCTCGAACACGCGCGCATCGCCTACCGTCGAAAACACCAGGTTCTTGTGGCCGATATTGCCCTGGGTGCCGAGCAGATCGATAGCGTCGAGCACATTGTCCAGGTTATGGGCGGGCTCGCCCATGCCCATGAACACTACCTTCTTCACCGGGCGCATGCTGCGCGCCAGCACCACCTGGGCAATGATCTCGCCACTGCTGACCTGGCGCACCAGGCCGTCGCGCCCGGTCATGCAAAACTGGCAACCGACTGCGCAGCCTACCTGGCTCGATACGCACAGGCCGTCGCGCGGCAGCAGCACACTCTCGATGGACTGGCCGTCCGCCAGCCCCACCAGGAGGCGGGCGGAACCATCTTCGCCGGGATGGATCGAAATGATACGCGCCAGGCCCTGCAGTTGCGCGTCCAGCGCCGGCAGGGCCTCGCGCACCGGCTTGGGCAAAAAATCATCGGGGCGGCGCCGTCCCTGGTCGTGGGCCTGGCCCAGCACCCAGTCGCGCAAGACGCGCTGTTCGTGTACCGGGAGGGCGCCGAGGGCGCGCAGGCGCTGGCGGAGGGAGTCGATCTGCATGAAATACCTGGTTTACCGGGCCGGCGGTCGCGGCTGACGCATTTTACACGCTCGAAGCAGTCGTTTGTACCATTAGCAACACACTCAATTGGATCACTCTTGACCGCGAGAAAGGCAAGCGAGAATATTGTCAATGCGGCCAATTGGCGGCACGATCAGCCTGCGGTTTCCGTTTTCAGAATAAAAATAAGATTTCAGGGGGCAGTCATGGCAGTAAAGTGTGTGCGCAACTTGGTTGCCGCGGGGGCGGTGACCTTGCTCGGTGCGCTACCGGTTCACGCGGCCGACGCTGGGTCCGCAGGGCAGGTCGCGGCCAGAAGCATGTTCTCGCTTACCAGCGACGGCGGCAAATACGACAGCAGCTTCGTGCGCGTCGACTTTCCCAAGGCCGATGGCAGCGACTACCGTATCGGCCTGGTGCGCGGCGTGGGCGCCACCTTCGGCGTGAGCCGCCACAGCCGCCTGGACGCCGGCTACAGCGTGGGCCGCAAGCTCATGGTGGCCGGTCCCACGGTATCGTGGAATGTGCCTGGCCACCTGAGCACCAGCCTGCTCCTGCTCAACGAGAGCGCCACGCGCGACGGCGGCTTGTCGGCCCTGTCGCCGCTAGAGAGGCGGCGCGGCCACGATATTCACCCCATGCTCAGCGCCAGCTGGGATATTTCGGTCAGCCGGCGCTGGTCGTTCGAGGGCCTGGCCAATGTCATCGGTCTGCGCGGGCGCGACGAAGCCGGCTATGACGGCGGCGCCGAAACCAATGTGGACCTGCAGCTGATGTATGACGCGGGCGCCGCGCTGGGCCGCAAGAAGGACATGTTCAGAATCGGGATCGAATACCAGTACTCCAACAACAAGTACGGCACCTCGGTCTACCGGATGGGCACCCAGGGCCTGCGCCCGCGCACCCCGATGCTGCGCGCCGATTTCCAGTTCTAAGCAACGCACCGGAGCCGCAGGCGGAAAAGCCGGGCCTTCGTGTATGATTCCTCCCCCATGGAGGAGTTATGAGAAACACGGAAAATACCGGCGCCGCGGAACTGGCTTTTGAATTAGGAAAAATCACGCGCGAGGCTATCGGCCCGCGTAGCGAAGACGGCTACCGCATCGAGCTGTCCGAATTCGCCAACCGGCTGATGGAGGCCGGGCATGACAAAGTCGTGGCCGACATGCTGATGGTATTCGTGGCCGGCTTCCACGCGGCCGAGCCGGAACCTGACCGGCGCGCCGCGTAGTGCTGGTCTGCTAGCTTTTACTCTGCTTTTTCACGTCCACGATCCACTGGTCGATATTTTGCGCCATCACGTCCATCGGCACCGAACCGGCGCGCAGGATCACATCATGGAAACCCGGCAGGCTGAATTTGTCGCCCAGGGCGGCTTTGGCCTTGTCGCGTAGTTCCAGTATCCGCAGCATGCCAATCATGTAGGCGCAGGCCTGGCCCGGCCAGGCCACATAGCGCTCCACTTCCTGCGCGCCGATCCCGTAGTCGATAGCCTGCTGGCGCGTCCAGCCCTTGGTGTGCAGTCCGGTGTCGACCACCAGGCGGCGCGCGCGGAACAGCTCCGAGCCGAGCGCCCCCAGCAGGCCGGGCACATCGCCTTCATACCATCCCTGTTCGACCGCCAGCCGTTCGGTGTACAGCGCCCAGCCTTCCGAGTGCGCACTACCGCCGCCAAAAATGCGCTGGGTGCGAAATTTCGGCAGGCCTTCCAGCTCCTGCATGATCGCCAGCTGGAAGTGGTGCCCCGGCACAGCCTCGTGGTAGGCCAGGCTGCGCATGCGGATCATGTCGAAGGTAGGGCCGCGCAGCGGCACCCAGAAGATACCCGGCTTGCTGCCATCGGGCGCCGGCACGCTGTAGTGGGCGGCGGCGCTGCCTTCGGTCAGCGGCGGCTCGCGCCGCACTTCGACCGGGGCCCGTGGCATCAGATTGAACAGCGAGGCGCTGCGCTTCTCGGCGTCGCGCATCATGGCGGTGTAGCGCTTGAGAATTTCCGGGCGCGGATCCGGCTCGGCCGGCAGCTGGAAGGTCTTGTCCAGCGCGCGCATGCGTGTCTCGATGCTACCGTCTGCAAAACCGAGGCTGCGCAGGTGCTTGTCCATCTCCGCTTCGATGCGCGCCACTTCGCGCAGGCCGATCGCGTGGATTTCGGCCGGCGACAGAGTGGTGCTGGTGAAGGTGGCCAGGGCCGCGCGGTAGGCAGCGTCGCCATTGGGCAGGCGCGAGATGCCCGCTTCGTCAGTGGTGCGCGGGTGGATCTCGGCCAGGAAGGTTTTGGTGCGGCCATAGGCCGGCAGGATCTTATCCTGGACGATGCGGGTGGCGCGCGCCAGCGCCGCCGTGCGCGCCTCCGGAGTGAGGTCGCCAATCTCCCCTGCACGCTGCGCCAGCGAGGTCACGAACACGTTCTTGTCGGCAGAGGGCGCGAGGAAGGCGTCGACCTGTCCCTGGGCCCGTTCAAGGATGAAACGGGGCGGTATCAGCGACTTGGCGGCGGCTCTGCGGCCCATCGCGGTCGCCTCATCCATGCGCATTGACACCTGCTCCAGACGCGCCAGGTAGCTGTCGACGTCGGACGCCTTGCGCAGCGGGTGGGTCTGGGTCATGAAATTGACCAGGCCGGTATGGGTGCCGTTCATTTGGGAAAAGATGAAATTGTGATCCTGGTAGGGCTCGCGGGCGATCGTGTTCGCCAGCGACCAGCGCATGGTATTGGCCGAGTCGCGCTGCATGGGGCTCAGTTTGCCGGCGAGGAAACGGTCGAGCCGGGCAACGCCAGTGCGCGCCAGTGCTACATAGCGCGCGCGGTGGGCTTCGGTAATCGGCGTCAATTCGCGGTCGAGCGCAGCTTGTTCGGCGCCTGAAAAATACTGGCTGCTCGTGGCGCCCTGGGGCGACAGGCGCACCCAGTCGGCGGCAAATTCGTCAGCCCACTTGTCGAACGCTGCATGGGCTTTTTGCTGGCTGGCGGCAGCCTTGGCGGCGACCGGCGCGGCAAGCGCGGGCAGCGTTGCACCGGCAAAGGCGAGCGCGACGAGCGCAGGAAGCAGACGGGGTAGGGTGGTGGTGAGCACAGTTTCTCCTGAATATAGTCGTGGGCGACATCCGGATTTTCCAAATGTTGCGCGAGAAATTTATCATGGATCGGCAAAAGATCCTACGCAGCCGTTTTGAAAGCGCGCCCGTAAATACTGGGCTCCCATGAACGTCGGGGCGCCAAAATCGCATGGCAGTGCCAATTGGGTTGGGACTGGCTGTCGGGCGTCCGCGCACGATGTTGTTAATTGGAAGTTTGTTATTTCCAGCGTCGATGAAAAATTGACAATTATTCGCAATGCATACATCATGCAAACGCGCCGACAATTCTTTTCGACAATTGTGCTGACGCCTCGGCAATTATTCTCCCTCGCATTCTTCAAGGATTCTGATGAAATTCCGTCACAGCGCACTTCTAGTTTTAATTACCGCCGCCGTTGCAGTGATCACACTGGTGTCGGTCGTGAGTACCATTATTTCCAGCAATATGTCTGACGACTTCGCAAGTCAGCAATTCGTCTTGATGGAAAAGATTGTCAACTCGAAGTTCAGCGGCGCAGAGCGGATCGCCATTTCGGCCGCCGAAGCCATGGCAGTGATGCCGGATGTAAAAAAAGCGTTTGCCGAACGCAAGCGCGACGAATTGCTTGCTGCGACCAAAGATACTTTTAAAGTCCTGCAAGAGAAACACGGCATCAGCCAGGCGCAATTCCACGTCGCGCCCGCGACCTCGTTTCTACGCTTGCACAACCCGACGAAATTCGATGACGACCAAGCCGTGTTCCGCCAGATCGTCGTGGAAGTGAATCGCACCAAGGAAATCCGCAAGGGTATCGAGGTCACCACCTCGGGCATCGGCGTATTCGGCACCCTGCCGATGACCGACGCGGCCGGGCAGACCACGGGCAGCTTTGAAATGGGCGTCGAAATCGGCCCGCTGCTCGACCAGCTGAAGAAATCCTACGGGTTTGAACTGGCCGTCTACATCGATGAGAAAATCCTGCGCGAGACGGCAACTTCATTGAAGGGCGACGTCTACAGCGACGACAAACGGGTTGGTCCTTACATTACTTTCCTGGCGACCCACCCGGCCTTGATGCGCGAGATTGTGGGCAGCGCCGATGTCAATTTCGGCGATTCGTCCAATTATGTGCGTGAAGCACACGGGGTACCGCAGGGCGTGGTGCTGCTGCCCCTGTTCAACTACGCCAAGAAAAAAATCGGCGTGGTTGCCGTAGCCCGCAATTTCAGCGCGACCAACTCGGCCTCCGGCCGGGCCATCGTCTGGCAGGCCATGCTCGGTTTGCTCTCCATCGTCGTGCTGATCGGCGTGATTCTGTCCGTGGTGCGCGGTATGCTGGTGCGTCCTCTGGCCGTGCTGGGCGAGCGCGTGAACGCGCTGGCCGACGGCAAGGAAGCGCGCGAGCTGCCCGATGTGCCGGGCTGGAGCGAGGAGATGCGCGCACTGGCAAGCGATTGCGATCGGCTGGCCAGGCGTGCCGAACAGAACGACGAGGCAACAGGGGGCAAAGCGTGATCCGGGCCGCGTTGCGCGCCGCCCTGTGCGCCGCCACTTTGCTTGTGCTGGCGCCGGCGGGGGCCGAAGAGATCAAGCCTGACCCCGCCGCTGCGGCGCTGCTGGAGCTGCCCACTGGCAAAGGCCTGCCGGTGGTGGTGCGGGTTGCCTTGCAGTTCAATAGCGTCGAGTCGTTTGACGACAACTTGAATACCTTCGAGGCCACCACCGACCTGCGCCTTACCTGGAACGATCCACGCTTGCGTTATCCGGCGGCGGAGGGACTGCACGGCTACAAGGAGTACCGGATGTCCGCCGCCGAGACGGAAATCGGTAAAATCTGGTCGCCCAAGCTGCGCCGCGTCAACCAGGTGGGCGAACCGACTTTCACCGCGCGCCGGCTGCGCGTGTACCCGGACGGGAAAGTGGAAACCATTACCCGCACCACGGCCATTTACAAAACCCCTGTCGACGCCTCGCGCTTTCCCTTCGATCATCAAAGCTTGCTGATCGAACTGGCGGTGCAGGAGGAAACCGTGGAAACAGTCGACCTGGATTTTTCCACCGACGACGTCGAGTTTAGCCGGGTGGCGAAGAATGCCAGCCTAGGCGGCTGGGATCTGGGCCTGGTCAACCTCAGCGGCGACCGCATCCGCGGCTGGAATGGTGACCGGTACGGAAAAGTGCTGATTGCACTCGATATCGGCCGCGTAGCGAGCAGCTCGATCGCCACCATTTTCATCCCGCTGTTTGCCTCGCTCCTGATCCCGTTCCTGGCGACCTGGATGAATCGCGCGGTTGATGATGGCTTCGAGATCGAAGCATTCGAACTGGCCAACGTGATTATCGGCGGGCTGTTTGCCGTGATCGCCCTGGGCTTTACCGTCAGTGGGGCCTACCCGGCCCTGGTTGCCAGCGACAATACTGTGTCGCGACTACTTGGCTTGAATTACGTAGCGCTGGCAGTGGGATTGATTATCACGGTCGTGTTTTACCGCTACAAGATGCCGGCCCGCCTGTTCGGTCCCTTCGTGCAGGAGCAGTTGTTTAATTTCCTGTCGTGGGCGTTTCCTCTGTCGTTCATCATTGTCGGCCTGAGCTTTCTGGCAGCATCGGCGGCGTAATCCAGCCGGCGTGTTCAAGGCGCCTACCGGCGGCCATCAGGATGAGCTTTACTAGTCCTGTTTAGCCGCCGCGGCGCACTTTGGGCATTTGACCAGTCCGGTGTGACCAATTGTCCAGCCAACTTGTCCGGCTTCGGCCGCCGCGCGCCTCGACCAGTCGTCCATTGGCTCGTTGGCCACTTCATCAAATTCAAAAAACTCCCGGCAGTGACTGCTCTCGCATTTGAGCATGCACTCGCAATAGAGCATTTCTTGCAACAAGTTATCCATGGTCTGAACTGGCCAAAAATGGCAGAAAGTAGGCGGAGCGCCACTATAAACCACGTCGGGCCCACATGTTGCGGATATGCCACTGCTTTGCACACAGAGATTCGGTATATTGTGTTCTCGAACACTGGCGTTTCCACATCGAGAGTCCTGTATGCAGCTCACCCCCAATCCGGTCGCAACGTGGCAACCGACCTTCGATCGCATCGACGAACTGATGAACGAACGGCCCGACGCGGCGCTCAAGCTGTGCGAACAGGTGTTTGTGGAATCGTACCTGTGGGAGCCGGCGCTGTATGTGCGTGCTGCCGAGCGTTACGGCCGGCTGATGGATCACCTGGGTCGAGCAGCCGAAGCGCGCGATTCCCTGTTCGCCGCGTACCAGGCGGCGCGCGATGCCTGTCTTCCTCTCCACGAGGCCAAGCTGCTTGAACGCCTGGCCCGCAGCTTTTATACGAGCGGGGAATACGGCCAGGCCAAGCGCTACTGGACCCAATGCATCGAAATGGACCAGACTGAGGGCGACGGCCAGACTTGGGTCCTCGCCAAGGTCGGTCTGGCGCAGTTGAGCAAGGATGGCGGCGACCGCGACGCGAGCATGCACATGTTGGCGCAGGCGCTGGAACGTGCCGCCCAGTCCAACAACGCGCACCTGGTCGCCAAGGTCAAGATCAACCAGGCAGTGATACTGCTGGAGTGCCAGCAGCATGCGGCGGCCGAACCACTGTTACAGGAAGCGCTGGCGATCTGCGCGAATCACCATCTGCCTGACTACCTCGCAGAGTCCAATCTATACCTCGGCAAGATCGCGCTTGAGAATGGCGCCCTGGACCGGGTCGATGGTTATCTCGACGCTGGTCTGGAAGCGGCGCGGCAGGTCGGTTTCCGCTGGTGCGAGGCACACTTGCTGGCGGTGCAGGGCGAGCTGTATGCACGCAAAGGGCAAATGCGCAGCGCGCTTGATACAGTCAGGACAGCGCAGGCAATCGCACGCGCCGATGGCTTCGTCGACATGCTGATGCACCAGCATCATTCCGCTGCCCAGTATGCCGCGGCCCTGAATGATCCGGAAACGGAACTGGTCGAGCGCAATGCAGCCTGCGTCATCGAACAGTTCCTCGCCTCTAGCGCAATCGATCCGTCGCGATAATCGAATTCGCTGGCTGCCTACTTACATCACAGTTTCGATTCGCCGTGGGTAGGCGCAACGCCGTTCTTGGCGTTTTCGAGCGCTGTTTTATCCATGACGATCAAATTCGACTCACGGTTCACATTATTGCGTTTGATTGCCGTCCCGGTTGGGGCGTAGCCATCCGCGTAAGCCGCCTGCAGGGCTTGTTCTTCGGCGGTCAGTGGAGTGACGCTGCACCCAGCGCTCAGGGCAGACACCGCGATGACGAGACAGATAATTTTCACAAGATACTCCGCAAGTATACAGTTTAATAGGGAGCAACAACTGTAGCATCTGTCGGGGCGATAGTGAACAAAAAATAAGGAGTTCGCTGCGAGCGCATGAACAAGGCCGGGAACTGAACCATAAAAAAACCCGCCGTCTTAGGGAGATGGGCGGGTTCAATGGTACTAAGAGTCGTTGCGCGATAAGCTATTGGTGCCCAGAGCCGGAATCGAATTCATTTTTTCCGTCACTCTCAAAATCACGTGTTCCGCATCTTTGTTCAAAATCTTATACCGTCAAGAATACCGTCAAAAATTTTGGCCATTGCGATTCCCAACTGCGGAACCGAATGAGCATAGTGTCATTTTTGGTTTCAAACGGCCGTTCTCCTGATCAGGCTCAGTCTACTCAATTTCGTTTTTCCAGGATGCGCGCCACGCTCGCCGACGTGATCCTACTGGCCCTGGTGCTGAGCTTGACCAGTTCAAGCTCGCCTGTTGCAACCATGCGATAGACCGTCGCATGGGAAATTTCCAGCAATGCCATCACGCTACTAATTTTGTAAAGCAAGGGAATTCGTTCGACGTTGGCAGCTGGCTTGGTTGATGGCTCGGCAGTCTGGGATTTCATGGCAGGCTCGTGAAGGTCAAGTAGGGACTTATCATTTTTACACTAGCCCGACCTGACACATTGAGACCCCACAGGCGATCTCGACAGTCATTGAACCATTCTGCAAAACCCATTACAGCGCGCATCGAGCCAGCGCTATCGAGCGCCATGTAGCGGTCTTCGCCGCAGGCGAAGTGTGGCGGTAGGAGCCGGGCCGGTAGGCCTTGGCCGGCACGGCCAACTCCGTATCCCGGCACAAGCATGGCGCGATGACGGGACAGCTGCTTATCGTTTTTCTTGCTCGACAAAAATCGTTGTTGCTGCGTTGCCGACTGCGTCGGCATGCACGGGAAAGGAAAGCATAGTGCGGCGTCGATGACAATCGCGCGATGCGAGCCGTGCAACTCCGGTAGCAGGGCCCGTTCACGCGACGATTGCCGATATGACGGACGCCGGTGTGTTCGTGGCACGCTGGCTGCGCCCGGCCAGGGCAGCGCTGGCGCGACTGCCACTGGCGGACGCAGCGAGTCCTGGGCCTGCTTGCTCAGCAGGAATGCCGCTGTCGTTTGACGTTGGACACGACCCCACTGCGCCGGCTGCATACAGTGGTGGAGCGTGCTCAGCAGGTTAGGAGCAAGCCATGTTTTCGCTTCGCTCAAACGGCTTGCCCTGCGGGGCTGTTCGCACGCTGCGCTTGCTCACTGAAACTCGCTGCGCTCGCCCAAAAGCAATCGCTGCGCTCACTAAGGTCAACTGCGTCGCCAGCCGAGATTTGCCATGGGTCACGATTCGTCAGCCTCCAAAGCGAAAGGCGGCCGCCCGAAAGGCGACCCTGCGACTGTGCGCACGTTCACCATCGGCGTGCGCGTGTCCGCCAGCGAATACGAGGCGCTGCGTGCGCGCGCATTGCAGATGCGCATGAGTCCGGCACAGTGGCTGCGCGAAGCGGCAATGACCAGGCGCTTGCCATCGCCGCCCGTTGCACCAGTTAATCGCGAGCAGTACGCCGAGCTGGCGCGCCTGTCCGCCAACCTGAACCAGCTCACGCGGCTTGCGAACGAGGGCGAGCGCGTCACGATCGCCGATGGGCTACTGCGCCGGATGGTCGACGAGACGAAGCGCTTGCGTCTCGGGCTGCTTGGCGTGAAGGAGTCGGACGATGATTGCTAAGGCCATCAAAGGGCGGGGCTTCCGAGGAGCCCTCGCGTATGACCTCCAAAAGGAACAGGGGCGTTTGATTGACTCCAACATGGAAGGTCGAACCCCGAGGGAACTGGCCAAAGAGTTTGGCGAGATCCGCAAGCTGCGCCCTGGATTGGGCAAGGCCGTGCTTCATGTCTCGCTATCGGCAGCGCCAGGCGAGCGTCTGAGCGATGCGACGTGGGCCGAGATCGGACGGCACTATCTGGCCGGGATGGGCCTCACGTCCAACCAGTACGTCACGACGCGTCACGCAGACACCGAACATGAACATATCCACCTCGTCGTGAACCGTATTACGTTCGACGGCAAAGTGGTCAGCGACAGTCACGATTACCGGCGCCAGGAAGCGACGATGCGCGAAGTCGAGCGCGACTACCAGCTGCAAACCGTTGCGGCCTCCAAGGACGTTCTTCGTCGCGCAGCGAGCAGGGGCGAGATCGAGGGATCAATGCGCACCAACACTGCATCAACCAAGCAGCGCTTGCAGCAGCTTTGCGATGGAGCGCTGGACGGATGCAGCAGCTATAACGACTACGCCGAGCGCTTAGAGGCGGCTGGCGTGAGCCTGGTGCCAGTCACGCAGCTGAACGACACCAAACTTTCGGGCCTGTCCTATGTACTGGATGGGGTGATGATGAAGGGCAGCGACCTTGGAAAAGGCTATAGCCCGATGGGTTTGTCCAAACGAGGAGTGAGTTATGAACAAGGCAGAGACATTGCGGCAGTTAGCCGCCAGCGCGAACGCGAAGAAGCTGGAAGGCTTGACGCAGCAGATCGAGACACTACGTACAGCGAGGCTGGAGAGCGTGGAGCAGCTGGCCGCGCTGCTGGAGCCACTGGCGCAGGCCATGGCAGCGCTGACGGACGAAACGCGAGAGACGTTGGAATCGGTGGAGGCGCAATCGCGCCAGCAGGGGGAGCGGATCGCCAGGCAGATCGAGGGCGCAGCAAAGGTGTGCCAGGAAGCGGCACTGAACGCGCAGCGCTCGGCGCAGCGCCTGGAGGACGCAGGGCAGAACATGAATCTGAGTCAGTACGCAGTGGCGTTCGTGACCGGCCTGCTGGCGGCGACGCTCGCGAGCTTATTGTGGCTTTGGCGAGCACCGGAACCGACAGTGGTCAATCGGCTGGACCCAAAGCAGGTAGCGGAGTACCTGGCCCCCGCGATCGCAGCTATGAAGCCGTCGAAAGGCAAATGAGGGGGATGGCATGCAAGCGCTATGAGATCCTGCTTGTTGATGCATCGGGCCAGGCCAAGCAGCTGCGCCAATGGAGCGAGGGACAGGTACTGCTGGGCGTACCCTGGCTAAAGAGGATGAATGCACGCGGACATGATGTGCTGGTGCGTCCGATGGACCAATCCCGTCCAATGCTGCTGGATCGGCTCACACATGCGAAAGTGAATCAGCTTGAACGGAGCGGAATCCCCTTACTGGCGAAGATCGAGGTCGATGCGGATCGATTTCAGGTGTGGCTGCGTTTGGGCAATGAATCGATTAGCAGCAGAGTCCGCGCGGCTCTAGCAAAGGGCTTGGGATTGCCGAAGTCGGAATCTGACAAGTTCGGCGCGCTGGCAGGGTTCGTCACGCATCAGTCAGAAGTAATCGGAGAGCGAAACAAATTTGTGCTGGCCCACGCGCCGGTGAAGCCCGACCCGGAAGCCAACGCCAAATGGGAGCGCATGCTTGTCGATGCGGAGAACCTTGTGCGAGACAAGGATCGCGACAAGTCGCAAAGCCGCGACAAGGGAATCTCGCGCTAACCGCCCGGCGAATTCTAGCGAGTTTTAGGACGCTGTGCTTCGGTTGCGACAGTGAATTTACGGGACAAGTTCATCGATGGCCGGGAGCCCATCGCATTCAATACAGGCGACAATCAATCGCTTCAGGAGGGCGACTGACTTGGCAACGCTATCGCTCGGATCTCCTTTTAAGCGGCCTCCGTGAACGGCCCTCGAACGTACGCCGTACAGCTGTTTTACTTCGGCGAAGATTTGTTGCTGCGCAAGTTTGTCCTGCGGTGCCAAAAACTTGGCCGTATAGAGGCTTACACGAAATACTATTTCAGAATCCACGCTGAATAGTCCCTCAATCCCTGCCCATAGCAACGCAAGCTGCGCTCTTGGCAATGAGTGCCAATGGTAAGTAGCTAAACAGTGAACGGCATTCTGCAAACCATGTTGATTGAGCAGCAACTGAGCCTTTTCAAAGTTAGCTTCAAGCCACACGCACTCTGTTTCGCTGAGCTCCATGGCTTCCAGTCGAGGTGGTGCGAATATCCGATAATCAATGACGCTCAGCCGGCTACTTTCGCTAAAGTGCGAAAGTTCAGCTGTTGATTGGAGTCCGCAATTGACAGGGATTCCGTAAATCGCACTTAGGAGCAAGACGTCCCAAAGCGCGTTCCAGGCCCGTGTAGCTACGTCGGCTTCACCCGTCCCAACCACGCGCAGTTGGCTCTCGATCCAAGGGAGTTGCAGCATAGCGAAGTGTTGATCAAGAAGATCCAGACCAACGAGTAAAGGGCGCGGGCCGACCCTTCTCCCCCATGGAAGTAGGTCAATTCCTTCTGCTAGTCGAACAGCCCGCTTTACAGTTATTCCGCTTAGCAGCAGATATGTTTCGCGACTACCACCAATTATTTTTGGCATTCTTCAAAAGCAAGGAAGTGGTTAACTACATTCCAACGCAATCATCCTGTCGACAAGCGATCTTACGTCTTTCTTGTCAGGATATTCATCTTGCAAGCGCTCAGCAATATAACGTGCAAATGCATGGTCGGTGCTGGCATGAGTCCACTGATCCTCTCCCATTGAGTTTCGTTCTTTTCGAATGTAATCACGAACTTTGAGTGAAAACGTATCTATCCCACCGCGCTTCGGAGTCTGCTCTGAGATTTGCGACATCCTGTCGACCTTCGCACTAAGACGCGTTAGCTGGGTCTGCACTTGGTCAAGAACAGTTATTACAATTTGGTCGGATTTTACTTCTTCAGTATTTAGGCTGGCGACTTTGAAAGTGCCGAAATTACGGAGAAAGGTACTGTGGTTCTGGTCTGACTTGGCCTTTTGATAAGTCGATAGCACTTTGTCTGCGAGTTGCTGCCTAAACATCACCATGCTGTTGTAGCGTAAATCGCGCGGGTACGTTAAGTGCTCAATCACTCCCGTATCAAATGAATAAGGGGTTTTGTCATCCTTAATAATCACGACGGGGCGATCAAATGCCAGACGCATACCAAGCTCGAACATGACGTTGGGATTCCGACAGCTGACGTCACATACTATGATATCGCTTAAAAATATATTCTGAACAATCCGCTTTTGGATAACACCAACCTCATCGGCGTCGCTCACCATCCTAGTTGAAAAAACAGGATCTGTAATGGTCGCCACGCTCTCTTTTATGATCGACTGGACATCCGCCCAATGCACTGCAGAACATCCGTCAATGGCGGACAACGGCATAACAATTCCACAGGTCACCCCTACGCTAACTTCCGGTGAAATTTCAGCAGGGGACGTGTTTATTGTAGTGGTGGTCATGGTTGAGAAAAAACGAGTTAGTTTAGGGCCGCCAACGTAGTGTCGCCAGTTTATCGATATTAGCATTTCTGGTGCAGACGCTTACTAATATTTTAACAATCAATGGTCTATAGGGTCTGGCCGTCGTGGCGTAATCTATCGAGGTAATCAGCCCAGGCTTGCATCATTCGTTTTCGCCCTTGCAAGTGGGCTGTTCGGTTGTATGCTCGCCCATTAGGGTCTTTAACGGCATGCGCTAACTGGTGTTCGATGAAATCGACGCGCTCTCCAAGAACCTCATCCAATAGCGTCCTCGCCATAGCGCGAAACCCATGGGCGGTCATTACTTCTTTCGAATATCCGAGGCTTCGTAGTGCCGCGTTGATAGTATTCTCACTCATGCATCGATCGTCGGATCGAATACTCGGGAACACGTATTTTCCGTGTCCAGTTATCTTCTCCAGTTGTGTGAGGATATTGATCGACTGCCGCGCCAACGGAACCAAATGATCCTGCTTCATTTTCATTTTGCGTCCGGGTATATGCCATTCGCCAGCGTCGAGATCGATCTCGCTCCATTCCGCTGAGCGAAGCTCACCAGGACGGACGAATAGCAGAGCCGATAGCTTGAGCGCTGCAACGGCATATGGGTGCCCCGAATACCCATAGATGGACTTCATCAACAGCGCAGTCTGCTTGGGAGTGGTGATCGCTGCATAGTGGGTTTTTTTTGGAGCCGTGAGGGCGCCCTTTAGATCGGCGGTGACATCCCGCTCAACAATTCCAGCCGCTACTGCAAAGCGGAAAACCTGACCGCAAATTTGCCTGACGCGATGGGCTGATTCAACCGCACCCCGCGCTTCCATACGCTGGACGGCCAGCAGCACGTCACGGGGCTTGATCGATGCGATTGGCATAGCGCCGAGGTAAGGAAAGGCGTCTTTCTTGAGCCACCCAGTCACCTTGACCTGCGTGGTCGCGGCACGCTCGGCCGCAGTCTTGATGAGCCAATTTTGCGCCACCGTTTCGAACGTCTGGATAGCCGCCTCCGAGCGGCGCTGCTTCTCTTCCTTTTTCTCAACGCTCGGGTCTATGCCGTCAGCCAGCAAGACCCGAGCGTTAGCCCGCTTGAGCCGCGCCTTCGCCAAGGTCGTGTCGGGGTAGATGCCAAGGGCGAGCGTCTTGCGCTTGCCAAGGTAGCGGTAGTCGAAACGCCAATATTTGCCCCCTGGCGTGACAAGCAAATACATGCCTCCGCCATCGGCGTATTTTTCGCCCTTCGGCTTGCTTGGCTTGATGTTTTTGACGAACGTATCGTTGAGTGCCATGGCCCACTCCCTCGTTGACGGTATACGTACCGATTCTGAGATAGAAATCCGTCACGTATACCGACAAAAATCAGAGTCACTACGATTTGTTACGAGACGAGCTGAGCCATAAAAAAACCCGCCGTCATAGGAAGATGGGCGGGTTCAGTGGTACTAAGAGTCGTTGCGCGATAAGCTGTTGGTGCCCAGAGCCGGAATCGAACCGGCACGCCGTGAAGCGGCAGATTTTGAGTCTGCTGTGTCTACCAGTTCCACCATCCGGGCAGCACTACCTACGCAAGCCAAGCATTATAGAGCAACAACGGCCAAATTGTAATCCCACATTTGCACGATGGCGCAGTTCAGCGCCGCATTGCCTCCGGCAGGCGCCGGTATAGCCGGAAACGCTCGTCGCGGTCGGACGGGCGGCGGTCTTCCGACAGCAGTTGCCATTCCTTGTGCCCATGCTCGTCGAGCATTTCCTTGTTGTCGGGTACTTTGACGCTGTCTTGCAGCAGCAACAGATTGCATGCGGGACCGCCGTCACGGGCGAAAGGAAGCTTGCCATAGTAGGCAAACGAGGCCCGCTGGGCGTGCCCGACATTACTGTCGATGCAATCGTTTCCTTGCGGGACCTTGGCTGCGATGTTGCGGGCAGTGCCTGCGTAGCTCCGGGCGTAATTGAATTCGGTGATGAACAGGGTAGTCACCAGCACCCAGATCAGGATCAGTCCGCCCGACGACAGCACCACGGCACGCCACAGCACCGATGGCTGGCGCGAGACGCGCCATTGGACCAGCAGCAGCCAACCCAGCGTTGCGGCAGCGGCAACGGCAAACGGCAGAATGCTCATCTCCGGCACGAATCCCGGCAGTTTTTTAAACACGTTTTTGGCAAACTGCGCCGGCGCCCCGGTCAGCTTGGCGATATAGAACAGCCAGACCAGGGCCGCCATCATGCTCAGCACAATCACCGAGAACCAGTCGATGGCATTGATGGTGCCGCGTTTCATGGTTGGCAGGCCAAACGCGGCCATGATGGCCAGCGGTGGGAGCAATTTGAGCAGGTCGCCAGTTTCGAGGTGAGGATCGCACACAATCAGCAGCGACAAGGCAGCCACGAAGCTGAGCGGCAGCACGATATGCAGCAGGTGGTTCTGGCGCCGCCAGGCATAAATTGCCCAGCCGGCGAAAGGCCAGGCTGGCCAGAAAAACCAGATGCCGTCGCGCAGGAAGGTCTTGATCGTCGCCCACGTTGGCAGGCCGATCTGGTTCAGGTTCCAGATCATCCATGGCTCGACCGGATTGGCGCCATAAGGGCGCAGCAGCATCGCCGGCACGATCCACAAGGCGGCAATCATCAGCGCGGTGCCGCCTGCTTGCGCCACGTGCAGCATGGTACGACGCGCGGGCATCGCCAGAAAGCGTGTGCACAGTAGCAAGGTGAGGGCCAGCACCAGCGGCGTGAGCCAGCCGCGCGAGAGGATCAGCAAGCCCAGGGCAAGTCCAATCAGCGCCGCGTTGCGTACCGACGGGGTTTCTACATAGCGTACTGCGCGGTACAGGAACAGGGCCAGCAGCGAACCTTGCAGCGTGACAGCCAGCGTTTCATGGCTGAACTGAAGCAGACCAAGGCAGCCAAGGTAGATCAGGGCGGCGGTATCGGCCAGGGTGCGGCCATAATCGTTCGGTTCGGGCTGGCCGCCGAAGGCCAGGCGCAGCGGCTGCGCATCCGGCCGGCGGCCAAGGTGGAAAGCGGTGTACCACACCGACATGGTACCCAGTACGAATACGCCAATGGTGGACACGCGCGCCGCCATGACATCGCCCAGCAGCCAGCCGAACAGCTTGATTGCCAGTGCGCCCAGCCAGAACGCCAGTGGACCTTCGTCGCCCACCGGCAGGCCGGCAATGTGGGGCGCCAGCCAGTCCTGCAGGCCGCCCTGGGCCATCGACCACATGATGCCAAAGCTGCCAGCGTCTTCTTTCCACAGGTCGCGCCCGATCAGGCCGGGCAGGATGTAGAGCAGGCCCAGCCCGAACAGGGCCCAGCGCGGCAAGGCAATGGTGGCGGCGGCGGCAAGGCGGACTGGTTTCATCAATAAGGAGGGGGGCTGGAAAATTGGTAGAACGTAGTATCAACGAAAAAAAAGCAGCCGGGGGCTGCTTTTTTGGTATTACGCGGCAAAAACTTAGCCGTTTGCAACCGAAGTCTTGGAGCCGACGGCGCCGAATTTCTGGCGGAACTTCTCGACGCGGCCTGCGGTGTCGACGATCTTGTGCTTGCCCGTGTAGAACGGGTGCGATTCAGCCGATACCTCGATCTTGACGAGTGGGTATTCCT
>JAZKGU010000118.1:0-7586 GCA_040385745.1 Pseudomonadota bacterium
TGATCGTGCTGGGCACCAGCTCATCGGAAAGCGCCCTGCCCGCCCTGATGCGCAAGCTTGAAAAGCTTGGCTGCTCCAAGTCGGTGGTGGGCTTGGTGGTACCGACCGGCTACTCCTTCAATCTCGATGGCACCAATATTTACATGACCATGGCGGCGCTGTTCGTTGCCCAGGCCACCAACACCGATCTGACCCTGGCGCAGCAGCTGACCATCCTGGGTGTGGCCATGCTGACTTCGAAAGGTGCTTCCGGCATTACCGGCGCAGGTTTCATCACCCTGGCCGCAACGCTGGCGGTGGTGCCGACGGTGCCGGTCGCGGGCATGGCCCTGATCCTGGGTATCGACCGCTTCATGAGCGAATGCCGCGCACTGACCAACTTCATCGGCAATGGCGTGGCGACCGTGGTGGTGTCGAGCTGGGAAAAGGAACTCGATCATGAACGCCTGAAGCGTGAACTGTCCCACCCAACCCACATCGACGACGACAAGGAACTCTACCCGGTGCGCAAGGCAGCCTGATTTACTGCACGGCGGCGCGGTAACGCGCCGCGTAATCTGGATCGAGCGTACCCATGAAGCGATCCCAGAACAGGAAGTAGCCACCGTAGTTGTGGCGCGCCCTTGCATGATGGGTGTTATGCGCCACCGAAGTATTGATCCATCGGCCCAGCCAGTGCTGGGCCGTGCCACGCGGGTAGAGCTCATACCCAAGGTGCGAATACACAGCATACACCGTGTTCATCGTCGCGAAAATGAACAGGGCCAGTCCGGTGACCGGCACCAGGAACAAAATCAGCACCGAGGAACCACTCGCAACAATCGCTTCGAGCGGAGCCAGCGAGTAGGTGGTCCACGGGTTAACATTGATGGACAGGTGGTGGGTGCGGTGAAACCAGCGAAACAGCAGCCGCGAGTGCATCATGCGATGCGTCCAGTAGAAATAGGTATCCTGGATCGCGATCATCAGCACGATACTCAGAAAAAAATATGGCCAGCCCCGCATCTCGGGCGAGCGATAGAAAGTGGTGTATTCGCCGAAACCAAGCGCGAATGCAATCGGCAAAATGCTGCCGAAAATGAGCAGGCTGAGGACCGTGGTGGCGATCTCGCGCCGTAGCTGGCGCGCTTCGACCTGTCTGGCTTGGATCTTTTTCCGGCTGCCTTTCCAGTGACGCAATCCCAACCACAGCACGCTGAACCCCAGCGCGACACCGACGTAGTGGGTCGCCCCGGCGGTGGCATTGCGAACTATCTGGTCCAGCAGCATATTCATGGTGGCTTTACTTGAGCTTGAAGATAACGTCGACCGGCTGCCCCATTTTAATTGATGTGATCATCAGCAGTTCAGTTTTATCCCGACGCACCTGCTGCCCGCCACTGCCGCGAAACTCTGTCGAGGCCAGATTCAGCGCGCGGGTCAGGTTCTTGAGTTCACCGCTGGTCAATGCAGTCACCGCTCCCAGCTTGCGACCGAATCCGCCGGCCAGCGCTTCAGCCTTGCGGGTAGCTTTTTTGACGGCGGTTGCCATCAGTTCGGACTCGACCTTGTCGCGCTGAGTGGTGTCGAAGGCGGTGATGAAGCTATCCAGGTTCGGCTTTGCCAGCAGGGGTTCGAGCACGCTGCGCCAGTTGGCCAGATTGCGCACCACGATCTTGACGCCGCAGCGATAGTCGTAGATCGGCGCGGCCCCAGGCTCGCCCTTCTTGATATCGCGGCGTACATCGCGAATGTCGAAGTCGGCATCGGGAATGCCGGCCGACGCCAGGATGGCGCGGATCTCCACCAGGCGTTCCTCCACGGTTGCCAGCGCGCGCGCCGCATCGGCATCGCTCACCGCAATCTCGAAATCGACTTCGCCCGAATCAGGTATCACTTCGGTCACCGCGCTGGCGTTCACATGCACGAACGGGTAGCTCGGCAAACCCTGAGCCAGGGCGGCAAGTGGTGCGAGTGCCAGAGTGGCGATCACGGCAATCAGGGCAAGGCGTCGGGTCATGTGCTATCCAGTTGGTTGGGTTGAAGTTGAATGATCAGTAAATCAGGAGCGCAAGGCATCGGCCGGCAGCATCCGCATGGCACGCACGGTGTGCCTGGCCGTGGCGGCGAAACCCACCAGCAGAACGCACAGCATCGACAGCACCAGCGGAATGTGCCCCATCGGAGCGCGCTCTACAAACGGTGCGAGGTAGGATTCAATGGCAAACCATGCCACGATCATCCCGGCCAGGCCGCCACAGCCCGCAAGGATGGCCAGCTCGCGGCTCATCATGCGCGCGATGTTCGCCGCCGTCGCGCCATGGATCTTGCGCAGTACAATCTCGCGCGCGCGCCGCTGCACGCTGAACGCTGCAAGCACGTACACGCCAAACGCTGCCAGGACGATCGCGACCACGCTGGCCGCCGCGAGAATTTTGCCCAGACGCCGCTCCTGGCGGTAATTGTCCTCAAAAATCGACGCGGCCGATTCGATGCGTGCCACGTCGTCAGGAAAATGGCGGGCCCATAGCGCTGCAATCTGCTGTTCGACCGCTACTCGATCCCTGCGGGTGACCACGGCGAGCAGCGGCTGGTCTTCATCGAGCTGGTACATCATCGGCTCAGGGGACTGGCGCAGCGTGCGATAGCGCAGTTCCGGAGCGATGCCGATCACAACGCCCTGATCGCCCAGCTGCGCGCCGACGGCAGCGGCAGCTGTGTCGAAGCCCAGTTCGCGTGCGGCCAGCGCATTGAGGACCAGCGACTTGCTTTCGGCCCGGTCGCGGCTGGGCTGGAACAGCCGCCCATGCAGCGCAGCGATGCGATACAGCTCGAAAAAGGAGGCGCCGACCTCTTTGATCTCGATGGCCGCGAGGCTCCCGTCCTGGCGCCGGATCGAGCTGACGATGGTGGTATCGTCCCTTCCCACAGCTTCCGACATCCCTGCCACACCTTGAACTCCGTCGATACGCGCCAGGTCCGCGCGAAAGGCCCGCGCAGCTGCAGATTCGGGCTTCCCAGGCGGCGAAACGAGCAGGATGGGCGCAGGATCGAAGCCGGGGTTGACGGAACTGGCATATTTCGCCTGCCACCCCACCGCGAGCGTGACGGCGCACAAGGCACCTGCCACGGCAAATTGCACGCCACTCAGGATGCGCCGCGTGAGCAGCGCGCGCGGTGCATCGGCCCCGGCCCGCCCCTGCAAAGCGGCGCGTGCCGACATGCGCATCGCAAGCAGCGCCGGATACAAGCCAGCGACCGCTGCCAGCAGCAAGGCGCAAGCGACTGCGCCGGCAAGCAGGGACGGGGCCAGCATGCCCGCAAGCGGGCGATTGACCAACTCAGCAAACAGCGGCGCCGCCAGCCACGCCAGCACCATCGCACCGGCCGATGCGACGGCTCCCACCACCATCGATTCGGCCATGAACTGGCGCGCCAGGTGTGCGCGGCTGGCGCCCAGCGCCAGCCGTATGCCGATCTCGCGCTGGCGCTGGCCGCACTGTACCGCCACCATATTGATATAGTTCACGCCAGCCAGCAGCAAGATAATGCCGGCCAAGGCGGCCAGCCCCAGTACCGCGGCGCGGCTGCCGTAATTTTCGCCGCCGCGACTGTTGAGCAAGTCTTCGTCGAAATACATCTCGCTCAGGCCCACGACTGCGATTTCGGTCAGGCGTCCGTTTTGCACCTTTGTCCTCCATGCGGCGGGAAAGCGGGCGTCGCGGTTGCGCGCCACCGCTTCTTCCAGCAGCTTGGAAAGGCCGGCGCGCCCTGCCCCAGGCGCGAGCTTGATGTACAGGGCCACCGCCTTGTTCCACTCGTCAGCTGGCTTGCTGTCAACGTTCCACGGGTAGCTGCCATGACCGAGCAGAATGTCTGCGGCGATCGTCGTATTGCCAGGCACATCTTCGATGATGGCACGTACTTCGAACGCCGCGCCGCTGATGCGCACGACCGCGCCTAGTGCGCTGTTGCCGGGAAACAGGGACTTCGCCATCGACTGGCTGAGCACCAGCGCGGCAGGACGCGACAGCGCTGAAGGGTCGCCTGCCACCGTCTTCAAGCCAAAAAACGACAGATAATTGGGGTCGACCACGCGCAAGGTCAGCGGCGCCAGGCGCTCCTGGATGCGGGCCGCTACTTCCACACTTCGGGCCCGCGTGATGGCGGCACCGGGACTGGCCGCGAGCGCCACTGCGCCGAGTGCAGCCGGCGCGCGTGGACGCCAATCGGGACGCGGCAGCATATTGCGTTTTTCCTTGACCACGACAATGCGCGCGCTGTCGGCCAGGTGGTCGTTGTAGGTATAGCAGTAGCGTACAAATCCGAGCAGCAGGAAGCAGGCCGCCAGCCCCACGGCCAGGCCGGCGAGCACCACCCATGCGCCCTTTTCCTTCAACAGCAAGCGCCACCCCACGCGAAAATCGGTCAGCTTCATCGCAATCCAATCTAGACAATGTTGTCTATGTTATTGCCGATGTCGCTTTTCCGCAAGGAGAATCGACGCTAGACATCAAGTTCTAGTTGGGCTAAGCTGGCGCATCACGATCGCCTAAGCTACCATGCCAAAATCACCCAACCTGCCCAGGCCGACCGCGGCCGAACTCGACCTTCTGCAAACGCTCTGGCCTTTGGGCTCAGCCACCGCGCGCCAGGTGCATGAGGCCATTCTGGCCGAGCGCCCCGAGGTCACATACGCCACCGTGCTGCGGCTCATGCAAATCATGCACGGCAAGGGACTGCTGATTCGCGACGAAAGTGAAAGGTCGCACGTCTACGCGCCGGCCCAGGCCCAGGATTCGCTGCAAACCAATCTGCTCAAGGATCTCATGCAAAAGGCATTTGCCGGCTCGGCCAAGGCGCTGGTGCTGGCCGCGCTGCGCAGCGGGATCTCCAAGAAAGAGCGCGAGGAAATCGAAAAGATGCTCAAGGAGGAAAACCAGTGAACGACACCTCGCTTGCCCTTGTGGGCAAAATCGGCTGGACGCTGGTGCATTTCACCTGGCAGGGCCTGGTGCTCGGCCTGGCGACGGCCTTGGTGCTGTCGCTGATGCGCCGTGCAAGCCCGCAGCAACGTTACGCGGTGGCCTGCACCGGGCTGCTGCTATGCCTTGCCTGGCCGGCGTTTGATTTATACCAGCGCCTGCAGGCGCCCGGACCAGAAGCCTTGTCGATGGGCTTTGGCGCGGCTTCTGCGGGAACCATCGTCCCGGCCGGGCTGATGTCGGCCCTGCAGGACAAGCTGCTGTGGGTGGTGGGACTGTGGGCGGTATGCTGCGCAGTGCTGGCGCTGCGCATGGCGCTTGGACTGCTCTGGGTCGCGCGTGCGAGCCAGGCGCGTACCGGCAATCCGCAGTGGCAGGCGCGCTTGAACCACATGGCGTCGGCCTGGGGAATCACACGCAAGGTTCGTCTGTGCCTGGTCGACGATCTGGCCAGCCCGCTGACGGCTGGCTGGCTGCGGCCCGTCGTGCTGCTGCCTGCTTCGCTCGTGAGCGGCATGCCCCCGGACCTGCTCGAAGCGCTGCTGGCCCACGAACTGGCGCACATTCGCCGCTTCGACTACCTGGTCAACCTGGGCCAGAACGTCATCGAGACGCTGCTGTTCTTCCACCCGGCGGTGTGGTGGATTTCGGGTCGCATCAGAGTCGAGCGCGAGCAGATCGCAGACGACCTGGCGGCGCATCACCTGAATGCCCCGCGCACCCTGGCGCTGGCGCTGTCGGAGCTGGAAAAACATCAGTTCGGCGGCCACCATCTGGCCATGGCGGCCAGCGGTGGTGAGCTTTCAGCGCGCATCCGGCGCCTCATGCGGCCTGCGCCGGCCCATCCCGGCTGGGGCGCTGCGGCCCCGCTGGCGGGCCTGGCTCTCGCTTGCGCGGCACTGGTGGCACACGCGCAGCCGTCGGCGCCGCCTACGGTGACAACCAAGGCGCTCGCCATCTTCAAGTCCTGCGCCAAACCGCAATACCCGCTGGCGTCGCTGCGCGCAAGCCACACTGGCGCAGTCCACCTGCGCTTCCTGGTGGGTACCGACGGCACCGTGAAAGATAGCGAAATCGCGCGTTCAAGCGGCCACGAGGCACTCGACCGCAGCGCGCGCGAGGCCATCGCGCTATGCCGGTTTACCCCTGCCATGGCGGATGGGAAGCCGGTGCAGGCATGGACGCCGGTCAAGTACGTCTGGCAGCTCCACGAATAAAAAAGCGCCGGACTGGCCGGCGCTTCGCACTGCATCAAGTTCAGCTTACACTGCGCTGGTGTCGATCTCGGCGCCGGTGGCTTCCACCACCTGCCCGACGGTGACACCGGGCGCCAGTTCGGTCAGCTTGAGGCCGGTCGGCGTGACTTCGATCACGCCCAGGTCGGTGATGATCAAGTCCACCACGCCCACGCCGGTCAGCGGCAGGTCGCACTTCTTTAAAATCTTGTGCGAGGTCGAGCCATCCTTGGCGGTGGCAACGTGCTCCATCACCACGACCACGCGCTTGACACCGGCCACCAGGTCCATTGCGCCGCCCATGCCCTTGACCATTTTCCCTGGAATCATCCAGTTGGCCAGGTCGCCCTGCTCCGACACCTGCATGGCGCCCAGAATGGCAAGGTTGATCTTGCCGCCCCGGATCATGCCGAAGGAGTCGGCCGAGCTGAAGTAAGCCGCGCCGGGCAAGGCGGTAACGGTTTGCTTGCCGGCGTTGATCAGGTCCGCGTCCACTTCGCTTTCAGTGGGGAACGGGCCGATGCCGAGCAGGCCGTTTTCGGACTGCAGAAACACTTCCATATCCTGCGGCACGTAGTTGGCCACCAGGGTCGGCAAGCCAATGCCCAGGTTGACGTAGTAACCGTCCTGCAGTTCTTTCGCCGCGCGCGCGGCCATTTCATCACGAGTCCATGCCATGTCTATCTCCGATTCTGGTCTTAGTTGGCACGCACGGTGCGCTGTTCGATGCGCTTTTCCGGCGTTGCGTTGAGAACGATGCGCTGCACGAAGATGCTCGGCAGGTGCACCTGGTCAGGATCGATCTCGCCCACTTCGACCAGTTTTTCCACTTCGACGATGGTGATCTTGCCGGCCATGGCCACGTTCGGATTGAAATTGCGCGCAGTTTTGCGGAACACCAGGTTGCCCGCGCGGTCTGCCATATAGGCCTTGACCAGCGATACGTCGGCCACCAGGCTGCGCTCCATGACATACTGTTCGCCGTCAAATTCGCGCACTTCCTTGCCGTCGGCAACGATGGTGCCCACGCCGGTCTTGGTGAAGAATGCCGGGATACCGGCGCCGCCGGCGCGCAGCTTCTCGGCCAGGGTGCCTTGCGGCGTGAATTCGAGTTCCAGTTCGCCGGCCAGGTACTGGCGCGCGAATTCCTTGTTTTCGCCGACGTAGGACGAGATCATCTTCTTGATCTGGCGCGTCGTCAGGAGCTGGCCCAGACCGAAATCGTCCACGCCTGCGTTGTTGGAAATGGCGGTCAGGTTCTTGACGCCGGAATCGCGCAAGGCCAGGATGAGCGCCTCAGGAATGCCGCACAGGCCAAACCCGCCTACTGCAATGGTCTGGCCATCGCTCACGATGCCGGCCAGCGCCGATGCCGCGTCAGGATAAA
>JAZKGU010000119.1:0-22856 GCA_040385745.1 Pseudomonadota bacterium
GGTCGGCCTTGGCGTCGGTGAAGGCGCCGCGCACATGGCCGAACATTTCGCTTTCAAATAGCGACGCGGTGATCGCTCCCATGTTGATCTTGACGGCGGGGCGCGCCGCGCGCGGGCTGTTGCGGTGAATGGCGTCCGCCACCAGCTCTTTGCCCGTGCCGCTTTCGCCCAGAATCAGCACGGGCGCCTTGGTGCGCGCCACCTGGCCCAGCGTGGCGAGCACCTGCAGCAGCTTCGGATGCTCGCCCACGATGGCCGAAAAATCGAACTGGCGGTCGAGCGCCTGGCGCGACAGGCGCTGCGGCGAGAGCGGGTCGGCCAGCTCTAGCGTGCTCCCTATCAGTTCGATGAGCTGGGCGTTGGTCCAGGGTTTGGTGAAAAAATTGGCCGCGCCCGCCTTGACGCCACGCACCGCCAGCCCGATCGAACCCCATGCAGTCATCAGCAGCACCGGCAAATTCGGCTGCAGCTCCTTGATACGGGCCAGCAGCGCCAGGCCTTCCTCGCCGCTGGTTTGGATCGAAAAATTCATGTCCTGTAAAACCAGATCCACCGGTTCGCGCGCCAGCACCTCGAGGGCCTGGCGCGCGTCGTCGCAGCACACGGTGGCAAAGCCGGACTGCTTGAGCAGCAGGGCCAGCGATACCTGGACGGCGGCGTCGTCGTCGACGATCAGGATGCGTTGCTTGCGTGATTCCATGTGCTCTGTACGTAGATAGTGCTATTCATAATGCAGTGCTTCGGTGGGACTCAAGCGGCTGGCGCGCCAGCCCGGATAGACCGAGCAAAGCAAGGATATCAGATAGATGGCCGCCATCGACAGCAGTGTGGCGCCGAAAAACACCTGGCCATTCAGGCTTTCGCCCAGCACCCCGGTCAGCGGCAGCTGTATCAACAGGATCAGGGCGACCAGCATGGCACCTGAGCTGAGCAGGAATTGCTCGGCAATGATCTGGCGGTAGATATTGCCAGCGCTGGCGCCAATGGCGCGCCGCAAGCCGATTTCGGGAATGCGGCGGGTGGTGTTTTGCCATAGCACCCCGAACAGGCCAAAGGCCACCATCAGCAACAGGAAGCCTGCAATGACGGCCAGGATCATCATTGGAACCATCCGGGCGCTCATGGCCGACTTGCGCAGCGAAGCCAGTGGCGCAATCTCGTAACTCAAGTCGTTGCGGATAAGCTTGAGCTGTTTTTGCAGTTTTTCTTCAAAGGCGCGTGGCGTGCCCGGCGCCATTTTGATCAGAATCGTGCGCAAACCGTCCACCGTAACCTGCGGCTTGTAGCGAAAGAAGACAACATTGTGGGGGGCGTCGAAATCGCCGCCCTTGCGGAAGTCGCCTACCATGCCGATCACGCGCATCATGTTGCGGGTCTTGCTGCTGGGCGAACTGTTGTCGAATTCCTTGCCGATGGGAGAGGCGTCGCCGAACATTTCCGATGCCAGTCGCCGGTTGATGATCACCGGGGTGGATGCGGCGCCATCATCCTCGCGGCTGAAAGTGCGGCCCGCAACCAGGGCCACGTCCAGAACCGCCGGATAATCATCGGTCATTTCAACCAGCTCGATCTTGAGCCGGGCGCCTGTTCCGGCAACAGCTACATCGCTCCACATACCGTGCGAGGCGAACGGCGGCGCATTGGCAAATGCCACATTTTTTACTTCCGGAAGGCCGAGCAGGCCGCGCTTGATCTGTTCGTAGCTGTTGTTGTCGAAAATTGCGTTCGAGTTCGATGCCGACTGCATTTCCACAGACCATACATCATCGGCAACGAAGCCTAGCGGCATGTGGTAAAGCTGGAAGCTGCGCACCGCAAAAGCGGCCACGGCAAATACGATCACGAAAGCGATCAATATCTCAAAGCTGAGCATCAGGTTGCGGCCCTTGCGCTTCCAGATCAATTTAAACAGGTGGCGCAGCATCAGATGGCTCCTTTGAGAGCGTGGACAGGATCAAGTCGCGACATTTTCCAGGCTGGCAGTACGCCCGACAGCAGGCCAAATACCAGTGTGAGCAGCAAGCCGTACAACATCACGGCATAGTTGACACTTACTTTCAGGTAGGGAATCAGGCCGGAGTTTTCCAGCCACAGCAACGCCAGTTGCGACAACAGCAGTCCGAGCAAGCCCCCCGCCAGGCAGAGCAGCACGTTCTCGACGATCAGTTGCATTGCCATCTGAGCGCTGGTAGCGCCGAAGGCCTTGCGCACCCCGATCTCGGAACTGCGTTCCAGTATCCGGCCTGTGTTCAGGTTCACCAAGTTCATCGCCGGCAGCGTCATGAACAGCAGCATGAGCGTGACGATAATTGCGAGGAACAAACCGGCGCCCGAGTTCTCGGTCTTGCCATCGCCATTCATGAGCAGGCGCGCTGCGGTGTCGAGCTTGCTGTCGGCGAAAAAATAGGCCTTGCTCCACTCCTTGGGATCGGAAAATTCCACGCCCTTTGCGATTTGTTGCACGTCGCTGCGGATTTGCGCGAGCCCTGCCGGGTTTTTAGCCAACAGCAAGGCCGTGAATTCGCCATGCATTTGGTGCTTGTACTCGGTGGACGGGAAGGTAGTGACCGGCGCCCAGACATCGGAAAAGGCGTTCAGGTGCATTTCATCGTCGACCACGCCTATCACCTGCAGCTGCTGGCCCCCGATATGCATGGTCTTGCCCACTGCCGCCTCGGCCCCGAACAACTGGCCTGCGGTGGTCTTGTTGATGACCGCGACCATGCGCCCGCGCTCCTCGTCTTCGACGGTGGGCAGACGCCCCGCGAGCAGGGTGAAGTCCAGGATCTTCCAGTAATTGGCGTCAACCCTGCGCATCTGCAGTTCGCTGATGCGGCCTTCCTGGTACACCGATACCGCGCGCGGTGAGGTCGCTGCCGCCACCATTTCAACGGACTGCATGGGCTTGAGGTACTGCTCAATCAGCTTGTAGCCAAGCGGCGAGCGGCGGTCGCTGTCGCCGCTGGGCGACTCCGAGCGCATCATCACGATCTGCAGGAAACGATCACTTTTGCCCTCCACACCGCTGGGATAAAACGTGTGCTCAAGCAGGGCGGTGAGCACCATCAAGACCGTCAGCGTGAGCACGATGCACAGCAGGTTGATGGCGGTGAACAGCTTACGTCGCAAAAATACCTTGTAAGCGGTCAGCAGATAATTTTTAAACATGCTGCCCCCTAAGCGACCAGTTGGCCGTCGAAGACGCGCACTATGCGCCCGCAGCGCCTGGCCTCCTGCTCGTCGTGGCTGACCATGACGATGGTGGTGCCTTCGCGATTGAGCTTGAGCAGAATCTCCATGATTTCGCCGCCCATTTTGCTGTCCAGGTTACCGGTCGGTTCGTCTGCAAGCAGGATCTGCGGCCGCCCGACAATGGCGCGCGCGATGGCCACGCGCTGCTGCTGGCCGCCCGAGAGCTGATTCGGATAGTGCTCCATGCGCGCGCCCAGACCTACCCGCTCGAGCGCCTCGCGCGCCAGCTTGTTGCGTTCGCTGCCGGAGAGCTTGCGGTACAACAGCGGCAGCTCGACATTGTCGATCACGCGCAGGTCGTTAATCAGGTGGAAGCTCTGAAAAATGAAGCCGAAGGTACTGTTGCGCATGTGGGCAACCTGCTTGTCGCGGTAGGTCTTGACCGGGATGCCATCCACATGCACCAGGCCCGACCCAGGACGGTCCAGCAGGCCGATCAGGTTGAGCAGGGTGCTTTTGCCGCAACCGCTGGGGCCCATCATGCAAACGAATTCGCCTTTGGCGACATGCAGGTCGATGTCCTTGATGGCCAGCGTTTCCACCTTGTCGGTCTGGTAGGTCTTGCTCACTTTGTCGAGTCTGATCACGGTAATTCTCCGAATGTGTTATTGGGTGACGCGAATACTGTCGTGCTGCTTGAAGCTGCTGTTGTCCGATACGATGACGCGGTCGCCCAGCCTGGCGCCGGCCACGATCTCCACTAACTTGCCGTCGCCGGCGCCGATTTCGACCATGGTCCTGCGTGCGACGCCGTCGTGGATCAGGTACACCGGCTGACGACCCTTGCCATTGAAGGCAGGGCCGGCGTCGGCAACCAATGCGCCCGATTTTCTGTCGGTGATGACGTTGACCTCGACCCGCATCTTGTTGCGCAACAGCGTGTGGTTGGGCTGTTCCAGTGTCACCAGGATCTTCATGGTGCCGTTCTGGATTTCGGGCAGGATGGTGTGCACCTTGCCCTTGAGCGTGGCCTGGCCCAGTTCGATGCCAACCTGCTGGTCCACGCCCAGCATGCTGGCATGAAAATCCGACAGCGAGGCCTCGACCTGGTAGTTGGCCGGCTCCGACACCCGCGCTACCAGCTGCCCGACGCCGACGCTGGCGCCTTCTTCGGCCACCAGCATGGTCACCACGCCGGCGAACGGTGCGCGGACCTGGGTGCGTCCGAGCAGCTCCTGCTGCTGCACCAGCTGCTTGGTGAGGATGCTCTTTTGCAGGCGCGCACCTTCGATGCTGGTGTTGGTGGCGCGCCGCGTATCTTCGATCAGCTCGCGCTGCTGGCGCAGCTGGATTTCGGTACGTGTAACATTCAGTTCGGCGGTCAGCATGTCTTCGCCCGAGACGCCGCCGGCCTTGCGCAAGGTGGTGTAGCGTTCGCGCTTGACCCGCGCACTTTGCAGGTCCAGTTCGAGCAGCTCGATGGCCGCCAGGATCTGCTTGCGCTTCTGATCGAGTTCGCCGGTAAGCGAAGCAATGCGGTTCTCCTGCTGCGCCACTTGTTCCTTCAGACTGTCGAGCGCAAGGCGCGGGGCCTGGTCGTCGAGCTGGAGCAGCAGCTCGTGCGCAGCCACCTTCTGCCCGATGCGCGCGTGCACCTTGGCCACGCGGCTTTGCACTGGGCTGCTGACCTGTTCTTCGTGCAGGGGAATCACGACCCCGCTGGCGTTGATAGCATTGGCAATGTCGCCGCGGCGAATGTCCACCACGCGGATCTCGTCGGCCGCAAGGCTGGGCCGCAACATGCGGTTGATGCCCCAAGCGCTGGCGCACAAGGCAGCCAGGATGGCGGCGGCGACGGCGAACTTGAGGCGGCGCCGCCGTTGCAGGGTAAGGGGAGAGATTTCAGTGTCCATGCAGTCACTACAGCAAGCAGCGTGCCAGCGCCTTCGTGGGGCGTTGAACGCCTTGCCGGTGGATTAAGTGCCCGGCACCGGATAGCACTGTCCGTTTACGGACACTCGACATCGCGAGCGGCACCCTCAGCGGCTTGAGAAGATTGGCGCTCAGAGCCTCCGAGAAGCAGTGCTCTGCAGGGCCTGAACCCCGCCTCGGCGCGATGACGATTTTTTAAGGCTCGTCAGTTTTATTCGTTACAATACGCGCCATGAATGATCCCATCGCCCTGTTCGGCCTTACCACCAATCTGTTCGAACTGGTCTCCTTCGTCCTCTCGCTGATCACGGTGATCCTGAACATCCGCCAGAACCATCTGGCCTGGGCGTTTGCGATCCTGTCCTCGGCGACGTACGGGATCGTCTTCTTCGGCGCCCGCCTGTACGGTGACATGGCATTGCAGGGAATGTTCATTGTCGTCTCGCTGTGGGGCTGGTACCAGTGGCTGTACGGCGGCTCCAATCACCACGCCTTGAGCGTGTCGCACTGCGATACCAGAGGCATCATCTACAGTACCGTCGCCTGGCTGGGATTATTTGGCCTGTTCGCCTGGTACCTGACCAATCACACCGATACAGATGTGCCCAATATCGATGGCTTTCTCACCGCCGGAAGCCTGGTCGGGCAAATTCTGCTATCGCGTAAAAAAGTCGAGAACTGGGTCGTGTGGATCATCGTCGATGTCCTGTACGTCGGCTTGTATGTCTACAAGGGGCTCATGCTCACCGCCATTCTGTATGGCCTGTTCATTGTGTTGGCCGCCATCGGCCTGGTGGCATGGCGCCGCGCGGCCAGCAAGGGCACGATTGCATGACGGTGCAGCGGGTAGCGATCCTCGGCGCCGAGTCGTCGGGGAAGTCCACGCTGGCGGCAGCGCTGGCCGAAAAATACGGGACCTTGTGGGTGCCCGAATACCTGCGCGAATTTGTCGATGCGAGCGGCCGCGTGCCGACCGAGGGCGACCAGTTCCCAATCGCCTTGACGCAGATGGAACGCGAAGACGCGGCGGCGCGCCAGGCCTCGCATTTTCTGTTTTGCGACACCACCCCGCTAATGACGGCCATCTACAGCCGCTGGTACTGGGGGAGGGTGGATGCGCAACTGGCGAAGCTGGAGAGCCGCCATGACTATGCGTTCACGCTGGTGACGGCGCCCGACAGCCCTTGGGAGGCAGACGGCCTGCAGCGCGAATCGGAACAGGTGCGCCAGGACATACACGAGCAAGTGCTGGGCATGCTGCACGACCGCGGCATCGCCTATCTGTTAGTTGGCGGCAGCCTGGAGCAGCGGGTGCTGCAGGCCGACCGCCTGATCAATCCAGCTTAAAAGTCCACCTGCACCGAGACGCCGCCTGTGCGCGGCGCGCCCGGGAACAGATAGCCGCCCAGCAGCGGGGTAACGTCGCGCCAGTAGAACTTGTTGGCCACGTTGTCGATATAAGCGCGGAAGGTGGTGGTGGCGCCCATGATGCGGGTAGCGTAGGTCGCGTTCAGATCGAACACGTGATAGCCGGGCACGAAGGTCGTGTTGGCCGCGTCAAAGGCCTTCTTGCCAGCATACTGCCAGGCCCCGCCAATCTTCAGGCCCCTGGCGCCGGGCACCGTGTAGTGCACCACCGTGGTCGACTTGAACGCAGGGACGTTCTCCGGCCGTTTGCCGTCGATATAGGCCTGGCCCGTGCCGTCTTGCTGCATGTGCAGGGCGATTAAGGAAACGCTGTATTTCAGGTTCGCGCTTGGCTCGCCCTGCACGGCCAGTTCCAGTCCGCGGTGAGTCTGGTGTCCCGTGCGAACGAGGAAATCGGCCTGGTTGTAGAACTCCTTGCCGCGCTTGATCTGAAACAGCGCGCTCGATACCGTGGTGCTGTCGTTGACGATGCCCTTGACGCCCAGCTCGATCTGGCGCGAGCGGCTCGGTGTCAAAGGGATGCCCTCGTTGGCGGTCTGGAAGTCGGGAATGCCGCCATATTCCATGCCATGCGACAGGCTGCCGTAGACGGTCCAGTCGGCGGCAGGGTTGTAGACCAGCGCGACGTTCGGCAGCAGGAAGCTGGCGTCGATTGGCTGGGCGAGCTTGAGGCCAGTCTGTTTGACACTGACGTGGCGCACGCCGGCATGCAGTTTCATCGAGGGCGACAGGGTCAGGATGTCCTGAACGATCAATGACCGCTCGCGGTCGCGGCGCTGCTCAAGCACCGGTCCCGTGCGCGGGTTGCCCGGCGCGGGCGCTACCGCCACGCTGTTGTAGATATTGCTCGAGCCGGCGTAATCGTAGACATAAGCGCCGAAAAAATCGCTGCGCGACAGATCGGCCAAGCCGAGTGTCAGGTCGTGCTTGACGCTACCGGTGGCAAAGCTGCCTTGCAGGAGTGACTGGGTGCCGACGGGGTTCTTGCGTTCGCCCTCGCTCTGGTAATCGTAGACGTCGAAATCGCCGTTGGAGCAGTAGCCGGGATAGAAGCCGTTGCCTTCATTGCTGCAGCCGTAGGGGAAGGCCGTGAAGTCGTCGCGCCGGAAGCTGTGGCGGTTCGCCGTTATGCTGGCGCGCCAGTTGTCATTGAACTGGTAGGCGAAGCGCAGGCCCACGTTGCTGGTTTTGGTGTCGACCGGGCGCGCCCACGGCTGGTCATTGAGCAGTTTGGACGGCGACACATTGACCGGCAGGTCGACGCCGCGAATGAGCTGGTAGCCCGGGGCGGTCATCTGCGATTTGTGCTGATAGTCCATGTCCAGCTGTACCAGCGCCTGGGGCGACAGCTGCCAGTCGAGGGCGGCCGAGACGAACGAGCGTTCACCGTCGGCGCCCTTGACGTAGGAGCGCAGCTTTTCGGCCGCCGCGTTGATGCGGTAGCCGAAGCGGCGGTCGGTAAAGCGGCCGCCGAGATCAATGGCGCCGTAGATGGTGCCGCGTTCGCGCACCTCCAGCGCTGCCGAACGCAGCGCCGTGTTGGTGGGACGCTTGACTACATAGTTGATAATGCCGGCAGGCGTGGCCACGCCGGCCTGAAAGCCTGCCAGACCCTTGAGGATCTCGAGGCGTTCCTTGTTTTCGAGCGGGATTTCGGTGTCGCCGGAAATGGCGATGCCGTCCTTGCGGTAGCTCGATGCGTTATCGAGCATGAAGCCGCGGATCGAAAACATCTCGGCGTAGCCGACTGCGTTGTATGAATCGCTGACGCTGGCGTCGAACTTCATGGCATCGGTGGTGTTGCGGATGTTCAGTTCCTGCATCTGCTCGCGGCCGATGGCCACCACCGAGGCGGGGGTTTGCAGCAGTGAGGACTCGGAAAAACCGGCGACGCTGGCGCGGTCGGTGACTACGTAGCGGCTGCCGGTGACGACCACTTCGGCCATGGCCTGTTCGGCAGGCGGCGGCGTGGTTTGGGCGAAGGCGGGTAGGGCGAATGCCTGCATGACTGCCAGGGCGATGACGGTTTGCTTCAGATTTTGCGGTGACATATGAGCTCTTGCTTTAAGATGAAAAGCCGGAGCCAACGTGGGGAGCATACAAAGGAGGGAACTACTTTGCGCTTTCCTTCGCTGGCATTATCCAGATCAGGTACGAAGGGTATCTCTCACCCGGAAAACGAATTCCAGGACCCCTAGCGAATGGCAATTTTATCACAAGCGCGGATTATGTTTTGCGGAGCGCCATTTTCCGCGTTTGTTTGAGCTGCGTTTTTGTCGCTGTGGGGCTTGTAGGCATGCTGGGTGGATGGAAAAGACTGGCTATGTTTACATCCTCGCGGGCGAGCGCTACGGCACTTTGTATGTTGGGGTGACGAGCGACCTGGTACGCCGCATATACATCCACCGGAAGGGATTGCTCGAAGGGTTTAGCAAGGAGCATTCACTGCACCGGTTAGTGTGGTTTGAAACCCATCTTGAGATCATGGCCGCGATTACCCGCGAAAAGCAGATCAAGCACTGGAAGCGTGCGTGGAAGGTGAGGTTAATATCGGAGTTCAATCCAACCTGGCGGGATTTGTATCATGAGATTGGGTTGAGTTGATGGGGGGCGGGGCCATTCTGAACGTCTCGGAATTCGAGCAATATAACTAGCCAAAAAGCCAAATGGCGCAGGGTACGGGCATGATGCCCACCGCACAAGAAGTTCAACGTCTCACTCGCGAAGGCGAGTGCCTATAGCACCGCTGCTCATAGTTGCTATGGGCACTCGCCTTCGCAAGTGAGACTTTGGTTGTTTTCGTGGTTCATCCACCGGCTTAACTTCTGATGAGCCTGCAAGTGAGACGTTGGTAGTTCTCCACTCCCACCCCTACAAACTCATCTCCAGCACCTTGCGGCTCACGTCCAAGGTTACATCGCGCCCTTCGCCCAACTTGACCATCCTGTGCGCTTCCAGCACCTTGAGCACGGCGTCAATATCCTGCGCCTTGAGCCCGTAGTCGCCCAGCCTGGTCTTCACGCCCATCTTTTCGAAAAACTCTTCCATGCGCGTGATGGCGGCTTCGATGCGGGTGTCCTCGTCGCCACCCGTCAGGTTCCACACGCGCTCGGCAAACTGCAGCAGCTTGGCGCGCTTGCTCTCGCGGCGCGCACGCAGCATGCTTGGCAAGATGACTGCCAGCGTCTGCGCATGGTCCATGTGATACAAGGCCGTCAGCTCATGCCCGATCATGTGCGTGGCCCAATCATGCGGCACGCCTGCCCCAATCAAGCCATTCAAGGCCAGTGTGGCGCACCACATCACGTTGGCCCTCACGTCGTAATCATGCGGATCGGACAGCGCCTTCGGGCCTTCTTCGATCAGTGTCAGCAGCAGTCCTTCGGCGAAGCGGTCCTGCACCTTCGCGTTCACCGGGTACGTCATGTACTGCTCCATCACGTGGGCAAAAGCGTCGACCACGCCGTTGCCGACCTGGCGCGCGGGTAGCGAATAGGTCTTGCTGGGATCCAGAATGGCAAACTTGGGATATACCTTGCGGCTCATGAAGGAGAATTTCTCCTGGGTCGACTTGCGCGTGATGACGCTCGCGCTATTCATCTCGGACCCTGTCGCCGGCAGTGTCAGCACCACGCCGAAAGGTATCGTCGCGCCGATATTCTTGCCGAAATTTTGAAGGATGCTCCACGGGTCCTCGTCCATGAGCGCGCCGGCAGCGATGAACTTGACGCCGTCGATCACCGAACCGCCACCCACGGCAAGCAGGAAATCGATTTTTTCTTCCCTGGCCTGCTCGATGGCGCGCATCAGCGTTTCGTAGCTAGGATTGGGTTCGACGCCGGAAAATTCGGTGACCGTGTGCCCGGCCAGCGATGCCATCACCTCGTCGAATACGCCATTTTGCTTGATGCTGCCACCCCCGTAGACCAGCATCACGCGCGCCTGGCCGGGAACCTGTTTGCCAAGCGTTGCAATCTGGCCCTGGCCAAACAGGATTTGAGTCGGGTTGTAGAAGTCGAAGTTGAGCACGATAATCCTCTGTTGGCTGAAGGGCAGACAGTAATTATCGCTCAAGCGCGGCCTGGCGACGATCGGTGTCTATTTTTCGGCTGCCGCCTTCATATTGGCCAGGCCTTTTTCAAAGTCCTTGCCGATCATCGCATCCATGCTCATGAAAACGCTCATGAGTTTGGTGGTGAAGCTCATCGGTCCGTCCATGGTCCAGGTCACAGTGGTGCTCTCGCCCTGTGGCGCCAGCTTGAACACCGTTGTGTTGGCCGATTCAAACGGCGCAATGAAGTCGAGTTTGATCGCAACGGCAGTCGGCATCGTGACCTCGGTGACTTCCATGCGGCCTTCGCCCACGTCGCTATTGCCTTTCCAGTGGTAGAGCGCGCCTTTGCCGCTCGGCGCGCCGCTGAAGGTGCGCACCATGTTCGGATCGATTTTTTCCCAGGGCGACCAGGCGCTCCACTGGTGGAAGTCGCTGATCATGCCGATGATTTTTTCGGGCGGCGCCTTGATGCTGGCCGAACGCTCGACCCTGTAGTTATCGGGCTTGGTCAGCGCCAGGCCGGTAATGATGGCCAGGATGACGGCCAGGACAAGCGCGATTTTCCTTAACATGATGCTCCCTCGTTGACGGTTGTTGTCGGGCCGCCGCCGGCCGCATCTGCCAACATTAACATGATGTCCTAAGGCAATCAAAGCGCAGCGTAAATATCTGCCGCGTAGACGGTCCAGTGTGATGCAAAAACGCTATTTTGCGGTAGGCTAGCGGTTCGACATTTGCAGGAGCTTTCATGCCTACCCCATACGCCCCGGCCCAGCCGGATCGCAGCAGCATCGACGCCAGCAGCGGCCTGGTGGCGCTCGAATTCGGTACTGACTGGTGCGGCCATTGCCAGGCCGCCGCCCCCAAAATTACAGCCGCGCTGGCGGCCTGTCCCGATGCGCGCCATATCAAGGTCGAGGACGGCAGCGGGCGCCCCCTGGGACGCTCCTTCCGCATCAAGCTGTGGCCGACCCTGGTAGTACTTCGGGATGGCAAGGAGGTTGCGCGCGTGACCCGGCCGGCCAGCGAAGCGGAGGTTCGCGAGGCCCTGCAGGCGCCCGGTTGATCGTCTCACCCTCCATGGTCAGCATGCTCAAAAAGAAAAAGCTCGACATTGCCGAGCTCGAGAGTGCATACAACAGGCAGTAAGCCTGCCTCATGCAATGCCGACGAGCAGGCAGCGCCTGGCTCGTCAACACTGCACCGTAGCCGGTTTAGTTGCGGTTCGGATTGTTCGGACGGTCGTCCATACGGTTCGGGACGCCATCGCCGTCACGGTCACGCTGGCCGCGCCGCCAGTTGCCGCGCTCGAGCTGCCAGCGGCCATCACGCTCTTCCCAACGCGGTTCGGCGTAGTAGTAGCCACGGCGTGCCGCGATGTATTTGCCACGCACCCACACGTGGCGGTTACCACGCCAGTCCCAGTGACCGGGCACCCACACTTTGCCGGCGCGCTGCGGCATCATGCGTTCAGTACGGGGCGGTGGTGGCGCTTCACGCACGATTACGATAGCGGACAGGGCGGGAGCAGCCACGCTGCCCAGGGAGCCAGCCAGCATGGCGGCAACCAGGATTTTCTTCATCATGTTTTTTCTCCGTTTAAAGGTTAGTGCCCTTTGTTTATATCTCCCTCGACTGGGGCTGTATGTGCGGTTTCTCGCTTACGGCAGAGATTGGCAGCGGTTGACTTTTTCGCATCCCGCGCCTATTGTCGAAGCCAACTCAATCACGGGAACTCACGTATGCACGCAGCCCCATCCTCATTGCTGGCCGCTGCCCTGCTGGCCACGGCCGCGCAGGGCGCCATCGCCGCGCCGGCGCATGACGCCTTCTTTGCGACCCTGACCACGCTGTGCGGCGCCCGCTTCGAAGGCGCCTCGGTGTTCCCCAAGGACCCGGCAGATCCCTTTTTCGGCAAGAAGCTGGTGGCCCGGGTTGCCAGTTGCAGCGCCGATGAAATCCGCATTCCTTTCGCGGTCGGCGAAGACCGCTCGCGCACCTGGATCATTCGGCGCGAGCAGGGCGCGCTCACGCTCAAGCACGACCACCGCCATGCGGACGGCACGCCCGATGAGGTGACCATGTATGGCGGCCTGGCCGGGACTGACGGCAGCCCGGTGTCACAGTCGTTCCGGGCTGACGCCCATACCGCGAAACTGATCCCTGCGGCTGTCACGAATGTATGGACACTGAGCCTGTCGCCCGATGGCCGCTCGCTGACCTACTATCTCGAGCGTGATGCCAAGCCGCGCTTCAAGGCCGAACTGACGAAGCAATGACAACGCAGTACCAGGTTGTCATCGTCGGCAGCGGCTTTGCCGGCTTATGTCTGGCAGTGCAGCTGAAAAAGGCCGGCATCGACAATTTCGTCATTCTCGAAAAAGAGCGTGAATTCGGCGGCACCTGGTACGCCAATAGCTACCCGGGATGCGCGGTCGATATCCCCAGCATTCTGTATTCGTTTTCGTTTGCCCCGAATGCGCGCTGGTCGCACCGTTTCGCCAGGCAGAACGAGCTGCTGGACTATACGCGCAAGGTAGCGCGCGAGTTCGGCCTGGAGCCACACATCCGCCTCGACAGTGCGCTCCAGAGCGCTGATTTTAATGAAAGCGACGGGTACTGGGATGTGCACACCAGCCAGGGCAGCCTGAGTGCGCGCTGCCTGGTCGGCGCCGGCGGGGCGCTGAACCGGCCTGCGATACCGCAGCTGGCAGGACTCGAGGATTTTCAGGGAGAGGTGTTCCACTCGGCCCGCTGGAATCATGGCGTGGCGCTGCATGGGAAGCGCGTGGCCGTGATCGGAACCGGGGCCAGCGCGGTGCAGTTCGTGCCCGAGATCGTCGGGCAGGTGGCAAAGCTCGACCTGTTCCAGCGCACCGCGCCCTGGATACTGCCACGTCCGGACCGCGCCATCGGAGCGCGCGAACAAGGGCTGTTCGCGCGCTTCAAGTTCCTGCAGCGCGCCTGCCGCGCGCTGGTCTACCTGCACTATGAATCGCGTGCGCTGCTGTACCTGTACGCGCCGCGCATGCTTGGCATCGCCGAATGGATGGCCAGGCGTCACTTGCGGCGCCAGGTGGCCGATCCGGACTTGCGCGTCAAGCTAATGCCCACCTACCAATTCGGCTGCAAGCGGGTGCTGCTGGCCAGTACATTTTATCCCGCTCTCACGCAGCCGCATGTCAGTGTGGTGACCGATCCGATCGCCCGCGTTGGGCGCAACAGCATCATTACGCGCGACGGCAAGGAACACGCTGTCGACATCATCATCTTCGGCACTGGTTTCGAGGTGGAGAATGCGCTGCATGCAGCGGAGCTGCGCGGACCAGGGGGCAGGGTGATGTTTGCGTCCGATCTGGAAAGCTACAAGGGCTGTGCGGTGGCGGGATTTCCCAACTACTTCATGATCACCGGCCCGAATACGGGGCTGGGGCACAACTCGATGATCTACATGATCGAATCCGGGGTAAATTACGTCGTCGATGCAGTCCGCACCATGCGCGAGCGCGGCCTGCAGTCCGTGGCGGTCAAGCCCGAGGTGCAGGCGCGCTACAACGAGCAGGTCCAGCGCAGTTTGAAAGGCACGGTGTGGAGCACGGGCTGCCGCAGCTGGTACCTCGACAAGAACGGCAGGAATTTCGCTATCTGGCCAGGCTTTACCTTCGCCTACAGGCAGCTAACACGACGTTTTGATAGCGAAAACTATCACTGCACCCTTTTCAGGAGCAGTCTGGAATCCTCACGCACTCCGGCGGCCGAATAGGTCTCGATCCGTTCGAGCAGGTCCTGAGTGATCAGCCTGAATTCGATCTTCACCAGATGCGATGCTGTAGGCGAGGCCAGATTGGTGACGTCAAGGAAGCTGAAACTGAGCTTTGCAGGCGTGCTGGCGCCGTCCATGACCAAGCGCGGCTGGTTGCCCTGCGCGCAGTAGTGGGTAGCCATGAGCTGTTCGCCATTACGGTGGTAGACGGTCTGTGTTACCTGCTTCAATGGGTTTCCGAAGGTCTCAACCAGTGCGCTCGACTTCGAGATCAGACGAAAGTCGATGCGAAAAGCCTTTTGGGCATCCGTGACGGGATCGGCCAGGCTCCAGCTTCCCGCCAATGATCCGAGCAGCTCCCAGCCGGACTGCTTCTGAAGTGCCGGCAAGGAGCGCGTCACCTGCGCATCCTGCACAGCGCTATCGGCAACTACGCTGCTGCTCGCGCTGACAAGCAAGGCAAAGGTGGCGAGGAGAGTCAGCATCAAGTGCGCTATTCGACTTCAGCCAATCATGGCGGCGAAGGTGGACAGGTCCACATTGCCGCCGCTGATCAGGATGCCGACCCGCTTGCCCTTGATATCGAAGGCGCCATGCAGGGCGGCGGCGGCAGCCAGGCAGCCGGTCGGCTCCACCACCATCTTCATGCGCTCGGCGAAAAATTTCATGGTCGCCACCAGCTGCGCATCCGATACGGTAACGATGTCGTCGACGTGCTTTTGCATGACGGCGAAATTATGGTCGCCTACATGGGTGACCTTGGCGCCGTCGGCGATAGTATCGGGCACCGCGATGTGCACCACTTCGCCCTTGCGCAGCGACTGCTGGCCATCGTTGCCCAGCTCCGGCTCCACGCCGATCACCTTGCAGCCGGGGCTGAGCGCACGCGCCGCGATGGCGCTGCCGGCCAGCAGGCCGCCGCCGCCCAGGCATACCAGTAGCACGTCCAGCGGGCCTGCCTGCTCGAACAGTTCCTTGGCAGCCGTGCCCTGGCCGGCAATCACATCTGGATGGTCATAGGGTGGGATCAGCGTCATGCCGCGTTCCTGCGCCATGCGGCGGCCGATTTCCTCGCGATTTTCCTTGTAGCGGTCATACATGATCACTTCACCGCCGTACTCGCGCGTGGCCTGCACTTTGAGCGCCGGAGCGTCGTGCGGCATGATGATGGCCGAGGCAATGCCCACCAGGCTGGCCGACAGGGCGATGGCCTGGGCGTGATTGCCGGAGGAGTAGGTGAGCACGCCGGCGCGCCGCTGCGCTTCGTCAAAGCGGGCAATAGCGTTGTACGCGCCGCGAAATTTGAACGCGCCCATGCGCTGCATGTTCTCGCACTTGAAAAATAACTGCGCGCCGGCGCGCTGGTCCGCAGTGCGCGAGGTGAGCACCGGGGTGCGATGCGCGATTCCTTCAATGCGGGCTGCTGCGGCCTCGATGTCGCGATAGTCGGTCATGGTGTGTTCCTTGCTGATGTACTTAAGAGTCGGCCAGGGGCATGGCAATCTCGATGCGCAGGCCGCCGCCGTCGCGGTTGCTCACCGCCAGTTCGGCGTTGTGGCGGGTGACCACCCGTTCCACGATGGCCAGGCCCAGGCCGGCGCCGTTGGCCTGGCCGCGCGCGCTGTCCATGCGGGTAAATGGCTTGAGCAGATTGCCGATTAGGTCGGCGGGGACGCCTGGGCCGTGGTCCTGGAATTCGATCACCGCGCGCTTGCCGCCATCGCGCGCCTTGATGTGGCAATGGATGTCGATCTGGGTACTGTCTTCGCCTGGTGTACGGCCATAGCGGCGCGCGTTCTCGATCAGGTTGTTGAACACGCGCCGCAGATCGGTGGCGTTGCCCATCACCTCGATGCCAGGGGCGATGTCGCTGGCCACGCGCAGCGATGGAATGCGCTGCGCTTCATGCGCGCAGTCTTCCAGCAGGGCGCTCAGATCGATCGGGACGAAGGTGGCGGCCTCGGTGGGCTTGGCGTAATCGAGGAACTGGCCGATGATGGCATCCATTTGCCCGATATCGGACTGCATGCCGTCGCGCGCTTCAGGGCTCAAACTGGCCATTTCGAGTTCGAGCTGCATGCGCGCCAGCGGTGTGCGCAGGTCGTGCGAAATGCCGGCCAGGATGACGGCGCGGTCCGATTCCACGCGCTGCAGGTCGTCAACCATCTGGTTGAAGCTGCGATTCGCCTCCAGGATTTCTTTGGAGCCGCGCTCGGGCAGCGGATCCGGGCGCTCGCCCTTGGCGATAGCGCGCGCGGCCTCGGTCAGGCGCGCCAGCGGCAGGTTGACCAGGCTTGAAATCAGGGCCGCGCCCAGCAGCGACAGGGCGCCGACCACGGCCGCCCAGCCCAGCCACTGCACGCCGGTCAGGCCTTCCAGGCGCTCGCGTTCGAGCATGAGCCAGTATTTGTCACCATCGATGCTAAAACTGATCCAGAAACCGGCCGCGCCATTGACCCGGCTGGAGAAACGGGTCTCCGGCCCCAGGCGCTCGCGGACGATGTTGGCGATGTCGCTCATGAGGCGGTTGTCCGGCGGCGGCTCGACCACGTCGTCGGCTTCGAGCAGGAAAATGCGGATGCCTTCGTTGCTGATCAGTTCGATCAGCAGTTCGGTGCGCATCTCGGGGGCGGAATTGGTGAGGGCAGCCCTGGTGAGGGTCACGACGGAAATGACGAGCTCGGCCGTCTGCTGCACCTGGGCGCCGCGCTGGACGGTGGTGATCATGCCGATCCAGGACGCCATGGACAGGGTGGTCAGCATGCTGAGCAGCAAAAAGGTGCGCCAGAACAGGCCGCTGCGCAGCCAGACCAGGCGCGACGGGCGCGGGTGCTGGGTATCGCTGGCAAACACTAGCGCGGCTGTCCTTCAGGGATGAACACGTAGCCCAGGCCCCACACGGTCTGGATGTAAAGCGGCGAAGAAGGATCGGGCTCGATCAGCTTGCGCAGGCGCGAAATCTGCACGTCCAGGGAGCGGTCGAACACTTCGTATTCGCGTCCGCGTGCCAGTTCCATGAGCTTTTCGCGCGACAAGGGCTGGCGCGCGTGGCGGGCAAATACCTTGAGCACGGAAAATTCGCCAGTGGTCAGCGGCACGGTCTCGCCATTTTTTTTCAGGGTCCGCGTGCCCAGATCGAGCACAAAGGCGCCAAATTCGAAGGACTGCGGGGTTTCCGACGGGGCGCCGGGAATTTCGTCCGGGCCCTTGCGGCGCAGCACTGCACCAATCCGCGCTACCAGTTCGCGCGGGTTGAAGGGCTTGGGCAGATAATCGTCGGCGCCCATTTCGAGCCCGACAATGCGGTCCACGTCTTCGCCCTTGGCGGTCAGCATGATGATTGGGGTCAGGTCGCCGGCCCCGCGCAGGCGGCGGCATATGGACAGGCCGTCTTCGCCCGGCAGCATGAGGTCGAGAACCAGCAGGTCGTAGCGTTCGCGCAGCCACAGCTTGTTCATGGCGGGAGCGCTCTCTGCGGTAACAACCTGAAAACCTTGCTCGGTCAGATAGCGTCGCAACAAATCGCGCAACCGGACGTCATCATCCACTACCATAATCTTGGCGGCGTGGCCATTAACGTTCACTGGCGTTGTATTGTTGCCCGTGGCAGGTGTCGATTGTGAAGTCATATCGCTGTCAAATTTGTTATAGTCATGTCGCTATGGTAACGGCTTATTGCCCGTTTTCTATTGTTGCACACAGGGCATTACAATGTGTTACAAACTTTACCCAATTCGTCTTATGCCCTCAGTCAAATGGTCATACACTGGACGTGAGCTTCAATCTAGCTTAACTGTTTATAAGGCATCGCGGAAGAGGAACACCATGAATATCGCGCACACCAAAATTCACGCGGCAGCAGGCGAACGATTTTGCGGGTTTGCGAACGTCCGTCGTCTGGCTGGCGCCTTTTTGCTTGGGGTCGCCGCCATGTCGGCCATGCCTGCCGCTATCGCCAATCCCGACAAGGAGCAGCGCGCTGCCCAGCGTGCCGAGGCGCAGCAACGCCAGCAAATGGCGCCAGCGCCGCAACGCCAGGACGACCGCGGCCAGCGTCAGTTCGACCAGCGTGCATTCGAAGCGCGCGCCGAGGAGCAACGCCGCGCCATGCAGATGCAGCAAGAACAAAACGCTCAGAACAACGACGCGTTTCGCCGCAGTGGCCGCTTGACGCCTGATGAGCGGCGTGACCTGCGCCGCCAGATCAACGAAGCCGGCGCCGACATTTACCAGAATAAGCCGCGCCGCTGATTCTCCGCACTGGGCGCACTCGCGCCCTGTTTTTCCCCATTTCCAGTGTTTCGACGGCGCGCGTGCTGCAAAGTTCGCCTATTGCGTTACCTTGCCACGCAGGGCCTTGGTTTGTCCGCTTTTGGTTTTCGATTCCAGACGGCGCCGCTGCGAGCCATAGGTAGGCTTGGTTGGGCGGCGCACCGGCGGCAGCACCGCCACGCTGTCGACAATCTCCTGCAGGCGGCGTAGTCCGTCCTCCTTGTTCTGTTCGAGGCTGCGCGAACTTTGCGCCTTGAGCACCAGGACGCCGTCCTGACTGAGGCGTGAATCGGCCAGGGCCAGCAGGCGCTCCTTGATCGGCTCGGGCAGGCTCGAGCGGGCGATATCGAAACGCAGGTGCACTGCGCACGACACCTTGTTCACATTCTGTCCGCCCGGCCCTTGGGCGCGAATGGCGCTGAAGACGACCTCGTTCGGATCGACGCGTGGGTTCACAGCGCTAGCACGGGGCAGTGTGCCCGCGGGGTGGCAAGCGCGCCGAGCGGCCTCTGTTGCAACAATCCAAACATATAGATTCCTAAAGAGTCGAACCTGCATTGTAAAGGCTTGAATTGCCCGTGCGCGCTCCGCAAAATATTGACCACAGTCAACGAACTCCAGCAAGTCCCCGATTACGATGAGCTTTCCCTGGCGTGGCATCGCCATAGAATGAAAGGATCATCATGTACTCTTCCATCACCCCGCCGGCCTTTGTTGGCAAGACCGAATTTCTGAGTTTCCAGCTCGGCGGCCTGGAGTATGGGGTGGAGTTTGGCAAGGTCAAGGAACTGCGTACCTTGAAGTCGCTGGAGCGATTCGCCTCCGACGGCGCCATCATCAGCGGTGTCGCAGTTTCGCGCGGGGTGATCATGCCGCTGGTCGACATGCGCGTCGCGGCGGGCCAGCGCACCGCCTCGCCCGACTCCGGTACCGACGTGATCATCCTGCAGATCTCGGGCTGCGTGATGGGGATGGTGGTCGATGGCATTACCGACGTGGTGGGGCTGTACGCCGACCAGATCACGGAAATTCCGGGCTCGGACGGCGATTATCGCTGCGATTACCTGATCGGGCTCGGCGAGTCCGAAGGCCGCCGTCTGATCCTGGTCGATATCGACAAGCTGATGTCAATCAAGCGCGAAACCAAGGCCGAGACGGCGCGCTTCGGCTAGGCCGGCAACTACGCAGCCAACCCCTCCAGCTGCTCTTGCAGCTCGAGCCATTCAGCTTCGAGCTGCGCCAGGTCTTTCTTGTAGAACGACTGGTCCGCCAGCAGCTGTTTCAACTTCGCCTTGTGCGCCGGCTCGTAGACGCCGGCTTCGCCCAGCTTGGCGTCCACATCGGCTTTCTGCTCGTTGCGCTTGGCGATCTGCTCTTCCAGGCGCTTGATCTTGTTTTCGATCGGTTTTTTGAGCGCCGCCATTTTCTGGCGCTGCTCGGCGTCGATGCGCTTCTGGTCCTTGGCATTGACCAGCGGCGCGCTTGGCGGCGCCACGGTCGACTGCACCGGGAACTCGGTCTTGTTGTCCTTGCCCGCCGCCGGCAGCACGCTGGTTCCCTTGCCAAGCTTGGTCTGGAACAGCCAGTCCTTGTAGTCGTCCAGGTCGCCGTCGAAAGGCTGCAGGCGGCCGTCGGCGACGATGATGAACTGGTCGGTCGTGGCGCGCAGCAAATGGCGATCGTGCGATACCACCACCAGCGTGCCTTCGAACTGTGCCAGCGCGTCGGTCAGCGCTTCGCGCGTTTCCAGGTCAAGGTGGTTGGTCGGCTCGTCCAGTAGCAGCAAATTGGGGCGCTGGTACACGATCAGGGCCAGCGCCAGGCGCGCCTTCTCGCCGCCCGAAAACGGCCGGATCGGGCTGGTCACCATCGTGCCCGGGAAGTTGAACCCGCCGAGGAAGTTGCGCAGCTCCTGCTCGCGCACCGTGGGCGCAATTTTGGCCAGGTGCCACAGGGGCGATTCGTCATGGCGCAGCATTTCGACCTGGTGCTGGGCGAAGTAGCCGATCTGCAGGCCCTTGCCCGTGGTCGATTCACCCGTGAGCGGTTCGAGTTCGCCCGCGATGGTCTTGATCAGGGTCGATTTGCCGGCCCCGTTCACGCCCAGCAGGCCGATGCGCTGGCCGATCTGCAGCGAAAACTTGATGTTCGAGACGATGGTCTTGTCGCCGGCCTTGTCGCCGTGCTCGTCCAGGATATGGTAGCCGGCGTTCACATTTTCCATGACCAGCAGCGGATTGGGCGCTGCCAGCGGTTCGCGGAACTGGAACTGGAATTCGGCGGCCGCGCGCAGTGGCGCCAGCTCTTCCATCTTGGCAAGCGCCTTCATGCGGCTCTGGGCCTGGCGCGCCTTGGAGGCCTGGGCCTTGAAGCGGTTGACGAACGATTCCAGGTGCGCGCGCTGGCGCATCTGCTTTTCCATCGCGCCGGCGGCCAGGATCATCTGGGCCGCGCGCTGGCGCTCGAAGCCGGAGTAATTGCCCGAATAGCGCTTCAGTTTGCGCTCGTCGATGTGCACGATCACGTTGACGATCTCGTCGAGGAAGTCGCGGTCGTGGGAAATGATAATCAGGGTGCCGGGATAGCGCTTGAGCCAGTCCTCGAGCCAGATGATGGCGTCCAGGTCCAGGTGATTGGTCGGCTCGTCGAGCAGCAGCAGGTCGGAAGGGCACATCAAGGCCTGCGCCAGGTTCAGGCGCATGCGCCAGCCGCCCGAGAAGCTCACGATCGGCTGCTTCATCTGGTCCAGCGTGAAGCCCAGGCCGAGCAGCAGCTGTTCACCGCGCGACTGCACGGTGTAGGCGTCGGCGTCGGCCAGCGCGGTGTAGAGATTGCCGATGGCGATGCCGTTTTCATTGGTGTCAGGTAGCGACTCCAGGCGCGCCAGTTCCTCTTCCAGGCGGCGCAGCGTGACGTCGCCGTCAATGGCGTAGTCAAGCGCGGTGCGCTCCAGCGGCGGGGTTTCCTGGGCCACGTAGGCCATGCGCCACTTGGCCGGGAAATCGATCTCGCCCTGGTCTGGGTGCAGCTCGTTGCGCAGCATGCCGAACAGGCTCGATTTGCCGGCGCCGTTGGCGCCGATCAGGCCGATTTTATCGCCCGGGTTGAGGGTCAGGTCGACGCCTTCGAGCAGCGGCTTGGTACCGCGCATGAGGCTAACGTTAATGAAACGGATCATGTTCTACTTTACTTGGATACTAAAAATTTTTAAGCGTGCTGCAGCTGCTCGGCGGTGAGCAGGAACACCATGTCGTCGCCGGCGCTGGTGGTCAGCCAGGTCAGGCCCAGGTGACCAAAGGCGGCTTCTGCGTACTCGCGCTCGTTGCCGATTTCGACCATCAGGATGCCGTTGGGAGTGAGGCGCTCGGCCGCGCCGGCCACGATCTTGCGCACCAGGTCCATGCCGTCGGCGCCGCCGTCGAGGGCGATCTGCGGCTCGTTCAGGTATTCCTGCGGCAGGCGGCTCATCGAGTCCGAATTGACGTAAGGCGGATTGCTGACGATCAGATCGTACTTCTTGAAAGGCACGTTCTGATAGAGGTCGGATGCTATCGGGTTCACGCGGCCCTGCAGCTTGTATTCGTTGATGTTGATCTGCGCCACTTCCAGCGCTTCGTTCGAAATGTCGACAGCATCGACCACGCTGTTGGGGAAGGCGTCGGCCATCATGATGGCCAGGCAGCCCGAACCTGTGCACAGCTCCAGGATGTGTTCGACCGCGTACAGGTCCTCGACCCACGGGCTGAAGCTCGACGGAATCAGCTCGGCGATAAACGAGCGCGGCACGATCGTGCGCTCGTCGACATAAAAGGCGTAGGTGCCCAGCCAGGCTTCGTTGGTGATGTAGGCGGCCGGCACGCGCTCGGTCGCGCGGCGCTCGATCACGGCCAGCACCTGCAGCACTTCATCGGGCAGCAGACGGGCGTCGAGAAAGGGATCGAGCTTGTCGAGCGGGAGCTTGAGCGTGTGCAGAATCAGATAGGCGGCTTCGTCGAGCGCATCGGCGCTGCCGTGGCCAAAAAACAGCTTGGCTGCATTAAAGCGGGTGACGGCGTAGCGCAGCAGGTCGCGCGGGGTGCTAAACAGAGTGGTGGTCATGATGGTCCTCGGCGGGTTCGTTCAGGCTGGCTGGGCCAGCAGGTTTTCCAGCGTGCGGCGGTAGATGTTCTTGAGCGGATCGATGAAGCGCACTTCGATGTGCTCGTCGATCTTGTG
>JAZKGU010000120.1:0-37432 GCA_040385745.1 Pseudomonadota bacterium
TCGGCAGCCCCGAGACCACCACCGGTGGTAACGCGCTCAAGTTCTACGCGTCGGTACGCCTCGACATCCGCCGCACGGGCTCCATCAAGTCCGGCGACGAGGTGATTGGCAACGAGACCAAGGTCAAAGTCGTCAAAAACAAAATCGCGCCACCGTTCAAAGAGGCGCACTTCGATATCCTGTACGGTGCAGGCACCTCGCGCGAAGGCGAAATCCTCGACCTGGGCGCCGACAACAAGATCGTCGAAAAGTCCGGTTCGTGGTACAGCTATAACGGCGAGCGCATTGGCCAGGGCAAAGACAACGCGCGTATCTACCTCAAGGAACGTCCTGAGCTGGCGCGCGAGATCGAAAACAAGGTCCGTGCCGCTCTCGGCGTGCGCGAACTGCCGCCAAGCGCCGGCGAAGAGCCGGCAGCTGTGGCCAAAACGCCCAAGCTGAAAGCTGTTGCCGAGTAATCGCGCATGCCGCGTCCCCAGCTGAGCCTGAAAGGCCGTGCCCTGCGTTTTTTGTCGATGCGGGAGCACAGCCGGCTTGAGTTGGGGCGCAAGCTGTCCAAGTATGCGGAAGAGGGCGACGACGTTGGCGCCTTGCTCGATTTCCTCGAAAAAAACAATTGGCTGTCGCAAGAGCGGTTTTCCGAGTCGCTGATCCACCGGCGCGCCCATCGTTTTGGCAATAGCCGGATCGTGGCCGAGCTGCAAAGCCATGGTGTCAATGGCGAAGCGCTGCAGGAACTCAAGGCCGGGTTGAACGACAGTGAAACTGCGAGGGCCTGCGAAGTCTGGCAGCGCAAGTTCGGGACGGTCGCCGCCGATCCAGCCGAGCGTAACAAGCAAATGCGTTTTTTAATGCAGCGCGGTTTCTCCCAAAAGGCGGTGCGCACCGCCATGAAGGGTGAAGTCGATGATGATTTCTTTGATTAATTACCGTTAACGCTGAAATGTAGGGCGGAAAAGCTCCGGGCTCTGCGCCCGCAGCATTCCACCATGTTTGCAATACCCCACCGCGGTTTTGCTTACTCCTCGCTGGTGGAAGCGGGGGGCGCCGAGCCCGGAGCTTTTCCGCCCTACGCACACTTCGCTTGCCCGCAAATATGCCCTTTACTCCCTTTCACCTTGGTCCCGGCGCCCTTTTCAAAGCCATCGGCGGCCGGCACTTCAGTTTCATGGTGTTTGGTGGATCACAGGTGTTGATGGACATCGAGCCGCTGATTGGCCTCATTCAGAACAAGCCCGTCCTGCACGGCTACACCCACACCCTTGCGGGAGCGCTTCTCATTGGCATTATCGCGGCGCTCAGCGGCAAGCCGATTAGCGCATTCGTATTGCGCCTGCTCGCCATTCCCCACTTTCCACTTTCGTGGGGCGCTGCCTTTGCCGGCGCCTTTGCTGGCACTTTTTCTCATGTGATACTCGATGCAGTGATGCATTCCGATATCAACCCATGGTGGCCCATCGCTGAAGGTAACGGCCTGCTACTGCTTATGCCCGTCAATGCCTTGCATGTGGCATGCGTGGGCATTGGTGTCCTCAGCGCGACCGTGATTGCGCTTTGCGCCTGGCGGCAGGGCAAGGCGTAGCTGGGTCGCACCTTGCAGATAGTCTGGTAAGCTCGCGTCAGCAACTTGCCGGACAATGCACGCCTTTTCATTCCATGGGAGTAGCTTATGGGTGTTGACATCGCATTACTGCTCATTTTAGGTATGGTCCTGCTGCTCAATGTCCTGGCGACCCTTGCTGTCTCTCGGGATGACTACGCCGAACCGAGGCAAAAGCTATTTCAGACGATCGTGGTCTGGGTTGTGCCTATCCTTGGCGCATTGCTGTTACTAGGAATTCATCGCAAACCTGAAAAACCATCGCGTTCCTACCGCGCCGACAGCGACAACATCGGAGATGACTTCGGCACCCAGCGTCCTTTGTCCAAATCCATTGGCGATGTGATCGACGGCGACTGAAGTTTGCCGACCGTGTGGCACGCTTGCCGCAGTATTAATACGGTAGTAGTTGTACGGTGCCCGCTTTGTCAGCGTCAGCGGCGCGATGGCTTGCGGGGCAAAGTCGCGACCGATATCATTATTTCGTCGACCGATGAAATTCTGACAATGTCGGCTCAAATAAGGCATGTTCGAGTCCGCTGTGATAAACTTTCGACGTTTTAGCAGCGCCGCATGAGCGGTTGTTGCCGTAGAAGCTGCGGCAACGTGCAATAAGCACACTTGCTGCATACTATTTACGCCGCATTTCCGGCATTGGTTCTTTATGCCCCTGTCTTCTCCAGTTCCCCGCGCGCATCGGCACACTCGCGCCATCCATATCGAAGCGTTCGCGCGCGATGACGGATTGTGGGATCTCGACGCCCGGATCACCGACGTTAAGGTCAAGGACGTCACGCTCGCATCTGGTCCGCGCCCTGGCGGAACATTTTTGCATAACCTCAGCCTGCGTATCACCATTAATCGCGAACTGACCATCGTCGATGCCGAAGCGGCTTCCGATGCCGTTCCCTATCCCGGTTATTGCGACACCGTTGCACCTGCCTACAAGCAAATGATCGGCCTGAACCTGATGAAGGGGTTTCGCCTGGGCATCAAGGAGCGCCTTTCTGGCGTGCTCGGTTGTACCCATTTGACTGAACTGGCGAACGTATTGCCCACCGCCGCCATCCAGGCTTACGCCAACGATGTGATCAAGACGCGCGACGGCGATGGCGACGATCAGTTGCCCGACCGCCCGTTCCAGATCGACAAATGCCACGCCCTGCGCGCCGACGGCCCCGGCGTTGAACGATACTACCCGCGCTGGGTCCTGAAAGCCGTACCTGAATAGCAGTAGCAATTCCGTTTTTTTAGCACGCACGTTAATCGTATTTCCACATTATCAGTATCAGAAGAAGGGAAGCCAGCATGAAAATCCATGAGTATCAAGGCAAAGAAATCCTCCGGCAGTTCGGAGTGACGGTACCGCGCGGCATTCCGTGCATGACTGTCGAGGAAGCCGTCAAGGCCGCCGAAACGCTGGGCGGCCCGGTCTGGGTAGTCAAGGCGCAGATCCATGCTGGCGGTCGCGGCAAGGGCGGCGGCGTCAAGGTCGCCAAGTCGATGGAGCAGGTCAAGGAATTTTCCGAGCAGATCATGGGCATGCAGCTCAAGACCATCCAGACCGGCCCTGAAGGCCAGAAGGTGCGTCGTTTGCTGATCGAAGAAGGCGCGGACATCAAGAAGGAACTCTACGTTTCCCTGGTGACCGACCGTATCAGCCAGAAGGTCGTGCTGATGGCGTCGTCCGAAGGCGGCATGGACATCGAGGAAGTGGCGCACACCAATCCTGAAAAAATCCACCACATCGCCATCGACCCGTCCGTCGGCATTACCGACGCGGAAATCGACGACATCGCGGGCAAGATCGGCATTCCTGCCGAATCGTTTGCCGACGCGCGCGTGCAGTTCAAGGGCCTGTACAAGGCTTACTGGGAAACCGACGCATCGCTGGCCGAAATCAACCCGCTGATCCTGACCGGTTCGGGCCAAGTTATCGCCCTCGACGCCAAGTTCAACTTTGACTCCAATGCCCTGTATCGCCAGCCGAACATCGTCGCCATGCGCGACCTGGACGAAGAAGACCCGGCCGAAGTCGAAGCGTCGAAATTCGACCTCGCCTACATTTCGCTCGACGGCAATATCGGTTGCCTGGTCAACGGCGCCGGCCTGGCCATGGCCACCATGGACACCATCAAGCTGTTCGGCGGCGAGCCTGCCAACTTCCTGGACGTGGGCGGCGGCGCGACGGCTGAAAAGGTCACCGAAGCATTCAAGATCATGCTCAAGAACCCGGGCCTGAAAGCCATCCTGGTCAACATTTTCGGCGGCATCATGCGCTGCGACGTGATCGCCGAAGGCGTGATCACCGCATCGAAGGCCGTGTCCCTGCAAGTGCCGCTGGTCGTGCGCATGAAAGGTACCAACGAAGACATCGGCAAGAAGATGCTGGCCGACTCCGGCCTGCCGATCATCGCCGCCGATACGATGGAAGATGCAGCCAAGGCCGTGGTCGCCGCTGCTGCTGGTAAAGCCTAATTCGAAGGAACAAATATGTCGATCCTGATCAATAAAGATACAAAAGTAGTCACCCAGGGAATTACCGGCAAGACCGGTCAGTTCCACACCCGCATGTGCCGCGACTATGCGAACGGCAAGGAATGCTTCGTCGCAGGCGTCAATCCAAAGAAGGCCGGCGAGGACTTCGAAGGCATCCCGATTTTCGCCAACGTCTCGGAAGCGAAAAAAGAAACTGGCGCCAACGTGTCGGTCATTTATGTACCGCCAGCAGGCGCCGCCGCCGCGATCTGGGAAGCCGTTGAAGCCGAGCTGGACCTGGCGATCTGCATCACCGAAGGCATTCCAGTGCGCGACATGATGGCGCTGAAGGACCGTATGGCCAAGGCCGGCTCCAAGACGCTGCTGCTCGGACCTAACTGCCCTGGCCTGATCACGCCGGACGAAATCAAGATCGGCATCATGCCAGGTCACATTCACCGCAAGGGCCGCATCGGTGTGGTCTCGCGCTCGGGCACGCTGACCTATGAAGCGGTAGGCCAGCTGACCGCGCTGGGTCTGGGCCAGTCGTCGGCGGTGGGCATTGGTGGCGACCCGATCAACGGTCTCAAGCATATCGATGTCATGCGCATGTTCAACGACGATCCTGATACCGACGCGGTCATCATGATCGGCGAAATCGGCGGTCCTGACGAAGCCAATGCAGCTTACTGGATCAAGGACAACATGAAAAAGCCGGTAGTCTGCTTTATCGCCGGCGTGACCGCGCCGCCGGGCAAGCGCATGGGCCATGCCGGCGCCCTGATCTCGGGCGGCGCCGACACCGCGCAGGCCAAGCTGGACATCATGGAAGAGTGCGGCATCAAGGCCACCAAAAACCCATCGGAAATGGCACGTTTAATGCAAGCAATGCTGTAATTTGGAGCAAGCGGCAAGGTAGTTGATAATGGCGGGGAGCGAACAGCTCCCCGTTTGCATTTGTGGCCCAGTAGGAGACCTGCAGTGGCAAAAATTATCATTTCGAGCGAAGGCATGCTGGTCAGGGAGGTCGAGCTCAAGCATGAGCGGATCACCATTGGGCGCCGTGCTCATAACAACATCGTGCTCGATCACCGTTCCGTCAGTGGCGAGCATGCGGCCATCACCCTGATGCTGGACGATGCAGTCTATGAGGACCTGGGCAGTACCAACGGCAGCATGGTGAACGGCCACAAGATTTTTCGCCATAAGCTGGTCAACGGGGACCGCGTCACCATGGGGACCTTTGAGCTGTACTTTTCCGCCGAGCTCGACAGGCGACAGGTGGCGCCGCTGGGCCGGATCCATGTGCTCAACGGGGTGCACGCCGGCAAATCACTGGCACTGGACAAGCCGCTCACGACAGTGGGCAAGCCGGGCGCAGCGGTAATGGCCGTGACTTTCGTCGCCGGCCAGTATCGCGCTGCCCGGATCGATGGCGACGCGCCGGCCTGGCTGAACGGACGTGCGCTCGATGACGTCCCCCGGGTGCTGGCCGATGGCGATCAAATCAATCTTGCGGGTACCAAATTGGCGTTCTTCAACGGCGCGTGAGGCCGGGCGAGCCTGCCCATGTGACAAAACATATTGCAACATATGACAAGTTTTGTCAGTTCACTGACAGAAAATTGCATCTCGATGTTATGAAAAGCCAAAAACACTGGATAAAACACTAATTTCTTGTTGGCATGGCGATTGCTGTAGCGGGTAATGATAATTGTCCATACAGGAGGAGTGATGGCTGCAGTCCTTGCTCGGCGCCCACGCCAGCGCGGCTTTACCATGATCGAGTTGATGATGGTGATTGCCATCATCGGCGTTCTCGCGGCAATTGCGATTCCGAGTTACCAGGTGTACGTCGCAAAAGCCAAATTCGGCTCGGCGTTTCATGAAGCCGTCTCTATCAAGACTGGCCTGGAGACTGTGCTGTATGACGGCATCGTGCCCACCCTGGAGAATGTTGGCCTGGCCTCGACCACCGAAAACTGTTCGTCCGTCCTGACCGGATCGTCCGACGGCGAGAATGTACTTGTTTGCACCATCATCGGGGGTCCCACAACCGTCCGCGGCGAGACTATTACCATTACCCGTGGCGTGACCTCGAGTGGCGTCACGTCCTGGACGTGTCAAACCACGGTAGCCCGGCGCTTTGTGGGCGGCGACGCCATGTGCATTGGAGTGTGAGCTGCGCTCCCTCAGCAATGCCCCGCAAGGGGCATTTTTCTGTTTACGGAAGCAATTTTGTGCTGCCCGTCTTGCGCCAAGTGGCACTATTTGGCCGGACTGACGAAATATGTCAGTCCCGATGACGGAAAATGGCAGGTATTGCCCAAATTCTTGCTCAAAATATAGCAAAACTAGGCATAAATCGGCTGGCACGGTCATTGCTCATAGGTAATGGCAGCAACAAGCTGGACGTAACTTACAACCCACTGGAGAATTACATGAAATCGATGAAGATTGTCAAAAAAGCACAGGCCGGCTTTACTCTGATCGAACTGATGATCGTTGTTGCGATTATCGGTATCCTTGCAGCCGTCGCAATTCCTGCATACCAGGACTATGTCGCCAAGTCGAAATTTGCAGCAGCACTGGGCGAAGTTAGCGCCGGCAAGACCCCGTTTGACGTGGCCCTGAATGATGGCAACGTTCCAGGCACCTCCCCAGCCGACCTGGCCGGTATGGGCCTGGCATCGACCGCTACCGCTAACTGCACCCTGGTAGCTACCTCGACCACCCTGACTTGCAACATCCAAGGCGGCCCAAGCTCGGTTCAGGGCAAGCCAATCGTCCTGACCCGCACCACTGCTGGTCTGTGGGGCTGCACCACCAGCGTGATCCAAAAGCTGGTCGGCGCTGAAGGCGTCTGCGACGGTCCTGCTTCCTAATTATCCAGCCGGTACCTTCGGGTACCTGTGCCTGCCAAAAGCCCCGGAAATCGGGGCTTTTGGTTTTCTAGCACATGAAATACCTGTAATGGACCGGACTGCGCTCGCAAACTGGCCAGTCTCCTAAGAGGAAAGCGGATAGTGCACGTGTCAAGGCAAGATGGTGTGGTGTATGCGGCCTGCATGCTGCTCTCGGTGGCTGCGGCCCTGGTGCTGGGCAAGGATCTGAACTGGGACCAGCTCAGCTACCACTTCTATGCCGGCTATAGTGCCGTCGAACCACGCTTCGGCAGCGACTATTTCGCCGGCAGCGCGCAGGGCTACCTCAATCCCTATTCGCATTTGCCGTTTTTTCTGATGGTCCGGGAGGGGCTCTCCCCACTCATCATCATGAGCGTTCTGGCTCTGTGGCACGGACTTAACCTGGTGCTGGTGTACGAAATTACCGGCCTGCTGTATGGCGCCGAGGCGCGGCCGCACGGCCTTGCTGTGCGATTGCTGGCGGTGTTTTTCGCCTTTGCCAATCCTGTGTTCTTGACCGAACTGGGTAGCACTTTCAACGAGATATCGACCGGCGTGCTGATCCTGGCGGGCTGGTTTCTGCTGCTGCGCCAGTTCAGTGCGCCGCGCCGCGGCCAGACCATGCTCGCGGGCGCCTTGATCGGCGCCGCAGTGGCGCTCAAACTGACCAATCTGTTATTTGTGGCCGGTGCGCTGAGCTTGGTTCTCATGGCCCCGGGCGGCAGCCGGCACAGAGTGCACGCGCTGCTCCTGTTTGCGCTCGGCGGCATGCTCGGCGCTGTCCTTGCCGGAGGCTGGTGGGCATGGCAATTGTGGCAGCACCTGGGGAACCCGCTCTTCCCCTTGTTCAATGACGTGTTCCGCTCGCCTCACTATGTTCAGGAGGCGCTCAAGCACTACCGATTTATTCCGGACTCGGCTGCACAACTTCTGCTCAAGCCCTTCACCATGACCTTGCCCGAAGCGGGGGTGCACATCGAAACCATCGCGCCAGATCTGCGCTATGCAGCACTGACTGGGCTCCTGGGCTGGTACGGGCTGCAACTTGGCAGGCGTGGCCTGGGCAAGCTCAGCGCGCCGGGTGCAACCCCGCCCCAAGTGGCCCCGCGCGACTGGAGCTTTGCTGCATTCACGCTGAGCGTGCTGTTGTCGTGGGCCGTGTGGACCCTTGTGTCCGGTAACAGCCGTTATTTTCTACCGATGGGTACGCTGGCCGCAGTCCTGCTGGCAGTCTTGCTGGGACGTTGCGCCGGCCGGCCCAAGCTGCTCATGCGGGTTGCCGGGGTGCTGGTGCTAGGCCAGTGTTTTCTGATATTTTCCGTGCCGACCCCGCGCTGGTCGGCAGTGGCAGCTGGCACTGCCTGGTTCGAGCTCGACATTCCGGAGCAGTTGAAACGCCAGCCGACTTTGCATATCAGTCTGAATGTGCAGCCCGCGAGCTTCCTGGTGCCTTTTCTGGCGCCCGGCTCGGGCATGATGAATCCGACAGGTATGTTCGTGGTGGACGAGAACCCCACTACCCGTGCCTTGATGGCGCGTCACGCCGGGCGCATCCGCGTTTTGCAGCGCTTCATGCAAACGGATAAAGTCAGCAAGGAACGCATGAATATTGCGCTGGTGCGCTTCGGGCTCGAAGCCGATCTGGGGGCTTGCCTGACCATTCGGTTCCGCAATTCCCGGCCAGTTGAATTGCGCAGTCCCCACCAATACTTCCTCAGCTGTGCCACCCGCCCCCTGCCGTGGTCCGCCCAAAGGGTCGAGGCCTTCAAGCAAACCCGGCGTCGCGCCAGTGCGCTGTTTGCGCGCATGGAGGCGCTATGCCCGGCCCGTTTCCAGCCGGCCGGGTTGGTGACCGAGAGCGACGGGGTCGACTTCTGGCGCACCTATTCCAATACCGATACCGTGTTGCGCCATCTAGGTTCACAAGGCCGCATCAGCTACGCCAATCTGTTTACCAACCGTGACCATGCAGAACTTGGCCCTATTGCGCTATTGGAAAAAGAACTGCCTCCTCGGTCCACCCTGTGTCCACCATTGAAGCGCTGAGGCCGAGGTTGTACCAACAGTCGGAAGAGATTATATTAAGTCGTTTGTTCTGAGTAACTTTGCAAAGGCATCTCCCTGTCCATGATCGCATCATTCACCGCGCGCCGTTGGCCCGCATACGTCCTGATTCTCCTGATCGCGCTGGTCATTGCCATGCTTCTTGGCAAAGACATGAATTGGGACCAGCTCAATTACCATACTTATGCCGGCTTCAACGTCATGGAAGGTCGTCTCCTGCAGGACTATTTTGCTGCTGGACCGCATACTTATCTCAATCCCTATAGCCATGTTCCGTTCTACTTGATGGTGATGGCCGCTTGGGCGCCTCAGATCATCGTCGGCGTGCTCGCATTGTTTCATGCGCTCAATCTGCTGATAGCCTACGAGCTGGGCTTGCTTCTGAACCGGCGCGCCAATGGCCAGGTAGCGTGGCTCGCGGTCGGGCTGGGCGTGTTCTTCGTTCTCGCCAATCCGGTGTTCCTGACTGAACTGGGCAGTACCTTCAATGAGATCTCCACCAGCGTGCTGGTACTGGCCGGCTGGTACTTGCTGGTGCGCGATTTCAATACCGGGCGGGCTGCCACGATCGCCCTGGCCGGCGCCTTGATCGGGGCAGCGGTTGCCCTCAAGCTCACCAACCTTTATTTTTCGGTGACCGCGTTGCCGCTGTTACTGCTCGCGCCAATCGGCTTGCGCCTGCGTGCGCGCAATGTGCTGGTGTTTGCCCTTGGTGGAATGCTCGGCGCGCTGGTGGCCGGCGGCTGGTGGTCGCTGCAGCTGTGGGAGCAGTTCGGCAATCCCTTCCTGCCCATGTTCAATCATATTTTCCACGCGCCCGAATTTACCGACGCGCCGCTCAAGCACTATCGCTTCATGCCCGACTCGCTGGCAGCGGTGTTGCTCAAACCAATTACGATGACGACCCCATGGGCTGCCGTGCACATCGAAATCATGGCGCCCGACCTGCGCTATGTGTTCCTGTTATTGCTGGCCGGCGCGCTGGCCCTCACCTTCCTGCTGCGTCGCTTTGGCTCGGGCAAGTTTGCCAAGGCCGTGGCGTGGCCCCAGTTCGAGCAGCAGCGTGCCTTTGCGGCGCTGGCTGCAAGCTTTGTATTGGCCTGGTTTTTCTGGTTGCTCACCTCGGGCAACAGCCGTTACTTCCTGGCGATGGGTTGCGTGGCCGGGGTCCTGCTGGCCAGCTTGCTGGTGCGCATTTCCGATAACCGGCGCTTTATCACCTACATGGCGACATTCCTGGTCATCTTTCAGAGCGGTCTGGTGCTCAGCTCCGGGATTGGACACTGGACCCCGGCCGGTTTTGGCAAGGCATGGTACGAACTCGAGGTGCCGCCTGTACTGCAGAAGGAGGCCAGCTTGTACCTCAATATCGATGTGCAGACGCCGTCATTCCTGATGCCTTTCCTGCCGCGCGAATCGAGCTTGATGACGATTTCCGGTATTCATATTCTGGAACCGAATGCCAAGACCCAGGCACTGATTGACAAATACCGCGGCAATATCCGGGTGGTGCGGCGCGTTTATGTCGACGCCGTCCCTCCGCCCGAGCAGCTTAATTTCCCCTTGATCCGCTTCGGACTGGAAGCCGACCTCTCCAGCTGCGCCATGGTCAAGAGCCTGATGCGCGAATTGCGGACCACAGAGACAGTGTATTGGTACTACATCTTTTGCAAAACCAAGCCCTTGAGCTGGTCGGCCGACAAGTTGGCGGACTATAGCGCCGGCAAGCAGCGCGTATCGGACGTGTTCGACAAACTCGAAGTACTGTGCCCGAACCTGTTCTCGCCGCGCGGTCTGGCTACTGAAGGCGATGGTGTGGAGTTCTGGCGCCACTACACCGATACCGACATGGCCTTGGCGCTCAAACTTGACGGCAACATCGCCTACCGCAATCTGTTCCTGCGCAGCAAGGCGCGTGATATTGGTTCGCTGGAGAGACTGAGCCGGGAAATGCCGGATAAAGCCCGGCTGTGTCCGTAAGAAGCAGCGCGGCGACGGGGATCCCCGCTCGACGCGCTGCGCCTTAACTGCCGGCGCGCGTGACTTCGATCGCGGGCGCGTCGGCAGCGCGGCTGGCTGCAGGGTGGCCCAGGCTGCCCAGGCTGCTCAGGGGATCGGGAATGTCGGTCGACCTGCGCGCTTCGTCGAGGCGCACGCGCGCCAGAAACAGCAGGAAAGCGGAAAACATCACTTCCAGGCTGATGACGATGACGGTCGAGGCAACAATGGCAAGGTGCACCGAATCTTCCATGCCCGACTCGGTTTCCAGCCAGCGCAACAGCAAGGCCGCGTCGACTACCAGTCCTGCCAACAGTCCCACAGCGCCGGCAAGCAGGGTCAGTTCGAGCTGATGCGGGTGCGCCAGCAGGCCACGCAGGAAGCTGGAGCGGTCCGGTGGCCCGATGCCGAGGATAACCTTGCCCAGCACGCCCATCGAGACAATATTGGTGCCGATTAGCGCCATCATTGCGCCGAGCACGATGAAGTGCACGCCCAGGTATTGTCCGCCCAGCGTGACCGGGCCGCTGACCAGAAGTCCCATCAGGATCGATCCCAGCGCGAACAGGCTGAGCCCGGGCCAGACGAACAAGTGATCGGGCGAGTGGCTCAGGATGAAGCGCAGGTGGCGCCAGCCGTCGCGAAAGGAACGCAGGTGTGGCGGACGGCCGCGTTTGTCCGGGTAGAGCTTGATGGGAATTTCCGACACTTTCAGGCCGATGCGCGAGGCGCTGGCCACCATTTCGGTGGCGAATTCCATGCCATTGGCTGACAGGCGCATGCGCCGGAACGCGTCGGCGCTAAAAGCGCGCATACCGCAATGAAAGTCGCCGATTGGGATCCGGAAGGCGATTTTGGAAATAAACGACAGCACTGGATTGCCGAGGTAGCGGTGCAAGGGCGGCATGGCCCCCGGTTCGATTCCTCCGCGAAAGCGATTGCCCATCACCAGTTCGTTGCCGGCCTCGACCGCTTCAATGAAGGCATCCAGGTTGGACCAGTCATACGAATCGTCCGAATCGCCCATGATGATGATGCGCCCGTAGGCGGCGCGCGCCCCGGCCGAGACAGCCGCGCCATAGCCTTTGATGGGAACATGCACCACCCGCGCGCCGAGCGACTCGGCAATGGCGACCGAGCCGTCGGTGGAGCCATTGTCAGCGACCACGACTTCGCCGTGCACGCCCAAACGGGTGAAACAGGCCTGGGCCTTGCTGATGCACATGCCGAGGGTTTTTTCCTCATTCAGGCAGGGCATAACGGCGGTAACGAGAACGCCGTCAGCGCGAACAGGGTCGTGAACAGTTGCGATGATAGCCACTCCAATATGGTTGATGGTCCATCATATACTGGCGTGAAGCCCTACAGCAATATTTTGCCGATCCGAGAAGGCCAGACTGATGTCGGCGCGCCACTCGGCAGCGCCGTCGTCGCCGGGAGCGAAAGCTGCCTGAGCGCGCTCAGCGAAGGTCCGGACAGGCAGGCCGGATCAGCCGCTCCGGGCGGTCCCGCCAGCGCTCCAGTCGCCTGATTTGCCGCCATGCTTTTCCAGCACCCGGATATCGGTCATGACCATGCCGCGGTCAGCGGCTTTGCACATGTCGTAAATCGTCAGCAAGCCCACCTGCACTGCAGTGAGGGCCTCCATTTCCACGCCTGTCTTTCCCACTGTCTCCACCTGCGCCTGGCAATGGATGCTCGTGCTTGCCTGATCGATCACGAAATCGACAGCCACCCGGGTAATCGCCAGCGGGTGGCACAGGGGCACCAGATCGCTGGTGCGCTTGGCGCCCATAATGGCGGCGATGCGCGCAATTCCCAGCACATCGCCTTTTTTTGTGTTGCCGGCAGTGATCAGCGCCAGCGTGGCGGCCTGCATCCGGATGGTCCCTGCGGCCACCGCGATGCGATGGGTGTCGTGTTTGGCCCCAACGTCAACCATGTGCGCCTGGCCGGTCGAGTCGAAGTGCGTGAGGGGGCTGGACGTGGAGGTCATGAATAGATGGTAATAAAGTGTTTCGGAATGGGCGCGACATGCGCCATCGCGACAGTTGCGGGTATCATAGCACCGTGAAAACGAAAATCGTTACCGACATAGCACGCCGGGCCGGCGGTCCGCTCAAGCGCCTGAGCCTCTGTGTGGCGCTCGTGTCCGCCATACTGGCCGGCGCCTCGCCCGGCCTGGCCCAGACCAAGCCCAACAACACTGTGCTACCGCTACTGGGCGACGCCGCCAGCGGCGATTTGTCGCCGGTGATCGAGCGCAAACTGGGCGAGGAAATCATGCGCGACATCAAGCGCAACCTCGACTACCTCGACGACGATCCCATCCTCGAATACCTGAACAATTTTGGCAATGCGCTGGTCGCGGCCTACCCCGGCGCGCGCGGCGAGGCCAATTACGAGTATTTCTTCTTCGCCGTTCGCGATCCCATGCTCAACGCCTTTGCCTTGCCAGGCGGCTTTATTGCCGTCCACTCGGCGCTGATGCTGGCGGCCCAGACAGAATCCGAACTTGCCTCGGTCATGGGCCACGAGATCGGTCATGTGGCGCAGCGCCACATCGCGCGCATGATCGGCCAGCAAAAGCAGGACGTGCTCATTCCGCTGGCGGCCATGCTGCTGGCGGTGCTGGCCTCCAAGGCCGGTGGCAATAGCGACGCGGCCATCGGGGTAATGATGGGCGGGCAGGGACTGGCCATTCAGCGCCAGCTCAATTTCAGCCGCGACGCCGAGCGCGAGGCCGACCGTGTAGGCTTCCAGATCATGTCCGGCGGCGGCTACGATACCTCGGGAATGGTGGCGTTTTTCGGGCGCATGCAGGCAGCGTCGCGCAATTATTCCGACCTGATGCCGGCCTACCTGCGCAGCCACCCATTGACCTCGGAGCGTATTTCCGACATCCAGGCACGGATCCGCGAAACGCCTTACCGGCAGCGCGTGGACGGGCTTGAATTTCACCTGGTGCGGGCCCGCGCCCGCGTGTTGCAGGACGAGAGTACTAGCGGCAGGGCCGAGACCGTGGCCGCTTTTTCCGCTCAGATGCTCCAGCAAAACCGCCAGCAGCAGGCCGGCGCCCAGTACGGCATGGCCTATCTGTCGCTCAAGCAGGGCGAACTGGCCAAAGCCCAGACCTGGCTCGACCGTGCGCGCAGCACCATGAAACGCAGCGAGGGCACCTTTTCGACCGGGCAGGCGGCGTCGGACGGCGCGGCCCTGTTTGCCAGCATGGGGGTCGACATCAAAATGGCGCCCGGCCAGAGTGAAGCCGTGCGTCAGCAAGGCCTGAACGATGCGGCCCAGGCGCATCAGGCCTATCCGCTCTCGCGCGGCATTGCGCGCCAGTACGCCCAGGCCATGATTTCCAACGGCAAACTCGATGATGCAACGCGCTTTTTGCGCGAGCAGATCCAGTCTTACCGAGAGGAACCTAAATTGCACGATTTGCTGGCCAAGGCCTACGCGGTCCAGGGCAAGCAGGCCTTGCAGCATATTGCGCTGGCTGAATCCTATGCGCTCAACGGCACCTTGTTGCCAGCGCTTGAGCAACTGGCCATCGCACGCAAGGCGCCCGACGCCTCGTTCTACGATATGGCGCTGATCGACGCGCGCGAACGCGAGCTGCAGGCCAAGCGCCGCGAAGAGTTAAAGGAGGCAAAGAAGGAAAAGTAGTGGTTTTTTTAATGATTGGCAGAAATGTTTCGCTCTGAGCAGCCCCTTCGGTTATCCTTCCAGCTTCGTCACACGCGCCAAAAGTCGCTAGCATCATGGAACAGCCGGTAGTGAATCCCCTCGTCAAGCTGCAGATTGTGGTCCCCTGCTATAACGAAGAAACCGTCCTGCCCGAGGCGGCGCGCCAGTTCGACGCCCTGCTAGATCGCTTGATCGCCGCGCGCAAGCTCACGCCCACCAGTGGCGTCGTCTTTGTCGACGACGGCAGTCGCGACGCCACCTGGTCGCTCATCGAACACGAAGCCGCCCAGCGCAGCCGCGTCAGCGGTTTGAAATTGTCGCGCAATCGCGGCCACCAGAACGCTGTGCTGGCTGGCATGCTGAGCGCCGATGCCGACGCGGTCATCACCATTGACGCCGATTTGCAGGATGACATCAATGCTATCGAGCTCATGGTCGACAAACATTTGTCCGGCCATGAAATCGTCTATGGCGTGCGCGCCGACCGCTCCGCCGATACCGTCTTCAAGCGCAGTACCGCCGAGATTTTCTACCGGCTGCTGGCGTTTTTCGGCGTGGAGCTGGTGCACAACCACGCAGATTTCCGCCTGATGAGCCGGCGCGCCATCAATGCCCTGCGCGACTACCATGAAGTCAATCTGTACTTGCGCGGCATTATTCCGCTGATCGGGTTTCGGACTTGCACCGTTGACTACGTCCGCAAGGAGCGCTTTGCCGGCGAGTCGAAATATCCGTTGAGCAAAATGCTCAAGCTGGCCATGCAAGCGGTGACGTCGTTCTCGACGGTGCCGCTGCAGATGATCACCGTCACCGGCTTTGTGGTGTTCACCGGCTCCATGCTGACCGCAGCCTGGGTGCTGTGGGTGGCGCTGTTTACCGATTCGGCAGTGCCGGGCTGGGCCTCGACGGTCCTGCCGATGATGCTGCTGGGGGGGATACAGATACTGTCCCTGGGCGTCATGGGCGCGTATCTCGGAAAAATCTATAGTGAAGTCAAATCTCGCCCGCGCTATGTAATTGAAAAAATCACCGAGCCTGCCCCGGTCGCCCGCCGCGCACCCCGGACCGAGCCGCTTGCAACTGAACCCACCGCCCCATGAATCCGTCCATGCAGTTGCATCCCTGGTTGTCGCCGTCGATCACCACCTTCCTGAAGTTTGCCGGTGTGGGCGCGTTCAACACCGTCCTGACCCTGGCGATCATTTTCAGCCTCAAGGCCGGCCTGCAGTGGTCCGACGCGGGCGCCAATCTGGCCGGGTATGCGGTAGGCCTGGCATCGAGTTTCGTGCTCAACCGGCGCTGGACCTTCTCTGGCAATGCCACAGGCGTGCTCACGGTGGTGCGCTTCCTGCTCGTGTTCGGCGTCGCCTACACCCTCAACATCGGCGTGGTGCTGGGGGCGATCCGGCTTGGCGTGCACGAGTATCTGGCCCACCTGACCGGCATGCCGGTCTACACCATCGCGTTCTTCATCGGCTGCCGCGACTTTGTGTTTCGAGCGCCAACGAATGTCAATGCGGAGCGGCGCACCTGGTTGGCTGCGCCGGCCTCGCTGGGCGGCTATCTGGCCATCGCCGCCTTCATGGCCTTCGTGCTGCTGTATCGCCTGGGCGACTATGGGCTCGATGTGTGGGACGAGGCGCGCCTGGCCAACAATGCGCTCGAGATGGCGCAGAACGGCTTGTCGCTGGTGACCACCTATAACGGTTTGCCCGATCACTGGAACACCAAGCCGCCCTTGCTGATCTGGCTCATGACGCTGTCATTCAAGCTGTTCGGCGTGTCCGAGATCGCGCTGCGACTGCCTTCCGTCCTCGCCTCCTTCGCCACCGGCAGCCTGATTTTCTGGTTTTGTGCAGGCCAGTTGAAGCGTCCCTTCATGGGCTTCGTTGCAGTCCTCGTGCTCTTCACGAACGCAGGCTACGTCGTCTACCACGGCGCGCGCAGCGGCGATTACGACGCGCTGCTGACATTGTGGACAACTGGCTATCTGATGGCTGGCTATATGTTCACGCGAGCGTCGCCTGATCGGCGCGCCATGTGGCTGGCCTTGTGCGCGGCCGGCATCGCGCTGGCCTTTATGACCAAAACTATCCAGGGCCTGATATTTTTGCCTGCGCTGTGCGGGTATATCTTGTGGAAAATGCCTTTAGGGCAAACTTTGCGCCTGCCAGCCGTGTATGGCGCCATCTTCGGTATTGTCGGGGTGGTGCTTGGCTACTATGTACTTCGGGAGCAGTTTGATCCTGGCTACTTCGAGGCGGCGCGCGCGAACGATCTTGGCGGCCGCTACAGCAGCGTGCATGAAGGACATGCCAACGACAACCTGTATTACGTGCTGATGTATGACACTTTCCCGTGGATGATCATCGCTCCCCTGAGCTTTATCCTGATTGTCAGGTATGGTGCCCAGGAGCTGCGCAGTGTCGGCAATTATCTCGGCCTGATGGCGGCGTTTTATTTTCTGATTATTTCCACAGCAGCGACCAAGCTGCCCTGGTACGCCATTCCCATCAGTCCACTGATTGCGATGATCACGGCCATCGCCGTCGAGTTCGTGCGCGCGCCGCTGTCGAACGCCTTGCGGCTTGCCCCGCGCCCCAGCTGGATCTTGAGTGCAGGCGCGTGCGCGATCGCAGGCATGCTGGCCCTGCTCGCGAATGTCGAGCGCATCGATATATTCGCCAATGCCAAGCAAGCGACTCTCCACGAGCACCAGCACAACTTCCTCAAGGCGCTGGTAGCAGGAGGCGGTCCGCGCCAGCATCTGGTGGTGCCGCACCACGGTTTCGCCAACGGGCAGGGTGACAAATTTTATGTGGCGCCGACGCTGTTTTACATCAATCTGGCGCGCGCGGCAGGACACGATGTGACACTGCAGCACTATGCCAAGCAGCTACCCGCGGCCGCCACCAGCCTGCTCCACTGCATTCCCGGCCCGTACCGGCGCGTCTGGCCCGAACTGCGCACCGTGAAGCCGGTGACACGCAACGACTGCCTGCTGTACGAGATAGAGCGCCTGCCCAGGTAAGCGCTGTCACAGCGGCTGTGGCAGCCGCACAAATCCAAAAAACGCGGCCATGTCGGCGCGCTGCAGGCGCTGTACGGGGACCGCGTGCGCGCCGAAGCGCAGCGTCAGACTGCCGGCCCCGCCTTCGATCCAGTGCATCAGCTCCTCGTCGCTGACGGTCGCGCCATCGATCTCGAACTGCGTCATCAGCTGGGCCGCATCGCGATCGTCGAGCTGGGCGATCTTGCCGCTAAAATCGAACACCAGTTCCCCTGCCTCGGTAAGAAATGCACGCTGCGGTATGCCGGCCGCCTCGCCGGTGTGCAAAACCAGCCCCTGGGCCGGATCGGTGCGCGCGATGTAGGGCGTCGCTTCCAGGTTCAGGTAGACCCGCTGCGGACCGTTCTGGAAATACCAGCAGCCGCGCGCATCGGCCAGGTAGTTGCGGTTGATGAAGCCGAGCAGGGCAGTCTGTACCACCTTGTCGCCCGCCAGGCCCAGGTGCTGCGCGCGCTCGTCGCGCATGCGCCAGGCACCGCGCGCGTCGAGCGCGAGCCAGCCGTAGCAATCGGGCACATCGGGCCACTTGGCCATGGCCTTTTTTACGATGTCATCCATGCGGATCAGCTTCGCACAGTTCGCCGGGCGCCGGCGCGCGCATGCCGGCTTTTCCTTCAAAGAAATCGAGCAGCTTGCGCGGCAGCCAGTCGAGCTGCCCCGGTGGGGCGCCGTCGACGAAGCCTACATGGCCGCCGCTGGCCGGATAGTCAAGCGTGACGCAGGGCGCGGCACTTGCCGGCAGGTACACACCCGGCAGAAATGGATCGTTGCGGGCGTTGAGCACCAGGGTCGGCACGGTGATATCGTGCAGCACGTGGCGCGCGCTGGCGCGGTCCCAGTAATCATCGGTGTCGCGGTAACCGTGCAGGGGCGCGGTCACCACGTTGTCGAACTCGTACAGATTGCGCGCCGCCAGCATGGCCGCGCGGTCGAACAGGCCGGGGAACTGCTCGAGCTTGGCCAGGCATTTCGGTTTGAGCGTGCGCAGGAACATGCGGGTATAAATCAGATTGAGCCCGGCGCCGAGCGACTCGCCGCCGCGCGCCAGATCGAGCGGCGCCGACACCGCGGCGGCGGCATCGACCAGTTCGGCCTGGTGGCCGGCTTCGCCCAGCCAGCGCAACAGCGCGTTGCCGCCCAGCGAGACCCCGGTCACGTACAGGCGTCCGCTGGCGCGCAGGGCCAGGGCGCGCACTATCCAGTCGATCTCGCCGGCGTCGCCCGAGTGATAAAAGCGCGGTCCATGATTGAGTTCGCCCGAACAGCCGCGAAAATGCGGGATCGCGCCCGACCAGCCGCGCCGCTGCACTTCGGCCATGATGGCGCGCGCATAATGGCTGCCGGACGAACCTTCCAGACCGTGAAACAGCACCACCAGCGGCAGGCCCGGCTTGCCATCGACGAAATCGACGTCGACGAAGTCGCCATCCTGGGCGCGCCAGCGCTCGCGCCGCATGGTCGGCGCGGGTGGCCGCAGGAACAGGGCGGGGTAGATGGTCTGCAGGTGCCCGCCGGGCAGCCACAGGGGCGCCGAATACTGCACCGCGCTAGTGCAGGCTGGCGCCCACATGGGTCGTGGCAGGCACCGGACCGGGCGCCACCGACACATGGTGCAGCACCATGCGCCAGCCTTGCGGGGTTTTCATGTAGACATTGGTGGCCACCAGATGGGCCGGCTCGCTGGCGCCCGAGGTGACCCCTTCGATCACCGTGTGCACCGAACTCATCAGATTATTGGTTTCGTGCAGCTGGGAGGGGCGGATCTGCAGGCCGCCGCGCTCGAGAATGGCTTCCCAGGAAGCCTGGATGGCGGCGTGCCCATGCAGGCGCGGCCCGCCCGGATGGACGCAGACGATTTCCTCGTCCTCGGCCCACAGCAGCATGAGCGCCTCGACGTCGGCCCGGTTCAGTGCTTCATAGAACGCGGCTTCGACTTCGGCCGCGCTGCCATTGAGTTGTTTGCGTCGTGCCATGCTGCCTCCCTGCTGGCGCCCGCAGGCGCGGCTTGTTAGTGGTGCGAGAGGACCGTGCCTGGCTTGAGACGGTATTCGGTGCCGCAGTAGGGGCACTTGGCCAGGCCGTCGTGGCCGAAATCGAGGAACACGCGCGGGTGCGAGGACCACAGCGTCATGGCCGGATTAGGGCAGTGGGCCGGCAAGTCCTGGTCGCCCAGCTCAATGGCAGGCGTTGTTGCTTGATTCATGGTTTCTCCGTCGCGTTCTGGGCAAAACCACGATTTTAGACGATTAAAGCGGCTTGCCGAAATGATCGGTAAAATAGTGGTCTACAAATAATGGCAGGACGGCACAGTTTGCGAACTGGAACAGCCGTCCTGGCGCTTACCGAGAATTGCGCTTCATGATCACCACCGTTTTTGCGCATTCCCGACTCTGCTGTGGCAGGAAAACCACATGAGCGAAGCCCGTCCGCCGCTCGCGCCCGCCCGTCCGCCCGACGAGGATGCCGCAATTTTGCGCGAAGGCATACGGGTGGGCACGCCCACCCTGTTCGGCATCGGCGCCTGGGGGCTGGTAGTGGGCATCGCCATGGTCAAGAGCGGGCTGACGGTAACCCAGGCGCTCGGCATGACCTTGCTGGTGTTTGCCGGATCGGCCCAGCTGGCTTCGCTGCCGCTGATGGCAGCCAGCGCCCCGATCTGGGTGGTGTTTGTCACCGCGCTGGCGGTCAACCTGCGCTTCGTGATTTTTTCAGCCCTGCTGGCACCCCATTTCGCCCATCTGCCCTGGCACAAGCGGCTCGCGCTCGGCTACACCGCGGGCGACATGACGGTGGCCCTGTTCATGCAGCGTTATCCCACCGAGGCGCCGGCCGTGGGCAAGCTGTCCTACCTGAAGGGCTTGCTGATTCCTAACTGGACGGCCTGGCAGGTCGGATCGATTGCCGGCATTTTTCTCGGCAGCGCCGTGCCGACCCAGTGGCAGCTAGGCTTTGCCGGCACACTTGCCATCATCTGCATTCTGGTGCCGCTGACCATCAACAAGGCTGCCCTGGTGGGCGTGCTGGTGGCCAGCGCGGTGGCGGTGCTGGCTTATGCGCTGCCCTACAAGCTGGGCTTGCTGCTGGCGGTCCTGCTGGGCATGGGCAGCGCCATGCTGGTCCAGGAAACACTGGAAAAGTGGGGCAAAGCATGAGCGGCTATACCGACCTGGAAATCTGGATCACCATCGGCGTGCTGGGCCTGGCCACCGCCATTACCCGCAGTTCCTTCTGGCTGGTGGGCCATCACATTACCATCCCCAAGCGGGTCCAGGAAATGCTGCGCTTCGCTCCGGCCTGCGCGCTGGCGGCCATTATCGCCCCCGACTTGCTGATGGGCGGCGCCGGGCCGCTGCAGTTCGACCCGCTCAACATCAAGCTGGGCGCGGCAGTGGCGGCGACCGGTTATTACTTGCTGCGACGCAATATGTTGGAAATGATTGTATTCGGCATGCTGGTATTCACCGCGCTTCGTATCTGGCTGATGTAACAAGTCGGCCGGTCCTTGCGGTAAAATAGCGTTCTTTCATCAATTGCCCTCCTGGATTGCTCATGCACGCTGTTTTGAACTTCACCCGTTTGCAAGACCTGATCGACCAGCAAGCCTTGACCGGCAAGCGTGTATTTATCCGCGCCGACCTCAATGTGCCCCAGGATGACAATGGCGCGATTACCGAAGACACCCGCATCCGCGCATCGGCGCCGGCAATTGCCGCCGCCCTCAAGGCCGGTGCTGCCGTGATGGTCACCTCGCACCTGGGCCGTCCCACCGAAGGCGAGTTCAAGCCCGAAGACAGCCTGGCGCCGGTCGCCGCGCGCCTGGCTGAGCTGCTTGGCCAGCCGGTTGAACTGAAACAGGACTGGGTCGGCGGCGTGGACGTGGCTCCGGGCCAGGTCGTGCTGCTGGAAAACTGCCGCGTCAACAAGGGTGAAAAGAAGAATGACGATGCGCTGGCGCGCCAGATGGCCAGCCTGTGCGACATCTATGTCAACGACGCCTTCGGCACCGCCCACCGCGCCGAAGCTACCACCCACGGCATCGCCAAGTTCGCGCCGGTGGCCTGCGCCGGCCCCTTGCTGGCGGCCGAACTCGATGCCTTGGGCAAGGCGCTGGGCGCGCCGGCGCGTCCGCTGCTGGCCATCGTGGCCGGCTCCAAGGTCTCGTCCAAGCTGTCCATCCTCAAGGCCCTGGCCGACAAGGTCGACAATCTGATCGTGGGCGGCGGCATTGCCAACACCTTCATGAAGGCGGTCGGGCTCAATATCGGCAAGTCGCTGGCCGAAGCCGACCTGGTAGCCGAGGCCAAGTCCATCATTGACATGATGGCAGCGCGCGGCGCCCAGGTGCCGATCCCCGTCGACGTAGTGTGCGCCAAGCAATTCGCGCCCGACGCAGCCGCCACCGTCAAGGATGTGGCCGATGTGGCCGACGACGACATGATCCTCGACATCGGCCCGAAAACGGCGGCCATGCTCGCCGACCAGATCGCCAAGGCCGGCACCGTGGTGTGGAACGGCCCGGTCGGCGTGTTCGAATTCGACCAGTTCGGCCACGGCACCCGCACGCTGGCGCTGGCAATCGCCGACTCGAAAGCGTTTTCCATCGCAGGCGGCGGCGACACCCTGGCCGCGATCGCCAAGTACGAGATCGCCGACAGGATTGGCTACATCTCGACCGGCGGCGGCGCCTTCCTCGAATTCTTGGAAGGCAAGACCTTGCCGGCCGTCGATATCCTGCTGCAGCGCAGCGCCACTTAACCATCAGCGCAGCCCATTCGGCTGCGCTTTTACTTGAAGGATCTCCATGTATCGTGGCACCAAGATCGTCGCAACCATCGGCCCGGCTTCCACCGACTTCGATATCCTCGTCAAGATGATCGAGGCCGGCGTCGACGTCGTGCGCTTGAATTTTTCGCACGGCAAGGCGCAGGATCATATCGACCGCGCCGCCCTGGTGCGGCGCGCGGCAGCCCAGTGCGGACGCGAAGTGGCGATCATGGCCGACATGCAGGGTCCCAAGATCCGCGTTGGTAAGTTCGATGACGGCAAAATTTTCCTGGAGGCGGGCGCCAAGTTCATCCTGGACGCCAAGTGGGGCGAGAACGGCGAGCTGGGCAACCTGGAACGCGTGGGCCTGGATTACAAGGCGCTGCCACGCGATGTCAAGGCAGGCGACAAGCTGCTGCTCAACGACGGCCTGATCGTGCTCGTCGTCGAGCGCATCGTCGGCAGTGAAATTCACACCCTGGTCAAGATCGGCGGCGAGCTGTCCAACAACAAGGGCATCAACCGCCAGGGCGGCGGCCTGACCGCGCCGGCCCTCACTTCCAAGGACATGGAAGACATCAAGGTGGCCATGAGCTTTTGCTGCGACTACCTGGCCATCTCGTTTCCGAAAAGCGCGACCGATATGGAAATGGCGCGCCAGCTAGCCAATATCGCCGGCGAGCCCTACAATCACAAGCCGATGATGATCGCCAAGATCGAGCGTGCCGAGGCCATTCCGGTGCTGCAGGAAATCCTCGACGCGTCCGACGGCATCATGGTCGCGCGTGGCGACCTGGCAGTTGAGGTGGGTAACGCCGCCGTTCCGGCGCTGCAAAAGCGCATGATCCGCATGGCGCGCGCATCCAACAAGCTGGCCATCACCGCCACCCAGATGATGGAGTCCATGATCGTCAACGCGGTGCCGACCCGCGCCGAAGTGTCTGACGTGGCCAACGCGGTGCTCGACGGCACCGACGCGGTGATGACCTCGGCCGAAACCGCATCGGGCAAGTACCCGATCGAAACCGTTGAAATGATGGCCGCCATTTGCGTGGAAGCCGAGCAGTCCGAGTACAACAAGCTCGACGCTGACTTCCTCAATGTGCGCTTTTCGCGCATCGACCAGTCGATCGCCTACGGCGCGCTGTTCACGGCGCATCACCTGCGCGTGAAAGCCATCGTGGCCCTGACCGAGTCGGGCTCGACAGCATTGTGGATGAGCCGTCACAGCATCGACACGCCGATCTACGCGCTTACGCCCTCGGTCACCACCCATCGCAAGGCTGCCCTGTACCGCAATGTGCGGGCCTACCACCTGCTGCAGACGGGCGGCAGCACCGATGTACTCAGGCAGGCCGAAGATTTGATGGTCGCCAAAGGAATCGTGAAAAAGGGTGACATGATCGTCGTCACCTGGGGCGAGCCGATGGGGCAGGTGGGCGGGACCAACGCATTGAAAATTGTACGCGTAGGCGAATTTGATTAAAAACGAGAGGCGCCGCATCCCGGCGCCGCCCGTGTTTGCTGCATGAACAGCGCGTACCCGCGCTTCCTGAGTTAGCAACAACAGTTTCTATTGTTCTTTGGAGTTACATCATGGCACTCGTATCTTTGCGTCAACTGCTGGACCATGCCGCCGAAAATGGCTATGGCCTGCCTGCGTTTAATGTCAACAACCTCGAGCAGGTCCAGGCCATTATGGCTGCGGCCGACGCGGTCAATGCCCCGGTCATCATGCAAGCCTCCGCGGGCGCGCGCAAGTATGCCGGCGAAGCCTTTCTGCGCCACCTGATCGACGCGGCCGTCGAAGCCTACCCGCACATCCCGGTCGTCATGCACCAGGACCACGGCCAGTCGCCGGCGGTATGCATGACCGCGATCCGCTCCGGCTTCACTTCCGTGATGATGGACGGCTCGCTCGAAGCCGACGGCAAGAGCGTGGCCTCGTATGAATACAATGTGGACGTGTCGCGCGAAGTGGTCAAGTTCGCGCACTCGATCGGCGTGACCGTCGAAGCCGAACTGGGCGTGCTCGGTTCGCTCGAGACCATGAAGGGCGACAAGGAAGACGGCCACGGCGCCGAAGGCACCATGACGCGCGAGCAACTGCTCACCGACGTGGCCCAGGCCGCCGACTTCGTGCAGCGCACCCAGTGCGACGCGCTGGCCATTGCCATCGGCACTTCGCACGGCGCCTACAAGTTCACCCGCAAGCCGACCGGCGACATCCTGGCCATTGACCGCATCAAGGAAATCCACGCGCGCATTCCCAACACCCACCTGGTGATGCACGGTTCCTCGGCGGTGCCGCAGGAACTGCTGGCCATCATTCGCGAATTCGGCGGCGACATGAAAGAGACCTACGGCGTGCCGGTCGAGGAAGTCCAGGAAGGTATTCGCCACGGCGTTCGCAAGATCAATATCGACACCGATATTCGCCTGGCCATGACGGCGGCGGTGCGCAAGTACATGTTCGAAAACCCGAGCAAGTTCGACCCGCGCGATTTCCTCAAGCCTGCCCGCGAAGCTGCCACCGAGATCTGCAAGGCGCGCTTCCTGTCCTTCGGCTGCGAAGGCCAGGCCGACAAGATCAAGCCGGTCACGCTCGAAGCCATGGCCCAGCGCTACGCCAAGGGCGAGCTGGCCCAGATCGTCAAGTAACTCTTTACCGCGCGCCTTCGGGCGCGTTTTTAGCTATGTATGAGGGCAGCTGCCTGTGTGGCGCGGTACGCTACGAAATCCGGGGTCAAGTCCAGCGCACCAGCAACTGCTGGTGCACCATGTGCCAAAAGCAGCATGGCGCCGCCTTCGCCCCGTACGCCAATGTGGCCTCGAGCGCGCTGCATATCCTGCAGGGCCTCGATGCCATCAGGCGCTACGCCTCGTCGCCCGAGGTCGAGCGGGCATTTTGCAAGCTGTGCGGGTCGAACCTGACCTGGCAAAGCCTTGGCCACCCCGACCGTATTGCGGTCGCGCTCGGCACCTTCGACACGCCTTACGAGGGCAAGGTCACGCACGATCTGCACCTCGACAGCAAACCGGGCTGGCTGCCCTAAATCATCACCAAGGATTCACATGTCTGGCGTTCTCGAAACAAATCTGAAGTCGCTGCCTTTCCTGCACCGCGGGAAAGTGCGCGACATTTACGCCGTCGGCGACGACAAGCTGCTGGTCATCCAGACCGACCGCCTGTCCGCTTTCGACGTCATCCTCAATGAGCCTATCCCCGAAAAAGGCAAGATCCTGACCAGCATGTCGAACTTCTGGTTCGCCAAGTACAAGGAGCTCATGCCCAATCACGACACCGGCATCGATCCGGTCGCGCTAGTGTCTGCGGAAGAACGCGACCAGGTCGAGGGCCGCGCCATCGTGGTGAAAAAAATGACGCCGCTGGGTATCGAAGCCATCGTGCGCGGCTACCTGATCGGCTCGGGCTGGAAGGATTACCAGAAGACTGGCAAGGTATGCGGCATCGACCTGCCGGCCGGGCTGCAGGAGGCGCAAAAGCTGCCGCAAGTGCTGTTTACGCCATCGACCAAGGCCCCTGCCGGCGCGCATGACGAGAACATCTCGTTCGAAGAAGCTGAAAAAATCGTCGGCGCCGACATCGCCCGCCAGGTGCGCGACTATGCTGTGCAGCTCTACACCGCCGCCGCCGAATACGCTGCCACGCGCGGCATCATCATCGCCGACACCAAGTTCGAATTTGGCCTCGACGAGCAGGGCACCGTGCACCTGATCGACGAAATCCTGACTCCCGATTCCTCGCGTTTCTGGCCCATGTCGAGCTACCAGGTGGGCATGTCGCCGCCGTCCTACGACAAGCAGTTCGTGCGCGATTACCTGGAAACGCTGACCGACTGGAACAAGGCCGCGCCGGCGCCGACCGTGCCCGACGAGGTGATCATGAAAACCCGCGCCAAGTACGCCGAAGCGCTCGAGCGCCTCACCGGCCAGGCATTGAAGGGCTGAGATGGACAACCAGGGACAAGCAGTAGTGGGCGTGGTCATGGGCTCCAACTCGGACTGGGACGTGATGCAGCACGCGGTCGCCATCCTCAAGGAATTTAATATTCCGTTCGAGGCGCAGGTAGTGTCCGCGCACCGCATGCCCGACGAGATGTTCGCCTATGCAGCCAGCGCGCGCGCGCGCGGCCTGCGCGCCATCATCGCCGGCGCAGGCGGCGCGGCCCACCTGCCCGGCATGATCGCGGCCAAGACCATCGTGCCGGTGCTGGGCGTGCCGGTGCCGTCCAAATACCTGCGCGGCGAGGACTCGCTGCTGTCGATCGTGCAAATGCCAAAAGGGATCCCGGTGGCCACCTTTGCCATAGGCGAAGCCGGCGCCGCCAATGCGGCTCTGGCCGCGGTGGCGATGCTGGCCGCCACCGACGACGCCATGGCCGAGCTGCTGGAAGCCTTCCGTCACAAGCAGACCGAGGCCGCCCGCGCCATGACCCTGCCAGTTTGAACCTGCTGTAAAGAATAGAACGCAATGAGCCATTCGCAGTCTTCACCGTTTCTTCCTCCCGCGCGCCTCGGCGTGATGGGCGGCGGCCAGCTTGGCCGCATGTTCGCGCACGCGGCCCAGGCCATGGGCTACCAGGTCGCAGTCCTCGATCCGGCGCCCGACAGCCCGGCCGGCGCCGCAGCCGACCAGCGCATCGTGGCCAGCTACACCGACCCGGCGGCGCTGGCCGAACTGGCCGCGCAGTGCGTGGCCGTTACCACTGAATTCGAAAACGTCCCGGCCGACAGCATGGCCTACCTGGCCGGCCATGCCTTCGTGGCGCCCTCGGCGGCCTGCGTGTCGATCGCCCAGGACCGCATCGCCGAAAAGCGCTTTTTTGTTGACTGCGCGCCGCTCTCGCGCGTGATGCCGGCGCCGCACAAGGTGATCGCCACCGACGCCGACATCGACGCCATTGACGACCATCTCCTGCCCGGCATCCTGAAAACGGTGCGCATGGGCTATGACGGCAAGGGCCAGGTGCGGGTGGGCTCGCGCGACGACGTTCGCGCCGCCTTTGCCGGCATGGGCGGGGTCGCCTGCCTGCTTGAAAAGATGCTGCCGCTGGCTTACGAAGTGTCGGTGCTGACCGCGCGCGGGGCCGATGGCGTGTCGGTGGTCTACCCGATCGCGCAGAATGTACATCGTGACGGCATCCTGTTCACTACCACCGTGCCCGGACCGGACGTAACGGGCGCCTGCGCCCAGCAAGCGCAGGACGCGGCGCGCGCCATCGTTGGCCAGCTGGGCTACGTGGGCGTGCTGTGTATCGAATTTTTTGTACTCGACGACGGCTCCCTGGTAGTCAACGAAATGGCGCCGCGCCCGCACAATAGCGGCCACTACACCATCGACGCCTGCGTCACCAGCCAGTTTGCCCAGCAGGTGCGGGCCATGGCGCGCCTGCCGCTGGGCGACGTGCGCCAGCATTCGCCGGCGGTGATGCTCAATATCCTGGGCGACCTGTGGTTCGAGGGCGAATCCGACTCCGCGCGCGAACCGGCCTGGGAGCAGGTGCTGGCGCTGCCCGGCGCCAGCTTGCACCTGTATGGCAAGGAAGAGGCGCGGCGCGGTCGCAAGATGGGCCACGTGACCTTCGTGGCGCCCACGCTGGCCGAGGCGCAGGCCAGCCTGCGCGCGGCCTGCGCCATCCTCCACATAGCACCGTGAGCAGCGCGCACGCCGTCGCCGCCGACATCGAGCAGGCCGCGCGCCTGCTCGAACAGGGCGAACTGGTGGCTCTGCCGACCGAAACCGTGTACGGCCTGGGGGCCGACGCCGAGAACCCGGCCGCCGTGGCAAAAATCTACGCAGCCAAAGGGCGGCCGCAGGACCACCCGGTGATCGTGCACCTGGCCCCGGACGCCGACCTGGCTTACTGGGCACGCGAGATCCCGCCCGAGGCGCTGCAGCTGGCGGCCGCCTTCTGGCCCGGTCCCCTGACCATGATCCTAAAGCGCGCCCTGCACATTCCCGCCGCAGTGTCAGGCGGACAGGATACTGTCGGCCTGCGCTGCCCGGCGCATCCGGTGGCCATCGCGCTGCTGCAGGCGTTCAAAGGGGGCAGGGGCGGGGTGGCAGCACCGTCGGCCAACAAGTTCGGCAATGTCAGTCCCACCACGGCGCGCCATGTACTCGATGAATTCGGCGCCGACGGCACTGTCGCGGCAGTACTCGACGGCGGCCAGAGCGATGTCGGCATCGAATCGACCATCGTCGACCTCTCGCGCCTGGCCACCCACGGCCCGGTGCTGCTACGCCCGGGCCAGATCAGCGCCGAGGCCATCGCCGCCGTGATCGACCGGATACCCGCCGCCCCGGATGCGGCCGCGCCGCGCGCCTCCGGCACCCTGGAGTCGCATTACGCGCCCCATACCCCGGTGGCCATGCAGGATACCGCCACGCTGGCGCGCACCCTGGCCAGCCTGCTGACCGGCGGGCGCAAGGTAGCGCTGATTCACTACTCCGAGCTGCCGCGCGCGCACGCCGAACTGCGCCTCCCGGCCAACCCGGACGGTTTTGCCCACGCGCTGTATGCAGCGCTGCGCAGCATGGACCATAGCGGGGCCGAACTGATCTTGGTGGAAGCGCCGCCCGGCGGGCCGGCCTGGCTGGGCGTGAATGACCGCCTGCGCCGCGCGGCGCATGGCTCGAGCGGGATTGTGCACGGCTTGCTCAATCACGACATTTCGTGACTGCCGGGCCCACCTTTGTGTGGGTATAATCGGACGCAATTCATGGTGCATCGCCCTGCGAGCGCGGGTGTTGCACCGAACCGACATCGGCCCCGGTTTACTTCTATACAAGTGCTGGGAAGACTGGCATATTAGCTGAGTTACGAAAAGCACGCGCGTTCAGTTTTACATCAAAAATATATTCATCTAGGAGATACAATGCGTCAAATTAATTTTGCGCTGGCGGTATTCGCGGCGGCAGTCCTGACCGCTTGCGGCGGCAGCGACAACAATAGCGTCACCACGCCGGCAGCACCGAAGTTCGCTTCGCAAACCGTGTTTGGCGATAGCCTCTCCGACGTTGGCACCTATGGTGTCGGTACCGTGGCTGCCCTCGGCGGCGGCAAGTTCACCATCAATGGCAATAACACCGCGATCAATGCTGCGCTGACCGGCAAGAACTGGACCGAGCTGCTGGCCGCCCAGATCGGCGTGGCGGCGCCATGCCCGGCCGTGACAGGTCTCGAGGGCGATCCCGCATCCGGCCTGCGCGTCCCAATCGTGGAAAATTTGAATTGCACCAACTACGCCCAGGGCGGCTCGCGCATCAGCAACCCGCTCGGCACCCAGAACAAGGCCACCAACCCGACCTTCGGCGCCTTGACCTATCCGGTCAGCAAGCAGATTGCCATGCACCTGGCGCGCAAGGGCACCTTCAAGGCCGATGAGCTGGTTGTCGTATTCGCTGGCGGTAACGAAATTCTTGCCTTGCTGACTGGCTTGAAAGAGGCAGCCGGCGCAGCGGGCGCCAAAGCAGGCAATGAAACCTTCGCCAAGAACCTGACGCTGGCGCTGGCCGCCGGCGCCACCAATCCGAGCACCGCCGCAGTGGCAATCGGCACTGCGATAGCAACCGAAGCAGCGCGCCCGGGCAGCACCTCGGCCACGCTGGTTGGCGCTGCTGTGCAGGCCGCGGCAACCCAGCCAGGTAACTCGGCGGTAGCTTCGCCTGCCGTGTACGGTCCGATGGTCGCCAAAGCCCAGGCCGATGCTGCTGTTGCCGGCACCGCCGCCGGCAATGCCTACGCGAGCGCCAACGGTCCTGCGCTGGTACCGCAAATGGCTGCACTGGGCGCCGAACTGGCAGGCCTGGTGCGCACCCAGATCGTGGCCAAAGGCGCCACCCGGGTCGCGCTGGTCAATCTGCCTGACGTATCGGTGACACCTTATGCCCGGGCTGAATCCGCCGCGACCCAGCAATTGATCGCCGGTATGGTCAGTGGCTTCAATATTGCCTTGCGTGTCGGTATCGACGGTCTGGAAGACAAGGTGCAGTATGTCGACCTCGCCACCACGTTCGCCGACAACTTCGCCAATCCAGCAAAGTATGGTATTTCGAATGTGACTACCCCGGCCTGTGGCCTCAGTGCACTTGGCGATAGTTCGGTGGCGTGCAGCGGCAAGACCATCATCTCGGCTGGCGTGGGTACCTACCTGTTCGCCGACACGCTGCATCCAACGCCATTTGGCTATACCTTCATCGCCAAGGCGGTGGCAGATTCGCTGTCCGCGCGCGGCTGGATATAAGCCATACTGAAACATGCCGGGGGCGCCAGCCCCTGGCCCAAATGCCGTCCACTCACCCTGGGCGGCATTTTTTTTATGCGCGCTGCATGTGTGCCACTGGCATGTTTGCACAAGCCGCATGGCACAAAAGCGCAATACTTGCGCTGCTGCCCCCCCTTAAGCTGCTGGCACAGGCCCACAGGCTGCGCCCTGCGGCGCTCACACTCATAACAATATCGGGAGAGACAATGCGCCACACCACACTCGCGCTCGGCATCATCGCAGCAGCGCTGCTAGCATCCTGCGGCGGCAGTACTCCGGGCGACCAAACCCTGCGCGTCAAGTACACCTCCCTGGTCTCCTTCGGTGACAGCCTGTCCGACGTGGGCACCTATGCCGTGGGCACCATCAAACAGGCGGGCGGCGGCAAGTTCACCATCAATGGCGACCTGAGTGCGACCAACTCCGCGCTCACGGGCAAGAACTGGACCGAGCTCATGGCCGCGCAGCTGAGCCTGCCCGCCCCCTGCGCTGCGCAAACTGGTCTTGACGGCGATCCGCTCAAGGGCTTCTCGGTGCCCGTGGTGAACCACCTGAACTGCCTGAGCTACGCCCAGGGCGGAGCGCGCGTGAGCAATCCGGTTGGACCCGAACACAAGCTCACCGGCTCGCCGCTCGGCTTGCTGACCGTGCCCGTGGTGACCCAGGTCGCCACCCACCTGGCGCGCAATGGCGGCAAATTCAGCGGCACCGAAGTGGTGTTCGTGACCGCCGGCGGCAATGATGTGCTGGCGCTGCTGGGCCAGCTGAACGCGGGTGCCACTGCAGCCGGCCAGGCCGCCGGCGCGGCCGAAGGCGCCAAGGTGGGCGCTGAGACTTTCGTCAGTACCCTGGTTGGTTTGCTGGCGGCTGGCGCGACCAACCCGCAGACGGCGGCAGTGGCCATCGGCACAGCGGTGGGCGCCGAAGCCCAGCGTCCCGGCAATACCACCGAAACCATTGTCGGCGTGGCGGTCGGCACTGCAGCTGTTCAGCCTGGCAACGCTGGCGTGGCCTCGCCAGCCGTGTATGGCCCCATCGTGGTCAAGGCACAGACGGCTGCGCAGGCCGCCGGCGCGACCGCCGGCGCTGCGGCCGGCGCCAAGGCCGGTGCGGCATTCGTTGCCGCCACTGCCCCGACGCTGGTGGTGGCCATGGGCACTGCCGGGGCGGAACTGGCCGCCATCGTCAAGACCCAGATCGTGGCCAAGGGCGCCAACTACGTAGTGGTCAACAATCTGCCCGACCTGGGCGGGGCCCCGGCCAGCAAGGCGCTCGACGCCAGCAGCCAGGCGCTGATCAACAGTATGATCTCCACCTTCAATACCCAGCTCAAATCCGGCCTGGCGGGCGAGGCCAAGATCCTGCACGTGGACTTGTGGAGCGTGAGCCACGACCAGATCGCCAACCCGGCGCCGTACGGCCTGACCAACACCAGCACGCCCGCGTGCGCAAGCAACATCCTGGGAGGCTCCTCGCTGGTGTGCAACGGCAGCAACCTGGTCGCCGGCGACGTGAGCCGCTATATGTTCGCCGACGGCGTGCTGCCGACTCCCTTCGAGAACGCCTTGATCGCCAAGTACGTCGCCGAGCAAATGCTCATCAAGGGCTGGCTGTGAGCCGCGTCCCCTACAAGAATAACGGAGAGAACATGACATCACCAATCAAACTGGGAGCAGCGCTGCTGGCTGCAGTGGCAGGCCTGACGTTGGCGCCGGGCGCGCTGGCGCAAGCGGCCGGGCAGTGGAGCGTCAAGGCTGGCGTGGGCCACATCATGCCCAAAGTGGTCAGTGGCGACGTCAGCGCGCCAGCGCTGCCGGGCACCAAGGCCGACGTCAGCGACGACACCCAGCCAGTGTTTGCGATTGCCTACAGCCTGACTGACCATATCGCGCTCGAACTCGACCTGGGACTGCCGTTCGAACATGAATTGTCGGGCGCAGGTGCGATTCAGGGTACCGGCGTGCTGGGCACGGTCAAGGCGCTGCCGCCGACGCTATTTGTGCAGTACCGCTTCTTTTCGCCGTCCAGCACGCTGCGCCCCTACGCCGGCGTGGGCGCCACCTTTGCCTATTTTGCCGACGAGACGGGATCGGGCCAGTTGACCGCGATCAGCGACATCGGCGGGCCGCCGACCACCTTCAAGATCAAGAACAAGATGGCAGGGACGGTGCAGGCCGGGCTAGCCTTCAACATCAATGCGCGCTGGTTCGCGGACCTGTGTGTGAGTAAGACCTTTTTGAAGACGCGCGTATCTTTCTCGTCAGGCCAGACCCAGGACATGCAGCTCGACCCGGTGGCGGTATTTGCCACCATCGGCTACAAGTTCTAAAGCCGCTCTGGCCGATGGCCGGGGCATGCGCTATTCTGTCAGCCCTGAGTAATGGGCCTTGAAGACGGAATGACGAATCAGAAGAATGTGCTGCCGCCGCTGGCGGCCTCGCGCACCGCCTCGGCCCACGAAGCCGAAGCAAAAAAGCTGGCGCGCGAGCAGCGCGATGCGCAGGTGCGTGGCGTCAGTTCCATCGATGCCATGCGGGTCGCGATTCGCGAAGCTGCGCGCGCGCTGCCGCTTGTGAGCGAGGTGCCGCGGGTGGGCCGGCTCGACGGCGCCGCCTTCCGCAGGCGCGCTGCTGCAGGCCTGCCATTCCTCATCGATGGCGTAGTCGGGCGCTGGCCTTTGGCGTCGCTGCCGCCGGCAGTCCTGCGCGAACGTTTCAGCCATCTCCCGGTGCGCGCCCGCGTTGGCGACTACATCAATACAGCCTTTGCAGCCGACCGCGCGATGCATGACATGACAATGGGCGCTTACCTCGATCTGGTCGACTCCGGCGTACACGCATTGCCTCCCTACCTGGGCAACCTCGAACTGCGCGAACTGAACCGCCTGTGCCACTGGCCAGCCTATTTCGACAAGATGGGACCGCCGCGCTTCTGGGTGGGGCCGGCCGGCACGGTCACGCCCCTGCATTGCGACTACGACGACAATATCTTTGCGCAGGTGTGGGGCAGCAAGCGCATTTTCCTGGCGCCGCCACACCATGACGCGTTCCTGTACCCACGCGAAGCAAACGCCATTCTGTTCGGATCGCCGTTCGACCCTGAAGCGCCCGATTACGAGCAGTTTCCCCTGGCGCGCCAGGCCGCCATGGTGGAGGTGATTGTGCATCCGGGCGACATGCTCTATGTGCCGGCGGGCTGGTATCACCAGGTGCGCGCGCTGACATTTTCGCTGTCATCGAACCGCTGGGCCAGGGCGGTCCCGCTGGCCTTGCAGCTTAGCGCCTGAGCGAAGCGATGCGCTGCTCGCGCGTCAGGGACGTGCTCGTGCGTGACTATTTGCGGTGGGCGATGAGGACATTATCCTGAGTCGCCTTCAATGCATTGGCCGGGCTGGCCATGTTTTCGAGCACGTCGACCTTGTAGCCTGAGCCTTCGACCAAGGCCACCACTTCTGCTGGGCTGTAAAAAAACCCGCCGAGGCGGGTTCTTGTGCTTGGCTTGCTGATTACTGGAAAGCTTGAATCCCCGTCATCGCCCGGCCCAGGATCAGCGCGTGGATGTCATGCGTGCCTTCGTAGGTATTGACCACCTCCAGGTTGACCATGTGGCGGATTACGCCGAACTCATCCGAGATGCCGTTGCCACCCAACATGTCGCGCGCCACCCGGGCGATGTCCAGCGATTTACCGCAGGAGTTGCGCTTCATCATCGAGGTGATTTCCACCGCCGCCGTGCCGGCATCCTTCATGCGGCCCAGCTGCAAACAGCCCTGCAGGCCCAGCGTGATTTCGGTCTGCATATCGGCAAGCTTTTTCTGCACCAGCTGATTGGCCGCCAGTGGACGCCCGAACTGCTGGCGGTCCAGCGTGTACTGGCGCGCGGTGTGCCAGCAGGCTTCCGCCGCGCCGAGTGCGCCCCAGGCGATGCCGTAGCGGGCCGAATTGAGGCAGGTGAAGGGACCCTTGAGGCCGCGCACGTCCGGGAAGGCGTTTTCTTCCGGGCAGAACACATTGTCCATCACGATTTCGCCGGTGACCGAGGCGCGCAGACCGAACTTGCCGTGGATGGCAGGGGCCGACAGGCCGGCCATGCCTTTTTCGAGCACGAAGCCGCGGATGGCGCCTTCGTCGTCCTTGGCCCACACCACGAACACATCGGCCACCGGCGAATTGGTGATCCACATTTTCGACCCGGTCAGCGCGTAACCGCCATCGACCTTCTTGGCGCGCGTAATCATGGAACCCGGGTCCGAACCGTGGTTAGGCTCGGTCAGGCCGAAGCAGCCGATCCATTCGCCGGTGGCCAGCTTGGGCAGGTATTTCTGGCGCTGCGCTTCGGTGCCGAATTCGTAGATGGGCACCATCACCAGCGAAGACTGCACGCTCATCATCGAACGGTAGCCGGAATCGACGCGTTCGACTTCGCGCGCCACCAGGCCATAGGCCACGTAGTTCAAGCCCGGACCGCCGTATTGCTCGGGAATGGTGGGGCCCAGCAGGCCCAGTTCGCCCATTTCGCGGAAAATCGAGGTGTCCATGCGCTCGTGGCGGAAGGCGTCGAGAATGCGCGGGGCCAGCTTTTCCTGGCAGTAGGCAGCCGCCGCATCGCGCACCATGCGCTCTTCGTCGGTCAGCTGGGCATTGAGCAGCAGTGGATCATCCCAATGGAACTGGGCTTTACGAGGCGCATCGGCTTGGTGCATGGCGTTTCCTGTCTCAGAAAATGGGGGATTTATTAGAATTATACCAACTTGTATAGACTGCTTGGCGATGCTGGATTTTAACGCGTTTGGGTGCTGGCAAATTGCCCGGCGTGAAAAATGAGCGAGGGCTGGGGCGAGGCATGGCATTCCTCGACTTCGCCGACGAAGATCACGTGGTCGCCCTCGGGATAGCGGCTGCGGTTGTGGCATTCGAACCAGGCCGATACGCCCTTGAGGATGGGCTGGCCGGTGCGCGACAGTTCATACTCGATGCCGTCGAAGGGGCGCTCGGTGCGGCGCGAAAACAGCTTGGCGAGGTGTTCCTGGCCCGCCGCCAGCACATTGATGACGTAGTGCGAATTGCCGCTGAAAATAGGCAGGCTGTTGGCGGCGTTGCCGAGGCTCCACAGCACCAGGGCCGGTTCGAGCGAGACTGAATTGAAGGAGCTGGCCGTGAGGCCGCGGAAACTGCCGTCGGCCAGCCGGGTCGTAATGACGGTCACGCCGGTGGCGAACTGCGACAGCGCCATGCGAAACTGGGTGGTGTCGAAGTCGCGCGCTTCGGCGCGGGGTGCTTGTGTGTTCATCGGTGACCTGGCTATGTGTGCCGCTACCGTGGCATTATGCCAAAGTTTCGCCTTGCAAGGCGGCCGATGGCGTCCGGCGCCGCTTTACGCTACAGTAATCCATATCATCCTTAGCCATGGGGCGTGTCATGACAAACCAAGTTGCAATTCTTGGCGGCGGCTGTTTCTGGTGCCTGGAAGCCGTGTTCCTCGAAGCGCGTGGCGTCGCCGGGGTCGAATCGGGCTATATGGGCGGGCATGATCCGGCGCCCACCTACGAGCAGGTGTGCGGCGGCGCTACCGGCCATGCCGAGGTGGTCCGGGTGAGCTTCGATCCGGCCGTCATCTCCTACCATGACCTGCTCGAAATCTTCTTTACCATCCACGATCCCACCACGCTCAACCGCCAGGGCAACGATGTCGGCACCCAGTACCGCTCCGTCATCTTCTACGATTCGCCCGAGCAGGAAGTTACCGCGCGCCGGGTCATCGCGGAGATGGCCAATGTCTGGGACGGGCCCATCGTCACCGAGGTGCAGCCGGTGGCCACATGGTTCAAGGCCGAGGACTACCACCAGGATTACTTCCGCCAGCATCCGCTGCAGGGCTATTGCGCCTTTGTGGTGGCGCCCAAAGTGGCCAAATTCCGGACCACCTTCGCCAACAGGTTAAAATAGGCGCAGCCCTTAGTCTGAATCGGAACCGCAATCGTGATGAAGGTAGTGATCGTCGACGACACCCACATCAACCTCGTGCTGATGTCGCGTCTGATGGAAAAACTCGATGGTGTCACCACGGTGGCCTTCCAGTCGGCGCAGCAAGCGCTGGCCTGGTGCCGCGAGCATCCCTATGATCTGCTGGTGCTCGACTATATGATGCCCGACATTAACGGCCTCGAATTCATCGCCCAACTGGGCGGCGAGGCGCGCTCGCGGCCCCCCGTGCTGATGGTCACCGCCAGCCAGGACGTCGAAATCCGCCACCGCGCACTTGAAAACGGTGCCAACGATTTTCTCATCAAGCCGATCGACAAGGTCGAGTTCCTGGCGCGCACCCGTAATATGCTCGACCTGCGGCGCGCCACCCTGGCGCTGGAAAACCGCGCCAGCTGGCTCACCGCTGAAGTCTCCAAGGCCACGGCCGAACTGCGCGCACGCGAGCAGGAAACCATTTTGCTGCTGTGCCGCGCCTCCGAATACCGCGACCCCGAAACCGGCGCCCACATCCAGCGCATGGCGCATTACTCCTGCCTGATCGCGGCCGAACTGGGCATGTCGGCCGAGGAGCAGGAATGCATCC
>JAZKGU010000121.1:0-11090 GCA_040385745.1 Pseudomonadota bacterium
TCTGGAACGCCTGCAGCGCCATCTGCGACGCGCGCGACTGGCGCATGGGCGGCTCATTCTTCGACGGCAAAGGCCAGCCGGGCCAGGTCAGCGCGGTATCGCACGGCTCTAGCACGACCCGCTTCAATGGTATCAACGTGATTAACACTGCCCGCAAGATCGGGTAAAGGACAAAGCCAGATGAAACTGTTAAACCAGGAAGAAGCAAAGCGCATCACCGACCGTGTGATCGGTTTTTCCAAAGCTGACGAATGCATCGTGACCATCAACGGCACCCGCACCGGCAATATCCGCTACGCCCAGAACAGCGTGTCGACCGCGGGCCTGAACGAGAATATGGAACTGCAGGTCACCGTCGCTTTCGGCAAACGTGTCGGTTCTTCGTCGATTAATGAGTTCGACGACAAGTCGCTGGAAAAGGCGGTGCGCCGCGCCGAGGACGTGGCCCGCCTGGCCCCGGAAAATCCCGAGTTCATGCCGGCAGTCGGCAAGCAGCAGTACAAGTCCTCGGCCACGTTCGCCAAATCGACCGCCGACATCACCCCTGACTTCCGCGCCGATGTGGCCTCGCACAGCATTCTGGCTGCGCGCAAGAACAAGCTGGTGACCGCTGGCTTCTTCATCGATACCACGGGCTTTCAGACCATCGCCAACTCCAACGGCGTGTTCGGCCATGTCGAGTACACCGACGTCAATTTCACCTGCACCGCGCGCACTGAAGACGGCCGCGGTTCTGGCTGGGTCACGCGTTCGGCCAACGACGTAAAACGTTTCGACGCGCGCGAAGCGTCTGCAGTAGCGATTGAAAAAGCCTTGCGCTCGGTCGACGCCAAGGCGCTCGAGCCGGGCCGCTACACCGTAATCCTGGAGCCGGCAGCGGCATCGGGCATGCTCAGCTTTATGTTCAACGGCTTCAACGCCCGCAACGCCGACGAGGGGCGCAGCTTCCTGTCCAAGAAGGGCGGCGGCAATCGTCTGGGCGAGAAGCTGTTCGATGAACAGGTTAATGTATGGACTGACCCGTGGAATGCCGATGCACCTTCGGGCCCATGGGATGACAATAACTTCCTGCCGCGCGAGCGCATGGACCTGATCAAGAACGGCAAGGTCGCCAACCTGAACTACTCCCAGTTCTGGGCCAAGAAGCAGAATGCGCGCGCGATCGGACGCCCCGGCAACATCATCATGGCCGGCGGCACCAAGTCGCTCGAGGAGCTCATTGCCTCGACCAAGAAGGGTATCCTGGTCACCCGTACCTGGTATATCCGCTCGGTCGATCCGCAGTCGGTACTGCTCACCGGTCTGACCCGCGACGGCACCTTCTACATCGAGAACGGCAAGATCAAGCACCCGGTGAAGAACTTCCGCTTCAACGAAAGCCCGGTCACGATGCTGAACAACATCGAAGAGCTGGGCCGCACCGAAATCATCGGCAGCGAAGGCAATGGCCTGACCATGGTGGTGCCGGCGATGAAGATCCGCGACTTCAACTTCACGTCGCTCTCGGACGCGGTATAAAAGGTAGTCGATGCGTAGTTACGATTTCTACTTCACGCGCCTGATGTACGACTCGGGCGACTGGGATGTGGATATCCGGATGCCGAGCAATATCATCAACTCGCTGGTCGAGTACACGACTCTGCGCGTGGACCCGGCCGAGCGGGTGGTGGCGCTGTCCGATCCGAAGATGCTCGAGGCCCCGTTCTGCTACCTGGCCGGGCACAAGCTGGTGCAGTTCACGCCGGCCGAGCGCAAGAATTTCGAGCGCTATGTGCGCGGCGGCGGCTTTATCTTCGTCGACGACTGCAACCACGACATCGACGGGCTGTTCGCCAAGTCCTTCGAAGCCGAGCTGGCGCGCATGTTCGGCCCAAAAGCCCTGCAAAAAATCCCCAACACCCACCCGGTGTATTCGAGCTTCTTCAAGTTCGACGGGCCGCCCAATACCGGTAATGAACTCAATGGCTGGGGCGACGACCTGGTGCACGATTACCTGAAGGCGATCCAGTTCGACGGGCGGGTGCGGGTGCTGTATTCGAACAAGGATTACGGCTGCGAGTGGGATTACGACTTTCGTAACAAGCGCTGGCTGGTGATAGACAACACCCGCTTCGCGGTCAATATTATTCAGTATGCTTTGGGAGCTTGATTGTGTCGGAACGTAAGCAGATAGCGTGGGATGAACAAGAGATTGCCGACCTGACGGCGAAAGTGGGCCTGCTCAAGGCCAGCATGTCCAAGGTCATTATCGGCCAGGAGAATGTGGTCGAGTCGCTCATCATCTGCCTGCTGGCCGGCGGCCACGCGCTGGTCGAGGGCGTGCCCGGACTGGGCAAGACGCTGCTGGTCAAATCGCTGGCACAGGCCACGGACATGCAGTTCCGCCGCGTGCAGTTCACGCCCGACCTTATGCCCTCCGATATCGTGGGCACCGAGATTCTCGAGGAAGACCAGACCACACGCCAGCGCGTATTCCGCTTCCAGCAAGGTCCCGTTTTCACCCAGGTGCTGCTGGCTGACGAGATCAATCGGGCCCCGCCGAAAACCCAGTCGGCCCTGCTCGAAGCTATGCAGGAGCGTTCGGTCACCTTCGCCGGCCAGACCCACAAGCTGCCGCAGCCTTTCTTCGTGCTGGCGACCCAGAATCCCATCGAGCAGGCAGGCACCTATCCGCTGCCCGAGGCGCAGCTCGACCGCTTCCTGCTGCGTATCGACGTCGGCTACCCGACCGAAGACGAAGAGATGGAAATGGTTTCGGCCACCACCCACGCCGGCCTGCGCGACGCCACTGCCGCGATGGATGTAGCCAGCCTGCTGCGCCTGCAGCTGCTGGTGCGCGATATCGAGATCGGCGACCATTTGCTGCGCTACGCCACACGTCTGGTTCGCGCCACCCGTCCCCAGGACAGCAAGGTCGACAGCGTGATCAAGCATGTGGGGTGGGGCGCCGGTCCGCGCGCCGGCCAGGCGCTGGTGCTGGCGTCCAAGGCGCGCGCACTGATGCACGGGCGCCTGACTGTCACGCGCGAGGACATCGGCGCCATGCTGCTGCCGGTGCTGGCGCATCGCGTGTTGCGCAATTTCGAAGCCGAAGCCGATGGCGTGGCCATTGCCGACATCCTGCTGGCGCTGCGCAGCGCGATCACGCCCGACTGATACTGAAGCAAAGATCGCATGCTGGCTACGTCCGCGCTCATCGCGCACACTTCCGACCTTGACCTCATCATCCGCCATGTCCTGGCGGGGCTGGGGCATGGCATGCACGCAGGCCGCGAACGCGGCGCGGGAGTGGAATTCTCCGAGTACCGCGCCTATGCGCCGGGCGATGAATGGCGCCGGGTCGACTGGAAGCTGATGGCGCGGGCCGACCGCTACTACGTGCGCGAGGCAGAGCGCGACAGCCACGTCGCGATCTGGCTGTGGCTGGATGCGACGGCCTCGATGGGCGAGATCAGCCGCAGCGTCGAAGGGCTCAACAAGCTGTGGTACGCGCGCACCATGCTGGCCTGCCTGGCGGCGATCGCGCAGCGCCAGGGCGACGCCTTTGGTCTGGTGGTGTGCAGCGGCGAGCGGGTCAGTTTCACGCCGGCTGCACGCGGGCCGCGCCAGATGCATCGCGTTCTGGCGCAGCTGTCCCGGTGCGACCCCGCCGGCACCCTCCCGGGTACCGATACCCTGCGCGCCAGTCTGCATTTCGCGCGCTCGCCCAGCCTTATTTTTGCGGCCAGCGACTTCCTCGACTGGCCTTCGCCGATGTCCGATGCCCTGCTGCGCCTGCGCCGCATGCAGCACGACGTGCGCGCGCTTTGCCTGCACACGCAGGCCGAGGCAGAGGCGAGTTTTGCAAACGGCAGCACCTGGCGTGACCCCGAGCAAGCGCAGGGCGTGTTCCGCTTCGGCGCCGACAGCGCAGGCGCCTACCGCGAAGCACGCGAAGCCCATTTCGCACAGGTCAAAGCGCAGTGCCGGCAGAACGACATTGCCTATCTGGCGGCGGCGATCGAGCAGCCCATGGCAGGCGTGCTGCGCGCGTGGCTGCGACTGGCGGGGCGCGCATGATCGGCCTGTGGTGGGGTGCGCTTGCACTATTGATCCTGCCAATCTGGTGGCACCGCCAGCGCCGCCAGCGCCGCACGGTCGATACTCTGGCCACGGCGCGCTTCCTGCCGCGCACCGATCCGCAGCAGCATCGCATCTGGCGCTGGCTCGATTTGGCGCTCCTGTTGCTGCGCTGCCTGCTGCTGGCCAGCGTGGTCGCGTGGCTGGCCGATCTGGTACTGCCTTGGCGCGGCGACAGCGTGCTGGTGGCTCCAGGTAGCGACAGCGCGTGGGTGGAGCAGCACGTCCGGGAAGCCGGTTTTACCCAGGCGGAGCGCATTGCGGTGCCAGATGCCGATGCCCTGGGCTGGCTTGCCAGGCATGAGCGCGAGTGGCGGCCCGAGGCCCGGCTGCTGGTGGTGGGCATGCTGGCGATGCCAGCATCACCGCCGCAATTTGCCCACCAGGTCGTGATTCGTTCGCGCCCGCGTGCTGCGCCACTGAGCGAGCGCCACGTTATCCTGTTCAGCAAACGGCCAGAAAAATGGCAAGCCCTGTTCAGCGCGCTCGACGGTCCCAATCGCTACGTCGTCTCGACCACTGCACACCGCGCAGCGGAACTGGTGATCTGGGACCTGCCCGAGGCGCCGCCGGCGGATCTGCGCGCGCCGCTGTGGTGGATCGGCGACAGCACTGCGTTCCCCGAGTTGCAGAAAGCCGCGCTGGTGGACGGTGTGCGCTACACCGACAGCCCGCGTGGCCGTTTGTGGACGTCCGCAGCCTGGCCTGCGAGCGACCCCGATACTGCGCGCGCCCAGTTTGAAACCTGGCAGCGCCTGCATTACCCGCCAGTAGCTTACCCCTACGCGTCCGGCGTCATCGCACCCGTCGCGCGCGCACCAGTGACTTATGCCAGCGGTGCGCTGCATTACCTGCTGACCATGGCGCTACTGGCCCTGTTTGCGCTCGAACGGATACTGACTCATGCAAGACGGCGCTGACCTGATCCATCGCCTGTTGCTGTCGGCCGTGCGCCGGCGTGCGCCGCTATGGCTGGCGGTGCTGCTGCCGTGGATAGTACTGCTGTCGATTCCCGGCGTAGTGCTGGCGCTAGCGTGGACCGGCTGGGACTTCTGGCGCTTGCGCCAGCGGGTGCAGCGCGACTGGATACGCTGGCTCGACGGCGCCGTGCCGGAGATGGAAGACAGCAGCGCGCTGCTGGTTGCGGCCGCAAGTCCGGTGGCGCAATTGCAGCGGCGCCGCCTGCTGAACCGAGTCAATGACACTCTGCGCGACGAGGTGGTGGCCGACATCGCCGCCGGTCGCGTGCAGCGCGTCGATGCGCGCTGGCTCGGCGCCAGTCTCGTGCTGGCGCTGGCGCTGTTCGGCTGGCAGCGGGCCGGCACGCCGCAAGCGCTGGTGCAGAAAGCATCGGCGCCGCGCGCGCTGGCGGTCAGCAGTGGGCTGGTGGTACGGGTCGTGCCGCCCAAATATACCGGTGTAGCGCGCTCGGAAGGCGGTCCGCGCGACATGCAGGTGCCGCGGAGCAGTGTGCTTGAATGGTGTGTCAAAAATCCGCAAGCTGGCGATGCAGCGGTAGAACTGAGCGACGGTCAGACACTGAAGATCGGCGCCGCATGCGCGCGCTGGAACGCGACCGAGTCCATATTCTGGCGCTGGCGCGGCCAGCGCTACACGGTCAAGGTAGTGCCGGACCTGGCGCCGACGATCACGTTTTCGGCGCCGCGCGACATGCTGCAAGTGCTCGGGCCTGCCGCTACCAGCGCCACAATCGCCGTCGCCGTGCGTGATGACTACCAGATCCGGCGCGCGACGCTTCACCTCACCCTGGCGCGCGGCAGTGGCGAGAACATCCGTTTCAGCGACCGTGAAGTGCCGCTCCCGCAGTCGGCCAATCCGCGCGCGCGTGACTGGTCGAAAATGTGGTCGCTGGCCGAGCTGGGCATGGAGCCTGGCGACGAACTGTATTTCTTCGTGCGCGCCAGCGACAACGCCGAACCGCAGCAGACCACTACCTCGCCTACCTACACCCTGCGTCTGCCCGGTCCGGTGGAAGAGCAGGACGAATCGAACGCGCTGCCGATGCTGGTCAAGCCCGAAAATCTGCGCAGCCAGCGCCAGATCATCATCGATACCGAACAGCTGGTGGCCGACCTTAAAGCCAATCCGCGCCTCGGCACGGTGCGTGCGCGCAGTGAAGCCATCGCCGGCGACCAGGCCATGCTGCGTCGCCGCTATGGACAGTTCCTGGGTGAAGAGTCGACCCTGTTCGGCGACGATGACGACCACGAGGACGAGGGCGCGCCGCTGGACGTGGTGGCACAGTACGGCCACAAGCACGACCAGGAAGGCAGCGCCACCATCTTCGACGAAAGCACCAAGAAGGTGCTGCGGCGCGCGCTGGGAGCGATGTGGGAGGCGGAAAAAGCGCTGCGTGCCATCACCCCCAAACCGGCCCTCGCGCCCGAGTACAAGGCGCTGGCGGCGATCAAGGAGTTGCAGCAGGCTGACCGGATTTATCTGCACAAAACTGCATTTACACCGCCCGCCATCAAGGAAGAAATCCGCATGACGGGCGACATCAAGGATGCCCGCAGCTACCGCCGCGAGCAGGGCGCGCCTGGCGAAGATATACCGGCCGAGATGCGCAGCCTGATGCAGGCGCTTGGCGCAAACGGCACGCTGCCGGCCTTGTGGCAGCGCAGCGCCCAGGACTGGATCCGTGCGCGGATCACCAACGAAGATCAGCGCCTTGAAGCGCAGAAGGCGGTGCAAGACGTGGCCGACGGTTGCGCCAGTTGCAGGCCGGTGCTGCGCGCCTGGCTGCGCGGCGCCATCACCGATGCGCCTGTGTTGCTGCAGGCACGTCCCCTGGCCGAGACGCCCTTCACCCGCGCCTTCGGGAAGACCAAGCCATGACCGCCCTGATCCTGATCCTCCTGGCTGGCGCCCTGAGTGCTGGCTTGTATCTGTACAGGCGCCAGTGGCTCGACGCCGCCCTGGTGCTGGTGGCCGCCGGGGCGTTGGCCGGCCTGGTGGGCGACTTCCCCATGCCGGCCGACAGTATCGCCAGCGTCAGTATCGATTCGGATGCAGTAGCGCCGGTGATTGGCGAGGCAGCGCGCGTGCGCCTGAGCGGCGATGGCCTGCGCGCGGCCCAATGGGACGACCTGCCCGCGCGTCCGCTCGACTGGACAGCACCCAAGGGCGACGTGTTGCGGCTCGATTTTCCATCGCAGCTGCTGCTGGGCCGGACCTTCGCCCTGACTGCACAGATGCCGCAGGCGGCAAAGCGCAAGCTGCAGCTGCTGGCCGAAAATGGCCAGGTGATTGCCGAAACCGAGGGCGCCACCGCAGCGCTGACGGTGCAATGGCTGCCGCCGGTGGCAGAGATCATGGTGCTCAAGGCGCGGCTGCTCGATGCCGGCGGCAAGTTGATCGCCGAAGGGCCGGTGCCGCTGATTGTGCGCGATGCAGTTGCGCTGCGGGTGCAGGGACGATTCGGGTCGCCATCGTTCGATGCGCGCGTGCTCAATGAGCTCCTCGCAGGCAGCAACGCCTTGCTCGACTGGCAGGTCACGCTGGGTAAATCGATCACCCGTAACGAGACTGCGCGTGCGCCGATGGACAAGCCGGAGCTGCTGGTAGTCGATGCAGCTTATCTGGAAAGGCTGCCCGAGTCTGCACGCGGGGCTTTGATGACGCAGGTGGCGCGCGGTACGCCGCTACTGATACTGGCGGCCAGCGCCAATGATCCGGGCTTCTGGTCGCGGGCCGTGCAGCTAAGTTTGAAGGAGCAGGCGGACAGCAAGCCCACAGGCGCGCCGTTGGCAATGACCAGCGCCCGGTTCAATCCGGCGCCTGGCGCAAGCGGGCCATGGTCGTCTCGTGGCGATCGGATCTGGAGCCGGCAGTGGGAGCAGGGCCGCATCGTGTGGCTGGGCGTGACCGAATGGCACCGTTACGCCATCACCGAGCCGCGCGCCCTTGGTCTGTGGTGGCAGGACGTGCTTGACCGCGCCGGCATCCGCCGCAGCGAAAGCGTCGTGTGGCTGGCGCCACAGGAAATGCCGCTGCCTGGCCAGCGCCTCGCCATCTGCGCGCAGGGCGTGAGTGGCGAGGCCACGTTCCCCGACCTGAAGCAAACCCTGACATGGCAGCGCCGCAGCGACAAGGCCGACAGCGCCTGTGTGGCTGTGTGGCCGGCTACCAGCGGCTGGCTCAGGATGCAGTCGGGGGCCGCATCGTCGCAGCTGTATGTGTACGATAAAAAGGACTGGCCGCTGTGGCAGAAGGCGCAGCGCCGCGACGCGACACTGCGCTACGCGGCACGCACGCCGACCCCAATCGGGAAGGGCACCATTCCGATGCCGGCCTGGCCGTTCGGCCTGGTTTTCATGGGCGCGATGCTGGCCCTGTGGTGGCGTGAACGGCGCTAGCCCTGCTGGTCGTGCATCCAGCCTTTGAGGCCGGTCACCCATTTTTTGGCCGGCAAGTTCATACTTTTCTTGATGGCGTTGGCGCGTTCGTACAGCACGCTGAAGTCAATTTGCGGAGCGCGCTTGAAGGCCACCACCACGATGTTCGCGTCATGGACTTCGGGTAGCCAGACTACGGCATCGAACACCAGTTCCATGTTCTGCAGGTTCTTGTCGTAGTTGCTGAAGTCGCCGAACACATTGGCAGTCATGACGCCGTCGTCCGTGAGGCAATCGAAGCAGCCCTGGTAGAACTCTGGCGAATCGAGCACCGGACCGCGCGCCTCTTCATCATACAGATCGACCTGCAGCACATCGACGGTATCGTGGTTGGCGCGTTCGAGCACAAACTCCATCGCATCCATTTCACGCACGTTCAAGCGCGCATCGTTTGGAGGCAAGCCGAATTTGGCGTGGCAGATTGCGATCACATTGGGATTGAGTTCTGCCACCGAGACCCTGGCCTGGGGGAAGCGCTGGTAGCAAAATTTGGTCAGTGCAGCACTTCCCAGTCCAAGCTGCGCGATGTGGCGCGGCTGCTCGACGAACAGCATCCACATCATCATCATCTGCACGTATTCAAGCTCGATCTGATCGGGTTTATCCAGGCACATGGCGCCCTGCACCCACGAGGTACCCAGGTGGAGCGAGCGTACGCCGCGATATTCCGTGATGGTCGCCGGCGGATGGCCGGGTGCATCGAAGCGGCTAGTGGTGATTTCTTCAGACATTCCCAATTTTACCGCCTCCAAACCATCCGGGGTCAGGAGGTGGTCATCAGCGCGTCATATTGGCTGTGTAGCATCTCGATTTTCGATATCGGAGGTGTGCAGTGAGCTTACGCGCGAACTTGATTGGGGTAGTAATGGCGATCGCCGCGTTGAGTGCGCAGGCCAGCGATAATGCCATCGTGGTGGGCCAGGCTATCGATCTGTCGGGTCCCAACGGCAGTATCGGTCGTGACTACGTTGCCGGCATCACCACCTACTTCGATAGCGTCAACGTCAAGGGCGGCGTCAACGGGCGCAAGATTCGCTACGTGGTGCGCGACGACCATGGCGACGCCGCCGAGTCGGCACGCCTGGCCGGCAGCCTGATCAAACAGGATCGCGCCACCTACATGCTCGGCGCGATCGGCGCGGAAGCCACCCAGGCCATCATCGCCAATCCGGTATTTCAGCAGTCGCGCCAGGTGCTGTTTGCACCGCTGGCAGATTCGTCCGCGGTGCCCAGCGAGCGCGCCCTGTTCTGGCGGCCCAGTGTTGAAAGCGAATTCGATTTTATCCTGTCCTACTTCCAGAAGCTCGGCGTCAAGAAGGTCGCCATTGCGATGCAGGACTCGGCCCAGTCAGCGCGGGCGTACCGCTTTGTCTCGATCGAGCTGACCAAGCGCGGCATGACACTGGTCGGTGTGGCCAAGGTCAGTGACTCGCCGGCGGCCAATGCAGTGGCGGCGCAAAAGCTCAGCGCCACCGGCGCCAGGCTGGTGATTACCATGGCCGATACCATCGGCTCGGCCCAGTTCCTCAAGCTGTTTCGCAAACACGATCCAGCGACCTTTTTCGCCGGCACCTCGCTGATCAACCTCGAGACGCTGAGCCAGATTGCCGGTGCCGGCGCGACTGAATTTACGGTGTTTTCACAAGTGGTGCCCAACCCTGGCAGCAATGCCACCGTGCTGCAGGCTGAACACATCAACATGATGAAGAAATTTCGCGACGAACCCGCATCGGCGCTGACGCTGGAGGGCTTCGCGGTAGCCAAGACACTGGTGCGCGGCATGCAGACCGAAACGGCCGGGCGCGGCGGTCTGCAAGCCATGGCGACGAGCAAAGTCGGCTTTGACCTTGGCGGCATGACCATGCTCATCGATCAAAAAGGCAACAACCTGTCGCGCTATGTCGATATCGCCCTGTTCAAGCGCGGCGGCGGTCTGATGTTCTAGAGCGCGGGAGGCAGTGCCGGGATGATCAGCGTGACCGTGAGCCCGCCGCCGTCGCGATTGCCCAGCGTGATGCGCCCGCCATGGGCTTCCGCGATCTCGCGCGCCAGCGCCAGTCCCAGTCCCGTCCCACTGCGCTTGGTCGAGTAGAACGGCACCAGCGCATTGGTCAGCACCGCGTCGTTCATGCCCTGGCCGCGGTCCATCACTTCGATGCGCAGCATGCCCAGCGCGGAGCGCACGTGCAGTTCGATCTGGCTCGGCGCCGATCCTGATTCGTGCGCGTTCTTGAGCAGATTGAGCAGCGCCTGTTCGATCTGCGCCTGGTCGAAGCACACGGCTTCTGCAGGCAGCGCGCCCACTACCTTGAACGGCACCTGGGAAGCCAGCTGCTCGATAAAAACCGGCCAGCGGATCGTGTCCATGCGCGGCGCCGGCAGTTTGGCAAAGCGCGCGTAGCCCAGGATGAAGGTCTCGAGATGGCGCGTTCGCTCACCGATGGTCTCGAGAATTTGCGGCAGGCGGTCGGTCTGCCCGCGCCTCACCAGCTCGGCGCCCGAGTGGGCCAGCGAGGTCAGGGGCGCCAGCGAATTGTTCAGTTCATGGCTGAT
>JAZKGU010000122.1:0-7372 GCA_040385745.1 Pseudomonadota bacterium
CACGGGCTGAGCACTAGCGTCGCTAGTGCTCAGCCCGTGTAGCTTTTCTGGAGCTGACCCCGGACGCTGTTGCGCGGCTTATTTGGCGGCGGCGTCGGGCAGGACCTTGAGCATTTCCGTCAGCAGGCCCTGAGCCGAGACGATGCCCTTGAGGCGGCCCATTTCGGTTACCGAGATGTTCTCGACATTGTTTTCGGTCATGAGCTTGGCGACGTCCTCGAGCGTGTCGCCGGGACTCACTTCGAAAATCTTGATGCGCGCGATTTCCCAGGCTTGCACGACTTTGGCATTCTTGCCGCTGACGTGAAACTGGGCCAGCTCGTGGTGGCCGATCATCCCGATAATGGCGCCATTGGAGCCCACCACGGGCGCCGAATTCAGATTGAGCTGCCCCAGGATTTCTTCCACTTTTTCGATAGTATCTTCGGCGTGCACGGTCCACAGCGTCGGGTCCATCACTGAGGAAATGGGACGCCCTACATGTGCCACCAGGTCGCCGTCCGCACCGGGCTCGCCAACTTCCTGCGTCATCACAGTGGACATGCTGTCCTCTACGGAAGCGCCCTCACGGACTGTGGGGGTGAATTCGATGGTATTCGCGCCGAAGGCCGCTGCAGGCGCTGCGTCGACAATGGGGTCGTCAATTGTGGCCAGGCAGTCGATCAGTTCCGGCTCGATGGTGGGAAACGGCAAGTCGGCACCGGCGCTGTGGGCGGCAATATCCGACTGAAGTGGGGCAAAAGGCTGGTCGTTCATGCTGCTCTCCTGGCAGGGGATACCGGAAACCCTTGTTTCCTGGCCCACCTTGTTGCTATTAGCATATTAGCTAAGGCAGATATGGACCGTTCGCTAGCGTACGCAGGAAAGCGCCATTCTGACTGGCGCATGACGCTTGTTGAGGTTCAGCCAGTGCGAAACACGCTCGTGCCCAGCGGGTGGAATGATTCAGCCTGCGCGATCGGCCAGTACAAGCCGTAAACAGGGGGCAGACGATCGAGCTGGTCGGGGTCGAGCAGTTCGCCGGGCTTGAGGAAGGGCAGCAGGTTCGACGCCAGCTTGACCTGATTGTGCGATACGCGCCGCACGATGTGATGCGGCTTGAGCTGCGATGGATGGGTCAGCCCGGCCGCGGCAATCAGCTGCGCCAGCGCCTTGAGCGTATTCTGGTGGAAGTGCGCCACGCGCTCGGTCTTGTCGGGCACGTGCAGCGCCTTTTGACGCGATTCGTCCTGGGTCGCCACGCCGGTCGGGCAATGGTCGGTGTGGCAGGTTTGCGACTGCACGCAGCCCAGCGCGAACATGAAGCCGCGCGCGGAATTGCACCAGTCGGCGCCCAGCGCAATGGTGCGCGCAATGTCGAAGGCGGTGATGATCTTGCCGGAAGCGCCGATCTTGATCTTGTCGCGCAGGCGCGCGCCCACCAGCGTATTATGGACCAGCAGCAGGGCCTCCTGCAAAGGTGTGCCGACATGGTCGGAAAACTCCACGGGCGCAGCACCCGTGCCACCTTCGCCACCATCGACCACGATGAAGTCGGGGACAATGCCGCTGACGAGCATGGCCTTGACGATGCCGAAAAACTCCCAGGGGTGGCCGATCGCCAGCTTGAAGCCGGTCGGCTTGCCGCCCGATAGCGTGCGCAGACGCTCGATAAAGTGCAGCATCTCCAGCGGCGTGGAAAAGGCCGAATGCGAAGGCGGGGAAATGCAGTCCAGCCCGGCCTTGACGCCGCGCGCATTGGCGATTTCGATGGTCACCTTGGCCGCCGGCAGGATCCCGCCCTGGCCCGGCTTGGCGCCCTGCGACAGCTTTAATTCAATCATCTTTACCTGGGCCGCCATGGCGTTGGCCACAAAGCGCTCTTCCGAAAAGCGGCCTTCGGCATCGCGACAGCCGAAGTAGCCGGAGCCGATTTCCCATACCAGGTCGCCGCCGTTCTCGCGGTGGTAGCGGCTGATGCTGCCCTCGCCGGTGTCGTGCATGAAGCCGCCGGCCCTGGCGCCGGCGTTGAGCGCCAGGATCGCATTGGCCGAGAGCGAGCCGAAACTCATCGCCGAGATATTGAAGACGCTGGCGAGGTAGGGCTGGGCGCGCGGACAGTCCGGGTGGTTGCCGATAACGATGCGAAAATCGTGCGGCTGGATCGGTGCTGGCGCGATCGAGTGATTGATCCATTCGTAGCCGGCTTCGTAGACGTCGAGCTGGGTGCCAAAAGGGCGCTTGTCGGGAGCGCGTTTTGCGCGCTGGTACACGATGCTGCGCTGGTTGCGTGAAAAGGGCCGGGCCTCGGTATCGTTTTCAAGGAAGTACTGGCGGATTTCAGGCCGGATCGATTCGAAGAAAAAGCGGAAGTGCGCGAGGATGGGATAGTTACGCCGCAGCGCGCGCTTGACCTGGATCAGGTCGGCGATGCCCACCATGGTCAACAGGCCGGTGAGCGCGGCGATGGTGGCGTACACGCCGCTGCCATGCAGCACCGACAGCGCTGTCGTGAGCACAAAAGCGGCAACAACCAGCGCAAAGGCGAGGTAGCGAAGCGGGAAGCTCATGAGTCCTCCTTGGCAATGTGCAAAGAGTGTACTGCCGTTTGCCATTGCAGGCCACCACTATCCCGCGGCCATGCAGCCGCGTGCGGTCAACAATGTTAAGCTAACACCATTCCCATCAGCGAAAGCGGCCATGATCATCGTCCACCATCTCAATAACTCCCGTTCGCAACGCATCCTGTGGCTGCTTGAGGAGCTGGGGCTGGAGTACGACATCAAGAAATACGAGCGCGACCGCAAGACCATGCTGGCCCCGCCCGAGCTGCGCGCGGTGCACCCGCTGGGCAAGTCGCCGGTCATCACCGATGACGCGTTGGTGGTGGCCGAGTCCGGCGCCATTATTGAATATCTGACCGAGCGCTATGGCGATGGCCGTCTGGTCCCCAAGGCCGGCTCGCCCGACAAGCTGCGCTACACCTATATGCTGCACTTCGCCGAAGGCTCGGCCATGCCGCCGCTGCTGATGAAGCTGGTGTTCGACAAGGTCGAGACCAGTCCCATGCCTTTCTTTGCCAAGCCGATTGCCAGGGCGATTGCGGGCAAGGTCAAAAGCGCGTTCATCAATCCCAATATCAAGGCCAATCTGGAATTTCTGGAGGCGGAACTGGGCAAGAGCAAATGGTTCGCGGGCGACGAGTTCAGCGCTGCCGACATCCAGATCAGCTTTGTGCTCGAAGCGGCCGCAGCGCGCGGCGGACTCGATGCCAAGTATCCGAAGATGGCGGCTTTCCTCAAGCGTATTCACGCGCGCCCAGCGTACAAGGCGGCGCTCGAACGCGGCGGCACCTACGAGCTGGCCAAATAAGAAGCAGCATGGCCAAGCTGCTAGCCATCGACGGCCTCAACATCGTACGGCGCGTGTACGAGGCCAGCCCCGAGCCCGAATCCGACGAGAAGGCAGCTATCGCCCTGCGCCATGCACTGTCTTCGTTTCGCAAGCTGCTGGCGACCCATTCACCTACGCACGTGCTGGCGGCCTTCGATTTTGGCGGCAATACCTGGCGCCACGATCTATACCCGCGCTATCGTGAGCAGCGTGCGCCGATGCCGTCCTGCCTGCGCAATGCGCTGCCCGATTTTCACGCCAGGCTGGCCGCCGAAGGCCTGCACATTCTCATGCTGCCAGAGGTGGAGGCCGACGACGTCATCGCCACTGGCGTGCTGCGCTGGCTGGCCGAAGGACGCGGCGAAGCCATCGTCGCCACTACCGACAAGGACCTGCACGTGCTGATCGCCCATGGCGCCCTGGTGTGGGACCACTTCAAGGGCGAATGGCACGACGATGCCTGGGTGCGCAACAAGTTCGGCGTGCCGCCCGAGCTGCTGGTGGACCTGCTGGCGCTGATGGGCGACGTGACCGATGGCGTGCCCGGCGTCTCCAAGGTCGGCATGAAAACTGCCGCAAAGCTGCTCAATGCCTATGGCAACCTCGATGCGGTGATGGCCGGCGCCGGCATCCTCAAAACGCCAATCGGCGAACGCCTGCGCGCGGAGCGCGAAATCTTGTACCTGTCGCGCCAGCTGGTGCAGCTCAAGCATGATGTGCGGCTGGGGGTGACCTGGAACATGCTCGCTTACGAGACTTTTTAAACGCGGCGCGCTGCCCGATCAGCGCCAGCCCGGCCACCAGCATGAGCCAGGTTCCGGGTTCCGGGATAGGCGCCAGCACCGTCGACACGGTAGCAATGCCTTCAAGATGCAGTGACAGGTGCGCGTCGTAGCTGCCGAGATTTCCGTAGGTGAACTTCAAAGTCTGGTCGAATCCGGCGCCGCTGTCCTGTCCGTATTCGGCGATGTGCTCCAGCACCGTCTCGGACCAGTTATTCCGGTCTGGCGAAAACCAGATGCGCGCGAATGAGCGGCCCACTGACATATAACCGGGCCCGGCTTCCCGGTCTGCCGTCGAGTGCACGGCAGCGTCGGCAAAAAACGAGACCGCGGTGTTGGGCGAGAGTGTCAAATTGATGGCATCAGATAGCGCCACCATGGTGCCCCACATGGCGCCGACCCGGTCCAGGCCATTGGCAGAAGCATGCACTACTGCATTCTCGAAGTTGTTGCCAATAACGCTGCCCAGCAGTTCGATCCGCAGATGCGGTTCGTCGGCAAAGGTGGGCGCTGCCGCCACCAGCGCATCGGGAAAGCCACCACCCCAGGCCAGGTCATACCGCGTCATGCCGGTGTGCTGGTCGAGGTATTGCCAGCGCACCGAGGAATGCCGGCCCAGCTCCATGGGCCTGAAGGCGAGCGAAGGGGCGATGCCGTCATCGAGATTGAGGTCATTTAGCTCCCAGCGCAGATTCGACAGCTGGGCGCTGGCGCTCGATTGCGCGCCCGCATGTCCTGCCGCCATGATCGACAGAGCCAGCGCCGCGAGCCAGCGCCAGATGTTCTTCATGATGATCTCCGTCGGTGAATCGCCAGGATGCCCAGACCGGCTAACAGCATCAACATCGATGCCGGTTCCGGCACCGGGGCCGGGATGACAGTGCTGGTGTAGGTCCGGGCATTGACGCTCATACCCATCACATAGTCGCTGCCGCTTGCGCTGTTGTTGGACACCGACACACTGTAGGTCCTGTCCCAGCCGGGGCCGCGGTTCTCGCCAAACACGGCGTTGTGATAGAGCTGCGCAGTTTGCGACACGTTCTCGCTCCAGGAAAACAGGGCCATTGCAGCAGATGCATAAGCGACTGCATGCAGGCCGGGCCCTGCAATGGGGCCGGCGCTGGAGCGCACCGACAGGTCGGCCGTGAGCGTGACACGGGTGTGCGGGGACAGCGCAAACCAGACGTTCTGGCTCTGCAGGTAGGCGCTGCTGGTGTTGGCGCCGATGGTGTCGACCGTGCTCGCGCTCGCAAACAAACTGGTGTCGGCCAGCGTGGCGCCGCGGATGCCTGCCGCCAGTTCGCTGCGCAAATGCGGCAGCTCGTTGCGGCTGTGACTGATGCTCACCGGCGCCAGCGGCGTGCTTGCCGTGTTGGTGTCGCCGCGCAGATCGCGTGCATGCTCGTCGTAGATTTCCCAGCCCGCGATGGGGCCGAACTGGAAGTTGTAATAGGTGAGCGAGGGGGCGATGCCGTCAGCCGGATCAAGGTCGCTTAGCTGTATGATGATGTTGCTAATACCCGCTTCGGCGCTCGACTGCGCTCGTGCCGGAGCGGCTGACAACACAAGCATTGCACTTGCGGCGATTAACCCCAGCAACTTGATCATGTTCGTCTCCTGAGCCGTTGATGAACACTATCCGATTCCGCTGCCGCGCGTGCGCACTGTAGCTTCAGGCAATTCACAACATTGGAGAGCAAAAATGGTAAATAAAACTGCGATTTGTTTATGGTTTGATGGTACTGCAGTCGATGCAGCCAGGTTCTATGCCGAGACGTTTCCCGACAGCGAGGTCAAGGCGGTTCACCGCTCGCCCGGTGACTATCCTGATGGGAAGGAAGGCAATGTCATCACCGTTGAATTTACCGTGATGGGCATACCTTGCCTGGGCCTCAACGGCGGCCCGACGTTCAAGCATTCCGAAGCCTTTTCGTTTCAGGTAACGACCGAGGACCAGGAAGAGACCGACCGTTATTGGAACGCGATCGTCGGCAACGGCGGGCAGGAAAGCCAGTGCGGATGGTGCAAGGACAAGTGGGGCCTGTCATGGCAGATTTCCCCGCGCGCCCTGATTGAGGGCGCCTTTGCCAATCCCGATCCGGCCTCGGCCAAGCGGGTGTTTGAAAGAATGATGACGATGCAGAAAATCGACATCGCCGCCATCGAGGCGGCGCGCCGGGGCTAGCGCGGCCAGGCTCAAACAGTCGAGCTGTCGATAATCCCGCCGCCCAGGCACACATCGCCGTCGTACAGCACTGCAGACTGTCCCGGCGTCACCGCCCATTGCGGGTCGGTGAAGTCGAGCGCGAACTGGCTCATGCCGGCCGGCGCCACGCTGCATGCCACGTCGGCCTGGCGGTAGCGTGTCTTGGCCGACATGGCGCGCGCCGCCGGCGGCTCGCCCGCTACCCAGCTTGCCTGCGCGGCCTGCAGCGTGCCTGACAACAGCCACGGATGATCGTGCCCCTGCACGATCCACAGCGTGTTCTCGGCCACATCCTTGCGCGCCACGTACCACGCGTCGCTGCTGCCGTCCGGGTTCTTGTACTGCTTCATGCCGCCCACGCCGATGCCCTTGCGCTGGCCCAGGGTGTAAAAGCTCAGGCCAACATGCTCGCCCACTACCGTGCCGTCATCGGTCTTCATCGGCCCCGGCTTGTACGACAGATAGCGATTGAGGAAGTCGCGAAACGGCCGCTCGCCGATGAAGCAGATGCCGGTCGAATCCTTTTTGGCAGCATTGGGCAGCGCCAGCTTTTCGGCGATCTTGCGCACTTCGGTCTTGGCAATTTCACCTAGCGGGAACAGCGTTTTCGATAACTGCGCCTGGTTCAGGCGATGCAGGAAATAGCTCTGGTCCTTGGTGTGGTCGATCGCCTTGAGCAGCTCGAACTTGCCGGCGCGCTCACGCACGCGCGCATAGTGGCCGGTCGCGATCAGGTCCGCGCCCAGGTGCATTGCATGGTCCAGGAAGGCCTTGAACTTGATCTCGGCATTGCACAGCACATCCGGATTGGGCGTGCGCCCGGCCTGGTACTCCCGTAGGAATTCGGCGAACACGCGATCCTTGTATTCGGCCGCGAAATTGACAGCTTCGATATCCACGCCCACCACGTCGGCCACGCTGGCCGCGTCGATCCAGTCCTGGCGCGTTGAGCAGTATTCGGAATCGTCGTCGTCTTCCCAGTTCTTCATGAACAGGCCGATCACTTCGTAGC
>JAZKGU010000123.1:0-18742 GCA_040385745.1 Pseudomonadota bacterium
AGGACGCCAAGGTCATCACCGTGCCGCCGCCGCAGATGGTGGCCAATATGCGGGTTGGCAATATGGACGGCTTTTGCGTGGGCGAGCCCTGGAACCACCGTGCCATCGTCGACGGCGTGGGCGTGACCGCCGCCACCACCCAGGACATCTGGAAAGACCATCCGGAAAAAACCCTGGGCACCACGCTTGAATGGGTCAAGAAGCATCCCAACACCGCGCGCGCGCTGACTGCGGCTGTGCTCGAGGCCAGCAAATGGATCGACGCCGGCTTGATGAACAAGAACAAGATGGCGGAAACCATTGCCGACAAGTCCTACGTCAACACCTCGGTCGATGTCATTAACCAGCGCATCCTGGGCCGCTACCAGAATGGCATGGGCAAGACCTGGGACGATCCGAACTACATGAAGTTCTATAACGATGGCCTGGTCGGCTATCCGTATCTGTCCGACGGCATGTGGTTCATGACCCAGCATAAGCGCTGGGGTCTGCTCAAGGGCGAACCGGACTACCTGGCCGCCGCCACCAGCGTCAACCAGATCAAGCTCTACACCGAAGCTGCAAGCATGGCCAAGGTCAGCGTGCCGAAGTCGCCCATGCGTTCGGTCAAGATGCTCGACGGCACAGTCTGGGACGGCAAGAACCCCAAGGCCTACGCCGATTCCTTCAAAATCAAAGCGTAAAGGGAGGCTGTGATGAGTGCAGTGCTCGATTCGATGATGACGCCTCCCATCAACACCGTGCTGGAAAAGCCGGTGCGCCGCGCGCGCCTTGCTAAACAGGGCGTACGCCTGGCTAACGGCAAGTCGCGTGCACGCGCACTGGCGCTGGCCGTGCTGCCGCCGGTGCTGGGGCTGGGCCTGCTGGTCCTGCTGTGGCACATACTATCGATGAATAACAGTTCCTTTCCCTCGCCGCTGGTGACCTGGGTGGAAGCTGTGCGCATGTTCTCCGACCCTTTCTACAGCAATGGGCCGAACGACCAGGGCATCGGCTGGAACATCCTGGCTTCGCTCAAGCGGGTGGGCCTGGGCTTCGGCCTGGCCGCGCTGGTGGGCATTCCGCTGGGCTTCATGATCGGCCGCTTCAAGTTTTTGGCCGGCATGTGCAACCCCATCATCAGCCTGCTCAAGCCGGTTTCGCCGCTGGCCTGGCTGCCGATCGGCCTGCTGGTGTTCAAGGCCGCCGACCCTGCCGCCATCTGGTCCATTTTCATCTGCTCGATCTGGCCCATGATCATCAACACCTCGGTGGGCGTGCAGCGCGTGCCGCAGGACTACATGAACGTGGCGCGCGTGCTCAATCTGTCGGAATGGAAGATCTTCACCAAGATCCTGCTGCCATCGGTGCTGCCTTACATGCTCACTGGCGTGCGCCTGGCGATCGGCACGGCGTGGCTGGTGATCGTGGCGGCCGAGATGCTGACCGGCGGCGTGGGCATTGGCTTCTGGGTTTGGGACGAGTGGAACAATCTCAATGTCCCCCACATCATCATCGCCATCGTCGTCATTGGCGTGGTCGGTCTCATCCTGGAGCAAGCGCTGGTAGCGCTGGCCAGGTCCTTCACCTACGAAGAAGCGGGGAACTGACATGGGCAAGCAAAAATTCATCGAAGTGCAGCATGCCGAAATGACCTTCGACACACGCAGCGGCAGCTTTCACGCACTCACCAAAGTGAATCTGACGGTGGAGCAGGGCGAGTTCGTGACCCTGATCGGCCACTCCGGCTGCGGCAAATCGACCCTGCTCAATTTGCTGGCGGGGCTGACCCGGGCCAGCGAGGGTATCTTGATCTGCAACGGGCGCGAGATCGCCGGGCCCTCGCCCGAGCGCGCGGTGGTGTTTCAGAATCACTCGCTGCTGCCTTGGCTGACCTGTTTTGAAAACGTCTATCTCGCGGTGGAGCGCGTGTTCGGCGCCAAGGAGGGCAGCGCCAGGCTGCGCGAGCGCACCGCGGCCGCGCTGGCGCTGGTGGGCCTGACGGCGGCCAGTGCCAAGCGTCCCAATGAAATCTCGGGCGGCATGAAGCAGCGCGTGGGCATTGCGCGCGCACTGTCGATGGAGCCCAAGGTGCTGCTGATGGACGAACCGTTCGGCGCGCTCGACGCGCTCACGCGCGCCCATCTGCAGGATGAACTGCTGGGCATCGTGGCCAAGACCGGCTCGACCGTGGTGATGGTGACTCACGATGTTGACGAGGCGGTGCTGCTGTCGGACCGCATCGTGATGATGACCAACGGCCCGGCCGCGACCATCGGCGACATCGTCCATGTGCGGCTGGAGCGGCCGCGCGAACGCGTCGCGCTGGCGCACGACCCGCTCTACATCGAGTACCGCACAAGGGTGCTTGAATTCCTGTACCACCGTCAGGCGCGCCCGCAAAAGGCGGCCTGAATGGCCTAGCTGATATCGAGCACGATGGGCTGGTGGTCGGAGGCTGCGGTCTCGGACTGCACCTCGCACTCGGTGATGCGCCCGGCCAGATCTTCTGTGACGAAGAAATAGTCGAAGCAGTCGGCGCGCGCCGGCCACTTGAAGCCGTGCAGGCCGGCCGTGGGCGCGCGCGCCACCTCGGGATGCTTGAGGCGCCAGGCATCGACCAGCGGCAGCGCAATGCTGTCGTCGGGCGCCAGCAGCTCGCGGTAGTCGGGCGAATCGGGGGTGAAATTGAAGTCGCCGCAATAGATAGCCGAGCCGGGCCGAAAGCCCAGCTGGTAGGGCGCATCGAGCGCGGGGTCGGGCTGGAAAATACGGGCCCGCTCGCACGCTTCCCAGTGCAGGTACTTGATGTGCTTGACCTGCGCGAGTCGTTGAACTGGGGAATAATATTCGAGATGGGTAGTGAGCACTCGGACCTTGCCGCCCGGCGCATCGATCACGGCCTCGATCAGTCCGCGCGGCATGCCCGGGCTGGCAGGATCCGGCGGCCAGGGCAGCAGGTGACGGTGCACCTGGTTGATGCGGAACTTCGACAGCAGCAGGTTGCCGAACTGGCGCGGCATATTGTTCTGGTAGATTTCGCTGGTGGGTTCGATGATCGCCTGGTAGCCGCCGAAGGCCCCGGCCAGCTGGCGAAACTGGTTTGCGTTGGCGTTGCCTTCCAGCTCGGCATGATTGGCCGCAACTTCCTGCAGGCAGATCACATCAGGGTTTAGTTTACGAAGAACATCAATAATTGCATGGATGCGAATTCGACCATCCTTGCCGCAACCCCAGTGAATATTCCAACTGACAACACGCATACTGCACCTCCGGAAAAACAGAACCGGCCGATAGTGCCATCGTTTGAAAAACGGCGCTACACGGTAGGATCAGCCCTTGCGTGGCGAGTTCAATATTGTGCCTGGCTGCATGCGCCTCACACCACCTTGATTTCGTCGAGCGGCCAGCGCGGCCGCACATTGAAGCTGTAGTCCTTTTTCGCTGCCTGTGGATTGATCTGCAGGCGCATGGCGCCGGCAAAAGCGATCATGGCGCCGTTATCGGTACAAAATTCCAGCTCCGGGTAAAACACCTTGAATTTTTTCGCAGCGGCGGCGGCATTAAGGGAGGCGCGCAACTGCGCGTTGGCGCCCACGCCCCCGGCGATGACGAGTCGTTTGAGGCCCGAATGGCGCAGCGCGCTCACGCACTTGGCGGTAAGGACGTCGACGATGGCATCGACGAAACCACGCGCGATATTGGCCTTGTCCTGCTCGCAGATATTGGCGATGACTTTTTCTTCGTGGTTTTTCACGACAGTCAGCACTGCGGTCTTGAGGCCCGAAAAACTGAAGTTGAAATCCTTTGAGTGGAGCATGGGACGCGGCAGCTTGTAGGCCAGCGGATCGCCGAATTCGGCCAGGCGTGAAATGGCCGGGCCGCCCGGATAGCCGAGACCGAGCAGCTTGGCCGACTTGTCGAAGGCCTCGCCGGCGGCGTCGTCGAGCGTCTCGCCGAGCATGGTGTACTGGCCCACGCCATCGACCCGCATCAGCTGGGTATGTCCGCCCGAGACCAGCAGGGCGATGAAGGGAAAGGCGGGCGGATCGCTGGCCAGCAGCGGCGAGAGCAGGTGGCCTTCGAGGTGGTGCACACCCAGCACCGGCTTGTCGAGCGCGAGACCAAGACTGCACGCGATGGACGAACCTACCAGCAACGCACCTGCCAGTCCCGGACCCTGGGTGTAGGCGATGGCGTCGATGTCGGTCTTGCCGATGCCAGCCTGGGACAGGGTTTGTTCGAGCAGCGGAATGGCGCGCCGAATATGGTCGCGCGAAGCCAGTTCGGGCACCACGCCGCCGTACTCTTCGTGCATCGCTACCTGGGAATGGAGGGCATGTGAGAGCAGGCCGCGTTGCGTGTCATACAAGGCAAGGCCGGTTTCATCGCAGGAGGATTCGACGCCGAGAACAATCATGGGAAGGTGCGGTGATGGGAGGGAAGCCGCCATTGTAAAGCAAGGGGCGCGGCTTTCCTCGCCGGTGTCACGGCCTGCGCAGCAGTTCGGCGTGGGCCGCGCGCAGCATGGACTCGGTGGTGTCCCAATCGATGCAGCCATCGGTGACCGAACAGCCATACTTGAGCTGGGTGAGGTCGGACGGGATTTTCTGGTTGCCCGCCGCCAGATTGGACTCGATCATCACGCCCACCAGCGACTTGTTCCCGTGACGGATTTGCTGGACCACGTCGGACATGACCAGCGGCTGCAGTTCAGGCTTTTTGTAGCTGTTGGCGTGCGAGCAGTCCACCACCAGGTTGGCCGGCAGGCCGGCCTTGGTCAGCGCCTGTTCGGCGATCGCGATCGACACCGAATCGTAGTTGGGGCGACCGTCGCCGCCGCGCAGCACCACATGGCCGTAGGCGTTGCCGCGGGTGCGCACGATCGACACATTGCCCTGGCCATTGATACCCAAAAAGGAGTGCGGATGGGCCGAGGACAGGATGGCGTTGATCGCGATGCTGATATCGCCATCGGTGCCGTTCTTGAAGCCGACTGGAGTCGACAGGCCGGATGACATTTCGCGGTGGGTCTGGGATTCGGTGGTGCGCGCGCCGATAGCGGTCCAGGCGATCAGGTCGCCCAGGTACTGGGGCGAGATCGGATCGAGCGCTTCGGTGGCGGTGGGCAGGCCCAGTTCGCACACATCGAGCAGGAACTGGCGCGCCTTTTCCATGCCCACGTTGACGCGGAAGGAATCGTCCATGTCAGGATCGTTGATGTAACCCTTCCAGCCGGTGGTGGTGCGCGGCTTTTCGAAATACACCCGCATCACCAGCAGCATGGTGTCGGCCACCTCGGCCTGCAGCGCCTTGAGGCGGCGGGCGTAATCCAGGCCCGCAACGGGATCGTGGATCGAACAGGGCCCGACGACGACGAACAGGCGCTGGTCCTTGCGGTCGATGATATTGCGCAGCGCCTCGCGGCCCTTCATGACGGTTTCGAACGCGCTGTCGGTCAATGGCAATTGCGCATGCAGCTCCTCGGGCGTGGGCATGGTGGCAAAAGAGGTGACGTTGGTATTTTCAATATTATCTGGCGTGATCATGGGGCGCTTTAGCGTGATAAGTACGGGTTGGATCATCGATTTTAGACCGAAACGCCGCCTGCTGCATTGCACCAAGCCAAAACCGCATCCTGGCAAAAAAAAGAGGCGGGCTACGGATGTCCGTAACGCCGCCCCAAGACCACGCACTAACTCTTTACACCGGCAATACTTTGAGGTCGAAGGTGCGCTCCACCAGCCACACCGTGGCGATCAGGGCGATCGCGACCGAACCCGTGGTCATCAACTGGCGATAGAACCAGGTGCGGCGCGTCAGGTAGGCCAGCGGCAGGAACACGGCCACAATGGCCAGCTGCCCCAGTTCCACACCGACGTTAAATCCAAGCAGCGAGAGCGCCAGTGCGCCTTGCGGCAGACCCAGGTCGGCCAGCACCGAGGCGAAGCCGAAACCGTGAATCAGACCAAATATGAAGGCCGCCGCAGGGCGGTTGCCCCGGAAAAGCGGGAATATATTATTCAGCGCCGCCACCACCACCGAGGCGGCAATCGCCGCTTCCACCCAGCGCGAGGGCAGCGACAGCACATGCAAACTGGCCAGCGTGAGCGTGAGCGAATGGGCCAGCGTGAATGCGGTCACCACCTTCAGGACGTCGATGGCGGCGTCGCGGAAGGTCTGCGCACCCTGGTCCTTGCGCGTCAGCAGCACTGCCGGCAGCAGCAGCGAGAGCAGAAACAGGATATGGTCGAAGCCAATCCAGATATGCCATACCCCGTGCTTGACGTAATCGATGAACTGGGTCCAGCGCGCCGGCGCCGCCACCGCGATCGACTGGCGCGACTGCTCCGGGCTGAAAATGGCCGTGGAGGTCGCGCCGGCATTGCTCAGCTTGAGCAGTCCCTTGTGCTGCGGGTCGAGTTCTGCGAACAGGCGGTAGCCCACATCGAGCGTGGTCAGCTTGCCGGGACAGGACGCCGAAAATTTCAGCACCGTATAGGCGCCGTCGGTGTGGTTGTCGACCAGTTGCTGGCCCGGGGTCACCGCGCAGGCAGCGCCGCTGTTGGCCAGCGACAGGCGTGCCAGCGCGTAGGTGGCAATCGCCTCGTGCTGACTGCGCACTTCGTCCCACGTCAGCTCGCCATTGCCGTCCTGGTCCAGATTGAGGGCAAAGTCAAGGTCGCGCAGGGCGATGTCCCATTGGCCTTCCACTTTTTCGCCGGCCACGTTGAGCGTGAGGTAGCTGTCGCTTGGCTTGTGCGCGTGCGCCGGGGCCAGCACGCACAGCATCAGCGTCATGAACAGTGCGCGCAGCATTACGTCCCCGCTTTCAGGCGCGCGGCCAGGCGTGCCACTGCTACGTCTTCCACGGTGTGGCGGCGCGCCCATTCCAATGCCGGCTCGGCTGCTGCGGGGTCTTTCGCCTTGAGCGCGGCTTCGAGCAGGATGCGGATGTCGGCCGATTCCTTTTGCACTGCCCAGTTTTTCTGCGCCAGTTCCAGCCCGGCTTTGGTATTGCCGCGCACGTGCAGCTCGTAGCGTGCCTGCTCGCGCTGGTGCACCGTGTCGCCGCGGCGCATGGCGGCGTTAAAACGCGCAGCCAGTTCGGCGTCGGCGTTGCGCAGCGCGGCGCCCTCTGCGGGGATCTGCTGCAGCGCCAGTGCGTAGCGCAGCAGCAGGGCGTCGATGCGGGTCTGGCTCTTGACCAGCGCCACAACTTCGGCCGGCCGGCGCTGCTCGAGCAGGAAGTCGGCGTAGGCGCCGATCAGGTAGCTGTCGCGCGGGTCAAGCTGCAAGGCGCGCTTGAAGCTGGCTTCGGCCGCCGCCGCGTCGCCGCGCCGTTCGGCCATCTCGCCCAGCAGTGTCAACACCCATACCTGCAGTCCGGCGTCGGCATCGGCATTGCGCCGCAGCGTCATGTCGAGCAAGGCCTCGCTGGCCTTGGCGCGCCCGGTCATGGAACCCACGCTGGCGATGCAGGTGCTGCTGACCAGTTGCGTGGTCAGGCTCGACAGGCGCGCGCAGCTTTCGGTGGCGGCGGCAAACTCGCCGCGCACCGTCTGCACCGTGGCGCGGGTCAGCCAGGCTTGTGGATTTTTGGGGTCGGCCGCGACGATCGCGTCCAGGTCACGCAGCGCTTCAGGAAAATGATGGGTGCTTTGCAGCAGGGTGGCGCGCAGCAGGCGCACCTGGTGCGGCGGCGCGGGCATGCTCCACCATGGCGCCAGCGCTGCCTGGGCGTAGCCGTAATAGCGCGGGTCGGTCTCGCGGCGCGCGGTGGCGATGTATTGGGTGGCGGCGCGGGTGGCCAGGGTGATGTCGCCCGGATTGGCCGCCAGCTCGGCGCGCACGCGCTGCAATTCGCGCTGGGCCGGATCGGCGCGGCGCGGCAAACGTTCGATGACGTCGCTGCCTTGGGTCGGGATGTAGGGAACTGCGAGGGCGCTCGGTGCCGTGAAAACAAGCACGCAGGCCGCCATGAATGCGGATCGATTGAACATGTTCTTCTCTCAGTGCGTGAGATGGGTGCTTTTATGTGCACGCTTATATGGTCTTGCCGGGTCAAACGCCGGCCAGGGATGACTCCCCGGCCGGCTTACTGCGCTAGCTCTTTACAGCAACGTCGGCTCGGTGTCTTCCACCAGCGTCGGGGTCAAGTTCGACACGTCACCAGGTTCAGTGTCGTCCGGCATCAGATTGACAATGCCGGCAACCGTTGCATAAAACATGTCGACGCTCGGGGTTGGTACCGTCGGGGTTGGCGGGACCGGGGTCACGCCGGCGTTGGAATCATTGCCGCCGCCGCTACCGCCGCAAGCGGTCAGTAACAGTGCTACGCAAATCAAACTCAGCTTTTTCATGGTGCTCTCCTGTTCAAGGTTGGAATGCGCCAATTAACGCTGTGGCGAACCCGGGATCGGGGTGCGCAGGTACGGGAACGCGGCATCGCTCATGGTCTGGTCCAGGAAAGCGCCGTCGGTAAAGCGCAGTGCGCCGGCCGGTGCGTCAGCTGGTGCGCAGCCAATGTTGATGGTGCACAGCTTGCCCATGACTACGCGCAGAGCGATGTCGACTACGTCGTCACCAGGACGGCGACCATTCGGGAAGCCAGCGTTGTCGCCGTCAATCACGCCAAGACGCTTCTGGGCGCCCGGTGCGGTTGGAGCGATCGAGGTGTTCAGACGCAGCATTTCCGATGCGGTCACGGTCTTTGGCTGATTCACGCCGGTGATACCGGTCAGGAAGGTCGCCACCAGGTCGGCACGCGGGAACTTGGTCGGTGCTTTTGCGCCGGCCGAGCCGTACAGGATTTCGATCAGTGCAGGCAGGGTCGGGTTGGTGACGTAGTCAGCAAACTGCGCGTCAGCCGATGGCTTGCTTGCATTGAACTTGTCCTTGTCCTTGAGACCAATGACGACTTCGTTCACCAGCGGCATGCCCAGGCGCGAGACCTGGGTCCAGGCGCCGCCTTCACGGGTCACGTCGGTGTCCGAGTTAGGACGCGAATTGATCAGGCGCGCCTGACGTACGCTGGCCGTGGTCCAGGCGCCAATGACCGGGTCGCCGGCGGTGGCGTTAAGCAGGCACGAGGTTGGCACTTCGATGCTCATGGTGGTGACGTTCTTGTCGCGCAGGTCGTCCTTGGCATTGCTCTCGGCGGTGGCCAGGAACTCGACGGCAGGCGCCTTGATGTTGATCAAGTCAAACGTTTCGCCCAGGTTGACGACGAACGGATCCTTGCGCTGGCCGACGAACAGGCGCGCAGGCGTGGTGCAGCCAGGGATATTGACTGCATAAACGTGCTTGGCAGCGTATGCGTTGTAATCGGGAATGGCCTTGTTGCCGACGTTGTCGAGTGGCTTGTCGAAGGTGGCGCTGCCACCGGTCGCATTGGTCACCGACTGGCGGGTGCCGGTGCGGCGGTCGCCGCGCACGACGCTCACGGTAAAGGTTTCGCGCACGTTGGCGCCGGCTGCATTGACGTCGTTGATCGCGCCGCCGTTGATGACCAGCGGGATCGATACCTGCTTGCCGCCAACGGTCAGCTTGGTGTCTTTGTTGGTGTTCTTGAAGCGGAACTGGAAGGTAACATCTTCCTTGGCGTCGCCGTTGTTATCGATGTGGATTTCGTACAGTGCGTCCGAATCGAGCATGAAATAGTTCGGGCCGCCGTACGGATCCTGCAACGGTACATAGTTGGCAATGAGGGTGGTGAAGTCGGCGCGACCGGCCTGGTAGCTGCGGAACATATACAGGTCGGTAGCGTCGACCTTGGGCTGCTCGGTGATGAAAGGTGCTTCGCGGTGGCTCGATGCCATGGCCGCTGGAGCGAAAATTGCTGCTATCGATGCCGCCAGGACTGCGCCTATTGCGGCCTGCTTCCTCAACTGATTCATTTTTATCTCTCCTCTGTGGGTTTACACCGGTGTGTGCATCGATATACGTGGCGATTGCCAAACTGGATTCACGTTCTGACAAAATTATTCTTTGCGTAAGCGAGATACACTGACGGGTATGAATACATCGACAGAACACTTCCCTGCCGCCAACGTTATCAAGAATATAGGACGAGGCAAAAAAGGCGCACGCGATATGTCCAGGCAAGAGGCGCACGATTTGTACAAGGCCATGCTGGAGGACCGGGTCAGCGATCTGGAGCTTGGCGGCATTCTGCTGGCCATGCGCATCAAGGGTGAATCCGTCAATGAAATAGGCGGGTTCCTGGATGCTGCAGAGTCTGCATTTACCCCTATTTTGTCGTGGACAATTTCGGACTACGCGCCGATTATCATTCCCAGCTACAACGGTGCGCGCAAGCTGGCCAATCTGACGCCCCTGCTAGCCTTGCTGCTGGCGCGCGCCGGCGCGCCGGTGCTGGTGCACGGCGTGTCAGATGATCCCGGCCGCGTTACCACCGCCGAAATCATGGCCGCCATGCAGCTGACGCCCGCCCGTTCGCACGAGGATGTGCATGCAGCTTTCGCGCGCGGCGAGCCATGTTTCATGCCGATCGAGGTGCTGGCGCCGCGACTGGCTTATTTGCTGTCGCTACGGCGCATTCTCGGGGTGCGCAATTCCACCCACACCCTGGTCAAGATCTTGCAGCCCTTCGAGGGTCCGGCCCTGCGACTGGTGTCCTACACCCATCCCGAGTACCTTGAAATGCTGGGCGACTATTTCACCAACGCCGCGCCGCACGCCCGCGGTGACGCTTTCCTGATGCGCGGCACCGAGGGGGAGACCGTGGCCAATGCCAACCGGGCCCAGCAAATTGACTGGTTTCACCAGGGGCAGCGCACCATCCTGGTGCCGCGCGATGCACCAACAGATGACATCGCCGAGGCGCCCGCGTCACGCGATGCCGCCGCCACCGCCGCATGGATCGCCCAGGCTCTGCGGGGCGAGGTGCCGGTCCCGGCCTCGATTCGAGAACAAGTGGCACAGTGTTTGCTAGTTTCAAAGGCATTAAAGGCGAACACGGGTGTGCATCATGGGGAACAAGGGTAAGGTTTATCTGGTTGGCGCCGGTCCCGGCGATCCGGAGCTGCTCACGCTCAAGGCTGTGCGCGCCATCGGGCTGGCCGATGTGCTGCTGGTGGACGATCTGGTCAACCTTGCAGTGCTCGAGCATGCTTCGCCCCATGCGCGCGTGGTCCACGTCGGCAAGCGCGGCGGTTGCCGCTCCACCCCGCAGGAATTCATCGAACGCCTGATGATCGCTGAAGCGCAGGCGGGCAGGGCGGTGGTTCGGCTCAAGGGTGGCGACCCCTTCATCTTTGGCCGTGGCGGCGAGGAGCGCGCCCACCTGATGGACGCCGGCATTACCGTGGACGTGATCAGCGGCATTAGCAGCGGTCTGGCAGCGCCTGCTGCGATCGGCGTACCGCTCACGCACCGCGACTGGAGTTCGGGGGCCATCTTCGTTACCGGCCACGACCGCCGCGACGAAGCCGGGCAGGCGCGGACGCCCGACTGGGCTTTGCTGGCGCAAACCGGCCTGACGCTGGTGATCTATATGGGTGTGGCGCGTTGCAGCAGCATCCAGCAGGCCTTGATTGCGGGCGGCAAGTCGCCCAGCACGCCGGTGGCAGTGATTCGCGACGCCACTGGTCCGGGGCAGACCCAGCTGCTCACCACCCTGGCCACGCTGGCCGAAGACCTGGCCATTTCGGGCATGGGCAGCCCCAGCATCATCGTGATCGGCGACGTGGTGCGCTGCGCCGACGCGGTCAACGGGATTGCCCGGGCGGCAGTAGCCTGAGAGCCAATTCCTGAGCGGACGGCGCAACGTTTACAATCACGTCTTTAGTGATTAGCGGAAAACGGCGCACGCCATGGCAAAACAATTCGATGTAGCAGTAATCGGCGCGGGCGCGGCCGGCATGATGTGCGCGGCCGTGGCCGCCCAGCGCGGCAAGCACGTGGTATTGATCGACCACGCCGAAAAGCTGGCCGAGAAAATCCGCATCTCGGGCGGCGGACGCTGCAATTTCACTAATATCAATACTGCGCCGGCCAATTTCTTGTCCGACAATCCGCACTTCTGCAAGAGCGCCCTGTCGCGCTATACGGCCCAGGATTTCCTGGCCCTGGTCAAGAAGCACCGGATCGGCTACCACGAGAAGCATCGCGGCCAATTGTTTTGCAATGAATCAGCCGAGCAGATCATCCAGATGCTCAAGGCCGAATGCGCAGAAGGCGATGTTACCTGGCGCATGCCCTGCGCCGTGAGCGCGCTCGAGCCGACGGCCGAGGGCTTCCTGATTCTGACCGACAGTGGCGATATTGCCGCCGACAGTGTAGTCATCGCCACTGGCGGCCTGTCGATCCCCAAGATCGGCGCCACCGATTTTGGCTACCGCATCGCCGCCCAGTTCGGTCTGAACATGGTCGAGCCACGCCCAGGGCTGGTGCCGCTGACCTTCGACGGACCGGGCTGGGAGCCCTTTGTGCCACTAGCCGGTATCGCGCTTGAGGTGGAAGTGGAAACCGGATCGAACAAGGGCAAGGGCGCGCGCCGCGGCCATTTCCGCGAAGATCTGCTGTTCACCCACCGCGGCCTGTCGGGCCCGGCGATTTTGCAAATTTCAAGCTATTGGCAGCCTGGCACCCCCATCGTGATCAATCTGTTGCCGGACCTGGATGTGGCCCAGGCCCTGATTGAAGGCAAGGGCACGCTTAAGAAGCAACTGGGCAATGTGCTGTCGCAATGGCTGCCGGCGCGCCTGGCGGAAAACCTGCTGGTCTCCACCGGGCTGGCGCCCGACGCGCGCCTTGCCGACATGCCCGACGCCAAGCTGCGCAAGCTGGGCGACGCCATCAACCGCTGGGCCATCGTACCTACCGGCTCCGAAGGCTACCGCAAGGCCGAGGTGACGCTAGGCGGGGTCGACACGCGCGAACTCTCTCAGCAAACCATGATGGCGACCAAGGTTCCCGGTCTATATTTTATTGGCGAAGCTGTCGATGTGACCGGCTGGCTGGGCGGCTATAATTTTCAGTGGGCGTGGGCCTCGGGTGTTGCAGCTGGGCAAGCTGTGTGATGTCGTGATTGCGAAACAGCAAAGCGAAAGCTTCCCATCGGTCTAAAACGATGCTATGATCTCGTTCTTCCCCTAATCTAACGGTTTGATTTTTACATGACCACTATTCGCCTTAAAGAAAACGAGCCGTTCGAAGTCGCAATGCGTCGCTTCAAGCGCACCATCGAAAAAACCGGTCTGCTGACCGAACTGCGCGCACGCGAGTTCTACGAAAAGCCAACGGCTGAGCGCAAGCGCAAGCTGGCCGCTGCAGTCAAGCGCCACTACAAGCGCATCCGCAGCCAGCAGCTGCCAAAGAAATTATTCTAAGACTGTCAGTCGACACTGATCCGGTGACGGCGTCACGCCAGTCCGGGTTAATGAAGTACTGAAGTTGCAAACCCGCTCCGGTGTTACCGCGGCGGGTTTTGCCATTTATACCTATCGACCAGAGGAATTGCCATGGGCTTGAGAGAACAAATTACCGACGACATGAAAGCAGCCATGCGCGCGAAAGAAGCGGGCAAGCTGAACACCATCCGCCTGATCATCGCCGAAATCAAGCGCAAGGAAGTCGACGAGCAGATCGTGGTCGGCGACGAGCAGTCGCTGGCGATCATTGAAAAAATGATCAAGCAGCGCAAGGATTCGATCACCCAGTTTGAAGCGGGCAACCGCCAGGACCTGGCCGATATCGAAAAAGCCGAACTGGCGATTTTGAGCGCCTACATGCCGGCTGGCTTGTCGGACGATGAGATCGCCGCTGAAGTAGCGGCCGCAGTCGCCGCTTCTGGCGCGGCCGGTCCTCAGGACATGGGCAAGGTCATGGCGCTGGTCAAGCCGAAGATGCCAAAGGGCACCGACATGGGCGCAGTTTCTGCGCTGATCAAGAAAGCATTGACGCCAGCGTAAGGAGATTGCCGGCGACGTGCTATCGGGAATGAATGCTAGGCATGGGGCTGCAAGGAACGACGTCTCCCCCGCGAAGGCGGGGGAGACGGCGCAATTTGATTTACCTGTTGGCGGGGGCCCCGGCGAGAACGACCGACCAGCCTGCGGCTATTGTCACAAATCAAGTTCCCCGCCTCCGCTGCGGTATAGTCTGACCTGAGACAAAGACTGTTCTTTCAACGTGATTCCACAAACCTTCATTACCGATTTGCTCAACCGGGTCGACATCGTCGACGTGGTCGGCCGCTATGTCCAGCTGAAAAAGGGCGGCGCCAATTACATGGGCCTGTGCCCCTTCCACAGTGAAAAATCCCCCAGTTTCACGGTCAGCCCCACCAAGCAGTTTTATCACTGCTTCGGCTGCGGCGCGCACGGCACGTCGATCGGCTTTCTGATTGAGTATTCGGGCATGGGCTTTGTCGATGCCGTCAAGGACCTGGCCCAGGGCGTGGGCATGGTGGTGCCGGACGCCGACGACAAAATCCCGCCGCTGCAGCGCGCCGCCAACCAGGCCCAGTCGATGGCCCTGTCGGAGGCGCTGACCCAGGCCTGCGACTATTATCGTGGCCAGCTGCGCAGCGCACCCAATGCCATCACCTATCTGAAGAACCGCGGCCTGACCGGGGAAGTGGCGGCCCGCTTCGGCATGGGCTACGCCCCGGCCGGTTGGGATAACCTGCGCACCGTGTTTCCCGATTACGAGGCGCTGGCACTGGTCGAATCGGGCCTGGTCATCGACAAGGTCGACGAAGACGGTAGCAACAAGAAACGCTACGACCGTTTCCGTGAACGTATCATGTTCCCGATCCGAAATACCAAGGGACAAGTAATCGGCTTTGGCGGACGCGTGCTCGATTCGGGCGAACCGAAATATCTGAATTCGCCCGAGACTCCGCTGTTCCAGAAAGGCTTCGAGCTCTACGGCCTGTTCGAGGCACGCCAGGCCATCCGCGATGCCGGTTACGTGCTGGTGACGGAAGGCTATATGGACGTAGTGGCCCTGGCCCAGCTCGGTTTTCCGCAAGCGGTGGCCACCCTGGGCACGGCATGCACCAGCACCCACGTGCAAAAGCTGCTGCGCCAGACCGACATGGTGGTGTTCAGCTTTGATGGCGACAAAGCCGGCCGCCGCGCCGCGCGCCGCGCGCTCGAGGCTTGCTTGCCGCAAGTGACGGACAACAAGACCATCCGCTTCCTGTTCCTGCCCACCGAGCATGACCCGGACAGCTTCGTGCGCGAACACGGGGGCGATGCCTTTGCGACCGAAATCGACGAGGCCATGCCATTGTCGCAATTCCTGTTGCGCGAAGTGACGGCCGAGCACGACCTGACCACGCCGGAAGGGCGCGCCCGCGTCCAGTTCGACGCCAAACCCTTGTTGCAGTCCATGACGCCGACCTCGCTGCGCCTGCAAATCGTGCGCGGCCTGGCAGGCCTGACCGAATCGACACCGGCCGAAATCGAGGCGCTGTTCGAATTGGCCAAACCGGTGGCAGTGGCGCGCAGGGCGCCGCCGCGCCAGGGCCGGCCACAGCCTGTGGGGCTGGAATTGCAGATCCTGCGCCATCTGGTTGCCCATCCGCCGCTGAGCCTGGAATTGGACGAGGCTGCGCTGACCGCTTTCAATTTCTTCGGCACCGAATCGGCCGAGCGGCTTTTGCAATTAGTCGCCGCCGGACAGGCCTTGGGACCGAACGGCGGCTTCGCCGCGTTGTCTCAGCATCTGAAGGATACGAGCCCGGAATACGATGATTTGATTGCCGAGATCGCTTCAGAGCCAGAATCCGACTTCGACAGCGTCAAACTGTGGCTGTCGGGCGCTGTGAGGCAGATCAAAATGGATGCACTAAAACAGGAGCTTGCCCAGTTGTTTTCTTCCGGACTGACCTCAGATCAGATGGGTATCCGCTACCGAGAGATTACCGTCGAGCAGGATCGTTTGATGAAAGAACATGTGGCTGAAATGACGCCCCGTTAAGATGTCAAACCGGCATCGTCGCAGGGGCCCTTTGTGACTGGAAAAAGAATGGGTGCGTGCTATAATAAAACGCTAAGTGTTGTATGCGTAGTAAGTTTTTCGTTGTTTGGTCGTTATTTTCTTTCAGTGAGTTAGGCTCTTGATCGACGCGGATGCAGCACGGCGTCGGCGGCCAGGGCCAGCTTTGGTGATGACAGCGCAAGTCGTTGTCGACCGCATCGTTCGATTGCGCGTTAACCAGCCAGGCCCTCGCCCCCAGTCGCGGTTGCGTTGCAGTATTTGCTGCAGGCGTCGGTCGTGCCTGCTGAGGTGATGCAAAGGTGTGAAGTGCAGCAATGCCGGACTGCGTCAATCCGGAGAGTGAGGCTGGAAAGCCTGCAAGGAACTTTATTCTTCATCCATCATTAAGCTAGTCGTTGTGACATGGAAAGCGCCTGTGCCAATCAAGAAACCCGAATCCCCAGTGGCTGAAAAGCCAACGAGAATGTCTGCCAAAGCTGACAAAGCACAAGACAAGGCCGAGACGCGCACTGCGGCAACGGCGCCTGTCGTCAGCCAGACTACCGACGCGGCCACGCTCGCGGCCATCGACACGTCCGGCTACGTCCTGCCATCGGTGAAGGTGCCGGGGCGGCGCGGTCGCAAGCCGAAAGAGTTTCAGCCAGAGAATGACGAAGTCGCCGCGCTCAATGCCGTCGAACGCGCCGAACTGAAGGCGGTCGATAAGGCCAAGGCCAAGGACCGCAAGGCCAAGGAAAAGGCCTTGCTCAAGGACGCCTTCTCGTCCGACACCGAAGCGACCGAAGAAGAACTCGAACGCCGCCGCCAGAAACTCAAGACCCTGATCAAGTTCGGCAAGGAACGTGGTTTCCTGACCTACGCCGAGATCAACGACCACCTGCCGGAAAACATCGTCGATCCCGAAGCGATCGAAGGCATCATCGGCACCTTCAACGACATGGGCATCGCGGTCTACGAGCACGCGCCCGACGCTGAAACGCTGCTGCTGTCCGACAATGTCGCCACCGTCACCAGCGACGATGAAGCCGAAGCCGCTGCCGAAGCCGCCTTGTCGACCGTCGACTCCGACTTTGGCCGCACCACTGACCCGGTCCGCATGTACATGCGCGAAATGGGCTCGGTCGAGCTGCTCACGCGCGAGGGCGAGATTGAAATCGCCAAGCGCATCGAAGACGGTCTCAAGGACATGATCCAGGCCATCTCGGCCTGCCCGGTCACCATCGCTGAAATCATTTCCGCCGCGATCCGCATCCAGAACGATGAAAGCAAGATCGACGAAATCGTCGACGGCATGGTCGATCCTGACGAAGACGCCGAGCCTGAAGTCGAGGCCGCCTCGTCGGATGAAGACGAGGACGACGAAGAAGCTGAAGAAGGCGAAGAAGAGGAAGAAGAGGGCGCTGCAGCCTCTGGCGCCGCTGGTTTCTCGGCTGAGCAGCTTGAAGCACTCAAGAACCAGGCGCTGGAAAAGTTCGAGGTCATCTCGATCCAGTTCGACAAGATGCGCAAGGCCTTCGAAAAAGATGGCTACAACTCCAAAGCCTACGTCAAGGCGCAGGAAGCCATTTCCAACGAGTTGCTGGGCATCCGCTTTACTGCAAAGGTGGTTGAAAAGCTGTGCGACACCCTGCGCGGCCAGGTGGACGAAGTACGCCATATTGAAAAGCAGATTCTTGACGTTGCGGTCAACAAGTGCGGCATGCCGCGCGCCCACTTCATCAAGGTCTTCCCTGGCAACGAAACCAATCTTGCATGGGTGGACGGCGAGGTCAACGCCGGTCACGCCTACTCGGCCATTCTGGGTCGTAATATCCCGACGATCAAGGAACTGCAGCAGCGCCTGATCGACTTGCAAGCGCGCGTCGTGTTGCCGCTGCCGGACTTGCGCAACATCAACCGCCAGATGGCGGCAGGTGAAATGAAGGCGCGCAAGGCCAAGCGCGAAATGACTGAGGCGAACTTGCGCCTTGTGATTTCGATCGCGAAAAAGTACACCAATCGCGGCCTGCAATTCCTCGACCTGATCCAGGAAGGCAACATTGGTCTGATGAAGGCCGTGGACAAGTTTGAATACCGCCGCGGCTACAAGTTTTCTACCTATGCAACGTGGTGGATTCGCCAGGCGATTACGCGTTCCATCGCCGACCAGGCGCGCACCATCCGTATTCCGGTGCACATGATCGAGACCATCAACAAGATGAACCGCATCTCGCGCCAGATCCTGCAGGAAACCGGCGCCGAGCCGGATCCGGCAACTCTGGCGATCAAGATGGAAATGCCGGAAGACAAAATCCGCAAGATCATGAAGATCGCGAAAGAGCCGATCTCGATGGAAACGCCAATTGGCGACGATGACGATTCCCACCTGGGCGACTTCATCGAAGACAACAACACCTTGGCGCCCTCGGATGCGGCCCTGCATGCATCGATGCGCGGCGTGGTCAAGGACGTGCTCGATTCGCTGACCCCGCGCGAAGCAAAGGTGCTGCGGATGCGCTTCGGCATCGAGATGTCGACCGACCATACGCTCGAAGAGGTGGGCAAGCAGTTTGACGTCACGCGCGAGCGGATTCGCCAGATCGAGGCCAAGGCGCTGCGCAAGCTGCGTCACCCGTCGCGCTCCGACAAACTGAAGAGTTTCCTCGAGGGTAATTAAGCCTTGACGGCCCACCGCTAAAAGCAATATCCTCTCGCCACTTCGCTCGGAGTGGCGAGTTTTTTAGCGCCAGCCATACCGATTTCGGGCCTCTAGCTCATGCTTGGTTAGAGCAGCGGACTCATAATCCGT
>JAZKGU010000124.1:0-3053 GCA_040385745.1 Pseudomonadota bacterium
TCGGGGGTGGCCATGGCTGTGTTGCTCGCGGTCGGGCTTGTAACGGGGGTTACGGCAGGATAGCACGCTGCGGATCGGCATCGGTGTCGATAATCTACATTATCGAGCCTAATTATTCACTCATTTCGGATCGATTTTATATCGTAATATAACGTACCATTACGTATTACACCGCACGTTATCTTATCCAAGGAGCGATCATGGCCAGAGCCGGTATCCTGTACTCCCACGTCGCCAAGGCGGCCGCCCAGCTGACCGCCGCCGGCAAGAACGCCACCGTCGACACCGTGCGCGAGGCCTTGGGCGGCACCGGCAGCAAGAGCACGATCGCGCCAATGCTTAAACAATGGAAGGCGCAGCACGAAGGCGAGGTCGCGGCGGCGGGCGCGGGCGTGCCGGCCGATCTGCTGGAGGCGATCAAGGGCGTCTACGACCGGGTGCAGGTAGGCGCGCAGGTTCAGGTCGAGCAGCTGCGCATTGAGCACCAGCTGGCGGCACATAAAGTCGCACAAGCGGCGGAGGCGCTGCGCGAAGAGGTGCGCCAGCTTGGCATAGAGCGCGAAGCCCTGAAAGCCGAACTGCACAGCGTAATGGCGGCGTTCGCGCGCGAGCAGGCTGCCCGGCATCAAGATGCGGTGGCGATCGCCGCCCTGGAATCAGAAAAGACGGGGCAGGCCCAGCGCCTGGCCGACCGCACGGCCGAGGTCCGGGAGCTGGCGGACCAGCTGGCGCAGGCGCGGCGCCAGTTCGAGCACTTCCAGGAGGCGAGCGCGGCCCAGCGGCAGGATGACAAGCACGCCTACGAAACGCGGATTGCCCGCGCCGAACAGGAGGCGGCCACGCTGCGCGCCAACTTCCAGGACGGCCGCGAGGCGCTGGCCGTGCTGCGGAGCGAGAAGGCCCAGCTGGAACACACATTGCACGAGCAGCGAGACGCGGCCAGGGAGCAAGCCCGCAAGCTGTACGAGGCCACGGAAGGACTGACGGCGACGCGCGAGTTAGCTAGCAGCAGGCAGTTTGAACTGGAAATGGTGGTGGAACGCCTGGAGCATGCCCACCAGGCGAATGAGCGGCTGGAGGCTCGCGTTAGCGAGCTGGAGGGCGAGAACGCGGATTTGAAAAAGAAACCCGCCGCAGCCAGTCCGAAAACACGGAAGACAAAAACGTAAAGCGCTTTACCTTTTTAAATTTAATGGGTTCGAATGATGCGAACCATTGTCAGGGCGATCCTTCTACCGGCGCACCACACAAACCTTTCAGCGAAGGATCGGACCGAATGCCACGCCGCTCACTGCTGTCCGATACCGAACGCGACAGCTTATTGGTATTGCCACAAAGTCAGGATGATTTGATTCAGCAATACAGCTTCACGGATGCCGACCTGGCGTTGATCCGGCAGCGGCGCGGGGCAGCGAATCGCCTTGGGTTTGCGGTCCAGATGTGCCTGTTGCGCTATCCCGGCTACGCGCTTGCCAGCGACACCGCGCTGCCGGATTCGGTGTTGCACTGGATCGCCAAGCAGGTGCGCAGCGACGCCGGCGCCTGGCCGGAATACGGCGAGCGGGAGAAGACGCGCAACGAACACCTGCACGAGCTGCGCGCCTACCTGGGACTGTCAGTCTTCGGCCTGCCGGACTTCCGCAAGCTGGTGGACAGCCTGGCCGACCTCGCTATGCAGACCGACAAGGCGATGGTCCTCGCCGCGCATTCCCTTGAAACGCTGCGCCAGAAGCGCATCATCCTGCCGGCGCTCACTGTCATCGAGCGGGCCTGCGCCGAGGCCGTGACGCGGGCCAACCGGCGCATTTACCGCGCGCTGATCGATCCGCTGGAGCGGCACCACAAGCGCTCGCTTGACAACCTGCTCAACGTGGCGCCTGACATGAGCATCACCTGGCTTGTGTGGCTGCGCCAGTCTCCGCTCAAGCCCAATTCCCGCTACATGCGCGAACACATCGAAAGGCTCAAGGTGTTTCAGTCTCTGGCACTGCCGGAGGGGCTTGGCCGCCAGATCCACCAGAATCGCCTGCTGAAGATGGCGCGCGAGGGTGCGCAGATGACGCCGCGCGACCTGGCGAAGTTCGAGGATGAGCGGCGCTATGCGACACTGGCGGCGCTGGCCATCGAAGGCATGGCCACCGTGACGGACGAACTGGTCGACCTGCACGACCGCATCATGATCAAGCTGTTCAGCGCGGCCAAGAACAAGCATCAGCAGGACTTCCAGAAGCAGGGCAAGGCCATCAACGACAAGGTGCGCCTGTACAGCCGAATCGGGCGCGCGCTGGTCGAGGCCAAGGAATCCGGCATGGACCCGTATGCCGCGATCGAGGCCGTGCTGCCGTGGACAGACTTCACGCAAAGCGTGACCGAGGCGGCAGAACTGGCCCAGCCCGAGACGTTCGACCACCTGCACCTGGTGGGAGAGCAGTACAGCACCCTGCGGCGCTATACGCCTGAGTTCCTCGATGTGCTTCGGCTTAAAGCTGCGCCGGCGGCGCAAGCGGTGCTGGACGCGATCGACGTCCTGCGCGAGATGAACATGACCGGGGCGCGCAAGGTGCCGGACGATGCGCCGATCGCGTTCGTGAAGGCGCGGTGGAAGCCCCTGGTCATCACCGACGACGGTCTTGACCGCCGCTTCTACGAGATTTGCGTCTTGTCGGAGCTGAAGAATTCGTTGCGGTCGGGCGACATCTGGGTGCAGGGTTCGCGCCAGTTCCGGGACTTCGAGGAATACCTGCTACCCACGGAAAAGTTCGGGGCGATGAAATCAGCGCGCGAGCTGCCGATCGCGGTCAACCAGGACTGCGACCAGTACCTGCACGACCGCTTGCTCTTGCTCGAACAGCAACTGGCCACCGCCAACCGGCTCGCGCTGACGAACGAACTGCCCAATGCGATCATTACTGAGACAGGACTGAGGATCATCCCACAGGACGCCGTGGTGCCGGACGAGGCCCAGGCGCTGATTGACTTCGCCAGCGGCATGCTTCCCCGGATCAAGATCACCGAACTGCTGATGGACGTGGACGACTGGACCGGTTTCACGC
>JAZKGU010000125.1:0-33167 GCA_040385745.1 Pseudomonadota bacterium
GCAAGCAGCCAGAGCAACAGCCAGCAGGGAGACGATCAGCAAAGATTTTTTCATGGGTTTTCCTTAATTAATTCACAATGTATAAAACGTTTGTTGCGATGAATAATTACCGGTAATTATCGCTCGTTAGGGAATTCTCGTAGGCTTTCGTACCTGTAGTGGTGCCTGACAGACAACGGAAACTTCCTAACCCGATATTATAGCGAAATTTGGTGCTTCGCAATAGGACAATCATGCATTTTTGGAAGTAAATGGCGTTCGTACAAGGTTCTTTTTGTGACAAAAGGAATTGAACAGGCCTATCTGTCAACTTTATATGTATTCTCCGAATAAAATTCTGAAAATAGTCAGATTTTTCCTATAAACCGGTAGTTGTTGAGGATAAACCGAGGATGGATTCTAACCAAATCGCACTAAAGCGCTCGCGGCTGATCTCGGTGGCTTCCTCATTGCCAAATACGGCTTCTCCGCGCATATGGTCGCTATGAAAGCGCCTAACGATATGAACCCCGTCGCCGATGCAAAACGAGTCGGTTAAATGGTGCAATTGGCGGCCTGTGACGCGGCACTCGATGCGGTGCGAATAATCCTGCACCAGGCGCTGAAATCGCGGGTAATGCCGTTCGATATACGCCGTAGCGTGCATTGCCAGCTGCAAGGTGCCGCCGCCAGCCAGGAATTTGCGCAGCGCAGCATCCGTTTCTGAGCTGCCAAGCGGGAACACGGAAAAATCGGGGTCGAACAGCTGCAGGCTTACCGAAGAGCGCGAAAGGCAGTCGCGGAAATGGGCCTCGAATTCTGCCCGGCTAGTAAAGCGGCTTGCATTGTTGGCTTGTTCTTCCACGTCACTCTCCTTGGTTGTTAATTGTCAGGCCAGCTCGATCCATCCATCCACATACCAGGTGTGCAGCGCTTCCATGACGTCGTCGGAGGCGCTGGCAGCCAGCTCGCCGCTCAGGGCGCGCTCGTTGGCCAGCACATCGAGCACCGTCTTGTCGGCGCGGCCTACGGCGAACGATTCCCCGTTGATGAAGACGTGCTTGCCCCGGTACAGCATCTGCGTCTTGAGCGAGAGCACCACGCCGCGCTTGGCTACCGTTTCGGCAAAACGGCCCATGGCAAGCGGCTTGGCTGGCCCCGTGAAAAACACATTGTGCTTCGGTTCCGACAGGTGTTCGCCCACGAAGATGGTGACGTCTTCTTCGGTAAAGCGCACCTTGTTCATCTCGTCTGCGATGGTGGCGAGCATGTGTTTTGGAATTTCGGCCGGACTTTTTGCGACGTCCAGATCGGGATCGGCATAGCGCCCCGGCAGGTCGATCGAATCGGCCATGAACTGCAGGAAGGCTTCGCCCAGCTCCTGGTAGGACGGGGAGCGAAAACCGATCGAATAGGTCATGCATTCGCCTTCGGCCACGCCGTCGTGGGCATAGTGTGGCGGCAGGTAGAGCATGTCGCCCGGCTCGAGCACGAATTCCTGCTGCGGCTTGAAGTTGCGCAGGATTTTAAGCGGTTTGCCCTCGACCAGGGACAGGTCTTTCTGGGCGCTGATCTTCCAGCGCCGCTGACCGTGTGCCTGCAGCAGAAACACATCGTAGGAGTCAAAATGCGGACCCACGCCGCCGCCATTGGTGGCGTAGCTGATCATCAGATCGTCGAGGCGGGCGTCGGGGATAAAGCGGAACTGGCGCAGCAGCGCGTCGCAGCCCTTGTCGACCAGGTTGGCGCCTTGCACCAGCATGGTCCAGCCTTGCTGGCTGGCCGGGGGCAGTTCCGCCAGCGGCCCGTGCTGCATGTCCCATTCGCCGTCGACCTGGGTGATCAGGCGCGATTCGATGTGGTTCTGGCCGGCCAGTTTGGCCAGCTGCTCGAGCTTGAGGAGGGGCTTGAAGCCGGGAATGGCCTGGCGGATCAGGAGCGGCTTCTTATGCCAGTAATCGCGCAGGAATTGGGCCGGCGTGATGTCGCCCAGGAGCTGTAATTTTTTCATGCGCCATTATAACGTTCTCCGCTGCGAGGCAAAGTGGCGACATTGGTATAATCCGGGTACTCAATTGAAAGGGAAGCATAATGAAGATTGCCAAGAATACGGTCGTCACGGTCAACTACAAATTGTCCGACGCGCAGAATAACCTGATCGAAGATGGCAGTCAGCCCATGGTGTATCTGCATGGCGGCTACGAGAACACGCTGCCGAAAATCGAAGAAGAACTCGATGGCAAGGAAGAGGGCTATGCCTCAACCATCCAGATCGAACCGGACGACGCCTTCGGCGACTACGACCCGGCGCTGGTCAAGGTTGAGCCGCGCAACCGTCTGCCCGAGCCGCTCGAAGTGGGCATGCAGTTCGAAGGCATGCCCGATGCTGACGGCGACGAAGAAGCCATGATCTTCACCGTCACCGACATCGCCGATGACAAGGTCGTGCTGGACGGTAATCACCCGCTGGCGGGCATGGCTCTGCGTTTTGAACTGCAGGTAGCCAGCGTGCGCGCAGCCACCGACGAAGAAATCGCCCACGAGCACGTGCATGGCGCCCATGGTCACCACCATGGCGAGGACGAAGACGGCGAAGAGGGCGACCACTTCCGTACCCATCCGGTGCATTAAGCACTATGCTGTCGTCCCCGTAACTTCACGGGGACGACAGGACCTGGCCTGGCGCTACTGGCACGCCATCAGGGCTCTTCAAGCGCAAACATCTCCGCCGCTTTCGGCGCTACCTTCATCTCATACACGCCAGAGCCCACGCTCACATGGCCCAGGTTGCCTTTCCACGCGATGGTGGGCAACCCATTGGCGGCCACTGGCGCGGTATCGACCAGCAGCACTTTACCCGCGAATTTCTGCGCCAGGCCCTGGATCTGGTGGCGCAGCTGCACGTAGCCGTCCTGCCCTGTGGGGCCGCGCCCCAGGCGCGCCAGCCATTTGGGCGGCTCGCTCAGGATCTTGACGTCGCCTTCGGAAAACAGCACCAGCGCATCGAGCTTCTTGCCGCGCGCCAGCGCGAACAGACGCTTGATCCAGTAGCGGTTGGCCACCGAGCGGTCTTCGAATTCGCTGTTGCGGCCCGCCTCGGGCCGGTACAGATTATTATCGGCCGGAATATTAACGGTGGCATACATCACCGAATCGACCACCCAGTAGGCATTTTCGGCGTAGCTGCGAAACTGCGAACTCATGGACAGGCGCGACAGCCCCATCTTGCGCTCGCCGAGCGACTCGGCTTCCTCGTAGAGCAGCTCGCGCAGACGGTTCAGACGCTCCAGCCCGGCACGCCGGCCGCCGTTGCGGCATTCGCTCCAGTCGCTCGCGGCGGGAATCACGATCAAGGGGCGGCGCGCGCCATCGAGCAGCTTGCGGCGCTTGCTGTAGACAGCGTCGGTGCATGGTTCGGCGCCTTCCTTGATGCCGGTTGCGACGACAAATTCAAGCGATGCCGATCGCGTACGCGCCAGCGACTTGGTGAGCCGCTCTTCGCCGCCGGATCTGGCAAAGCTGTGGCCAATGATGCCAAATGCATGGGTGTCGCCGAGTTTGCCATCGGCTAGGGTGGCGCCGTGCGCGCCCAGCAGCAGGCCGGCCAGCAAGCCGTGGCGTAAAACGCTGGCGCTCATTGGGCCGCCATGCGCTTGAGCTGGTACAACTGGTCCAGTGCTTCGCGCGGGGTGAGGGCGTCGGGGTCGATGCCGGCCAGGGCGTCGATCAGTGCCGCGCCCGCTCCCGCGTCGGCGGACGGCGCACCAGCTTCGTCAGGCTCGACGCAGGGCAATGCGAACAGGTCGAGCTGGGGCGTGGTGTCGAGCGCCTGCGATTCGAGCCGGGCCAGGTGCTTGCGCGCGGCCTTGATCACGGCCTGCGGCACGCCGGCAAGCTGGGCCACCTGCAAGCCGTAGCTTTGCGAGGCGGGTCCGGCCTGCACTGCGTGCAGGAATACGATGCTGTCCTTGTGTTCGACCGCCGACAGATGCACATTGGCCGCGGTCGGGTGGCTCTCGGGCAGCTGGGTCAGCTCAAAATAATGGGTGGCGAACAGGGTGAAGCTGCGGCTGGTGTCGATCAGGTGGCGCGCAATGGCCCAGGCCAGCGCCAGACCGTCGAAGGTCGAGGTGCCGCGCCCGACCTCGTCCATCAGGACCAGCGAATGCTCGCTGGCGCCGTTGAGGATTGCGGCTGCTTCGGTCATTTCGACCATGAAGGTGGAGCGCCCGCCGGCCAGGTCGTCGGTGGCGCCGATGCGGGTGAAGATGCGGTCGATCGGGCCAATTCTGGCGCTGGTGGCTGGCACGTAGCTGCCCACGTAGGCCAGCAGTGTGATCAGCGCGACCTGGCGCATGAAGGTCGATTTGCCACCCATGTTGGGGCCGGTAATGAGCAGCAGGCGCCGTTCGGGCGTGAACTGGCAGTCGTTGGCGATGAAGCGTTCGATCTGATCCTCGACTACCGGATGGCGGCCTTCGCAAATATCGAGACAGGGTTCGCTGACCAGCTGCGGCGCGCACCAGTTGTGGCGCAGCGCGTGGGTGGTCAGGGCAGTGAGCGTATCGAGCTGGGCCAGGCCCTGGGCAATCGTCTGCAGGCAGCCGATGTGTGGCGCCAGGTCGGCCAGCAGCTGCTCGTAGAGCAGTTTTTCGCGCACCAGGGCCTTGTCCTGAGCCGACAGCGCCTTGTCTTCGAAGACCTTGAGCTCGGGCGTGATGTAGCGCTCGGCGTTCTTGAGGGTCTGGCGGCGCCGGTAATCGTCGGGCACCTTGTCGGTCTGGCCGTGCGTGACCTCGATATAAAAACCGTGCACCTTGTTGTACTCGACCCGCAAATTGGCGATGCCGGTACGGGCGCGCTCGCGGATTTCGAGGTCGAGGAGGAACTGTCCGGCGTTTTCCGACAGACCGCGCAGTTCGTCGAGTTCGGCGTCGAAGCCGGGCGCGAACACGCCGCCGTCGCGCACCATGGCGGCTGGCTCCAGCGCCACCGCCCGCACCAGCAGGTCGAGGCAGGGGCCGGGGGTATCGATGGCGCTGTAGATGTCGGCCAGCAGACTGGCCTCGCCTTCGGTCAGAGCCTGGCGCAGGCTGCTGCGCAGCGAGGGCAGCTGGCGCAGGCCGTCGCGCAGGCTGGCCAGGTCGCGCGGGCGGGCCGACAGCAGCGCCACGCGCGTGGTGATGCGTTCGATGTCGGGCACCTGGGCCAGGGTAGCGGCTAGCGCGCCGGAGGCGTCGCTGTGCGCCAGCGCGCCGATGGCGGCGTGGCGCAGGCGGGCGCCGTGCTGGTCGCGACGCGCGTGGTGCAGCCAGTGGCGCAGCAGGCGCGAGCCCATCGCCGTGCGGCAGTGATCCAGCAGCGAGAACAGGGTGGGCGACTCCTGGCCGCGAATGGTTTCGGTCAGCTCAAGATTGCGCCGGGTGGCGGCGTCCAGGCCGATGAATTCATGCTCGGTTTCCAGCGCCAGGGTGCGCACATGCTGAAGGCCGCGGCCCTGGGTCGAATGCGCGTAGCGCAGCAGCGCGCCGGCGGCGCCAAAGGCAGCGCCCAGGCCATCGGCGCCAAAGCCAGATAGCGTGGCCACGCCAAGCTGATCGAGCAGGGCGCGGTGGCCGCCCACCACGTCGAAATGCCAGTCGGGCACATGCTGGGTGTGCACCGCCGAGGCGTCGTCGCCAAACAGTTCGGCATCGTCGCCGCGCAGGATTTCGGCCGGCGCGATGCGTTCGAGCTCCTGCTTCAAGCGCGTGCCCACGGTGCGCGCTTCGCCGGTAAATTCCATCAGCTTGAGCGCGCCGCTTGCCAGCGACAACCACGCCAGGCCGGCCGTGACGACCTTGCGCTGGCTGATCAGGCACACCGCCAGGAGCGGACGTTCGGCTTTTTCGGGCAGCAGGTCGGCGTCGGTCAGGGTGCCCGGCGTGACGACCCGCATCACCTTGCGTTCGACAGGCCCCTTGCTGGTGGCCGGGTCGCCGATCTGCTCGCAGATGGCGCACGATTCTCCCAACTTGACCAGCTTGGCCAGGTAAGGGTCGAGCGAGTGGAAGGGGATGCCGCACATCTTGATCGGATTGCCGTTGGAAGCGCCGCGTGCGGTCAGGGTGATTCCGAGAATGCGCGCAGCTTTTTCGGCATCGTCGTGAAACAGCTCGTAAAAATCGCCCATGCGGTAAAACACCAGCATGGTGGGATAGTCGGCCTTGATGCGCAGATATTGCTGCATCATCGGCGTGTGCTTGGTATCGACCGCTTTCGCAAGCTCTTGATTGGATAACTTGTTCATCTATAAGCGATTGATTTTATTGGGACTTCTTTTCGGATTGCGCATCAGCTCGACAGCCACGACGCAGTGCAAACAGTGCGCGTGCTCAGGCAACTGACAATAGGTCAGTACTTTACCATTTCCGACTGTCCAGGGCTGCGCCTTGAGGCCAGTTTGACTCGACCTAACTGGATGTATCGCTACACAAGCCCGATAGACCAGCCTATGAAGCGGTGAAAATGGGCGAGCGACCGACCGGCCATATTGGTGGGTCCGCCATGCTGCACGAATGGGAACCTGCGAGCGGCAGGTAGGCACTAAGGTGAGTGGCACGCGGTTTGTAGGCATTCAAACGTCCTTAGTGGGAAGGAAAATCATGGAAACCCAGCATGAGCAACAATCGACCCAGTTGGCCGCTGCCAACAAGATATACATCGCCCACCCGGCGCATGTGAGCGACGAAATAGTCAGTTCAGCCACCCCGTACCCCGTGCGCATGGGTAAAATATCCGGCCTGGTGAGCGCGGGGTTTGGAATAGTTCAGCTGGTCGCTCCCAGGTCATTCGCGCGGCTGATCGGCATGGCGTTCCCGCCCTGGGTCATTCGCACGGTGGGGGTGCGCGATCTAGCCCTGGGCATCGCCATGTTGAGCAGGCCCGGCACACCAGCCTGGCGCCAGGCCCGGCTCGTCAACGACATGCTCGACACCGGCCTGAATTGCGGCGGCAGCGCTGATGCCGGCAAGCGATAAGCGCCGTCTGATTGGCTTTGCCGCAATTGCTGCGGCGGTGATCGCCTTGGACTCGAAAGCGGCCGCGGCCAGGTAGCAGACCTCCCGGCTGCGGACATTGGATCCTATAAAAATAATTTACGGAGTCGTGTTCGCCCTGCCAAAATACGCTATTGAATTCCAGCCCGACGGGGAAATCGTCCCTCGACCCGGAGACATGAAAGTAGTTTTCCTTGGCTCATCAGTCCAACTTCTCGATAACCACCGATAGGAAACGCATGAAGGAAACATCGCCGCTTATTCTCATTCAGGCCCAGCTCGACGCATTCAACGCCAAGGATGTCGAGGCGCTGATTCTCACTTATGCGCCAGACGCCGAGCAGTTTGCATTACATGGCGAACGCCTCGCGAAAGGACATGATCAACTTCGGCCACGCTATATCGCGCGCTTCGAGGAGCCTGATCTGTTCGCTCGACTGCTGTCGCGCACGGTGATGGGCAATATCGTGACCGACCTTGAACTCATTACGCGCAACTTCCCGGAAGGCCTGGGTACACTCGAGATGCTGTGCATTTACGAAGTTGTCGACGGGCGTATCCAGCGCGCTTCGTTCGCTTCTGGGGCAAAGACCATCCTCTCCCCCATACCCACCTAAGTCAACGGATATCTGAATCCATGTGGCTGCAAGCTTCAATCAGCAGGGATCAGCGGACCATCGCGACTAAAATCAGATACATGCACAAGAATTGAAAGTCGCGCCGATGTCAATATTTCTTCCGGAACTAATTCATACGACGAGGCTTCTATTGCGTAAGCCGCGCATGTCCGATGCCATCTGCCTTTTCAACGCTTACACGCAGGATCCAGACGTCACCAGGTATTTGGTCTGGCGCCCACATCAAAGGGTTGGTGAAACAGAGGCATTTATTTCCTATTGCATTTCCGAATGGACTAGTGGACGTCGCCCCTACGTTATCACTAGGCGAGAATCAGATAGCTCCCCCATCGGAATGCTGGAAGCACGCATCCTCCCGGGTACACTTGATATTGGGTATGTATTGCAGCGCTCATGCTGGGGTTTGGGTATCATGCCGGAGGCACTTACACACCTTGGCGACTTGGCCTTGGCGATGCCCACGTGCTTTCGCTTACAGGCCACGTGCAACACGGAAAATCATGCGTCGGCGCGTGTGCTTGAAAAGTCGGGTTTCGTCAGGGAGGCGCGGCTCGCACGGCACACTGTATTCCCCAACCTTGGACCCGAGCCACAGGCCTCGCTCATGTACGCGCGTAGCAAGTAAACTCCTTACTGCGGCCAGCTAGTCAAGCATTTTTCTGGGATACCGTTGACGGTCTGACTGGGTTGCCTATTTTTAGTCAGCGGCGGACGTAATTTAATTAACCGCACTTAACGTCGCTACACCTTCGGAATCCACTCATGCAAACACGCTTTCCCAAACTGTTCGTTCTACTAGTTGCCAGTCTTGTGTTCTCGCGCGTTTGTGCGGCTGCTGATCAAACACCACAGGACAAATTCGCAACGGCCGTGGCGCTCTTAAATGCAAAAAAACTTGCAGAGGCCTTTCCGATCTTTGATGACTTGAGCAAAACCTATCCAACGCCATCGGTATTTTGGAATCTTGGAATAACCGCAGCGGAGGTCGGCAACAACAAAGAAGCATTGCGAGCTTGGCTTTCCTACCGCGAAACAAATCCGACCAATTGGCAGGTGCGAGCAAAGCTAGTACAAACCTATCAGGCCCTGGGTGATCTGGCAGCACGTGACAAAGAGCGCGCCGACCTGATGGCATCGTGGCGCGCCGGTACGGATGCGCAGTTGAGCGCGCAGCCCCATTATTTTCGGGAGCAGTTTCAACAAGACGGTCGGAAGGTGATGGTGCTTGAATACTTCAATCCTTCCGGTCCAAAGTTGATTGTCTATTCTTTTGTTGTCCTCGATAAAACTGGTCAGCCTGACTTCAAGATTTCGCTCGGCAGCTACGACCTCACTAATCAAGTGGCACTGGAACTTGGCGAACGACCGAAAGACAAGCGGATGTACCATCTTGATCTGTACCGGTCCAATTCGCATGAGACACACGGTATGTACTTAGGGCAACCTGGCTACGATCAGATTCGTCCCGTCGTTGTGGATGTGCTTTCCGGGAAGAGAAAGGCTGCATCAAGTTCAGCCACGCCGCCTCCAACAACTGCACAATAGTTCCAACATTCTCAGGTGTCGCCGTACCCGCGCGGCATTGTGCATCATCGCCATTGCGCATCGGCTGTCGATAGTGCGCGACTTAGCGCACACCGATGTGCTTTTCCAGGAATGCTTCGACCCTGGTCCACAAATCGATCCGATTTTCTTCCGGGGTCGAGCGCGATTCCTCCCTGTCGTACACGTGAAGTTCGGACATCGGGCTCCCTGTCTTCAAGGCCTGGTAAAACGGTTCACCGTGTTTGAGTGGGAGAATACCGTCGCGAGCGCCATAGGCAAGGAACACCGGCCGGGTGATCCGGCTGACCTGATGCATGGGAGAGGTGGCGGCAAACTGCTCGCGGTCGGCAAGCGGATCGCCCACCATCTCGGCAACGCTGTAGCCATCGCTGGCCTCACTGGAGCCCTTCCATGACTCTGATTACATCGTGCCCAGATCGACGATGCCGCTGATGCTCACGGCGCAGCGGAACAAATCGCGGTCGCGCGTGATACCCATCAGCGCCGCATAACCGCCGTAGCGCCGGCCGATCGTGCAAATGCGCGCCGGGTCCGCGAAGCCTTGCGCCGCAGCCCACCTGGCGCTGTCAGCGATATCGTCCTGCATGCCCAGTCCCCACTGGCGCCGACCGGCTTCCAGGTTTGCCCTGCCGTAGCCACGCGTGCCGCGCGTATCCGGCTCAATCACAGCGTAGCCCCGCGAGGCCAGGAACTGAACCCGCGCGTCCCAGCCGGGAGTAGCGTTGACATGCCAAGGCATGGCTGGCAGCAGCACTACAGCGGGAACCTTGCCCCGTGCTGCATTGTGCGGAAGGGTCACATTCACGGCCAGCTTGCGGCCATCTCGGGTGGTGTAGGACTCGCGCCGCGTTGGCAGCATGCGCCCGACGTCGATGTCCGGAATGCGGCGGCCGATCTCATGCAGCTTTTTCGTCTCGCGGTTGTAAATGAACGTGGTTCCCGGCTCGGTCGCTGACGATGACTCGACAAGAAAAAATGGCGTCGTGGAGCGGCGTGCTCGCTCGATGTGATTCGACGTGGCCGGCAACAAAGCATCCACTTCGCCCTGGACCGCTTGCATGGTCGCGTCGAACCAGATCGTGTCGCGCCTGCCGGTCATAGGCCGAAAACCGATAACACTCTTGTCGTTCATGACCATTTAGCCGTTCATATCGTACTCTTTCGAGGCCAGCAGCGGCTCGTCGGCCAGTGCAGCGCGGTCGAGGTCATAGCGATAGATCGCCGCCTTGTCCTGGCCCTTGTAAGCGCGCACATACAAGCCCTCGCTGCTGTACATGATGGGCGTAAATGCCTGCTCCGAGTGTTTTTTGAAGCTGCCAATCTTATTCCACATCAGTAGCGGCTTGTAGTGCACCACAGTTTCCATTCCCTCGGTCTTCAACGCGACTTTGACCTTGTCTTTTTCGTCGATTCCCCATAACTGGCTTTCTGGTGGGATATGGATCGTTTGAACCTGCAGATCACGGGTATTTATGTAGCCGAGCTCATTTCCATCCACGTAGGCAAGGATCACGAACATGTCGGCTGTGCGCTGCGCGCCAATCCCAAAAAACGTGCGGCCATCGTTAAACACACCGGCGGTTTCGTCAGAGATGAACGACCGAATGCTGGGGAATGACGGCGACACTCCTTTGAGTTTGCTGCCATCTGCGTTCACGGCATACAAGCCTGAGGTCGTGGCCAGCAGTTTTTCCGGAAGATTGACGAGAGTGAACGACAGTCGCCCTTCATTGAGCCAATGCACCATGCCGACATCGCCGATATCGTAGCGCACCAGTTCGCGCCGCTGCATTGTCGCCAGATCGACCAGCACGATACCTTTGTTCTTGCCTTTGGGCTGGGTGATCAGGGCCAGCATGCGGCCGTCAGGGGACAGTACGGACGTACTGAGATGGCTATCCATGAAGAAGGTGGAAGCGGCTGTCGCTGCAGGGAGTACGGGAGGGGCTGCAAAAGCCGATGCTGCTTGCAGGGCAAAGGTGGCTAGAAGAATCGGGTGGTACATCGCGGGCCGGAGTTGAACGAAAGAATTTTCAAAGTACCACACTCATTCCTTCAGCGTCACACCGGTACTGGTTACTGCGCCGGTTCCTCAACCGGCTTGGCAGTTTTATTGCAAGGGCATTTTGCTGGCAAGCCACTGCACCAATGTCCTACATGTTTCTGGGTCACTAACCGATATTTGCCGAGGTTCACATGGGGTGTAATGGTGATAACAGAAATTTTGCACCTATGCTGCCCCAACTCCATGAATTCTCTTTCGTTTCCCACTGTCGCTGACGATCTTTCTGCAGCGAGATCCGCCGGAGGGCCGACTACGGCGAGCCCTGAGACGCACGCATGGCTATTGTCGGCGACATTGCGTCTGGCAGATCAAAACAAGCCGATGCTGTTGAAACTATTAATCGAAACCGCAATCTTCTTGGCCTTTCTAACGCGTCTCGCTACTCGTCTGATGACCCGCGCTTCGCGCCCGTCTGCGGCGCCCGTCGGAGCTTGTGCAGCGCGCGCCCCGGCACGTGTAGGGAGTGCGCACCAGAGGCTGCACGCCGCCTTCTCCGTCGTAGTAGTGATGCTGCACCAGGTGCGGTGGGGCGCTAGGGGCGGCGCCAGCAACAGTCAACTACGAACATGCCGCGTGGCTCACGTGACGAAACGCGAATCCTCCCCGAGGGGGCGCGTGCAGGCAACCATGGGAGTCGGCAAGGGCGCCTGTCCAGCAAGCCGAAGGCGATGCTGCCGACCTGCCGCGCAGTGGCAGGCTTGGCGTCGTAACTGCATTCACCTTGTGAGCTCGGCACCGTTCTCGTTTCCGACCAGCGAAGGTGCTTGACGCCGGCGCAAATCGGCGTCGGCCTTGCCGGCGTATATGATTCTTTTAGCCCAACACGGTATGAAGATTGTTGGTAATTACGGCAAGCAGGCAGCAGTAAAGTCATTTCGGTTGTCCAACCAGATCTACAAGTTGTAGCTCTGCAACGGATTTTCTGGTGGCTGCGGCGTTTGCCCTCATAATTGGGCTTGTGCCCGAGTCTGCCCATCCGATGCCATCCCATTCAAGCGAGTTCAGCGTGACCCCTGGTTCAGCGCCGGTTGCCGTGCGCTCGCCGCTGGCCATCGTCCTCATCATTCTGCTGATGTCGCTGGGCGCCACCTTTGCCACCTGGCAGATGGCGAACAGCCAATTGCTGGACTACCAACAAAAAGAATTCTCCTTCCAGGCACAGGAAGCTACCAGCCGGCTCGAGCGCCGCATGGGTACGTATGAACAGGCTGCGCGCGGTACCCAGGCGCATTTGTTGGGTTCCATGGATGTGTCGCAGCAGGACTTTCAATGGTTCGTGGCCGCCCTCCAGTTGCGGGAAAAGTTCCCGGGCATTCAGGGCGTGGCACTGTCTCGCCTGGTGTCGGCGGCCGAGCTTGACGCCCATGAGCGCGCCATGCGCACCCAGTTTCCCGATTATGCAATTCGGCCGGCAGGAGCGCGTCTTCACTATTCCACAATCACCCATATCGCCCCGCATGCCGGACTGAACTTGCGTGCCATCGGCTTCGACATGATGACCGAGCCGATCCGCAGGGCGGCGATGGAGCGCGCGCGCGACAGCGGCCAGGCGGCAGCGTCGGGCAAGGTGCGCCTGATGCAGGAAAATGGCGTGGACGAACAGCCCGGGCTGGTGATGTACTTGCCCGTGTATCGCCGCAATGTTCCCGTGCAAAGCGTTGAGGAGCGGCGCGCCAATATCCTCGGGTGGGTCGGGGCCCCATTTCGCATGCGCGATCTGATGGCCGGCCTGGGCGGCGAGCGCGCATCGGAAATAAGTATTGCCATCTACGACGGCGGCACGGCGGCCCCGGCCAATCAGCTGTTCGCCTCTCCGGCGCCGGCCGGGGCGCCGCATGTGCCGCGCTTTGCCACTGAAACCGGGATTGTCGTGGCCGGACGCGCATGGACCCTGGTACTGCACTCGACCCCGGCCTTCGAACGCAGGTTTGCTTCGACCGGCCCCGATATCGTGGCCTTAGTGGGCACCATCCTGAGCCTGGTGCTGACGGCGCTGGTGTGGACGCTGGCGACCGGACGCGGGCGCGCGCTTGCACTGGCCCATGGCATGACGCGCCAGCTGGCCGACAGCGAGTATCGCTGGAAGTACGCGCTGGAAGGGGCCGGCGACGGGGTGTGGGACTGGAACCGCCTCACAGGGGAAATGGTATTTTCGCGGCGCTGGAAGGCCATGCTCGGCTACCAGGAACAGGACATTGCCGACGACATGGCCGAGTTGGGGCGTTTGCTGCATCCTGACGACGCTCCCGGCGTCGAGCGCCTGCTTGCAGCTTACCTCGACAGCACGGACGCGGTCTACGAGGCGCAGTTTCGCCTGCGCTGCAAGGACGACAGCTGGCGCTGGATTCTGGCGCGCGGCATGGCGGTCACGCGCGACGGCGCCGGCAAGCCGGTGCGCACGATCGGCACCCATACCGACATTACCCGTTCCAAGCAGGACGAGGCCACCCTGCGGGTCGCCAATGCCAGCCTGGCGGCCGAAAAGCACAGGGTGCAGGTGCTGCTGGACCATTCGCACGACGCCTTCATCGCACTGCGTCACGACGGCCGGGTGTCGGACTGGAACCCGAAGGCGGAACAGTTATTCGGCTGGAGCGCCAAGGAGGCGATCGGGGCCGATTTTGCTACCCTGATCATCCCGCCCGAGGCGCGGGCCGGGCACAATGCTGGCTTTCGGCGCTTCGTCGATGCCGGCGACGGCAAGCTCAAACGCAACGTGGTCGAGGTGAGCGCGCTGCACCGCAGCGGTTACCTGATTCCCATCGAGCTGGCGATCGCCGGCATTCCGGTCGAACAGGGCATGGCGGTGAGCGCGTTCATTCGCGACCTGTCCGAGCGCAAGCAAGCCCAGAAGCAGGAAGAAGAGCGCTCGCGCGCGCTGGCCGAGGCGCGCAAGGCGCTGCAGCACGCGCAAAAACTCGAATCGGTGGGCAAGCTCACGGGCGGCATTGCGCACGACTTCAACAATGTATTGCATGTCATCGGCGGCAATGTGCAGCTGCTCCAGATGCTGGTCGGTAGCGACGAGCGCATCGTCAAGCGCCTGGCCAGCATGCAGTCAGCCGTCGATCGCGGCGCCAAGCTCTCGTCGCAGCTGCTCGCCTTCGCGCGGCGCCAGCCCTTGCAGCCCGCGGTTGTCGATCTGCGCCAGAGCTTGCGCAGCATGGAAGACCTGCTGCAGCGCGCAGTCGGCGAGGGCGTCACGATCAAGACAATGTTTGCCGAAGATCTCTGGAATACCCTGGTTGATCCTGGCCAGCTGGAAAATGTGATCATGAACCTGGTGATCAACGCGCGCGACGCCATGGAAGGGGGCGGTACGGTGACCATCGCCTTGGATAATGCGCGCCTGAGCGCGGCCACGGCGCCGGCGCTGAGCGGCCTGATTGAAGGCGATTATTTGCACCTGAGCGTGAGCGACACGGGCGCGGGGATGAGCAGCGAGGTCGCTGCGCTGGCCTTTGAACCGTTCTTCACCACCAAGCCGGTGGGGCAGGGAACCGGCCTGGGCCTGAGCATGGCCTATGGCTTCGTCAAGCAAAGCGACGGACACATCACGCTCGACAGCGCCGCGGGCATGGGCACCAGCGTCCATATCTACCTGCCGCGCTCGGACCAGGCCTGCAGCGTGGTGCCGGCCGCGCCCGTCGAGCTGGCGGTGGGAGGGACCGAATCGATTCTCGTGGTCGAGGACGATCCCGACGTGCGCCTGACCGCGGTCAGCACCCTTACCGATCTGGGCTACCGCGTGCTGGATGCACACGATGGCGCGGCGGCCCTGCTGGTGCTGGGCAGCGCTGCCCCGATCGACCTGCTGTTTACCGATGTGGTCATGCCGGGGCCAGTAAGCAGTACCGAGCTGGCCGCGCAAGCGCGCGCACGCTATCCCGGCATGGCGGTCCTGTTCACCTCGGGCTACACGCGCGACGCACTCACGACCGGCGGGCGCCTCGATGCAGGGGTGCAATTGCTCGGCAAGCCTTATCGGCGTGAGCAGTTGGCGGCCAGGGTGCGCGAGGTTCTGCGCCAGCGCTAAGACCCTCCCAATTGCTGCCTGTCATGGTCAGATAGCAAGACCATTAGGACCGTCGCCTTGCCAAGGCTCAGTCCCCTCTTGACTCACGTCACAGAGTTATCAAAATATTCACATACAATCAATAGTGGTAACGATGGCAACATCGTCAGCATCGGCAGTATGACGCGGTGGGTGACGATGTTGCTCCGCGGCGAACTAACCGAAGGCACCCGCATGGCGATAGCGAGTTCCCCGTTGGACAAGGATGTGCCGCTGCTTGCGGCCCATTCGGACGAGGCCGACAACCGGCTGATCGCCCGTATCCGACTGGTGCTGGCAGCATCGGCCCTATTGGTTGCCGTTGTTGACCATACCGGACCCGGGCAGGCCCATGCCGCCCCGCTGGCCATCATCGCGTCGTACACCGCCATCTGCGCCGCCGCTTATGTCGGCGTGTACTTCCAGCTGCGCTGGGTCATGGGCACGCTGATGCACCGCCTTGACGCCGGCCTGTTCGTGGCGATGGCCGCGGCCAACGGCGAGGCCGACATTTTTCCCCTGATGTTTCTGTTCTTCGCCATGGTGGTGGCATCGCTGCGCTATGGCCTGGACGAGGGCGCGCGCGTGATCCTGATCGCCGTCGTGCTGTACTGCGCGCTGGCCCTTGCCAAGCTGCACCACGTGCCGCCGGCGCGCCTGTTCCTGCGCGCGGCGGTGTTGCTGGCGATCGGCCGCGCCATCGCCCAGCTGGGCGAACGGCACCTCCAGGCGGCGCGCCGCCAGGCCCTGCTGCGCGACCTGAACCAGGTGGCCAACCCGCGCTTCGGCATCGATCGCACCATGACGGCGGCGCTGGAGCGCACGCGCGCCTTCTTTATGGCCGACAGCTGCATTGTGTTGCTCGAAGCCGACAGCGGCGGCTGCGCGCTGCGGGCGGTGCGCGCGGGCGGTCCGCCGGTGGCCCCGGCCGCAACGGTTGACGCGGAACTGGCACGCGCCATGTTGCCCGAGCCGCGCACCCATGTGCTGCTGTACGCCTGCGCGTGGCGGCGCTGGCGCCAGCTGGCGATCACCTCGCTCAGCCACGCCGGCGGGCCGGGCTGCTGGATCGCGCAAGACCAGGCCCGTCTGGGCGCCCTGGCCGACCTGCTCGAGGCGCGCTCCTTCATCAGCGCCCCGCTGGCATTCGGGCAGGGCAAGGGCCGCATTTACGTGACCGCCGGCGCGCGCCTGCTGGGGCGCGCCGACGCGCTGTTCCTGGCGCGCATCGCCGCCAAGGAACTGCTCGCCATCGACCGCATCGAGCTGCTCGACCGGATAGCTTCCGATGCAGCGGCGCTGGAGCGCAAGAAGATCGCCCTCGACCTGCACGACACCGCGATCCAGTCGTATATCGGCCTGCACCTTGGGCTGCTCGCCCTGTGCCGCCAGGCCGCGCCGACCAATCCGCTTAGCGGCGAGCTTGACAAACTGGTAGCAATGGCTGCCGACGTCATCGTTCAACTGCGCGACTACGCCCAGGGAAGGTGTGGCGAAGCTGCCGCCGACGAACCGATCTGCCTGGCCGCGCTGCGGCGCCAGGCAGCCCAGGCGCTGACAGCCTACGGGGTCGAGATCGCCATCGAGATCGAAGGCCGCATCGACTTCGGCGACCGCCTCAGCGCCGAGGTGCTGCAGATTGTGCGCGAAGCCATCAGCAACATATGCCGTCATACCAGCGCCAAACGCGCTGCGGTGTCGCTGCGCTGCAGCGGCGAGCTGCTGCGCATCGAAATCAATAACGAGCACGGCGGCAACGAGCCGGCCCCATTTCGGCCCCATTCGATCAGCGAACGCGCCATCGCCCTGGGCGGCTCGGTGTTCGTGTGCCAGGGCCGTTTCAACGACACCATTGTCTGCGTGGAGATACCCTTATGAACAGCGCTTCGGCAGCGCCGGACGGCGCCGCCATCCGCGTACTGCTGGTGGAAGACCACCAGACCATGCTGTGGGGGCTGCAAAAACTGATCGACGCCGAGCATCCGCGCATGGCCGTGGTGGGCACGGCGCGTACCTGTCCCGAGGCGCTGGCGGGCGCGGCGCAACTGGCGCCCGACGTGATTCTGCTCGACCTGGACCTGGGCGGCGTCAACATGACCGAGTTCCTGCCCGAACTGCTGGCCAATGGCCTCTCGCGCGTGCTGGTGCTCACCGCCGCCCGCCACACCGACACGCTCGACCTGGCGGTGCGGCGCGGCGCGCGCGGCATCTTGCACAAGGATGTCTCGGCCGACTATGTGCTCAAGGCGATCAGCAAGATCCACCGCGGCGAACTGTGGTTCGATGCCGGCACCATGGATCGGGTGTTCGGCCAGCTGCTCGGCGCGCGCAGCCAGGCCCAGAGCGCGCCGGCGCCGGAAAAGCATGCCAGCCTGACGGCGCGCGAGCGCGTGATCGTCAGCGCCACCGTGGAGCACAGCGGCAGCGCCAACCATCTGATCGCCGAGCGCCTGTTCATCTCCGAGCATACCTTGCGCAATCATCTGAGCTCCATCTACCGCAAACTGAACGTCACCAACCGGCTTGAAATGTATGTGTACGCGGTGCGCCATGGCCTGGTCCAGCGCGACGCCGCCCGCGAGCGCCAGGAGCCCCTCACCGGGCGCTGAGGATAGGTCCGATGGTGCGCACGATCACGATCATCGCCGGTCCCAGCACCACCATGATAATGGCCGGGAATATGAACAGGCACAGCGGAATCAGCATCTTGGTGGGCACCTTGGCGGCATGTTCCTCGGCCCGCACCTGGCGCTTGTGGCGCAGGTCTTCCGAGAACACTCGCAGCGATTCGCCGATGCTGGTGCCAAACTTGTCCGACTGCGCCAGCATGGTGGCGAAGGTGCCGATTTCTTCGATCCCGGTGCGCAGCGCCAGGTTGCGCAGCGACTGGGCGCGGGTGCCGCCGGCGCGCATTTCCAGGTTGGTCAGGTGGAGTTCCTCGGCCAGCGGGCGGCAGGTCATGCCCATCTCGTCGGCCACCCTGGTCAGCGCCGCGTCCAGGCCCAGGCCCGCCTCGACGCACACCAGCACCAAATCGGCCGCATCGGGAAAGCTTTCAAAGATCTGGCGCTTGCGTTCGCGCAGCCGCAGCCACAGGGCCAGGTTGGGCAGGTAGCAGCCCGCCAGCGCCGCCAGTCCCAGGTTCATCGTCACGCTCATCTCGTCCATGGAGGTGAACGCGCGCAGCAGCAGCCAGGTGCCGAACGAGAAAGCGATCGGCAGCACCGTCTTCAGGCCAAAGTAAATCAGGCGGGCGTCCTCGCGGCGAATCCCGGCGTTGATGAAGCGCAGGCGCAGGGGCGAGTTTTCCCAGTCGCCTGCGGGCGCCATCACGCGCGCGAACGGTCCCACCGCCTGCGCCACGGTGGTGATCCAGTCGGCCCCGGCGGCGGGACTCTCGATGGTCTGCAGGCGCCGCAGCAGGCGGGTGGGCGTGAGCAGGAGGAACAGGCCGGCGACCGCGACGGACACGGATAGGCAGACCAGGACGGCGAGCACGAACATGATGGTCCCCTCAGATACGGATACGGATGATTTTTCGGAGCAGCATGATGCCAAAGGCCATCGACACCAGCATGCTGTGCACGATCGTTTCGCCCAGCGGGTCGTTCCACAGGGGCGCCATGAAGTCGGGATTGAAAACATGCATCAAGCCGCCGATGGCGAATGGCAGCAGTGCCAGCAGCCAGGCCGACATGCGTCCCTCGGCCGACAGCACCCGCACATGGGCATGCAATTTCAAGCGCTGGCGGATCAGGCGGCCCAGATTGGTCAGCACCTCGGTCAGGTTGCCGCCCGCATCGCGCTGGATCAGCACGGCCACCACGAAGTAGCGCAGGTCAGCGATGGGCGCGCGTATGCTCAGGTTCGACAGGGCCTGCTCAAGCGACACGCCGAAGTTGACCTCATCGTGCGCGAAGCGAAATTCGCTGGCGATCGGTTCGCTCATTTCCTCGCCGATCATCTGCAGCCCGGCACCGAAGGCGTGGCCGGCGCGTAGCGCGCGCGCCAGCAGGTCGAGCGCGTCGGGCAGCTGTTGCTCTAGCTTCTTCAGACGGCGTGCGCGGCGCTGCCTTACATAGACCAGTGGCAGCGCGGCCAGCCCCGCGCCCGCCAGCACGCCCACCAACACAGGCTGGTGCAGCAGCATCGTCATGCCCAGGTAGCCAAGCGCGCCCAGGGCAAGGGCGCCCAGCATCAGGTTCGACACGTTCCAGTTAAGGCCGGCCTGGATCAGGGCGCGGTCGAGCTGGTGTGCACGCGGCAGGCTCAGTAGCAGGCGCTGCAAGGGCGGCAGCTCGCTCATCATGCGTTCGCGCAGCACATGCGACTGTGCCGAGCTATCGCGCGTGGCCGACAGCGACTTCAGGCGCCGCTGCACCTTCTTCGCCTGCGGCCCCTTGTAGGTCTGCCACATCAGGTAGAGCCCCTCGAGCAGCAGGATCACCGCGATAAAGACCAGCATCGACAGGATCAGCGAGGTCTGGCCGTTCAGATTGTCGGTCATCACGGCCTCCTATTGGTAGCGGCGGGTATTGTCGAACATGGCGTCGGGCAGCACGATGCCAAAAGCGCGCAGGCGATCGCTGAATTTGGGCCGCACGCCGGTGGCCTGGAAATAGCCTTCGACCGCGCCGTCGGCCGCGACCCCGGTCTGGCGAAAGCCGAAGATCTCCTGCATGGTGATGATGTCGCCTTCCATGCCAGTGATCTCCTGGATGCTGGTGATCTTGCGGCGCCCGTCGATCAGGCGCAGGCTCTGGATCACTACCGTGATGGCGGAGGCGATTTGCTGGCGCGCCGCCTTGTGCGGCAGGTTCAGATTGGCCATGCCGACCATGTTTTCAAGGCGCGACAGGGCGTCGCGCGGATTGTTGGCGTGGATCGTCGTCAGCGAACCATCGTGGCCGGTGTTCATGGCCTGCAGCATGTCCACCGCCTCGGCCCCGCGCACCTCCCCGATAATGATCCGGTCCGGGCGCATGCGCAGCGCGTTGCGCACCAGCGATCGCTGGGTGATTTCGCCCTTGCCCTCGATATTGGGCGGGCGCGTCTCCATGCGCACCACGTGCGGCTGCTGCAGCTGCAGTTCGGCCGCGTCTTCCAGCGTGACGATGCGTTCGTCGGGCGGGATGAAGCCGGACAGGATGTTGAGCAGGGTGGTCTTGCCGGCGCCGGTGCCGCCCGAGATGATCATATTGACCTTGGCCTTGCACAGTCCCTCGAGCGCGCAAGCCATGTCCGGTGTCAGGCTATGCAGGTCGTTGACCAGGTTGTCCATCTTGAGCGGGATGTGGGCGAAGCGGCGGATCGACATCATCGGCCCGTCCAGCGCGACCGGGGCGATCACGGCGTTGACGCGCGAGCCATCGGGAAGGCGCGCGTCGACCATCGGACTGGACTCGTCGATGCGGCGCCCAACCAGCGAGACAATTTTGTCGATGATGCGCAGCAGGTGCTTTTCGTCGGCGAATCGCACCGGGCTCAGTTCGAGCCGGCCGCGCCGTTCGACGTAGATCCGGTTGTAGCCATTGACCAGGATATCCGACACCGTAGGATCGGCCATCAGCAGTTCGAGCGGGCCGAAGCCGAGCATCTCGTGCTGGATGTCGCGGATCAGCGAGCGCCGCTCATTTTCGTTGAGGGCGGCTGGCTCATCGTCGAGCAGGCGCTCGGCCATGGCGGCGATCTCGGAGCGCAGCTGGGGGGCCGGCAAGGCTTCCAGCGCGGCCAGGTCGAACTTGTCGAGCAGCTTGAGGTGGATGCGCGCCTTGACCGCGTGATAGGCGTCACCGCTGGCGCTGCTCTGGAGACGCGCCTCGGCCTGGGTGTCGATGGCATTGAGTTTTTCGCGGAAAGACATGGTGATCTCCGGGATCGGGTCAGGTGGCGGCGGCTGGCTGGCGTCCGAGCAAACGCTCGAACAGGCTTCGGGCGGCAGGGGGACGGGGGCTGAGGGCGTCGCTCAAGCCGCCCAGATCGCGCAGCACCGGGTTGGCGCGTGCGCTGGCCATCAGCGGCTCGCCATGATCGATCGCCGCGCTCACCTGCTTGTACGAGTTGGGCACGGTGTGGATAGCAAACTTGCCCAGTGCGCGCCCGATCTCGGCTACGCCAATGGCGCTTTTGCGTTCGAAGCGGTTGACGATCAGCTCCACCTTGTCGGGTCCGTAATCGAGCGACTTGAATATATCCAGCATCTTCTTGGCGTTGCGGATATAGGGCAGGCCCGCCTGCAGCACCGGATAGATGAGCTGGGCGCGGTCGAGCGCCTTGATGCTCAGGGTGGTGATGGGGCGGCCGATATCGAGCAGCACAAAGTCGTAGTGCTGCACCGCGAGCGCGAGCACCGCGTCGACCTGGGACGGGGTGATCTCGAGCGCCTGGGCGTGGTCTTCGGGGGCGGCGATGATGCTGAAATTGGGCGCCACCTTGACCGCGCTGGCGGCCAGGAAGGAGGCGTCCAGCCGCCCGATGGCACGCGCCACGTCGGCCAGCGTGGACGGTGGGCGGGTATCGCAGACGAAGGAGAGCGCGTCGCCGAACTGCAGGTTCAGGTCAATCAGCAGCACCGACCTGGTTTCGGCCAGCTGATAACCCATGCTGGTGGCCAGGAAGGTGGCCCCGCTGCCGCCCTTGCACGGCACAAAGGCGAGCACCTTGCCCGGACTGCGCGCGGTGCCTGCGCGCAGCTTGCCGCCGATGCGGCTGACGGCCGCCTCCAGTTCGGCCGCCGCCACCGGCGAGGGCAACACCTCGCGCACGCCGGCGCGCATGGCGCTGATCAGGAAGTCGGGCGAGCAGCCGGCGCACAGCAGCACCACCGCGATTTGCGGATAGTGGCCGGTCAGGCTCTCGATATGCGCCAGCTCGTCCGCGCTGCAGGCGCCGCAGTCGACCAGTATCAGATCGGGCTGGTCCTGTTCGGCCACCTGGCGCAGCTTGTCCTTGCCGCCTTCGGTCAGCAGAGCTACATGCGCAGCCGCCTGCAGCTGCTTGCCGATTTCGTTCAGATGGATCTTGTTGGTCGATACGACGGCGATTTTCATGGCGTTTCCTTCGCTTCGGTTTATTGGCAGATAAGCGCGTTGTTGGGATCCTGGCGCATCATTTCGCGCGGCAGGTAGGTACTGAACGAGGGCAGGGCGCGCACCGGCATCAGGACCCCGGCCACCGGGGAAATCCAGCGGTAATTCAGGCCGGTGATACTGACCGTGACGCCGGCGCAGGTGGCCGCGTCGCAGCCAGCCGGCTCCCACGCCAGGGAGGCAGCGCCCATTTCCGGCACCATCTTGCGCATTTTTTCCAGTACCTGGGCCTCGTTGGCATTGTCGGCGCACACCACCGCATAGCGCGCGCCCAGCCGCGTGGCCTCGGTTGCAGCATTCCAGGTAAAGAGCATGCGGGCAAAGTCAGTTACGCCCAGCAGGAACATGAAAAACATCACCAGTACCAGGGCCAGTTCTACCGTGGTGGCGCCATCCTGTGCCCGCTTCATAAGGGACTCCGCATGGTGGCGCTGATGTCGTTGAAGGGAATGGTGGCGAACCTGGCGCCAAACACATTGCTCATCATTGGCCGGAACTGGTAGCCCGATACCCTCACTGTGACGGTGTTGATCAAAGGGTCGCTGCCGACGGTCTGCCAGGTTGGCGTGGGCACGTTGGACTCGGTCAGGGCCGTGTCGAGCAGCGCGCCGGTGCCGGCCTCATTGCCGTACAAAATAAGGTTGCGCGCTTCGGCGACGTGCGTGCCCGGCGTTTGCACCGACAGGTAGCGCACTGCATTGCGCACTGCCTTGGCCGTGGTGTTGTAGCGGTACACGGCGCGGCCGAGCTCCACGCTCAGCAGCGAGAGCACCAGCAGCAGCGGCAGCACAAAGGCAAACTCCACCAGCGCCACGCCTTGTTGACGGGTTTTCATGATGTCACCTCACCAGTACCGGCACCAGCGGCCCGGCCGATCCGCCTGGCATGCCAGCCGGGGTGCAGGGCGTCGTGGCCAGGCTGGCCAGGCCGCGAAACTCCAGCTGGGCCTGATCGTTGGGGCCGCTCATGGGGTGCAGCATGAACATGCACACATAGTCGATCACCTGTGACGCGTCGTTAATTACCGGCACCACGACCAGGCGGCGGTTGTAACCGAACTGCCGGTGCTGGCCGGCGGCTCCGGGTGTCGCCAGCTTCTGAAAGCTGTTCAGTTTGTTGTTGTCGCCGAAGGTAATTTGCGAACCGGTCTTGATGTTGGTGCCGGTATCGGCCAGCGACGCATAGGCGGCGCGCTTGGTGACATAGTTTTGCGCCGTGGCATGCGAGCCGGGCGCCGGGGTGCCTGCAAAGGCATTCTGCGGCACCGGGTTTTTCCAGTTGGCGGCGGTGTAGGAGTAGCCGGTCTGGTCGGGGTGGTTGACGCTGGGCGAGTCGTTGTTCTTGTAGACGCCGAAGCGGTGGTTCCAGATCCGGTCGACGCTGGTCTGGGCGCCGGGCGTGCCGAGCACGTCGCCAACGCGCGTGCCGCAGCTACCCCCTTCGCCCAGTTCGGCGGCAGTTTCACTGGCGCTGCGGCTGCCGTCAAGGTTATACCAACCCATTTCGCCGGCCACGGCCCCGCCCTTGTCGAACACGGTAGCCCATTCGCCGATCTGGAAGCCGAAATTATTGGCCGGGGTGCCGCCTACCTTGGCCTTGAGCGCTACCGGGATCGGGCAGGTGCTCTGGGCGCTGGCGCGGGTGGCCACCGCGCTGGCGAGCACGTTGCGGCTGCTGGGATTGGCGGCAAGGTCGGCGCTGACGCCGCCCATGGCGTGCAGCAGCCACATGCGCACGCCATCCTGGCGGTGCTCGCACTCGGCGTAGCGGGCGCCGGCCGGGGCGGTGGTGGGCGCATAGGCGGCGTCGCGGAAGGTAATGTCCGCGTCGGCCAGCTGGCCCTTGCCGTCCCAATTGATTGATTGCAGGTTCACGCGGTTCAGGTTGGCGGCCGACTTGCCGGCGCTGCGCGCCCGGTTCAGCGCGCTGGCCTGGCCGTCGAGCTCCTGGGAGGCGGCCAGGGCGCAGCTGTCCATGGCGGTCTGCAGCTCGGTCTTGACGATGAACAGGCGGCCCAGGTCGAAGGCGATGGCGACGAAGCCGAGCAGGAAAAATAGCAGGAAACAGACCATCAGGATCACCGCGCCGCGCTGGCGCGCGAGCCGCGCATGACGGCGCAGGTGGGGCAGTGGCATTGGCGTGTGCATTGTCTGGTATCCAAAATAAATGACGGACCGCGGCGGGCGGCCCGTCGAACCGTTCATCTAGGCGCAGGATGCCGAGGTGGTCAGGCAGGTGGCAACGCGGTCAATGAAACCGCTGAAGCTGGTACCGGTGAGGTTGCGCAGCGCGACCACGAGGATGATCGAGACTACCGCGATGATCAGCGCATATTCGACCACTTGCGCGCCTTCTTCATCGCGAGCAAACGAACGCAGCGAGCGGCCGGCGGCCTGGAGCAGGGTATTCATGGCAAAGTCCTTTTGATGAGTGAGGGAAGAATGGCCGGCGTGCTTAGGCGCACGAAGCGGACGTGGTCAGGCAAGTGGCAACTCGGTCAATGAAACCGCTGAAGCTGGTGCCGGTAAGATTGCGCAGCGCTACCACCAGGATGATCGAGACGACCGCGATGATCAGGGCATACTCGACCACTTGCGCGCCCTCTTCGTCACGGGCAAACGAGCGGACCGAGTGGCCGATGGATTTCATTAAGGAGTTCATGGTCATTTCCTTTCAGGTTGAGATGGACAACGATTTTCTGGGACTACCCCAGTCTTGCAAAACAAGCTCGCCCGCGAGGGGAGCGCTACTGCCTGGTACTGCAGCCAGGGGCAAGCTCCCGGCCGCTTGTCAGGCGGGGCCGCTACTTGCTGGGCGCGGCACCGACATTGATCACGTTGACGACCGGTGGCGGCGTCTTGAAGCTATCGTGGTAGCGGGCCAGCGCTTCGCGTCCCGCCTGGCTGTCGATGCCGGCTGCAGGATCCTGGTTGGCCGATGCCGCCGGGTTGATCGTCATCACCCGGCGCGCCTGGCGCACCGCGTCGCCAAAGCGCGCGTCGTAGTCGGGCGTGGTGCTGGTGGCGCAGCCGGCCAGCAGGGCCAGTGCACTACAGCTGATCAGTAACTTGTTCATGGTGTTCTCCTTGTTTGATGGCGGCAGCGTCGGTGGCGGTGGCAGTGCTCTTGCCCTCGGCCTTGCCCATCAGGATGGTGTCGGCCCGGGTCGGTTCCACATGGTTGTCGGTGGGAGCGGGCAGCGCGCTGGCGGGCTTGACCAGGCGTGGCGTGATGATGAAGATCAGCTCGGTCTGGTCCTTCTGGAACTCGGTGGAGCGAAACAGCGTCCCGAGGATCGGCAGTTCGCCCAGGCCGGGAAAGCGCGACAGGGTTTCGGTGGCGTTATTGCGGATCAGTCCAGCCACGGCGAAGCTCTGACCGTCGTTCAACTGCACCGTGGTGTCGATCCGGCGCGTGGTGATCGAAGGCAGCACCGAGGTGACCCCGCCCACGGTGGTAAAGGGCGAGCCAGTCTGCGCCAGTTCCGAGACTTCCGACACCAGCTTGAGATTGACGCGGGTGCCGTCGAGCACGGTGGGCGAAAATTTCAGTCCTACCCCGAACTCCTTCTCTTCCAGGGTGATGGTGGTGCCGCCGGCGTCGCGCGCGTGGGCTACAGGGATGAAGATTTTGCCGCCCGACAGGAAACTGGCGGCCTGGCCGCTGATGGCCATGATGTTCGGTTCGGCCAGCACCCGCACCAGGCCGTCCTTCTTTTGCGCATCCACGCCGAGCAGAGTGCTGCCGCGCCCCGCATCGAGCCCGGCCACGCCGCGCCTGAACTTCTGGAGCAGTGCGGGTGCGCCGCCGAAGATGCCCGTGATGACCGTTGAGCTCAGGCCATCGGCAGAAGTGAACATGCGCGAAAAATCGATACCGAACTTGTCGAGCAGTGTTTTGCTGACCTCGGCAATCTTCACTTCCAGCATGACTTGCTGGGGCGAGGTTACGCGCAGCAAGTTGACAACACGCCGACCGCCGCCATAGGCTGCCGCTACCCGGCTGGCCTCGTCCAGCTTGGTGGTGTCGCTGACCTTGCCGGTCAGGACGATTGCGTTCTCCGCGCTCTTGACGCTGATGCCGTTCTCTTCCGGCATCAGTTCGCCCAGCTTTGCCTGCAGCGTGGCCGGGTCGATTTCGACCACGATGTCGCGCAGGTAGCACACGCCGCTGGTGTCTTGCAGGATGATGTTGGCAGTGCCGGCTTTTTTTCCCAGCAAAAACAGGTCGGTCGGGCTCAGCAGCTGCACATCCAGGTCGGCAATGCTGGACACGTCGCCCGCCTCGCCGCCCGGCGCTGCGGCAGCCGGCTTGGCCGACTGCCCGCTCGCCACGATTCGGGTGACTGCTGCTGTCAAGGGTATCGCGGTCGATTTGCCGAGCATGACATGCAAGGTCGGGGAGGTCACCACCGCCTTGCAGTTCCTGGTGGCAGCTTCGGCGGCGCCGTGGGCCGGCCCGGCGACAAGGGTGGCGGCCGCGACGGCCGTTGCCGCCCTGCGAAAATGCGTGTTCATGAGAAGGGTCTCCGTTGCAGCTTAGAAGCAGCGCTGTGCCGACACGCCGTGCTCGATGACGTTGACGCAGTGTGAAAAGCTGGGGGTGGGGCGCGGCGTATGGGCGGCGCGCATTGGCCGTGCCACCCGTGCCGGCGCCGCTTGCAGCGCAGGTGGCGGCTTGTCGCCAAACAGCTCTTGCTTGGTGATGCCGGCGGTCGCCACGGTCTTGCGGTCAACCTGGTTGCGCAGCACCAGCGACAGGGTGCCTACACTGCGTGCCAGGTCGAGCTTCTCCGAATCCTCGAGCGACAGTTCGAGCGTCACCGCACTGACCACCTTGGGCTTGGTGTCGTCGCGCCCGGCTTCCTGGGCTACGGCCAGCACCAGCACCCGCTCCAGCACCGTTTTGCTGATCTGCTTGCCTTCTTCGCCGCGCTCCTTGTCCTGCTGCGCATTGACCATCACATCGACGTAGTTGCCCGGCAGGGCGAAGCCGGCCACGCCCACCACATCGTTGACCCGCACCGTCATGGCCCGCTTGCCGTCGGCAATCACCGCCGACAGGCCACCGAGGGTGCCGACCGGGGCCAGCTTGCGTTCCTGCAGGGGCTCGCCGCGCAGGACGCTGACCCGCACTATGCGGTCCTGCAACTCCTTGACGTCCTTGAATGCCCCAGCCGGCATGGCCCCGCTCGGCCAGTCCATGGTGCTGAGCATTTCGGCATTGACCTTGGTGCCCAGTTCGATGTCGACCGCCGCGACGACGACCTTGTTGGATGCCACGCCGGCCTGGCGCGATACCCATCCGATTGCATAAGCGGCCGCTGCCAGACCGATGAGAAGGGCGAGCACGATCAGCCCGATTGCCTTGAGGTTTTTCATGGAGTGCCTCGGTGGTTTAGATGAGGTTGAACTGCTGGGCAATCAGGAAGGCGCTGGTACCGATCGCGATGCTGATGCCATAGGCAAGCTTGCCGACCGAATCGGATGCGCCGGCCTGTGCCTGGGGCACGCCGCTGGCGACCGAGGACCACAGCATGCCGCGCATCACCGCGCCTGCATTGCTCAGCATGCGCCCCATCACGCGTTTGTGGATGGCGTAACAGAGCGCGGCGATGCCGCCGGTGACGATGCAAAACAGCAGGGCGTAGGCGGTGCCGGCCGCACCCAGAAAAGCGCCCACCATGGTCATCAGCTTGACGTCGCCGGCGCCCATCACGCGCATCAGGTACATGGGCAGCATGGCGCCGAAACCGAGCAGCATGCCGGCCGGGGCCCAGCTCCAGTCGGCGTGCCAGGCGGGCGGCACCAGGCCGTTGTAGGCCAGCGCGAACAGGATCCCGCCGCCGGTGAGCCAGTTGGGAATGCGGAAAGTGCGGTAGTCGCTGACAGCGGCAACCGTCAGCAAGGCCAGCAGCACGCCGGTGCGCGGGTCGCTGACCAGCATGCCGAGCAATTCGAAAAAGGCGCCAATTTCTTCCATGATCTCTACCGGTGAGGTTGTCGGGCAATCCCGCTGGAGCGGGTGACAGATTTGCTGGATCGATGGAGCGAGTATATTTAGGCGGCCTCAGCAGCGAATCGGCTGAATGTCCTGTTATCTATGGGAGGCGGCTCCCGATTTTTGGACGGTAAAGTAGTGCCGGACGACCAGGCGGAGGGGAGCGGCGTAGTACATTTGTCCTGGCTGCCGCAAGTGGAGAGTTGCCGGCCGGGGCAGCCGAACGTGCTGGCGCGAGGGCGACTTAATGCTGGAATGCAACTAGAGGGAAAACCGTGGCGGCCTGCACCGCCGCCGATCTGATGGGCCGGTTCGGGCGACTAGGCCGGGAGCGCCAGTGGTGTCACGGTGACCTGCACGTCGAGCTCCTGGGCGCCGCCGCCGAGCACGATGCCGCGCAGCGGCGTGACGTCGTTGAAGTCGCGCCCCCAGCCCAGGGTGATGTGTTCCTGCTGCACCAGGCAGCGATTGGTGGGATCGAAATCGATCCAGCCCAGCGAAGGGCAGTACACCGACACCCAGGCGTGCGATGCGTCGGCGCCGATCAGGCGCGGCTTGCCCGCGGGCGGATGGGTCAGGATGTAGCCGCTGACATAGCGCGCCGGCAGGCCGAGGCAGCGCAGGCAGCCGATCATGAGCTGGGCGAAGTCCTGGCATACCCCGCGCCGGCCGCGCAGCACCTGTTCGAGCGGGGTCGAAATGTCGGTTGCCTTGCCATCGAATTCGAAATCGTCAAAGATCCGCTGCGTGAGATCGAGCGCGGCGTCTAGTTGCGCGCGGGCGGGCGTGTAACTCAGGCGCGCGTAGGCTTCCAGCGCCGGGAAGCAGGTGACGTGGGGCGAGGCGTACAGGTAGCGGCATGCTTCGAGCGTGGCGGCGCTTTTCTCCTTGCCCATCATGTCGCGCGTGCTTTCCCATGGCAGCGAGGCGGCGATGTCGGCCAGGCCGGGCCGCGGGAACAGCAGCACGGTCGATTCGGCGTGCACCAGCAGGCTGTCATGCGGCAGTGTGAGCGCGAGGTGGCGCGTGTGGTTGCCAAAGTAATCGACGCCGTCCTGCGACTCGCTGCCGCCCGGGTCAAGCCAGATCAGATGCGACTCGGTGTGCTGAAACGCGAACGAGCGCGGCGTCATGTGCAGGTATTGCTGCGACAGCGAGACGGTGCTGCCATACTGGTAGCGCGTCTCGTGCACCACGCGATAGCGCGCGCACGCCAGTGCTGTGGTCGGTGCCTGATTCATGCGCTTTTATTCCTGTGTTCGGCGTTGCCTGTGTAGCTGAAAAACTGCACGCCGATCTGTTCGGACAGGGCCGCGCTGGCCTGCTGGATGCGCTGCAGCAGTGCGCTCAGACTGGCGTTGCCGTGACTGAAATCGGTGGCGGGATCGAGCGCGACCAGTGCCTCGCGCGAGGGTGCCAGCAGGTCCTGGCCGCAGGCGCCGTAGCTGAGCGCGATCTTGTTGAGTGCACCCAAGATGCCGTCGATCTGGAACAGGATCGAGCGCGGATTGGTCTCGTCGCGCAGCAGCAGGTCGAGCACAGGTAGCCACTCGGGCTGGGCGCGGTAGCGTGCGCGGTAGGTGATGATGCTGTCGGAGAGCTCGAGCAGCCAGTCCAGACTGCCGTTCTCGTCCATGGCCAGGGCCCGCTGCAGCGCCACGCTCTGAAACTGCAGGCGCTCCAGGCGCCGCCCGATTGACATGAAGCGCCAGCCCAGGTCGCGCGTCATGCCGTCGAGCGCGAAGCCGGCCAGCGTCATCAGGGAGGCGGCGGCGTCGTCGAGAATCGTCATGACTTCCGACTGCGAGGGCCGCTCGTCCGACAGCGCGGGCGGCTGCACCATGCGGTTGAGCGCACGCCAGTTGTCCACCGAGATGCGCTCGTGCAGCTGGCCGGCGATGCGGTGCAATTGCTGCTGCTGGCGCGCCAGCCCCGGCACCTCGGGCGAGACCACCGCGCGCAGCAGGGCCGATTCGATGTCGGCATCGCTCAACACCGCCGCCGCGGCCTTGACTGTGGGCGCCGCCACCGGCAGTTCATCCTTGTCGAGCAAGCCGAACCAGATGCACAGCGCTTCCACGGCCGGCCATTCGGCGCCGCGCTGGTCGAAGCGCCCGCTGAACAGCAGCTGCAGGGCGACCCGTAGTAGACGGCCTATATTGTCGCAGCGCTCGGCGTGGCGCCCGAACCAGAGCAGGTTTTCTGCAACCCGGCTCGACAAATTGCTGTCTTCGCGCACCAGGTCCGCCACCGTAGTAGTGCGCTTGCGCGCGCGCTGCGGCGTCACCCTGGCGCTGGTCTGTACCCAGGTGTCCTTGCTGGCGCCGCCCATCTGCATGGTCAGCACGCGCGCGTCGGCGCCGGTGGCCACCCGCGTCAGCCCGCCCGGCATCACCACGTAGCCATTTGGGGTGGCGCAGGCAAACACGCGCAGACCGATGGCGCGCGCCTGCAGGCCCGGTTTCGCGCCGGCGCTCCACACCGGGGCCTGCGACAGCTGCACCAGTTCCTGGGCGATGTAGTCGTTGGGGGTGGCGCGCAGGCGGGCGATGAACTCGGCGCGCGCGGCGCCGCTCAGATCCTGGCCAAACACTGCAAACTGCGGCAGTTGCGAAAAACTGGGCTTGATCACCAGCCGGTCGAGCCGGGCGATCACGGCTTCGAGCGCAGGCGCTTCGCCGCACCACCAGGTGGCCACCGATGGCATTTTCAGCGCTTCGCCCAGCAGGCGGCGCGACAGCGCCGGCAGAAAGCCGAGCAGGGCGCCCGATTCGAGCAGGCTGGAACCGAGACCGTTGGCGAGCAGCACATTGCCGCGCCGCGCAGCCTGGGTCAGGCCGGCCACGCCCATGGCCGAACTGCGCAGTTCGAGCGGATCGCAGGCTTCATCGTCGACCCGGCGCAGGATCACGTGGACCCGGTGCAGCCCGGCGAGGGTCTTGTGGTAGACCACGCCGTCGCGCACCGTCAGATCGCCGCCCTCGACCAGCGGCCAGCCAAGATAGCGCGCCAGGTAGGCCTGTTCATAGTAGCTGGCGGTGAGCGGGCCTGGGGTCAGCAGCACGATCAGCGGCATTTCACCAGCGCGCAGCGGGGCCGGCGCGTCGCCCATGGCCGCGCACTGGCGGCCCCAGTGCACCAGGCTGTCGCGCATGGTGCGAAAAAATCCCGCCAGCGACTGCACCTTGAGCTCGCGCAGCAGATCGGGAAAAGTGGGCGAGATGATGGCGCGGTTCTCCAGCGCGTAGCCGGCGCCCGACGGCGCCTGGGTGCGGTCGGCCATCACCCACCAGCGCCCGTCGGGCGCGCGCGCCAGGTCGAGCGCGTAACAGTGCAGGGCCACGTCGTCCTGCTGGCGCAGGTTGTGGCAGGGGCGCAGAAAACCTGCATGGCCGTGAATCAGGGCTGGCGGCAACAGGCCTTCGCGCAGCAGTTCCTGTTTGCCGTAGACGTCACCCAGTATTTTGTTGAGCAGGGTGGCGCGCTGGATCACGGCAGCTTCGATGCCGCTCCATTCGTCCGGCGGCAGGATCAGCGGCAGCACGTTCAGGTCCCAGGCGCGCTGCCTGCCGTCGGCGTCGGCCGCAACGTTGTAGCTCACGCCATTTTCGCGCACCTGGCGCTGCACCATCTCGTGGCGCTGACGCATCAATTCGGGCGCTTCGTGCTCCAGATTGGCCAGCATCGCGCGCCAGTGCGCGCGCGGCAGCTTGGCCGCGTCGAGCATTTCATCGAAACCTCCGGGCGCGGCGCGATAGTGGTCAAATAGCGAATTGGGCATGGCGCGGCGTAATGACTTCAGGAACAGCACGATAGATCAATCTGGCTGCCAGCGCAAATCCAGTGTCATGGGAAAGCCCGGATTGAGCGCCTCTTTGCGCACCGTCATGGGGCCAGGTGTATGGCCGTGCGGCCAAAAGCGTGCAAAGCGGCGCGCCTCGGCGGCGTTGGCGTTGACCGGGGAACCGACTTCGCTGCGACCGCCCGGATGCACCACATGGTAGGTGCAGCCGCCAATGGCGCGCGCGCTCCAGGTGTCGACCAGATCGAAAATCAAAGGCGCTTGCACGCCGATGCTGGGGTGCAGGGCCGACCATGGACTCCAGGCCCGAAAGCGCACGCCGGCCACATACTCGCCCGGGACGCCGGTCGGGTGCAGTGGCAGCATGCGGCCGTTGCAGGCCACCACGTGGCGCCCGTCGGTCAGGCCGCGCACCAGCAGCTGCAAGCGTTCGACCGAGGAGTCGACATAGCGCGCGGTGCCGCCGGCGCTCACTTCCTCGCCCAGCACGTTCCATGGTTCGATAGCCTGGCGCAGCTCCATTTCGACGCCTTCGTAGACCACCGTGCCGAAGCGCGGGAAGCGAAATTCGATGAAGGGCTCGAACCAATGGTCTTCGAAGGCGTAGCCGGCTGCGCGCAGATCGGCGGCCACGTCGCGAATATCCTGGGCCACGAAATGCGGCAGCATCCAGCGGTCGTGCAGAGCGGTACCCCAGTGAACCAGTTTGGCCTGCCATGGCTGGCGCCAGAAGCGTGCCACCAGAGCGCGCAGCAGCAGCATTTGCAAAAGGCTCATGCGTTCGTGGGGCGGCATCTCGAAGGCGCGAAATTCCACCAGGCCCAGGCGCCCGGTCGGCCCGTCGGGCGAGTACAGCTTGTCGATGGAGAACTCGGAGCGGTGGGTATTGCCGGTCAGGTCGACCAGCAGGTTGCGCAGCAGGCGGTCGACCATCCACG
>JAZKGU010000126.1:0-5283 GCA_040385745.1 Pseudomonadota bacterium
TGCCGCTCGACCCGCGCGTGGGGCGCATGATCCTGGCCGCGCTCGACAACGCCTGCCTGACCGAAATGCTGATCATCGCTTCGGCCTTGTCGGTGCAGGACCCGCGTGACCGCCCGATGGAGCACCAGCAGGCGGCCGACGAGGCGCACAAGAAGTTCGCCGACGAGAAGTCCGAGTTCCTGACCTATATAAAAATCTGGCGCTGGTTCGAGCAGGCCATCGAGCACAAGAAAACCAACCGCCAGCTGATGGAGACCTGCCGCGCCAGCTTCCTGTCGCAGGTGCGCTTGCGCGAATGGCGCGATGTGCATTCGCAGCTGCTCACCATCGTCAAGGAGCAGGGCTGGCGCCTGAACGAGGCGGCGGCCACTTACGAGAACCTGCATACCGCGCTGCTTACCGGCTTGCTCGGCAATATCGGCTTCAAGGCCGACGACGAGCCGGGCGCGGGCTACCTGGGCGCGCGCGGCATCAAGTTCCACATCTGGCCCGGTTCCTCACTGCTAAAAAAGCCCGGCAAGTGGATCATGGCGGCCGAACTGGTCGACACCACGCGCCTGTATGCGCGCTGCGTGGCGCAGATCCAGCCCGAATGGATCGAGCGGGTAGGCGCGCATTTACTGAAAAAATCATGGGGCGAGCCGCGCTGGGAAAAGCGCGCGGCGCAGGTCACCGCGTCGGAGCGGGCCACGCTGCACGGGATCGTGATCTACAGCCAGCGGCGCATCAACTACGGCCAGTTCAATCCTTTCGAAGCGCGTGAGATTTTCATTCGCGATGCGCTGGTGGGCGGCGACTACGATACGCGCGCGCCGTTTTTTGCGCACAACCACAAGCTGGTCAAGGAGATTGAAAACCTCGAACACAAGTCTCGCCGCCTCGACGTGCTGGTGGACGACCATTTGATTGCGGCCTTTTACGACAAACTCATTCCGAGCCATATCGTGAACGGCGCCGGGTTCGAGAAGTGGCACAAGGACGCTACCTTCGACAATCCCAAGCTGCTGTTCTTGAACCGCGAAGAATTGATGCGGCACGAGGCGGCGGGCGTGACGACGGAGCTGTTTCCCAAGGCGATGGCGGTGACCGGGATCGAGATGCAGCTGTCGTACCACTTCGAGCCGGGCAGCCTGCGCGACGGCGTGACGCTGTCGGTGCCGCTGTTTGCGCTCAACCAGATGCCGCGCGAGCGCGCCGACTGGCTGGTGCCGGGCATGCTCAAGGAGAAGGTGCATTTGCTGCTCAAGTCACTGCCGCAAAAGCTGCGCCGCCACTGCGTGCCGCTGCCCGATTATGCAGCGCGTTTTTGCGAGCGGGTGCACGAGGCGGGCGCGTTCGGCCGCGGCGAACTGGTCGACGCGATCATTGCCGACATCCGCGCCGAGAAGGGCTTGTCAGTGCTCACCAGCGACTTCAAGGCCGAGACGCTGCCGGCGCATCACTTCATGAATTTCAAGGTCATCGACGAACATGGCCGTCAGCTCGACATGGGGCGCAACCTGGCCACGTTGCAGGCCGAGTTCGGGGGGCAGGCGCGCCAGAGTTTCCAGAAGATGGCCGAGGCCCCGGCAGCGCCAGCCAAGGCGGTACCGGCCGCCAAGGGCAAGCCGGCGCCTGCTGCTGCCATGCCGCAGGCGAGCACCGCGGTGCTGCAGCATACGGGGCTCACCAGCTGGACCGTGGGCGAATTGCCGGAGCTGCTAGAAATCGTGCAGGGCAAGATCACCTTGATCGGTTTTCCGGCGCTGGTGGACAAGGGCAGCCATTGCGACCTGGAAGTGTTCGACGACCCGACGGTGGCGCAAAAGACGCACCGGGTCGGCCTGCGCCGGCTGTTTGCGCTGCAGCTCAAGGAGCAGATCAAGTTCATCGAGAAGAATATTCCGAACCTGCAGCAGATGGGCATGCAGTTCATGGCGATGGGCTCGCAGGAGGAGCTACGCGACCAGATCATTCACAAAGCCATCGATATGGCGTTTTTGCAAGAGCCCTTGCCCAGCGATGCAGCCTCGTTCAACAAGCGCCGCGACGAGGGCAAGGCGCGCCTGAGCTTGCTGGTGAACGAGATTGCACGTTTGGTGTCGCAGGTGCTGACCGAGTTTTATGTGCTGCCCAAGAAGCTGCAGAGCATCAATGCGCAGGCGGCGGCCGATATCCAGGGGCAGTTGCAGGGGCTGGTGAACAAGCGCTTTTTGGTTGATAACGACTATGCGCAGCTGGCGCATTTTCCGCGGTATTTAAAAGCTATCAATGTGCGCATCGAGAAGATGCGCACCGATCCGCTGCGCGATGCCAAGCTGATGGCCGAGTGGACGCAGTCGGCCAGCCATTTCATGCGCGCGGCCAAGGACCGGCTGGCGGGCAGGAATACCGATCCGAAGATGGTGGAATTTCGCTGGATGCTGGAGGAGTTACGGGTGTCCTTGTTTGCGCAGGAATTGCGCACGCCGATGCCGGTGTCGGGCAAGCGCTTGATGAAGGTTTGGGAGTCGATGCAGAGGTAGGGGGTGCTCTAGTGATGCCAACGCTGCGCTTGGGCGCTATAGGCTCCCGCCTCCGCGGGAGAGACGTTAGTAATGTATCGACGGCTCGAAAGGTAGCGATTCCTGCTCGCTCCTCCCACCGTCTCTCCCGCGGAGGCGGGAGCCCATAGCGCCGCTGAGCATAGTTGAATGAGGCTTCGTCTGCGGCAGAAACTTGGTTTTCAGTGCGTCGTACCAGTGGTGCCGCTGCTGCCCATGCCGGCGCCGCCCACCATGCCGCTGGCGGCTACGCCTGAAGTGCCCACGCCGGCATCGGTGCCGTAGAAGGAGTGGATCTGGTTGGCCCAGCCGACGTCGCTCATGTCGGGCCAGGCATCCGGGTCGAAACCGGGGGCGTTTTGCAGGCGCGCCTTGTCGACGTTGAGCACGAAGCGCTTGTTGACAGTATCTAGCTGCAGCGCCTGCCAGGGCACCGCAAACAGTTTTTCACCCATGCCCAGAAAGCCGCCGAAGGCCAGCACCGCGTAGGCGATCTGCCCGGTGCGCATGTCGAGCATGATTTCCTTGATGTCGCCCAGGCTTTCTTCCTGCCCGTTGACCACGCTGTCGCCGATCAGGGTGTCGGCGCCCATGAGCGCCGGGCCTGGGCCGGCGCTGCCCGTGTTTTTGTACATTCCATACCTGTCGCGGTCTGCATAGCTCATCGTGGTTCTCCTGTGGGTTAAGGTCAGATAGCCAGCCTAAGTTCTCGCCCCTGGCGCTGTTTGATGTGGCTCAATCGTCTCCGGCGGGGCGACAGTGTTGCTTTATTGATGAGCCGATCAGTTATGAGGGATAGCGCACAGAAGCGGAATTTCCGCCCGGCTATTCTTATAAAAAACACGGAGCCCACCATGATCCTCGTCACTTCCCGCTGCAACAACGCCGGCCCGATCGCCAAGCCTATCCCCACCCGCTCGTTCGTCACGGCGCTGTCGGAATTCGTGGCATCCGTGCTGCGCTGGTGAAAAGCGCCAATTCCTGGCTGCGCGGCTTGCTGCGCGCCGGGAAAAAGCAGCAGCGCACGGCTAGCCGGGCGCTAACTATTCTCATCGCGCCTCCCAAGGCCAAGCCCAAGCCGAAACCGAAGCCGAAGCCGAAGGCTACACCCGCGCTGCGTATAGTTCCACGCGTCGCCCCGGCTGCCCCGGCCATCGTTGCCAGGGCGCCGGCCCGTCCGGCCCTGCAGGCCGCCGGCGGCAAATGGCTAGCTTCCCACTTCAGCGGGGTCAAGCGCATGAGCTACTGGCTCTACCTCCCCGACCGCATAGCTCCGCCCAAAGGCTTGCCCCTGATCGTCATGCTGCACGGCTGCGAGCAGAGCGCGACCATGTTCGCCCAGGGCACGCGCATGAACCAGCACGCCGAGAAGGCCGGTTTTGCCGTCTTGTATCCACAGCAATCGGTCAGTTCGCACCCGCGGCGCTGCTGGAAATGGTACGAGCGGGCCACCCAGCAGGGCGGCGGCGATGCGGCGCTGATCGTCGGGGTGCTCAACAAAGTGCTCGACAGCTATCCAATCGACCGCAGCCGGGTGTTCATTTGCGGCATGTCAGCCGGGGCCGGGATGGCCCACATCGTCGCGCTCAACCATCCCGACCTGTTCGCCGCGCTGGGGCTGCATTCGGGACCGTCCTACGGCGCCGGGCACAGCACCGTGGGCGCGCTGGGCGTGATGCAGCACGGCGCCGGGCTGCGGGTCGACAGCGCCATCGACGAGGTGCTGCGCAAGCATGGCGCGCCGGGGACCCTGCCCACCATGCTGATCCAGGGCGACAAGGATGAGGTAGTGCGGCCCGTCAACCAGGCCCAGCTGGCGCGCCAGGCCAGGCGCTTCAGCGCGCTGGGCGACGAGGCGGCCACGGCTTCCCTCAAGCCGGGCGGACGGCGCGTGCTGGCGCACCGGCTGCACGATGTCTACCGCGGCCGCAAGTTGATGCTGCGGGTGGCCGAGGTGGCCGATCTGGGTCACGCCTGGAGCGGCGGCGACGAGCGCGTCGCTTATCACTCCGGACCCGGCCCGGACGCTAGCAAGATGCTGCTCAGTTTTTTTTCAAAGCACCGGCGGCCGGCTTCGTGATGCGGTTGTGGATGTCGGTCACGGCCATCAGGCCCGCCGAGCCGAACAGGGTGTGATACTCGGCCACCATCTCGCCCTTCACGATCACTGGATCGGTCGCGACCCAGCCTTTGGCGGTGGCGATGTCGGGCGTATTGAAGATGTACATGCCGCGCCAGCCATCGACGCCGTCGAGCGGACCGGCCACCACCAGCTGCTTTTCAGCGGCCATGCGGCCGATATTGTCCATATGGCCCTGGAACATTTTCTTGCGCTCGTCCGGATCGGTGATCTTGTTGGGGCCGGTCTTGAGAACTACCAGCACGTAGCGCTTCATGCCATTGTCGTTGCCGCCCAGTTTCGCGGCGAGCTCGGCGTCGTAGACCACGGCCGGGGCCGGGGCCGGGGCCGCAGCGGCGGGCGCCTGGGCCATCGCCGGGATGGACAGCAGAAATCCGAGGGCGCAGAGGCCGGCTTGAGTGCGCAGGGTCCGTAACATGGTCGCTCCAGAAAGATGGGTGAAGGCCTTAGCATACCTCAGCACGCCCCCACAAGTGGCAAGACGGAAATGCCTGTGCTAGAGTTCGGGCAACTTTTTTCTGTCGGCGTAGCGACGGAATCGCGCGGCGAGGGTCAGGTCCTCCATTTGCACACGAGCCCGACCGTAGCAACCGCTACGGTCGGGCTCGTGTGCAAATGGAG
>JAZKGU010000127.1:0-8305 GCA_040385745.1 Pseudomonadota bacterium
CGAGCTCGACCGTAGCGGATCGCTACGGTCGAGCTCGTGTGGAAATGGAGGACCTGACCCCGGGGGCGCGAGCTGATCTGATAGACTGTTACGCTTAAATTTGTGGAGTTGAATGATCGTTCCATCGTCTGTTTCAACCGGCCCGGACGTGCTCTCGGCCTTGCGCCTCGCTACCGCCGAGCGCCATGCCATTCTCGATGGCGGGCTCGCGATCGCCGCCCCTGACGCTAGCTTGCACGATTACCGCGCGCATCTGGCAATGCTGCACGCCTGGCTGGGTCCCGCCGAGTGCTGGCTGGCCGGTTTCGACGATGGTCCACAGGCGCCTGCGGCGCCGGCCGTCTTGTTGCGCACTCCCTTGCTCGATGCGGACCTGGCGCATCCCGCCATGCCGCCTGGACCTGCAGCGCGCGCGCCGGAATCGGATTGGCCGATCGGCGCCAGCCAGGCCTATCGCTGGGGCGTGTGCTATGTCATCGAAGGATCCCAGCTCGGTGGGTCAGTGCTGTACCGGCGCTTGGCCGAGCAGCTGGCGCCGCATCCGCTCGCGTTCTTGCGCGGCTCCATCGAAGGCCCGGGTCCGCGCTGGCGCGAGTTCATGGAGGCGCTCAAAGCGGCCGTGCAGTCGCCTGACGCGGTCGCCGAGGCATGCACAGGCGCTTGCGATGCGTTCGACCGTATCCTGGCGCTGCGCCCTTAAGCAGGCTTGCGCAGTTTGAGCAGTTCCGAGACGGTCACGAAGCGATACCCCTGTTTTCTCAGTTCGTCGATCACCCCCGGCAGCGCCTGGCGCGACGGGCTGCGTGCCTGGTACATCAGGTGCATCAGCACAATCGAGCCCGGGCGCACCTGCTCGCCCACCAAGCGCACCATCTTGCCGGCATCGCGTCCGATCTCGTCCGACTTCTCCGGTTCCACGTCCCACATCACCGTGGTGATGCCGCGGCTGTCGAGGTAGTAGGGCAGGTAGACCAGCTTTTTGCCATGCGGCGGGCGGAAGGTCAGCGGACCGGTGTAGCCTGCGCTGCGGATCGCCAGTTCGCCGCGCTCCACTTCGGACTTGATGTCATCGCTGGCCATGAAGACCAGGCGCTTGTGGTTGAAGGAGTGATTGCCGATCTCGTGGCTGTCCGTATAAATGGCCTTGACCGATGCGCCACTCACGGCAGCTTCCTTGCCATTGAGGTAAAAGGTGGCAACCACGCCCTTGTCTTTCAGGACCTTGAGCATTTCGCGGGTAAAGGCCGGCGTGGGGCCGTCGTCGAAAGTCAGCGCCACCACTTTTTCGCTGGTGTCGACCCGGTGCACCAGGTCGCCGAAGAGCTGAAAACTGCGCGCGTTGCTAAGCTTCCAGGTGCCCGCAACAAGCAGAAAGAGCAGCCCGATCAGGGCAGCGAGCGCGCTTTTGTTCAGGCGCTTCAAGTGCGTTCGCGCTCGACCCGCGTGACGCCGGACACGCCGCGCAGATTGCGGATCAGGTGCGCCAGATGCACCCGGTCCTGGACCTGGATGGTGAAGCGCAGCTGGGTCATCACGTGTTCTTCATCCTCGTCCATGCCGACATAGGAAATGTTGGCGTCGGACTCGCCGATTTCGGCAGCCACCCGCGCCAGGATGCCTTTTTCATTGTTGATCAGGAGCCGGATGCGGCAGTCGAAACGGCGATTGAGTTCGCCGCCCCACTGCACCGGAATCCAGCGGTCCGGTTCCTTGGCGCGCACGCGCTTGGCGCCCATGCAGTCGGTGGTGTGCACGATGAGCCCCTGGTCGCGCCGCAGCTGGCCGGTGACCTGGTCGCCAGGGATCGGCAGGCAGCAGGCCGCCAGCTGTACCGACACGCCTTCGCTGCCGTAAATGGTAACGGGATCGAGCTCGCCCTGGCTGCCTTGCTGGTCCAGGGGCAGGCTGGCCATGTCGTCGTCGATGAGCCCGAAAATATGGCGTGCCACAAGCGCGGCCATGCGCTTGCCGATGCCGATGTCGGCATACAGTTCATCCATCGACTTGGCCGAGGATTCATTGAGCAGCTTTTCGATGGTCGGCGCGGGCAGTTCGGGATTGATGCCCAGCGTGGTAAGCGCCTGCGCCAGCAACTCCTGGCCCAGCTCGACCGACTCGTTCAGATTGATGGTGCGCAGGTGATGCCGAATCGCCGAACGTGCCTTGCCGGTGCGGACAAACGCCAGCCAGGTCGGGCTCGGGCGCGAGTTCGGGTCGGTGACGATTTCAATGATGTCGCCGTTGCGTAGTTCGGTACGCAGCGTGGCCGGTTCGTTGTTGATCTTGACCGAGACAGTATGGTCGCCAATGCCGGTGTGGATGGTGTAGGCGAAATCGAGCGCGGTGGCGCCGCGCGGCAGCGCGATGATCTTGGACTTGGGCGTGAACACGTACACCGAGTCGGGGAACAGGTCGACCTTGACGTGCTCGAGGAACTCGGCCGAGTCGCCCGTCTGCTGCTGGATGTCGAGCAGCGACTGCAGCCAGGCATGGGTCTTTTGCTGCAGGTCCGACAGGTTCGATTCGCCGTTTTTATACAGCCAGTGCGCGGCCACGCCCGATTCGGCGGTGCGGTGCATGTCCTGGGTGCGGATCTGGAATTCGACCGGGGTGCCGTAGGGGCCGATCAGGGTGGTGTGCAGCGACTGGTAGCCATTGAGCTTGCGGATGGCGATGTAATCCTTGAACTTGCCCGGCATCGGTTTGTACAGGCCGTGCAAGGTGCCGAGCGCCACATAACAGCTGGCGAAGTCGTCGACCACGACGCGAAATCCATACACGTCGAGCACCTGCGAAAACGACAGCCGCTTGCTGCGCATTTTCTTGTAGATGCCGTACAGGGTCTTTTCGCGGCCGTAGACTTCGGCCGGCAGCGAGGCCGAGGCCAGCGTGTTCTTGACCGATTCGAGAATCTTCTTGACCACTTCGCGGCGGTTGCCGCGCGCGGCCTTGACAGCCTTGGAAAGCGTGCGGTAGCGCAGCGGGTACAGGTGCGAGAACGACAGGTCCTGCAGCTCGCGGTAGATATTGTTCAGGCCCAGGCGGTGTGCGATGGGCACGTACACTTCCATGGTCTCGGCGGCGATGCGGCGTTTTTTCACGGCCGTCATGTGCTCGAGCGTGCGCATATTGTGCAGGCGGTCGGCCAGCTTGATGAGGATGACGCGCACGTCCGACGCCATCGCCAGCAGCATCTTGCGGAAGTTCTCAGCCTGCGCTTCGATCTGGCTTTGAAATTCGATTTTCTCAAGCTTGGACAGGCCGTCGACAAGGGTTGCGACCTGGGCGCCGAAGCGTTCGATCAGCTCATCCTTTTTGACGTCCTGGTCTTCCATCACATCGTGCAGCAGGGCGGCCATGATGGCCTGCACGTCAAGCTTCCAGTCGGCGCAGATTTCGGCCACGGCGATGGGATGGGAAATATAGGGCTCGCCCGATTTACGGACCTGGCCCAGGTGCATCTCGTCGGAAAAACGATACGCTTCCTTGACCTTCTTCAGTTCGGAGGGGCTGAGATACTCGCCCAGCTTGGCTGTGAGCTGGGATACCGACGCCACCCCGGGGGCGAGGGCGGGTGGTGCGGGAGGCTGGTCCGGCTTGGACCCGGCGCGTGATGTCCGGGTCTTGGGCGTGCCTGAGTGTGTAGTATCCGGAGTGGTCAATGTCATACTTTAAGGATACTAGAATGGCGGTTGGACACTCTCGTGCTGACGCAACTACATTTACATCGGAACCTTTTTGAGCATTTCGATACCGACTTTGCCAGCGGCGATTTCGCGCAGGGCAACGACGGTTGGCTTGTCTTTGGCATCAACCTTTGGTGTATGGCCCTGCAGCAACTGACGAGCGCGATAGGTAGCGGCCAGGGTCAGCTGAAAGCGGTTAGGGATACTTTTCAAGCAATCTTCAATGGTAATGCGGGCCATCTTCACTCCTAAATAGACAATATTGTGCCGTGTCACGACTGTTGCGCATGGATACCCAGTTGGGCAAATAGCGAGGCGTTACGCGCAGCCTGCTGTGCAAAACGGCTGCGTGTCGCTCTGACAATCGCGCTCATCTCGGACAAGGCGACGTTGAACTCTTCATTGATAATAACATAGTCGAACTCCGGAGCGTGAGAGATCTCACCCCCTGCGGCCAGCAGGCGCCGCTCGATGACGTGCTCTTCGTCCTGCCCGCGCTTGTGCAGGCGCTCGGACAGGGCGGCGATCGAGGGCGGCAAAATAAAGATCCCGGCAGCGTCCGGAAACTGCTTTTTGACCTGGCGCGCGCCCTGCCAGTCGATCTCGAGCAGGATGTCGGTGCCTTCCTTCATCTCCTTCTCGACCATCAGGCGCGAGGTGCCGTAGTAGTTGCCATGCACTTCGGCCCATTCGAGGAACTCGCCGCGTTCGGCGCGCGAAACGAAGTCTTCGGCAGTCGTGAAATGGTATTGCACGCCATCGGTCTCGCCCGGGCGCGGTGGCCGGGTGGTGGTCGAGATCGACAGCTTGATAGCCGGTTCCTGGGCCAGCAGAGCATTGACCAGGGTGGATTTGCCGGCGCCCGATGGGGCGGCGACGATGAACAGGCTGCCGGAAAGGCCGGTGAAAGTTGGCATGCTGGGTCCCATGTGGAGGCTTGAGCGAAGGCGGGCGGTGAGCTGCTCCGCCGACGCCCGGAATGGGACGATTTTACCAATATGCGTGGTTTGTGGAAAGGCGACCTAGGGCCGCGCCGGTGCCGTTGCGAACTTGTACACATCTACCCCGATTGCATAGCCGACATAGTGTTCACCGTCGGGCACGATGCGGATCTTGTTGACGGCGCGTCCCATCTCGACCCGCTTCCAGCTCTTGCCGCCATCGATCGTGGCAAAGCCGGTGGTGCTCGCGCCCACCCAGCCGGTCATCTCGTCGGCAAAGGCCACGCCGAACTGACGCACAGCAAAGTCGTCGGCCAGGGGCAGCTCGCTCCAGCTCTTGCCGCCATCGACCGACTTAGCCAGCACGCGCTGGGTGACCGACTTGTCGGGATTGTAGTTCTGGACCGTGACATAGCCGACATTGCGGCTCGGGAAGGAGACCTTCCATGCAAGTTCGAACACCCGCGGCGAGGTGTAGCTGCGCTTCCAGGTCTGGCCGCCGTCGTTGGTGACTACCACCACTGCATGCGAGCGGCCGACGGCTGCATCGTCGCCGCCAATGACCATACCGTTCATTTCGTCGAAAAATTTGACGTCCGTAATGGCAGCCAGGTGTGGCGTCATGTCGATACTGGTCCATGTACTACCGGCGTCGAGCGAGCGCATCAGATAGGCCGGGCCGCCTACCCGGCCCGCTGCATGCACCAGCGTGCGCTGCTCCAGGTTGCCTGCGTTGACGAAGCTCACCTTCAGGATGTCGATCGCGCACAGGCCCTTGACCTGCGGACCGGCAATGCCGCTCACCGGCGACCAAGTGGCGCCGCCGTCGACGGTGCGGTACAAGGGGACTGTGTCGGTCACGCCGGGGAAATACTCGGTGCCTATATTGCCTGCGAAGCCTAGCTGGCTGTCGACAAAGCCGATGGTGCGCACGAAGGTGCCGGGCTTGTTAAGCACCAGCGTCCAGCTTTGGCCGCCGTCAGTGGTCTTGAAGATTTTGCCGGCGCCATTGCCGTAGAACCCGGTGCGGGCGTCGGTGAAATAGATGTCGTCCTGCTTGCCCTTGTAGGCTTCGGTGGACAGCTTGAACCACTGGGCGTTGGGCTGTGCCGATAGTGGGCGGGCTGGTGGTGTGCTGGCGCAGGAGGCGAGCAGCAGGGAGGCAACGCCGGCGGCAAGCGCGTGCACGAAGCGTATGGACATATGCATGTTTTTCCTTGTTATATAAACGATGGGCCCCTCATCGCCTTGGCAAGGAGGGGCCCACGCAAGCTGAAATCGGCGAGCGAATTACTCGAGGTTCTGCACCTGTTCGCGCATCTGCTCAATGAGCAGCTTGAGCTCCATCGACGCATCGGCCAGTTCCTTGACCGAGGCCTTGGCGCCCAGCGTATTGGCTTCGCGGTTGAGCTCCTGCATCATGAAATCGAGGCGCTTGCCGACCTGGCCGCCCTTTTTGAGGATGTGGCGCGTCTCGGTCAGGTGGGCCGTGAGGCGCGAGAGTTCTTCAGATACGTCAATACGGATGCCGTACAGGGTTACTTCCTGGCGAATCCGCTCCAGCGCTTCCTGGCGTGTGAGCGTGGACGGGGTGCCGTGCCCAGCCAGGCCGAGCGCGTCCTGCATGCGTTCCACTGCCTTTTGCTGGAATTGCGCAATGACCTGGGGAATGAGGGGGGTGATGCGCTTGACGATGACGTCCATGGCGTCGATGCGCGATATCAGCATGGCTTCGAGCGCCGCACCTTCGCGCCGGCGGCTGTCGACGAAGGCGGCCACGGTCTTGGCGGTGAGGGCCGCTACATCAGCCTGCAGCGACTCCTGGCCAACCTGTGCCTCCTCGATCACGCCGGGCCAGCGCAGCAGTTCGGCAACCGTCATCACCGGGGCAGAGACGAAGTGCTTGGTCACTTCCGTCTGCAGGCGGGCAAGATCGGCCAGCAGGGCTGCATTGAGCGCTTGCGAGCCACCGGCAACCTTGCGACCAAAGCTCAGGCGCGCCTCCACCTTGCCGCGCGTGATGGCAGCCATGATGGCAGCGCGCAAATCCGGTTCCAGGGCACGTAACTCGTCATTGATACGAAATTGCAGATCCAGGAAGCGCGAATTGACGCTCTTGATTTCGATTGTAAGGGTACCGGCAGCGCCTTCGCTGGTGGCAACCGCGTAACCTGTCATGCTAGAAATGCTCAAAGGAGTCCCCGGTTTTTATCTTTTCTTTACAAAGCTGTGATTTATCCACACAATCGCCGTGTTAAGCAAGGAACCCTCATGGCTGCACAAAATAACGCTCCCTTGCCCGATGGGCTTGAAATTGCCGGATATCGCATTGTAAAGAAAATTGCGTCCGGTGGGTTCAGTATCGTATATCTAGCCTATGACCCCGACGGAAACGCTGTCGCGATCAAGGAATACCTCCCCAGCGCACTCGCATTGCGCCAGCCGGGAGAGCTCGTCCCTGTCATTTCCAAACCCAATCTGGCGGTCTTTCGGATCGGTCTGAAATGCTTTTTCGAGGAAGGCAGGGCGCTGGCCCGCATCGCCCACCCCAATGTGGTGCGTGTCCTCAATTTCTTCCGTGCCAATGAAACTGTGTACATGGTGATGCATTATGAATCAGGCCATTCGCTCCAGGAGCAGATAGCGCGCTTGGGCGCCAAAGGCAGTCGCCTGAACGAAGCCTTCATTCGCCAGATATTTATTGGCGTGTGCGCGGGATTGCGTGAAGTCCATACCAATAAACTGCTGCACCTCGATGTCAAGCCGGCCAATATCTATTTGCGCACCGACGGCACACCGCTGGTGCTCGACTTTGGCGCAGCGCGCCAGACCTTCAATAAAGATGTACCCAAGCTGACGCCCATGTACACCCCGGGTTTCGCTCCGCCCGACCTGTACTCGAAAACAGCGGCGCTCGGTCCGTGGTCGGATATCTATAGCATCGGCGCCTCGATGTTCGCCTGTATGGCAGCTTCGCCGCCTCAGGCCGCCGACCAGCGCAAGCTCGACGACAAGATGCCAGGTCACCTGGCCAAGCTGGAGGGCAGCTATTCGCCCGAACTGATCAAGATGGTGGCCTGGTGCATCGAGATGGATCCGCTGGCGCGCCCGCAAAGCCTGTTCACCTTGCAAAAGGAGCTGCAGGCGCCGCTGCCGCCGCCGCCGCCCGAGCCGGGCAAGCTCGACAGAATGGCGGGCGGCCTGCGTGGCCTGGCCGACCGGATGGGCTTCGGCCGTAAAAAAGAAAACAGTAATACCTGACCGAGGGCTAGAGCATGCAATTCTCCGTTTACCAGGAAAGCAATATCGGCGGGCGCAAGGTCAACCAGGACCGGATGGGCTACAGCTTCACGCGCGACGCGCTGCTGCTGGTGCTCGCCGACGGCATGGGCGGCCACCTGCGCGGCGAAGTGGCCGCCTCCATTTTGATGCAGACCATGTCGGCCATGTTCCAGAAACACGCCACGCCCTATGTCAAAAAACCCGAGCGCTTTCTGGAAGAATCGTTCATCGAGGCGCATGAAGAGATTCACCGCTACCGCACCGCCAACAACCTGCCCGACACGCCGCGCACCACGGCGGTGGTGTGCCTGATCCAGCACAATATCGCGACCTGGGCCCACTGCGGCGACTCGCGCCTGTACTGGCTGCGGCGCGGCCAGATCCTGGGCCGCACGC
>JAZKGU010000128.1:0-19757 GCA_040385745.1 Pseudomonadota bacterium
CGTTCGCCACCGCCGTCGTCACCTCCGCGATGTTACGCACCTGGCCCGTGAGGTTCGACGCCATGAAGTTCACGTTATCGGTCAAGTCCTTCCAGGTACCGGCCACGCCCTTCACCTGCGCCTGGCCGCCCAGCTTACCTTCGGTACCGACTTCTCGCGCCACCCGGGTTACCTCGGACGCGAATGAGGACAACTGGTCCACCATCACGTTAATCGTGTCCTTCAGCTGCAAAATCTCACCCTGCGCGTCGGCCGCGATTTTCTTGGACAAGTCGCCGTTCGCCACCGCCGTCGTCACCTCCGCGATGTTACGCACCTGGCCCGTCAAGTTACCCGCCATCGAGTTCACCGAGTCGGTCAAGTCCTTCCAGGTACCTGCAACACCCGGCACGTTCGCCTGGCCGCCCAGCTTACCTTCGGTACCCACCTCTCGCGCAACCCGCGTTACTTCGGACGCGAAGGACGACAACTGGTCCACCATCACGTTAATCGTATCCTTGAGCTGCAAAATTTCGCCCTGGGCGTCCGCCGCAATTTTCTTGGACAAATCGCCGTTTGCCACCGCCGTCGTCACCTCCGCGATGTTTCGCACCTGGCCCGTGAGGTTACCCGCCATCGAGTTCACCGAGTCGGTCAAGTCCTTCCAGGTACCCGCGACGCCTGGCACGTGGGCCTGGCCGCCCAGCTTACCTTCGGTACCTACTTCGCGCGCCACGCGCGTTACTTCGGACGCGAAGGAAGACAACTGGTCCACCATCACGTTAATCGTGTCCTTCAGCTCCAGGATCTCGCCCTTGGCGTCAGCGGTAATCTTCTTGGACAGGTTACCGTTCGCCACCGCCGTCGTTACCTCCGCGATGTTACGCACCTGGCGCGTGAGGTTACCCGCCATCGAGTTCACGTTTTCGGTCAAGTCCTTCCAGGTGCCGCCCACTCCTTTTACCTGCGCCTGGCCGCCCAGCTTACCTTCGGTACCCACCTCGCGGGCTACCCGCGTTACTTCGGACGCGAAGGAGGACAACTGGTCCACCATCACGTTAATCGTGTTTTTGAGCTCGAGAATCTCGCCCTTCGCGTCAGCGGTAATCTTCTTGGACAGGTTGCCGTTCGCCACCGCCGTCGTCACCTCCGCGATGTTACGCACCTGGCCCGTGAGGTTACCCGCCATCGAGTTCACCGAGTCGGTCAAGTCCTTCCAGGTGCCGCCCACGCCCTTCACCTGCGCCTGGCCGCCCAGCTTACCTTCGGTACCCACCTCACGCGCCACGCGCGTTACTTCCGACGCGAACGAGGACAGCTGGTCCACCATCACGTTAATCGTATCCTTCAACTGCAAAATCTCGCCCTTCGCGTCGGCCGCGATTTTCTTGGACAAGTCGCCGTTCGCCACCGCCGTAGTCACCTCCGCGATGTTACGCACCTGGCCCGTCAGGTTGGACGCCATGAAGTTTACGTTGTCGGTCAAGTCCTTCCAGGTGCCGCCTACGCCCGGCACGTAAGCCTGTCCGCCCAGCTTGCCTTCGGTACCCACCTCACGCGCCACCCGGGTCACCTCGGATGCGAAGGAACGCAACTGGTCCACCATGGTGTTGATGGTGTCCTTGAGCTGCAAAATTTCGCCGCGCACGTCCACGGTAATTTTCTTCGACAAGTCGCCGTTCGCCACCGCCGTCGTCACCTCGGCAATGTTACGCACCTGCGACGTCAGGTTACCCGCCATCGAGTTCACCGAGTCGGTCAAGTCTTTCCAGGTACCTGCAACGCCCGGCACGTTTGCCTGGCCGCCCAGCTTACCTTCGGTACCCACCTCGCGCGCCACGCGCGTCACTTCGGAGGCGAACGAGGAGAGCTGGTCCACCATGGTGTTCGCGGTCGTGGCCGAACGCAGGAACTGGCCGCGCAGTGGGCGGCCGTCGACTTCGAGCGCCATGTTTTGTGACAGGTCGCCTTTTGCCACGGCGCCGATAACGCGGGCCATCTCAGTGGTCGGGCGCACCAGGTCGTCGATCAGGGCGTTGACCGAATTGATGATGGTGCCCCAGCCGCCGCCAACGGCAGGCGGCGCGGCGCGCTGCGACAGGCGACCGTCGTGGCCGACGATGCGGCTCACGCTGACGATTTCCTGGGCGATCTTGTCGCTGTTTTCAATGATGTCGTTGAGGGTGTCGGCGATCTTGCCGTTCATGCCAGTCAGGTCCGAAGGCAGGCGCACCGAAAAGTCACCGCGCCGCAGTGCAACCAGGGCGGTCAACAGCAATTTGGCGTCCAGAATTTCGGTGGATTCTTCGATTACGTTCATGCGACAGCTCCTCAAGTTTGACCCAACATTGTGGAGCGCAAAACGTTTGCTGGCAAGCAATTGGGGGCTATCGTGCGCGTCTTATTTCACAAAAACGCAGCACTTATGACACATCATCGCTTATTACTTACACTTGGTTTCAATGATGTCTAGCTTGCCCGATAATATTGCATTTAAATTATGCCGTTCCTCCCCTTTGACTCTTCTTGCGAGAATTGAAACAAATAACTTGTGGATCGAAGCCGTGGCATCGGGTATAAAAACCAGTCTTGAACAAAGGAGGCCGTGGTGGCTGTGAAATCGATCTGGCTTGGAGTGTTCGCGCTGACGGTGATGTTATCGCCGGCGCATTGCGCGCCGCTGACCCCGGAGCAGCAGGCGGCGCATGTACTGAACCGGCTTGGCTATGGGCCGCTCCCAGGCGACATCGAGCGCGTGGCGAAGATGGGAGTGCAGCGCTACATCGCCCAGCAGCTCGATCCGGGCGCGATCGCAGAGCCGGCGGCGCTGTCAGAGCGCCTCGCCAGACTCGCAACGGTCAATCGCAGCGCCGGCAGCATGATGGCCGAGTTCATCGAACTTAATCGTGACGTGCGTGACGAGGAGGACGGCGCCAGAAAACTGCGCCGCGCTGGCCTCGGCGTGATGTCGCGCGAGAGCGCCGAAGCGCGCATGGCGCGCGCGCTGGAGAGTCCACGCCAGCTCGAAGAGGTGATGGTCGATTTCTGGTTTAATCATTTCAATGTATTTTCCGGCAAAGGGGTCGTGCGCGCACTGCTGCCAAGCTACGAGCGCGATGCGATTCGGCCCCACGCGATGGGCTCATTCCGCGCGCTGCTGGGGGCGACGGCCAAGCATCCGGCCATGCTCTACTACCTCGACAACCACCTTTCATCGGGCACGCCTGCCACAGCGGCGTCGGCGACGATGGGAGCTTCTTCCATGGCCATGCTAGCGCCGGTCCGGGCACGCGGGCTGAACGAAAATTATGCGCGCGAGCTGATGGAACTGCATACCCTCGGCGTGAATGGCGGCTACACCCAGAAAGACGTGACCGAACTGGCGCGCATGCTCACCGGCTGGTCGTACACGCTGCGCGCCATGGTGGACAGGAACCAGACCTTTACTTTCGAGCCACGGCGCCATGACCAGGGCGTCAAGAACTGGCTGGGCCGCGCGGTGCCCCCTGCCGGGCAGCGCGAAGGCGAGATGGCGCTGGACGTGCTGGCCGCTCACCCGTCCACGGCGCGCCACATCAGCCAGAAACTGGCGCAGTATTTTGTGCAGGATCAGCCGCCGGCCGCTCTGGTCGAGCGTATGGCGCGCAGTTTCAGCGAATCGGATGGCGATATCCGTGCAGTGCTGCGAACCCTGTTCGCGAGCCCGGAGTTCATGGCGGGCGAGGCGATGGGAGCAAAATTCAAGACACCGTTTCACTTCGTGCTGTCGGCGGTGCGAGCGTCCGGGATACAGGTTCACAATGTTGCACCGCTCACGAACACGCTCGATTCGCTTGGCATGCCCTTGTTCGGCTGTCCAACACCCGACGGCTACAAGAATACCCAGCAGGCCTGGCTCAATCCCGACGCTCTGTCGCGCCGCATCACGTTCGCCAGCAACTTGGCGGCAGGCCGCTTGCCCCTGGCTGGCGTGCCAGCTGCAGGCAATGCCGGCACGCGTGCGCCGGCGCTGCTTGACGCAGCGCAGCTCGAGTCGACCCTGGCAGGCGTGTTGTCGGAGCGCACCCGTGCGCTGGTGGCCGAAAGTTCGCCGGCGCTGCGCCCCTCGATGCTGCTGGGGAGTCCGGATTTCATGCAACGCTAGACGGAGTACACCATGCAACGCAGAGACTTTTTTCATGCGCTGGGACTGGGCGCCAGCCTGGTGATTCCGGTTGGGCGCAGCGCCTGGGCCGCCAGCGCCGACAGCCCGACCAGGAACAAACTCATCGTGATCATGCTGCGCGGCGCGGTCGACGGCCTTAACGTGGTGGCGCCAGTGGGCGATGCCAACTATCTGCGCCTGCGGCCCACCATCGGCTTGCTGCCTGCCGGGCTAGATGGCGGCGTTATCGACCTCGATGGCTATTTCGGCCTGCATCCAGCGCTGGCGCCACTAAGCGCTTTGTGGAGCGAGAAAAAGCTCGCCTTCGTGCATGCAAGCGGTTCGCCCGACGACACGCGCTCCCATTTCGACGCCCAGGACTACATGGAATCCGGGACGCCGGGTCGCAAGAATACCGAGGATGGCTGGATGAATCGCCTGGTGGCTACCCTGCCGGGCACTTCGGCGCCGGCCCGTGCCATGTCGATCGGGCCGACAATGCCGCGCATCCTTGCGGGGGCGTCGCCCGCAGTCAGCATTCCCAATGGCGCGGGCGCCGTGCGTCCGGACGTGCTGGATCGGCCCGCTGTAGGTGCCGCTTTCGACAAAATGTACGCAGGCCACACGCGTTTCGGAAAAGCGTATGCCGACGGGCGCGAAGCGCACCGTGGGGTAATGGCCGCCTCGATGCAGGAGATGCAGGCGGCTGATGGCGGCGCGCCACTGCCCAACGGCTTTCCCGACGACGCTGCGCGCCTGGCAACACTGATGCGCAACGATCCCAAGATGCAGCTGGCGTTTGTCGCTCTGGGTGGTTGGGACACCCACGCCAATCAGGGTGCCGAGCGCGGCCAGCTGGCCAATCGCCTGGAGCCGCTGGGGCAGGGACTGGCGCTGCTGGCTCAACGCATGGGCAGCATGTTCGACGATACCCTGGTGGTTGTGATGTCCGAATTCGGGCGTACCGCGCGCGAAAACGGCAACGGCGGGACCGACCATGGTCGCGGCAACGTGATGTGGCTGATGGGCGGCGCCGTCAAGGGCGGCAAAGTGTACGGTGACTGGCGCGGCGTGGCCGACGAAGCCTTGAACGAGGGACGCGACCTGCCGGTGACGACCGATTTCCGGTCTGTGCTGGCGCAGGTGGCCGAGCGCCATCTGCGCTTGAGCGACAAGCAACTGGCCCAGGTTTTCCCGCAAATGCCGGCCAAAGCGGCCGGCTTTCAACTCCTGAAAGCGTAGGGACGCCTTGCTGGGCGAAGGTGGCGGTCGCGAGACTGCCACCCAGTCGCACTACGCTTTCCGGCGCGCTGCGCGCAGACCCAACAGGCCGAGGCCAATGAGCAGCATGCTGGCCGGTTCCGGCACGTTGCCGCTGGCTGGCGGCGTAACGCCAATTTGCGAGATGAAGAAAGTGTCCAGGCCACCCTGGGCCAGGGACAGCTGGGACGACAATCCAATCCGGTTGGTCGCGCTCACGAACGATTGCGCCGCAAGAGCGGTGGCTGCATCGAGTTCGAACAAAAAGCCGATACTGCCAATGCCGTTGGCGGTGCTGCTGAACAGCTGAGGCGCCCCGAGCGATGTGCTGAACAAGGCTGCACCGCCGGTGCTTGAAAAGATCGACAAGGTCAAGGCATCGACGCTGATGGAGTTGTTATTAGCATTGCCCGGCTCGTTCGCGTTAAAGATCAGGCGAATCTGATTGGCGTTCGTGATGTTGAGATCCGCAAACGAAAAGGTCGAGGTTTGCGACGCGCCCGACAAGGCGTTACCCGTGGCGAGGTCAACGCCGGCGCTACGGATTACTGCTCCCGTCGCGGTACCGCCGTTGCTGTTCAGCGTCAGTAGCGTGTTGACAGTACCCAGGCCGGCGCCCGAGCCCGCAAGGTTTCCGTTGTAAATGATCCCGGCCTGGCTGGAAAGCGACGCGCACATCAAGGCAGCAGCACATGCGATACGTCGAAGTAACTTTACATTTTTCATTGTTTTCTCCGAATAAATTAATGATATGAATGATAGGCAGGCAATCTGTATTTAACTATTTTGATACAGACTCTCACGCAAGCAGATCGGTCACAGCAAGGAATATGCCATCGGAGTAAAACGTATAATAATCAATATCTTAAGTATTATATTAATATTTATTTCAATAAATATGTAAGGCGGCTCGACATATGTTTGATTCCTATTTTTAATATAATAAATTAACGATTGAAAATAAATGTATCACCGTAAATATTTTACATTAATAAATAATTGCAATTAAGAGAAAGCTGTTCTTTTTGTACAGCTGGCATGGATGGAGAGAACCGGCGGAAAAGAGCAAGCCGCCCGATTTGAAAAATGGGAGGCGGCGCCTGGCGCCGCTACATCAAAATGACGTCGTACTGTTCCTGATGGTAAGCAGTTTCAACCTGCAGCGAGATTTGCTTGCCGATAAAGTCCCCCAGCATGGCCAGGTGCTGCGATTCCTCTTCCAGGAACAGGTCCACCACTTCCTGCGAAGCCAGAATGCGAAATTCCCTGGGATTGAACTGCTTCGCTTCACGCATCAACTCACGCAAGATCTCGTAGCAGATGGTGCGGCTGGTTTTGACCTGTCCTTTACCCGCGCACGCCGGGCATGGCTCGCACAGGATGTGTGCCAGGGATTCGCGGGTGCGCTTGCGCGTCATCTCCACCAGCCCCAGCGCCGAAAACACCGACACCGATACCTTGGTGCGGTCGCGCGAGAGCGTCTTCTTCAACTCTTGCAGCACCGCGTTGCGATGCTCGTTGTTGTCCATGTCGATGAAGTCGAGGATGATGATGCCGCCCAGGTTACGCAGGCGCAGCTGGCGCGCGATCGCATGCGCCGCTTCCAGGTTGGTCTTGAAAATGGTGTCGGCAAAATTACGTCCGCCGACAAAGCCGCCGGTATTGACGTCGATGGTGGTCATGGCCTCGGTCTGATCGACGATCAGGTAGCCGCCCGATTTAAGATCCACACGGCGGCCCAGCGCGCGCAGGATTTCTTCTTCCACGCCATACAAGTCGAACAGGGGGCGCTCGCCGGTGTAGTGCTGCAGGCGGGTGAGTACGCCGGGCGTGTACGACTGCGCAAACTCGACCAGCTTGACGTAGTTCTCGCGCGAGTCGACCTGGATGGTGGCAGTTTCGTCATGCACGAAGTCGCGCAGCACGCGCTGGGCTAGGTTCAGGTCCTGGTACAGCAAGCTGGTGGCGGGACGGGTGCGCGCGCCGTGCGTGATCGCGCTCCAGGTCTTGCGCAGGTAGTCGACATCGGCGGCGATGTCCGCGTCCGACGCCTCCTCGGCCATGGTGCGCACGATGTAGCCGCCTTTTTCCTCGGCCGGCAGCAGGCTTTGGAGACGCGTGCGCAGCATTTCGCGGTCCGACTCCTTCTCGATTTTCTGCGAGATGCCGATGTGGTTATCCTGCGGCAGGTACACCAGCATGCGGCCGGCGATCGAGATCTGGGTCGACAGGCGCGCGCCCTTGGTCCCGATCGGATCCTTGATTACCTGAACAGTGAGCACCTGGCCGTCGAACAGCACCTTTTCGATGGGCGTGGGCGCCACGCTGGGACCGTCGTGCGAGCGCGCTTCCCAGATGTCAGCCACGTGCAAAAACGCGGCGCGTTCGAGGCCGATGTCGATGAAAGCCGACTGCATACCCGGCAGCACGCGCACCACCTTGCCGGAATAGACGTTACCTGCAAGGCCGCGCGTGAGCGTGCGTTCGATGTGCAATTCCTGCACGGCGCCTTGCAGGATCAGCGCAACGCGGGTCTCTTGCGGAGTGATGTTGATCAGGATATCTTCGTTCATGGGTCTGCGCGTGGCGGAATGTGCAAGCCATGATCATACAACGGCAAGGGCGCCGCCGGGGAGGACTCAGGGAAGGGGAACCCCGGCCTGGCGCAGCAGCTGGGCTGTTTCGAACAAGGGCAGGCCCATGATGCCCGAATGGCTACCCTCGATATGTTCGACGAACAGCGCGGCCAGGCCCTGGATGCCGTAGCCGCCGGCCTTGTCATAGGGTTCCTGGGTGGCGCAGTAAGCGGCAATGGCCGCCTCGCTCAGGGTCGCAAAGCGCACCTGGGAGACCTGGGTGACCTGCCCGGCGAAGTCCAGGCTGTGCACCGCGATCGAGGTCAGCACCTGGTGGCTGCGGCCCGACAGGCGGCGCAGCATGGCCACGGCCTCGTCGCGGTTGGCAGGCTTGCCGAGAATCTCGCCGTCGACCGTGACGGTGGTGTCAGCCGCCAGCACGGGGCGCAGCGGCAGATGGCGCGTTTGCACCACGGACCAGGCAAAGGCGGCTTTTTCAATGGCGACCCGCGCCACATAATCGACCGGCAGCTCGCCCGCATGCACAGCTTCGGTCACGTCGGGGCCGCGCGGACCTTCGGTGCGCAGCAGGAGCAGTTCGAATTCGACACCGACCTGGCGCAGCAATTCACGTCTGCGCGGGCTTTTGGAAGCCAGATAGATTTTCTTCTTGTCGGTCGACTTCATCGGATTCCTGATGCTATTTACACACGATGATAAGGGTGATTCTGGGTGATCGACCACGCCCTATACAACTGTTCGGCAAGCATAACACGCACCATGCCGTGGGGGAGCGTCATGGAGGAGATGCGGATCAAGCCTTCGGCCTTTGCCTTCAGTTCGGGATCGAGGCCGTCGGCCCCGCCGATCAGGAAGGCGGTGTCGCGCCCGTCCTGCTGCCATGTCATTAATTGCTGGGACAGTCCGACGCTGGTGAGATCCTTGCCGCGTTCGTCGAGCGCGATGATGCGCACGCTCTTGGGCAGGGCTTGTTCGATGCGCTCGCGTTCGAGCGCCATGGCGGTGGCGGCGGTCTTGCTGCCGGAGCGCTCAACGGGCTTGATTTCCTTGAGCACGATGCGCAGCTCGGGCGGCATGCGCTTCGTGTACTCGGAAAAGCCCGATTCGATCCAGGCCGGCATTTTGTGGCCGACCGCAGCGATGATGAGCTGCATGGATGCGGCCTCCGCTTACTCGTCGGCGGTTTTCTTGGCGACGCGCTTGATGACTTTTTTGACCGGTGCTGCGTCGGCAGCGACCTTGGCCACCTTGGCGGCAGCACGCTTGGGCGGCTGGGCCTTGAGTGCCTTGACCGCGGCTTCCTCGGACTTGGTCGGCGCAACCTTGACGACCTTGCCCACTGGCGCTGCCTTCTTGGCGGCGGCGCGCTTTGGCTTGTCGGCCGTGGCGGTGGTAGCAGCCTTTTTGGCGGCCGGCGCCTTGCGCTCGCGTACCGGCTTGACTTCCGGCGCTTCCTGGGTCGAGGCCAGGTGCTTCGATTTTGGCTTGGCGGCGACCGCTTCGGCCGCTTCAGGTGTGGACTTGCGCTTGGCCGCGCCGAGCTTGACCGGCTTGTCGCCCCAGATTTCCTCGAGACGGTAGTACTGGCGGATGGCCGGCTGCATGATGTGGACGATCATGTCGCCAAGGTCGACCAGCACCCATTCGCCGGTGTCTTCGCCTTCGATGCCGACGACATCGCCGCCGGCTTCCTTGACCTTGTCGCGTACGGACGCTGCCAGTGCCTTGGTCTGGCGGTTCGAGGTGCCCGAGACGACCGCGATGCGGTCAAACAGGCTGGTCAGGTGGATGGTATCGAATACCTGGATGTCCTGGCCTTTGACGTCTTCGAGGGCGTCGACGACGAGTGTTTGAAGTTTTTTGATATCCATTAGCTTGTATATAAATTATGTTGTTGAATATAGTCTAGCACTACCGCCGATATAAGCGAGTTTGCCTGCTCTCCCCGTTGTAACGCCGCACGAACCTGGGTGGCGGAGATATCCACATCCAAAGACTGCGCCAGATAAGCATGGCCAGACGGTTGATTGCGCAGCTGCGCCGGGGTAGCGAGGCGCTGCTGTAATTCGGTTGCGACCGCCGGCGGCAGGGCCGCGGCGTTCAAGTCATAGCCCGGGCGGGCCGCCACGCCGAGGTGAGCCAGCTCGAACAAAGCGCGCCATTCGCGCCAGGTGTCAAGCTGGCGCAGCTGGTCTGCGCCCATGAGAAACACGATCGAGGCCTGGGGGCCCAGTTCGGCCCGCACATTGCGCAGGGTGTCGACGGTATAGCTTGGCGTGGCGCGCTCGATCTCCTGGCGGTCCAGCGTGACTTCGAGCTGCGCATCGGCAAACGCCAGTTTCAGCATGGCCACGCGCTCTTCGGCGCTGGTATGCAGGGGGCTTTTCTGCCACGGGTTACCGGCCGGGATGATGCGCAGTTCGTCGGGTTGAAGCAGTTTCGCAAACAGGGCGGCCAATGCTACATGGCCGTGGTGGACCGGGTCGAAGCTGCCTCCCAGCAGCGCGACGCATCGGGTCACGTCTGCAGCCAGTCGCGATGGACCAGGAAGTCGGTGTACAGGGCCGCTTCCGGTGTGCCATCTTCGGGATGCCAGGCGTAGCGCCATTTGACGATGGGCGGCATCGACATCAGGATGGCCTCGGTGCGGCCACCCGACTGCAGTCCGAACAGGGTACCGCGGTCGAACACCAGGTTGAATTCGACGTAGCGGCCGCGCCGGTACGCCTGAAAATCGCGTTCGCGCTCACCGTAGGGCTGCTCCATGCGGCGCTGCAGGATCGGTACGTAGGCCTTGACGAAGCTGTCGCCCACGCTTTGCACCATGGCGAAGCTGGCGTCGAAGCCGGGCGCGTTGAAGTCGTCAAAAAAGATGCCGCCTACGCCGCGCGGCTCCTTGCGGTGCTTGAGGTAGAAGTACTCGTCGCACCACTGTTTGAAGCGCGGATGCAGCTCGTCGCCAAAAGGGTCGAGCGCATCGCGGCAGCTTTGGTGAAAGTGGCGCGTATCGTCTTCGTTGCCGTAATACGGGGTCAGGTCCATGCCGCCGCCGAACCACCACACCGGATCTTCGCCTTCGGCGGTGGTGGTGAAAAACCGCACGTTCATGTGGACCGTGGGCGCATAGGGATTGCGCGGATGAAGCACCAGCGACACGCCCATGGCTTCCCACGAACGACCGGCAAGTTCTGGCCGGCCGGCTGCGGCCGAAGGCGGCAGGTTCGAGCCCATTACATGGGAAAAATTGCAGCCCCCGCGTTCGAGTACATTGCCCTCTTCAATCAGGCGCGATATGCCACCGCCGCCTTCCGGACGTTCCCATGCGTCGCGCAGGAAGGGCTTGCCGTCGACGGCTTCAAGGGTCGCGACAATGCGCGCTTGAAGATCGAGTAGCCAGGCCTTGACGGTCGCAGGGGAGGGTGATGCCATCGGGTGGGTGCGGGGAATAAAAAGTGAGGACGAATTGTACACTGTCCGCACGTTTTATGATATGGCGGGAGACTGGGGAGGGTTATCGCTGTTCTCAGGTGCTATGGGCCCGCCGGCGCGGGGAAGACCGCTCTTGGTTCCCGTCTCACCGCGCATGCATCTAACAACCGTTAATTGCAACGTCAAGCCAACACTGTTTTTAGGTGCTATGGGCCCCCGCCTTCGCGGGAGAGACGGCTCTTCGTCCCCGTCTCCCCCGCGACGGCGGGGGCCCACAGCGCACTCGATTAGTGTTTCAGACCGCGCCAGCCGATGTCGCGCCGGAACTGGGCGCCGTTGAAGTGGATCTGGTCGACCGTGTCATAGGCCTGCTTTTGCGCCATCTTGATGCTGTCGCCCAGGCCTACCACGCACAGCACGCGCCCGCCGTTGGTCGTCAGCTTGCCGTCCACGTTCTGGGTTCCGGCGTGGAAGGTCACGCATTCCGGCGTTTCTGCTGGGATGCCGTCGATGACGTCGCCCTTGCGCGGGCTGTCCGGGTAGCCGGCCGCGGCCAGCACGACGCCCACCGCAGTGCGGCGGTCCCAGTCCAGCTCGACCTGGTCGAGCGTGCCAGCCACTGCGTGTTCCATGACACCTACCAGGTCGCTCTTGAGGCGCGCCATGATGGGCTGGGTTTCCGGGTCGCCCATGCGGCAGTTGAATTCAAGCGTGCGCGGATTGCCCTGGGCGTCGATCATCAGTCCGGCATACAGGAAGCCGGTGAAAATAATGCCGTCCTTGGCCATGCCGTTGATGGTCGGGTTGATGATCTCGCGCATCACGCGTGCATGCATGGCCGGGGTCACGATGGGGGCGGGCGAATAGGCGCCCATGCCGCCCGTGTTGGGACCTTCGTCCTGATCGCGCAGGCGCTTGTGGTCCTGGCTGGTGGCCAGGGGCAGCACGTTTTTACCGTCGCACATGACGATGAAGCTGGCTTCCTCGCCCGCCAAAAACTCTTCGATCACGATGCGCGCGCCGGCGTCGCCGTAGCGGTTGTCCGACAGCATATGGTCAACCGCCTGGTGCGCTTCGTCCAGGTTCATTGCCACCACCACGCCCTTGCCGGCAGCCAGGCCGTCAGCCTTGATGACGATCGGCGCGCCCTGCTGGTCGATATACACGTGCGCCAGTTCAGGATCGGTGAAGCTCTGGTATTTGGCAGTCGGGATGCCATGGCGCTGCATGAAGGCCTTGGCGAAATCCTTGCTGCTCTCGAGCTGCGCCGCTTCGGCGGTGGGCCCGAAGATCTTCAGGCCGCGAGCGCGAAACAGGTTGACGATGCCGGCCGCGAGCGGCGTTTCCGGGCCTACTACGGTCAGGCCGATGTTTTCGCTCTGGGCAAAATCGGCCAGTTGCGCCGGGTCGCTCAGATCGACATTGACCAGGCGCGAGTCGCGTGCAGTGCCGCCGTTGCCGGGGGCGACGTAGACCATCTGGATGCGTTCGGATTGGGCCAGTTTCCAGGCCAGTGCGTGTTCACGGCCACCAGAGCCGACTACCAGAATTTTCATGATTACTCTTCGATCAGGGCGTTGGTATAGACTTCCTGCACGTCGTCGAGATTCTCGAGGGCGTCGATAATTTTTTGCATCTTGAGGCCATCTTCGCCCATGAATACTGTCTCGGTCGCGGGCTTCATGATGATCTCGGCCACTTCGGCCTTGAAGCCGGCTTTCTCGAGCGCGTCCTTCACGCCGGCAAAGGCGAACGGGTCGCATAGCACTTCGAAGCCGCCTTCTTCATCGGCCAGCACGTCGTCCGCGCCCGCTTCCAGCGCCGCTTCCATCAACGCGTCTTCGTTGACGCCTGGCGCGAACAGGAACTGGCCGCAATGCTTGAACATGAAAGCAACCGAGCCCTCCGTGCCCATATTGCCGCCATGCTTGTTGAAAGCATGACGCACTTCGGCCACGGTACGCACGCGGTTGTCGGTCATGCAATCGACGATGATGGCTGCGCCGCCGATGCCGTAACCCTCGTAGCGCACTTCTTCGTAATTGACGCCTTCCAGCCCGCCCGAGCCGCGCTGGATCGCGCGCGTGACGTTCTCTTTCGGCATATTGGCGTCGGCCGCCTTGTCGACGGCCAAGCGCAGACGCGGATTAGCGGCGATATCGGCGCCACCCATGCGCGCGGCCACAGTGATTTCCTTGATCAGGCGCGTCCAGATTTTGCCGCGCTTGGCATCAGTGGCGGCTTTCTTGTGCTTGATGTTGGCCCATTTGCTGTGTCCAGCCATGTCGAGTTTCCTTAGACGGTATGCAAGAGTGGCCGACATTTTAGCATAGCGTCTACCTTGAAATCGGCCACTGGCCAGCCGCTTTGCGCGATTCGTTCTACAATTCCAGCATGACCAAAAGCGCAATCGCCGCCTCTCCCGCTACCCTGCCGCGCGCGGCCCTCCTGTCCGGGCTGGCCATTGCCATCGGCGCCGCCGTGCTGTTCTCGACCAAGGCCATCGTGGCCAAGCTGCTGTACCGCTATCAGGTCGATGCAATTACCGTGATTGCCTTTCGCATGCTGTTTTCGGTTCCTGTTTTCGCGGGTATTGCCATATGGCAAATGCGCAAGGGGCCACCACTGTCGCCGGCCGACCGCTGGCGCCTGGTCGGACTCGGTCTCATGGGCTACTACCTGTCGAGCACACTAGACTTTATGGGGCTGCAGTATATTTCCGTCGGCCTCGAGCGCCTGATCCTGTTCCTGACTCCGACCTTCGTGCTGCTGTTCACGTCCACTTTCCTCAAGCGCCATATCAGCCGTATCGAGTGGATGGCGCTGGCTATCTCTTACTGCGGTATCGTGCTGGTGTTTGCCCACGATTTGCACAGCGGAATGGAATCGGTGGTACTCGGCTCCTTGCTGGTGCTCGGTTCGACCCTGGCCTACGCGGTGTATCTTTTGCTCTCCGGCGAGCTGGTGCGAAGGATAGGATCGACGCGGCTGGTGTCCTATGCCATGTGCGTGGCGAGCGCCGCCTGTATCGCCCAGTTCTTCGCGCTGCGCCCCGCATCGATGCTGGTGCAGCCGGCGCCGGTGTACTGGCTGTCGCTCGTCAACGCGCTGTTTTGCACGATCCTGCCGGTATTTATGACCATGACCGCAGTCAAGCGCATCGGCGCGGCGACCGCCTCGCAGGCGGGCATGGTAGGCCCGGTGTCGACCCTGTTTCTGGGCGCGCTGGTGCTGGCCGAACCGATTACCGCCATCCAGCTGGCCGGCACCGCGCTGGTGATGGTAGGCATTTATTTGTTGTCGAAGAAAAAATGAAAAACAGGACCCATGACATGAAACCCCGGATCGCCCTGATTGCGCACGACAAAAAGAAGGACGACATGATTACCCTGGCGGCCGAGTACATCGATTTTCTGCGCGGCTGCCAGCTTACCGCGACCGGCACTACCGGCGGGCGCCTGGCCAATGAACTCGGCCTGACCGTCAACCGCCTGCATTCGGGGCCGTTCGGTGGCGATCTGCAGATTGGCGCGATGGTCGCCGAAGGCCAGGTCGATGCTGTCATTTTTCTGCGCGACCCGATGACCGCGCAGCCGCATGAGCCGGATATCACGGCCCTGGTGCGCGCCTGCGACGTCCACAATGTGGCCTGCGCCACCAATATCTCAACCGCTCACCTGGTCCTGTGCCAGCTGAAGCTCGCGTCAAAATCCAAAGGAGCTGCATGATGGTCAAGGCAATTCGAGTCAACGCAACCGGCGGCCCGGAAGTGATGGAGTACGTCGACGTGGAGCTGGGCGCGCCTGGTCCCGGCGAGGCGCGTGTGCGCCACGAGGCTATCGGCATCAACTTCATCGACGTCTACTTCCGCAGCGGGCTGTATCCGCAGCCGCTGCCCAATGGCCTGGGCAAGGAAGGCGCCGGCGTGGTGGAGGCGGTGGGCGAGGGCGTCACCGAAGTGGCAGTGGGCGACCGCGTTGCCTATGCGGGAGGACCTAATGGCGCCTATGCCGAGGCGCGCAATCTGCCCGCCAGCATTCTGCTGCGCCTGCCCGATTCAATCTCGCTCGAACATGCGGCGGCCATGATGCTGCAAGGTCTGACCGTGCAGTATCTGTTCAAACGCACCGTGCAGCTGAAAAAAGGCGACACCATCCTGTTCCATGCTGCCGCAGGCGGGGTGGGGCTGATCGCCTCTCAATGGGCGCGCGCGCTTGGTGTGAATATGATCGGCACGGTCGGCTCGGACGAGAAGGCGGAATTGGCGCGCGCGCATGGCTGCACCCACGTCATCAACTACAACACTGAAAACTTCGTCGAGCGGGTGCGCGAAATTACCGGGGGCGAAATGGTGTCGGTGGTGTACGACTCGATCGGCAAGGACACCTTTAAAGGCTCGCTGGACTGCCTGCGCCCGCTGGGCATGATGGTCAGCTTTGGCAGCGCCTCAGGCCCGGTGACAGAGTTCTCGCTCAACGAGCTGGCGTCGCGCGGTTCGCTGTTCATTACCCGGCCAACCCTGTTTGCTTACGCGGCGTCGCGCCGCGAGCTCGAGGAAATGTCGGCCGATTTGTTCGAGATGGTGGGGAGCGGACAAATCAAGATCGATGTGCGCCAGCGTTACAAGCTGGCCGATGCGTCAACGGCGCACCGTGAGCTGGAGGCGCGCAAGACAACCGGGTCGTCCATCTTGCTGCCTTAAAGCGCGGGCAGGAAAGCGCGGATTGACACTGCAGTCCCGCGTCTGGGAGGACTGCAGCGTCTTTGCTTGGCCGCCTTAACCTTCGCGTTTCAGCTCCACGCGGCGCGCCACCCCGCTCACACCCGGAAACTCGGCAAACGCGCTGTGCACCAATGCCGGCATCAGCGCCGGTGTCGACATTTCGCGGCTGGTGTTATGCACCGTCACATCGAACAGGCGCTTTCCATCGGCCGCCGATTTGATCGCTACCTGCATCTCGCGCCGATAGTAGTGGCGCACGGTTTCCTGGTATGCCGGGGTATGCCAGAACGGATCGTAGAACGGGCTATAGAAGCCTCCGCCCCAATAACGGCGGCCGCCCCAGTAACCACGGTGGAAGGGATGGGCGAACATGAAGCGCGCGCTCGGGTAGAAACCATGGAAGGTCGGCTCGAGCACCCTGACCGGAACGTCGGTGGTGGTAAAGCGCATCGATACCTTCATGGCTGCCGCTGCGCCCTGCGCTTCGCGAAAGCCCAGGCGACCGAGTTCGGCGCGCACCAGGTTCTGGTAGCTGCGCAGTTCAAGTGTGTCGTCCTGAGCCGGCGCCGCCTCGAGCACGTAGGTCTTGTCCGGAACCTGCGCCGGCCACTCGTGGAAAGTGGTCACGTCGCTGCGAATGGTCGTTGCGCACCCGCCGAGCAGCAGCGTGATCGCTGCGCTGGCACTTATCAATAGCCGTTTCATGTCTCAGTCTCCGTCAATAATCCATTCACCCATATACAACTTTATGGCGCACTCTTCATTCTCGCAGAAATTTTACGAATTGTTACTGAGCGCAAACGAGAGTTACACGAGCGAGCGGAACGCCACCCTGTTGCGGTATTGGTAAAATAGGCGACGTTCACCGTCCCTACCAATACCATGCGCACAGACACCCCACAGACCATTTACCGGAAAGACTATACGCCGCCGAGTTACCTGGTTGATACTGTCGAGCTCGGTTTTGATCTCGATCCGCAACGCACTATTGTCGCCAGCCGGCTGAGCATGGTGCGCAATCCGGCCAGCGCCCAGCGCGAAGTTGAGCTGTACGGTGAAAATATCGAGCTCGTCGCCCTGCGCATGAACGGCAAAACGCTGGGCAAGCGCGACTATCGCATCGACGGCAATCTGCTACGCATTCCAAATGCCCCCGAACAGCTGACGCTGGAGATTGAAACTCTGTGTTCGCCTGTTAATAACACCACACTCAACGGATTGTATGTTTCGAACGGCAACTTCTTCACCCAGTGCGAGGCTGAAGGTTTCCGAAATATCAGCTATTTTCCGGATCGTCCCGATGTCATGGCGCGCTTTACCGTCATGCTGCGCGCCGATAAAGATAAATACCCAGTGCTTTTGTCGAACGGCAACCTGATCGAAGAAGGCGACTTGCCCGACGGACGCCATTATGCCAAGTGGGAAGATCCCTTTAAAAAGCCTTCCTATCTGTTCGCTCTGGTGGCGGCGCGCCTGGTTTGCCAGGAAGAAACCTTCCGCCTGAAGGACGGGCGCGACGCGCTGCTACAGGTGTGGGTGGAAGACGGCAATCTCGACAAGACCGATTACGCCATGCAGTCGCTCAAGAACAGCATCCGCTGGGACGAAGAGCGCTTCGGACTCGAGCTCGACCTGGACCGCTTCATGATCGTCGCCGTGGGCGACTTCAATATGGGCGCCATGGAGAACAAGGGCCTGAATATCTTCAACACCAAGTTCGTGCTGGCCAACCCGCGCGTGGCAACCGACATCGACTACGCCGGTATCGAGGCGGTGGTGGGCCATGAGTACTTCCACAACTGGACCGGCAACCGCGTGACCTGCCGCGACTGGTTCCAGCTCTCGCTCAAGGAAGGCCTGACGGTGTTTCGCGACCAGGAGTTCTCGGCCGACATGATCGGCACCGAGAGCGGGCGCGCGGTCACCCGCATCGACCAGGTGCGCACGCTGCGCCAGGCCCAGTTCCCGGAAGACGCCGGCCCGATGGCGCATCCAGTGCGGCCCGATTCTTTCGTCGAAATCAATAATTTTTACACAGTCACCGTGTATGAAAAAGGCGCCGAAGTGGTGCGCATGTACCAGACCCTGCTCGGGCGCGATGGCTTTCGCAAGGGGATGGACCTGTACTTCGAACGGCACGACGAGCAGGCTGTCGAATGCGACGACTTCCGCGCCGCGATGGCTGACGCGAATGGGCGCGACCTCGACCAGTTCGAGCGCTGGTATAGCCAGGCCGGCACGCCAGTGGTGCGCGCTGAAACGCAGTTCGACGCCAAGGCGGGCACCTACCAGCTGACGCTGAGCCAGAGCTGCCCGGCCACGCCCGGACAGGCACGCAAGGAACCGTTTCACATCCCGGTGGCCGTCGGCCTGTTGGGCGCCGACGGGAGCGACCTTGCGCTCACGCTGGACGGCAAGAATGTCGGCACCACGACGGTCCTGGAACTGAAGGAGAGCACGCAGCGCTTTACCTTTACGGGTATCGATGACGAACCCGTGCCGTCCATCCTGCGTGATTTTTCGGCGCCGGTGGTGCTCGAGTATGACTATTCCGACGACGACTTGCTGCACCTGTTCAGCCACGACAGCGACCCTGTCAATCGATGGGAGGCCGGCCAGCGCCTGGCCATGGCGCGTTTGCTCGCGCTCACCGCCAGGGTAGCCGAAGGCGGCAAGCTCGAACTGGACGCAACCTTCCTCGACGCCCTGCGCAAAATACTGGCCGACGAGTCGCTCGATCCCGCCTTCCGCGAGCAGGCCATCCTGCTGCCGTCCGAAAGCATGATGGCCGACCAGATGGCGGTGGTCAATCCGCAGGCCATCCACCTGGCGCGCCAGTTCGTGCGCCGCACTATCGGTGCGCAGCTGCGCGACGATTTGCTGGCCCAATACCACGCCAACTTGACGCCGGGGCCTTACAGCCCGGACGCATTGTCGGCCGGCCGGCGCGGCCTCAAGAACCTGGCGCTGGCCTATCTGGCCGCCGCTCCGGATGCGGACAGCATCGCCCTGGCACAGTCGCAGTACGACCATGCCGACAATATGACCGACCGCGTGGCGGCGCTGGTGTCGCTCATTCACGCTGGCGCCGACAGCGTACCGGATGCGCTGCAGCGCTTCTACGGCGACTTCGAGAACGAGGCGCTGGTGATCGACAAATGGTTCACGATGCAGGCCGGCGCCCCCACCACGGACGTGGGTGCGGTGCGCTCGCTCATGCAGCACAAAGCCTTTAACATCAAGAACCCGAACCGCGCGCGCAGTTTGATTTTTGCCTTCTGCTCGGGTAACCCCTCTCAGTTCCATGCGCCCGATGGCAGCGGCTACGCCTTCTGGGCCGAGCAGGTGATTGCGCTCGATGCGCTCAATCCGCAGGTGGCCAGCAGGCTGGCGCGCTCGATGGATCGCTGGCGCCGCTATGCCCCTGCCTTGCAGGTGCAGATGAAAAAGGCGCTGGAAAAAGTCGCAGGCCTCAAAAAGCTGTCGAACGATGTGCGCGAAGTGGTGGGCAAGGCACTTTCCCATTAACTGCGCAACCGTACTACCGAATTCAAAACAACAAAAGGAAGTCAATGAAACGCGTCAGTCTCACGCAGTACCTGGTTGAAGAACAACGGCTCCACAA
>JAZKGU010000129.1:0-8334 GCA_040385745.1 Pseudomonadota bacterium
TGTCCGACCGCGACATGGAGGCGCAGGTGCTCGATTCGATGGACCTGGAGCGCGAGCGCGGCATCACCATCAAGGCCCAGACGGCGGCGCTGCACTACAAGGCGCGCGACGGGGTGGTCTACAACCTGAACCTGATCGACACCCCGGGCCACGTCGACTTCAGCTATGAAGTGTCGCGCTCGCTGTCGGCCTGCGAAGGCGCGCTGCTAGTGGTCGACGCGTCCCAGGGCGTGGAAGCGCAGACCGTGGCCAACTGCTACACCGCGCTTGATCTGGGCGTGGAAGTGGTGCCGGTGCTAAACAAGATCGACCTGCCGCATGCCGACCCGGCCAATGCGATTTCCGAGATCGAAGACGTGATCGGCATCGACGCCACCGACGCGGTCAAGTGCTCGGCCAAGAGCGGCCTCGGGGTGGAAGACGTGCTCGAGTCGCTGATCGCGCGCGTGCCGCCGCCCAAGGGCGATCCGGAAGCGCCGCTGCAGGCGCTGATCGTCGACTCCTGGTTCGACAATTATGTCGGCGTGGTCATGCTGGTGCGCGTCATGAACGGCACCTTGAAGCCGAAAGAAAAGATCCTCCTGATGGCCTCGGAATCGACCCAGCTGGTCGAGAGCGTGGGCGTGTTCAGTCCCAAGTCGCAGCCGCTGCCGCAAATTTCGGCCGGCCAGGTCGGTTTCGTGATTGCCGGCATCAAGGAAATCAAGGCCGCCAAGGTTGGCGACACCGTCACCCACGCGGCCAAGCCGGCCCCGGCGCCGCTGCCAGGCTTCAAGGAAGTCCAGCCCCAGGTGTTCGCCGGTCTGTTCCCGGTCGACTCGCACCAGTACGACGCGCTGCGCGATTCGCTCGAAAAGCTCAAGCTTAACGATGCAGCCCTGATGTACGAGCCGGAAGTATCGCAGGCGCTGGGCTTCGGCTTTCGCTGCGGCTTTCTGGGCCTGCTGCACATGGAAATCGTGCAGGAGCGCCTGGAGCGCGAATTCGACATGGACCTGATCACCACGGCCCCGACCGTGGTGTACGAAGTGGTGATGAAGGATGGCAGCATCCTCAAGGTCGACAATCCGTCGAAGATGCCGGAAACGACCAAGGTCGAGGAAATCCGCGAGCCGATCGTCACCGTCAACCTGTACATGCCGCAAGAATATGTCGGCTCGGTCATCACCCTGTGCATCGGCAAGCGCGGCGTGCAGATGGACATGAGCTACCACGGGCGCCAGGTCAAGCTGATTTATGAAATGCCGATGGCCGAAATCGTGCTCGATTTCTTCGACAAGCTCAAGTCCACCTCGCGCGGCTACGCCTCGATGGATTACGAGTTCAAGGAAAACCGCGCCTCCGACGTGGTCAAGGTCGACATGCTGATCAACAGCGAAAAGGTCGACGCCCTGGCCATCATCGTGCACCGCGCCAACGCGATTTATCGCGGGCGCCAGGTCGCCTCCAAGATGCGCGAGCTGATTCCGCGCCAGATGTTCGACGTGGCGATCCAGGCTGCCATCGGCGTGAACGTGATCTCGCGCGAAAACGTCAAGGCCCTGCGCAAGAACGTGCTCGCCAAGTGCTACGGCGGCGACATCAGCCGCAAGAAGAAACTGCTGGAAAAGCAGAAAGCCGGTAAAAAACGCATGAAACAGGTCGGCTCGGTGGAAATTCCACAGGAAGCGTTCCTGGCAATCTTACAAGTGGATGACAAATGACCCTGCAAGCGATTCTGAGCAATTTTGCCCTGATCCTGTTTGTCCTGATGGTACTGACCGGTATCGTCTGGTTCCTCGATATCTTTTACTTCGCCAAACAGCGCCGCCTCCTGGCCAACAAGGCCCTGGCTGCTTTCGACGAACGCAATGCCAAGCTGGCCGGCGAAGGCATCAAGGTAGACAACACCAGTCGCCAGGCGATCGAGGCGGCCATCTTGCGCCAGCCCACCTGGATCGAGTATTCGGGCAGCTTCTTCCCGGTCATTGCCCTGGTGTTCTTCCTGCGTTCCTTCCTGTACGAGCCGTTCAAGATTCCGTCGACCTCCATGGTGCCGACCTTGCTCGTGGGCGACCTGATCCTCGTGAACAAGTTCACCTACGGCGTTCGCTTGCCGATCCTGAACCAGAAGATCATCGAGGTCAACGACCCCCAGCGCGGCGACGTCATGGTGTTTAAGTATCCAAAGGATATGAGCCAGGATTACATCAAGCGCGTGGTCGGCGTGCCCGGCGACACCATCGTCTACGAAAACAAGCGCCTCACGGTCAACGGCAAGGCCATCAGCTACACCCAGATGGACGACTACCTCGATGATGTCGAGTTGTTGTATCATAAGCAATACACTGAGAATCTGACGGGCGTGGCCCACAAAATCATCACCCGCGATAGCAGTCCGACAATTAATGTCGCCGGCGTGGAGAACTTTCCGCAACGATCAGCTTGCGATTTCTCCACAGACAAGTTTACTTGTATCGTACCCCCAGGCAATTACTTTATGATGGGCGATAATCGGGACAATAGCCAGGACAGCCGTTTTTGGGGTTTCGTACCCAATAAGAATATTGTCGGCAAAGCGTTTTTTGTCTGGATGAATTTCGGGAACCTGGGCCGCATTGGCGGCATCAACTAGTCAGAAGGGGTATTTTTCATGCACGGATCGAACAGGAGTGGGTTGGACAGCCAGCGCGGCGTGTCCTTGTCGGGGCTTATTTTCGTGCTGGCCCTGGCCATGGTGTTCGCCATGCTGGCATTGAAGATTGTTCCCTCTATACTGGAATTTAACGCCGCCAAAGATGCCATTGCCTCGGCCAAGAAGGTCGATGGCACCGTCCAGGCGATTCGTACCAGTTTCGACAAGAACGCCGACATCAACACGATTGAAGCGATCGGCGGCAAGGACTTGATCGTGACCAAGGTAGGCGGCCAGACCGAAGTTGCCTTTGCCTATCGCAAGGAAATCAAGTTGCTCGAAAAGGTGCACCTGGTGATTGATTATGCGGCCACCACCGACCCTAGCGGTGTGACGCCCGAGAAACCCGAAACGGCGCCCAAGTAGGGCGGCATCACCATACCCACAATGAATCTACAGTTATTGCAGACACGCTTAGGCTATACGTTCCAGGATGCTGGCCTGTTGCAGCAAGCCTTGACGCACCGCAGCCATAGCAGTCTGCATAACGAGCGCCTGGAGTTCCTGGGCGATTCCATCCTGAACTGCGTGGTTGCCTCGGTCCTCTACGAGCGTTTTTCCGCCATTGACGAAGGCGACCTGTCGCGCCTGCGCGCCAACCTGGTCAAGCAGCAGTCGCTCTACGAAATCGCCCAAAAGCTCGAGCTGTCGCAATTTTTGCGCCTGGGCGAGGGCGAGCTCAAGTCGGGCGGCTTCCGGCGTCCCTCGATCCTGGCCGATACCCTCGAAGCCTTGCTCGGAGCAATTTTCCTCGACGCCGGCTTCAATGCTGCGCGCGACGTGATCCGCGCCTTTTACATTCCCATCCTCGACTCGGTCGACCCACGCACCCTGGGCAAGGATGCCAAAACACTGCTGCAGGAATTTTTGCAGAGTAAAAAAATCTCGCTGCCAACGTACAACGTCGTGGCCACCCACGGCGCCGCCCACAGCCAGGAATTCGAAATCGAATGCCTGGTGCCCAAACTCGGCATTCAGGTGTATGGGCGCGGCGGCAGCCGCCGGGCCGGCGAACAGGCCGCCGCCAAGCTGGCGCTCGAAGTGGCGCAGCAAGCCCTGCTCAAGACCCCCGGCGCACCGCGCAAGAGCCGTCCCCGCGCCGCCCAGCTCAAGCTAGCCGGTATCGCCACCATCCAGACCGATGGCGACGGCGAAGGCGAGCTTGACGAGTCGGCGCCGGCCAAATCAGCCGATGCCAAGGCATCCTCCCCAACGCAAGCAGAAACGAAGTCAGCATGAACGCCACCAGCACCCCCGTCCCATTCCGTTGTGGCTACATCGCCATTGTCGGCCGCCCCAACGTGGGCAAATCGACCCTGATGAACCAGCTCATCGGCGCCAAGGTCTCGATCACTTCGCGCAAGGCGCAGACCACGCGCCACCGTATCACCGGCATCCAGACCCTGGACGACGCCCAGTTCATTTATGTCGACACGCCGGGCTTTCAGACCCGCCATTCGAACGCGCTCAACAAGACGCTCAACAAGACCGTCACCAATACCCTGATCTCAGCCGACGTCATCTTGTACCTGGTCGAAGCTGGCACCTTCGGGCCGGCCGACCAGCAAGTGGTCGACCTGCTGCCGACCGATGTGCCGTGCGTGTTAGTGATCAACAAATCCGACCGCGTCAAGGACAAGGCGGCCCTGATGCCGTTTGCCCAGCAGGTCTCGGCCAAGCATAATTTTGCGGCCATCGTGCCAGTCTCGGCCAAGCTGAAGTTCCAGCTTGATGCGCTGCAGGGGGAGATCAAGCGCTTCCTGCCCGAGAACGATCCGATGTTCGGACCCGACGACATTACCGATCGCAGCGAAAAATTCCTGGCCTCCGAGATCGTCCGCGAAAAACTGTTCCGCCTGGTTGGCGACGAGCTGCCTTATACCAGCACCGTACTGATCGAAAAATTCGAGCAGGAAGGCGACCTGCGGCGCATTTTTGCCGCCATCCTGGTCGAGCGCGATACCCACAAGTCCATGGTTATCGGCAACAAGGGCGCGCGCCTGAAGGAAGTGTCGAGCCAGTCGCGGCTGGACATGGAAAAACTGTTCGGCGGCCCCGTGTACCTTGAGATCTGGGTCAAGGTCAAATCCGGTTGGGCCGACAATGAAGCGGGCCTGCGCGCCTACGGCTACGAGTAAGTCCGGAGCGCCCGGCCCCTCCAGCATGCCCGCCACTGACGCCGACAGCACGCTGGCCCCGCCCGGCGTTGAAGGAGCGGGACCGGCGCCGGCGCGCCGCCGCGCAGCGCCGCGTTCAGGCGTCGCCGGCGCCCGCATCAGCGGCCAGCCAGCCTTTGTGCTGCACAGCTATCCCTACAAGGAAACCAGTCTCATCGTGGACATGTTCACGCGCGATTTTGGCCGCATCGGCCTGGTCGCCAAGGGCGCCAAGCGGCCCCACTCGAAACTGCGCGGCGTGCTCCAGACCTTCCAGCCCCTGCAGGCTTCCTGGAGCGGCAAATCCGAGCTGCGCACCATGATCGACGCCGAGTGGGTGGGCGGCATGTTGCCGCTGGAAAAAACAGCACTGCTGTGCGGTTTTTACCTCAATGAACTGCTGGTCAAGCTGCTCGCGCGCGACGACCCGCACCCGGCGCTGTTCGACCACTACGTTGCCACCCTCAACCAGCTGGCGCACAATGAGCCTGCGCCCATCGTCTTGAGAAAATTCGAACGGGCCTTACTTAAGGAGACCGGGGTCGCGGCCGACCTGACGCGCTGCACCAGCACCCGCGCCGCGGTCGAAGCGGACGCCGAGTACGTGGTCGATCCGGAGCAGGGAGCGCGGCTGGTGCGCGCTGCCGACGTGTGGCCGGTGGTGAGCGGAAAAACTTTGCTCGACATGGAAAATGAAGACTACGCCGACGCGGCCACGCAGGCGCAGAGCAAGCAACTGATGCGCTTTTTGCTGGCGCATCACCTGGGCGGCGCGCCGCTGAACACGCGCCAGATTCTGATCGACCTGATGCAGTTATAACGACATAAAACCATGAGCTTCCTGCAACCGAACGGCCCCGTCATCGACCTGGGCGTCAATATCGACCACGTGGCCACGCTGCGCAATGCGCGCGGCACGATCTACCCGGATCCGCTGCGCGCTGCCATGCTGGCCGAGCAGGCCGGGGCCGACGTGATCACCCTGCACCTGCGCGAAGACCGGCGCCACATCAAGGATGCCGACGTGGTGGCGCTGCGCCCGCAGCTGATGACGCGCATGAACCTGGAAGCTGCAGTCACGCGCGAGATGATCGATTTTGCCTGCACCATTCGGCCCCAGGACGTGTGCCTGGTCCCGGAGCGGCGCGAAGAAGTCACCACCGAGGGCGGTCTTGACGTGATCCGCTACTACAAGGAAGTCGAGTCGGCGGTCAAGCAGCTGACCGAGGAGGGCATCCGCGTGAGCCTGTTCATCGATGCCGATGAGCGCCAGATTGCCGCCGCCGCCGAAGTGGGCGCCACCGTGATCGAACTGCATACCGGGCGCTACGCCGAAGCCGAAGGCGCGGAACTGGCGCGCGAGCTCGAACGCATTCAGCTCGGCGTGCGCTGCGGCATTGGCCACGGCTTGCGCGTCAATGCCGGCCACGGTCTGCACTACACCAATGTGCAGGCGATTGCCGCCATTGCCGACATTGGCGAACTCAATATCGGCCACGCGATCGTGGCCCACGCGCTGTTTGTCGGTTTTGAAAACGCCGTACGCGAGATGAAGGCCATCATGGTGGCCGCGCGGCTGGGCGTACAGATCGGACGCAGCGCATGATTTACGGGATCGGCACCGACATCGTCCAGATCTCGCGCATCGAGGCGGCCCTGGCGCGCAACGGCGAGCGCTTCGCCGAAAAGATCCTGGGACCGGAGGAGCTGGTCAAATACCATGCGCGGCGCGCGCGCAACGCGGTGCGCGGCATGCGCTTTCTGGCCACCCGCTTCTCGGCCAAGGAAGCCTTTTCCAAGGCCATTGGCCTGGGTCTGCACATGCCCATGACCTGGCGCAGCGCGCAGATGCTCAATGCCCCCAGCGGCAAGCCGGAGATCGTGTGCAGCGGCGCGCTGGCCGAGTTCATGCGCGCCAGGCGGCTCAGCGCGCAGGTGACGATCAGCGACGAAGCCGAATACGGCGTCGCGTTCGTGGTAGTGACACAAGAGGTTGAGGATGTCCGAAGCAGTCAGCAGTGAACTCGACGCAGTGCCCGGGCCGGATGCCCGCACCCAGGTGCTGGCCACGGTCGCCAAATTGCCCAACCGGCCCGGCGTGTACCGTTATTTCGACGCAGCCGACGCGGTGCTCTACGTGGGCAAGGCGCGCGATTTAAAAAAGCGCGTATCGAGCTACTTCCAGAAAAACCTGGCCAGCCCGCGCATCGCCATGATGGTCGAACGCATCGCGCGCCTGGAGACCACGGTCACCAGCAGCGAGGCTGAAGCGCTGATCCTGGAAAGTAACCTGATCAAGACGCTCAAGCCGCGCTACAACATCCTGTTCCGCGACGATAAGTCCTATCCCTATCTGAAGATCACCGGCGGCGCCATTCCGCGCATGGCCTATTACCGGGGCGCGCTGGACAAGAAGAACCAGTACTTCGGTCCCTTTCCCAGTGCATGGGCGGTCAAGGAATCGATGCAGATCCTGCAGAAGGTGTTCATGCTGCGCACCTGCGAGGACAGCGTGTATTCCAACCGCACGCGCCCCTGCCTGCTGCACCAGATCGGGCGCTGCAGCGCGCCCTGCGTGGATCTGGTCACGGCCGAGAACTACAAGCTCGATGTCGACAACGCCGCCATGTTCCTGCGCGGGCGCCAGAGTGAAGTGATGGCGGACCTGGAAGCGAAAATGCACGCCTATGCGGGCGAACTCAAATTCGAACAGGCCGCCGCGGTGCGCAACAAGATCCAGGCCCTGGCGCGCGTGCTGCACGCACAGAGCATGGAAAGCAGCGGCGACGCCGACGTCGACATCATCGCCGTGGTGGTGCAGGGCGGGCGCGCCTGCGTTAACCTGGCCATGGTGCGTGGTGGGCGCCACCTGGGCGATCGGGCCTATTTCCCGACCCAGGTGAGCGACGCGGCCGCGATTGCCGAGGAGAGCATCGAGGTCGAAGTGCTGGCGGCCTTCATGGCCCAGCACTACAGCGAAAAATTCATCCCGGGCTGCATCATACTCAACATCGAATTCAACCAGCCGGCCCTGATCGCCGCGCTGGCCGAGCAGTGCGGGCACCGCATCGGACTGATTTTCCAGCCCCAGGGCCAGCGCCGCCAGTGGCTCGACATGGCCGCCAAGGGCGCCGAGATCTCGCTCGCGCGCCTGCTGTCGGAACAGGGTTCGCAGCAGTCGCGCACGCGCGCGCTGGCCGAGGCGCTGGCGCTCGAAACCGACGATCTCGATGCGCTGCGGGTGGAGTGCTTCGACATCAGCCACACCCAGGGTGAAGCTACCCAGGCCTCGTGCGTGGTGTTTCATCACCACGCCATGCAGAACGGCGAATACCGGCGCTACAACATCAACGGCATCACGCCGGGTGACGACTACGCCGCCATGCGCCAGGTGCTTATGCGGCGCTATGAAAAAGTGGCGGGCGGCGAGGGCGTCATGCCCGACGTGGTGCTGATCGACGGCGGCAAGGGCCAGATCGAAATGGCGCGCCAGGTGTTCGCCGA
>JAZKGU010000130.1:0-3371 GCA_040385745.1 Pseudomonadota bacterium
GCGCCATCCGAATGCGGACCGCCTCAACGTCTGCAAGGTCAATGTCGGCACCGGCACCTTGCTCAACATCGTATGCGGCGCGCCCAATGTACGCGCCGGCATGAAGGCTATCTGCGCCATGTCCGGCGCGGTGCTGCCGCCTGGCGCTGATGGCAAGCCCTTCGTCATCAAGGTCGGCGAACTGCGCGGGGTCGAATCGCAGGGCATGATGTGCTCGGCCAAGGAACTGAAGATTTCGGAAGAGAGCAGCGGCCTGATGGAACTGCCGTCGGACGCGCCGGTCGGCCAGAATATTCGCGACTACCTGGCCCTGAACGATCTCAAATTCACCATCAAGCTCACCCCCAACAAGGCTGATTGCCTGTCGGTGCTCGGCGTAGCGCGTGAAGTGTCGGCGCTCACCGGTACACCGTTGACGATGCCGAAAACGCGCGCCGTGAGCGTCAACAGCAGCGACGTGCTGCCCGTGACGATCAGCGCGCCGGATCTGTGCGGACGCTTTTCGGGGCGCGTCATTCGCGGCCTGAACGCGCGCGCGGAAACCCCGTCCTGGATGCGCCAGCGCCTTGAGCGCAGCGGTCAGCGCCCGGTCTCGGCGCTGGTCGACATCTCCAACTACGTCATGCTCGAGCTGGGCCGTCCCTCGCACGTGTTCGATCTGGCCAAGATCCACGGCGGCCTGGATGTGCGCTGGGGTCGCAAGGGCGAATCGCTCAAGCTCCTCAACGGGAATACCGTCGAAGTCGATGAATGGGTGGGCGTGATCTCTGACGACAAGGAAATCGAATCGCTGGCCGGCATCATGGGCGGCGACGCCACTGCGGTCTCGCTCGACACCACCGACATCTATCTCGAAGCTGCATTCTGGTGGCCCAACGCCATCCAGGGCCGCGCACGCAAGTACAATTTTTCGACCGATGCAGCGCACCGTTTCGAGCGCGGCGTCGACTACGCGACCACGGTGGAACACATCGAGCGCATCACTGCCCTGATCGTGGAGATCTGCGGCACCCAAGGCACGCAGGTCGGGCCGGTCGACGACCAGGTGGTCAATGTGCCCAAGCGTGAACCGGTGCGCATGCGCACCGCCCGCGCCCAGAAGGTCATCGGCGTGGCGCTTACCGACGCCATGGTGGCCGATATTTTCAGCCGCCTTGGCCTGCAGTTCACGCAGGAAGAGGGCGTGTTCGCCGTGACGGCGCCGTCCTATCGTTTCGACATCGAGATCGAGGAAGACCTGATCGAGGAAGTCGCGCGGGTGTATGGCTTCGAGAACATTCCGGCGCTGCCGCCAGTCGCTGCCAGCCGCATGCTCATCGCCCCTGAAAACACCCGTTCGCTGTTCGCGGTGCGGCACCAGCTGGCCGACCTGGGCTACCAGGAAGTGGTCAACATGAGCTTCGTGGAGTCGGCCTGGGAGGCGGACTTCAATGCCAATACCGACCCGATCAAGCTGCAAAACCCGATCGCCAGCCAGATGAATGTGATGCGCTCGTCGCTGATCGGCAGCCTGGTGGCCAATGTGCGCTACAACCTGAACCGCAAGGCCGGCCGCGTGCGCGTGTTCGAGGTAGGCGCCATTTTCAAGCGCAATGCACAGGCCGTCGACGGCCCGCTCTCGATCGCCGGCTTTGACCAGCCCAAGCGCGTGGCCGGCATTGCCTACGGCCCTGCCGTGGACGAGCAGTGGGGCGTGCGCCCGACCCGGCTGGTGGACTATTTCGACGTCAAGGCCGATGTCGAGGCGCTGTTTGCCCCGCGTACCGTGCGCTTCGTCAAACTGGCCCATCCCGGCTTGCATCCGGGGCGCTCCGCCGCCATCGAACTCGACGGCGTGGAAGTGGGCTTTTTGGGTGAGTTGCATCCGCGCTGGCTGCAGAAGTACGATTTGCCGCAGGCACCGGTGGTGTTCGAGGTCGATGCAGTTGCATTACAACAACGATTGCTGCCGCGCCATGAAGAAATTTCCAAGTTCCCGGGCGCTACGCGCGACTTGGCCCTGGTGGTCAAACAAGACGTGGCGGCACAGGATCTCATCGACAGTTTCGTTGGCGAATTGCAACTAAATCCGCACGGAAAGATTGTGCAAGCTATTGTTTTGTTTGATGAATATCGCGGCGAACGGGTCGAAAGCGACGAAAAAAGTCTTGCTTTCCGCTTTAGCTTGCAAGATACTCAAAACACCTTGCAGGACGATGTGGTCGATGCCGTGATGACGGCCGTGGCCAGCGCCGCGAAGACACACCACGACGCGAAGCTGCGTTCCTGATATCCCTAGAGCAATTTGAAGGCAGGGCTGCAAAATTAATAACAACGACGTAGATTCCGCGGTACTCCAATCGGCACTGGCGGCTGACCTGCATCGCGCGATGCAGGTGGCCAAGGTGCGTGCGGAGGCGGAAAAAGACTTGCCGACCCTCACCAAGGCCGAGCTGGCAGAACTCCTGTTCGAACAGGTGGGCCTGAACAAGCGCGAAGCCAAGGACATGGTCGAAACCTTCTTCGACGAAATCCGCAATGCGCTGGAGCGCGGCGAAGCCGTCAAGTTGTCCGGCTTTGGCAATTTCCAGCTGCGCGACAAGCCGCAGCGGCCTGGCCGCAACCCCAAGACGGGCGAGGAAATTCCGATCACCGCGCGCCGGGTCGTCACCTTCCACGCCAGCCAGAAGCTCAAGGGCATGGTGGAAGAAACCAGCCCGATGAACCGCGCTGCGCAGTGAGTCCGCCATGAATGACCGCGCAAGCAAAACAGAACTGATAGTGCTGCCGGCCATCCCGGCCAAGCGGTATTTCACGATCGGTGAAGTCAGCGAGTTGTGCGGCGTCAAACCCCATGTATTGCGCTACTGGGAGCAGGAATTTACCCAGCTCAAACCAGTCAAACGACGTGGAAACCGCCGCTACTATCAGCACCATGAAGTGCTGTTGATAAGGCGTATACGCGAGCTGCTCTATGAGCAGGGGTTCACCATCAGCGGGGCGCGCAACAAGCTCGACAGCCGCAGTGTGGAGTCCATCACGGGCGTGCTGGACTCCGCTGGCGCGTTCGACGCCGCCTCCGAGCCGGTGCTGCCCGAAGCTGCAGGGCCCAGCTACGCAGTACTGCGTTCGGAATTGAACGCCATTCTCGCGCTGCTGAAAACTGCCGCCTGATACGGGCCTCAGCGCCTTTTTTTCATCGCAATCCGGATCGATTTTTCTGCGTCCGGCCGCGTTTTTCATGCGTGTTGGTACATAAACACCAGAGTGCTAGAATACCAAGCGAATGCGCAGTGCCGGGCGTGAGATTGCCCCGGTCTCTTTCCTATGCCAGGGAAAATTTAAGGGAAGACAATGATACGCGTTGCCATATGTGACGATCACCAGATAGT
>JAZKGU010000131.1:0-10737 GCA_040385745.1 Pseudomonadota bacterium
TCGTTCCACTGCAAGACGTCGATAAACTGTTTTCTGATGAATGAGCCAATGGACATGTCGATACTCCCGTGTGGGTAAGCGTAATGGATGAAGTCGGAGAAGGGCGGATCAGGTGATCGAGCCGGCGTTGATCAGGCCGACGGAAATGGCGATCGCGCCGAGCAGGCCGCCAAAAGCGGAGTTGTCGGCCTCGATCTGGTCCTTCGACATCGACAGCAAGCGCGTGGTGACGCTGTAGACCAGCACCTGGATCAGCATGGCCCCGCCGCCCCAGCCGAGGAACTGATAGTAGTCCGCCGTATGCGACAGCGCCGAGGCAACCGCGAGCGAGAAGCCGATCAGGGCTCCGCCCAGCGACAGCGCGGCCGCCTTGTTACCCGCGCGGATCAGCTCCACTTCGTTGTATGGCGTGAGCCGGGTATAGATCACGAAAAACGCCATGACCATCGCAACAGCTGTTGCAAGGTGGAGCAGATAGTTTAGGATGGCGGGCACCGGGTCCTCCCCAAGTAAGATAGTCAAAATGACAGCACACGGGAATCTTAGAACAAAAGACGATACATGACCAAACGAATTCTTATACTTTCCGTGTTTGTGGTGGCTTCCTGTGGCCTGGCCTACGAATTAATTGCCGGCGCGCTGTCGAGCTACCTGCTGGGCGACTCCATTTTGCAGTTTTCCACCATTATCGGCTGCTATCTGTTCGCCATGGGCGTGGGCGCGCATTTTTCCAAGTATGTGCACGATGACGACGTGCTGGCCCGCTTCATCGACATCGAACTGGCCGTCGGCCTGATCGGCGGCATTTCGGCCGCGCTGCTGTTCATGACCTTTTCCTGGATGGCGGCGCCGTTTCGCACCGTGCTCTATACGCTGGTTTTCATGATCGGCGCCATGGTCGGCATGGAGGTGCCGCTGGTGATGCGGGCCCTGAACGCGCGCGACACAGCATTTAACGAATTAGTCAGCCGCGTGCTCACCTTCGACTACCTGGGCGCGCTGGCCGTCTCGCTGCTGTTCCCGCTGGTGCTCGCGCCCAAGCTTGGGCTGGTGCGCACCGGCTTTTTGTTCGGGATGCTCAATGTGGGTGTGGGCATCTGGACGCTCTATGTGTTCCGCAATGAGTTGAAGAACCCAGCGGGCAAAGTGCTGCGCGCCTCGGCCGTGATGTTCACGCTGGTGTTTGGCTTTATCGCCTCCGACAAGCTGGTGAGCTGGAGCGAGAACGGCCTGTTTGGCGACCAGGTAGTGTATGCCACTACCACGCCCTATCAGCGCTTGGTGATCACGCAGTGGAAGGACGACACGCGCCTCTACATCAACGGCAATCTGCAGTTCTCCTCGCGCGACGAGTACCGCTACCACGAGGCGCTGGTGCATCCGGCGCTCGAAAGCCTGCCCTGGGCCAAGCGGGTGCTGGTGCTCGGCGGCGGCGACGGTCTGGCGGCGCGCGAAATCCTGCGCTACCCGAATATCGACCATGTGACGGTGGTGGACCTGGATCCGGCCATGACGGGAGCATTCACCAGCCGCGCCGAACTGGCCAAACTCAATGCTGGCGCCTTCTCCGACAAGCGGGTGCGCGTCGTCAACGCCGACGCCGCGCTGTGGCTGCAAAACAGCACCGAGATGTTCGACGCCGTCATCATCGACTTTCCGGACCCGTCCAGTTTTGCCCTCGGCAAGCTGTATTCGGTACCGTTCTACGGCACTGTGGCGCGCCACGTGGCGGCCAATGGCCTGGTAGTGGTGCAATCGACCTCGCCCTTTTTTGCGCCCAACGCCTTCTGGACTATCGACGCCACGCTGCGCGAAGTGGGCATGAAAACCTGGCCCTTCCATGCCTACGTGCCGTCCTTCGGCGAATGGGGCTTCATCATGGCCTCGCCCCAGGCCACGTTCACACCGCCGGCCAGCTACCGCCTGCCGATGCGCTACCTCAATGCCGACACCACGCGCGAAATGTTCACCTTCCCGCCCGATATGCAGCGCCGCGAGATGGCGCCCAACCGGCTCAACACGCAGTCGCTGGTGCACGAGTTCGAGCAGGACTGGGGCAAGGTGATTCGCTGATGGATCGCCGTTCCTTCCTGTCGATGGCCGGCGGGGCCGGCGCGGCCGCGCTCAGCGGCGCCGGCTTCTACAAGTGGCAGGAGATCACGCCCACGCTGCATTATCCGGGCCGCAGCGAAGGCCATTTCCTGCGCGACCGCCGCAAGCTGCCCGCGCCGACCCGTGTCATCGAGGCCGACGTCGCCATCCTCGGTTCCGGCATCGCGGGGCTGACCGCGGCGTGGAAGTTGAACAAGGCAGGGCACAAGGGCACCGTGATGATCGACGGCCCCCAGCCTTTCGGCAACGCGGCGGGTGGCCACTTCGGCGACCTGGCCTACCCGACCGGGGGCCATTACCTGCCCTTGCCCTCGCCTGAATCGGCGCATGTGCGCGAGATCCTGTTTGACCTGGGGATCATCCTGCGCGATCCGATGGGTGAGGCCCCGTACTACGACGAGCGCTATGTTCTGCACGGCCCGGAGGAGCGCCTGCTGTTCAACGGCAGCTGGCAGGATGGCTTCATCCCGACCGAAGGAGTGGCTGCAAGCGAACTGGCCGAGCACAAGCGATTCTTTGCCCAGGTCGAGCAGCTGCGCCAGGCACGCGGCGCCGATGGCCGGCGCATGTTCGTGTTCCCGACCGTGCTGTCATCGAGTGACCCGGCCTTCGACGCGCTCGACACAATCACGCTCAAGCAGTGGCTTGAGCAGCAGGGCTACCGCTCGCCCACCCTGCACTGGTACCTCAATTACTGCTGCCGCGACGACTATGGCACCCGCTACGACAAGGTGTCGGCATGGGCCGGCCTGCACTACTACTGCAGCCGCTGGGGCAAGGCCGCCAACGCGGGCGACGGCGCCTGGCTCACCTGGCCCGGCGGCATGCAGCCGGTGGCCGACAAGCTGGCCGCGGCATCCGGGGTGCAGCGCCACGCTGGCACCGCCGTCTCGCTCAAACAGACAGATGGCGGCGTCGAAGCGCTGTGCTTCACGCTCACCGAAGGCCGTGCCGAAGCCTACCTGGTGCGCGCCCGCAAAGCCATCTGCGCCATGCCGGTCTATGTGGCCGCGCGCGTGGTCGACAATATCGCCGCCTATGGCTTTCAGCCCAAATTGCATACGCCGCAGTATGCGCCCTGGATGGTGGCCAATTTCCTGATGAAGGATTTTCCGGCCGAGCTGCCCGAGGCGCCTCTGTCGTGGGATAACGTGGTCTACCAGGAGCCGGGGCTGGGCTATGTGGTCTCGACTCACCAGGACATTCGCGTGACGCCGCCGCTTAAAAGCGTGTTCTCGGCCTACGTCGCGCTGTCCGACCGCAGCCCCGAACAAGCGCGTAAATTCATGCAGGAGGCCAGTCCCGCGCAGCTGGTGGAGCTGGCCAGCGCCGATCTGAAGACCGCTTACGGCTGGAAGTTCGCGGCCTGCGTGGAGCGGGTCGACATTACCCTGCGCGGCCATGCGATGGCTGCGCCGCTGCCCGGATTTCGCAGCAACGCCGGCTTGCAGGCGCTGCGCGCGGCCGACGGCCCCATCGTGTTCGCGCATGCGGACCTGTCGGGGTTTTCCGTGTTCGAGGAGGCTGCATGGTGGGGCTGCGAAGCTGCACGCAAGGTACTGGCATGAGCATCAGCGCCCGACAGCGCTGCTAGCGACGGCTCGCGTGGCCTGCAGCGCGGCTTCGCTCGGCGCCGCTGTGGTCCGGACGGCCTTCCGCCAGCGCGGCCAGAAACAGGTCGCGCTCATCGTCGACGATGCGGTCCACTTCCTGCTCGCCCAAACCCATAGCTTCGAGCACAAAGGCTGACAACTGCAGACTCGCTTCCAGCGTTTCCGGCACCACGATGGTGGCTCCGGCCAGGCTGAGGGCGCGCGCATGCTTTTCGTCGCGTGAGCGTGCATACAGGCGCACGGCCGGGAACTCGCGGCGAATGCCGCGCACCGCGTGCAGGGCCGACGCTGCGTGGTCCATGGTCAGCACGATCGCGGGAGCCGCGCCGGCATCGATGCGCAGCAACAGCTCGGCGCGCGAGGCATCGCCGTAGTAGACCGGGTGTCCTTCGGCGCGCAGCCGCGCGACCAGGCGCGCATCGGTTTCAAAGGCCACAAAGCCAATGCCCTGGGCGGTGAGCAGCTTGGCCAGCTGGCGCCCAACCCGGCCAAAGCCGGCGATAATGACCAGGCCGCGCGCCGACCCCAGCTGCTGCGCGTCGCGCTCGGCCACAGCCAGGTCCTCGCTATGCTCGGCACGGTCGCCAATGGCGCGGCCAAGGCGTGCCAGCGGCGGCGTGATGAACAGGGTGATGCCAACGGCCAGCATGACCAGCTGGCCCAGCGCCTGGTCCACCAGGCCACCCGTCATGGCGTAGCCGATCACGATGAAGGCAAATTCGCCGCCCTGACCGAGCAGCAGGCCGCCTTCGAGCGCGCGTCCCCACGACAGGCCGCCGACCCGAAACAGGATCGCCACCACCGCCGCCTTGATCCCGACCAGGCCCAGCACTACCACGGCCAGCCACAGCGGCGACGCCAGCGCCAGGCGCAGGTCCATACCCATGCCCACCGTCATGAAGAACAGGCCCATGAGCAAGCCCTTGAATGGCTCGATCATCAGTTCGACTTCGTGCTTGAATTCGGTTTCGGCCAGCAGCACGCCAGCGATCAGCGCGCCCAGCGCCATCGACAGGCCCGCCGCAGCCGACAGGCCGGCAATGCCGAGGGTAGTCAGCAGAATCAGGGCCATGAACACATCGGGCTGGCGATGGTGCGCAAAGGTGCGAAACAGTGGGCGCACCACGCGCCCGCCAAGCAGGTAAATGGCGGCAATGGCGGCGGCGGCCTTGGCCATGGCGATAGTGACGAGTACGGCGAGGCTGCCGCTGGCGCCGCCGCTCATGGCGCCGACCAGGATCAGCACCGGAACCACGGCAAGGTCCTGCAGCATCAGCACCGAAAAGCTGGCCTGGCCCATGCGGCTGCCCGTGCTGTTTTGCGCGCTCAGCAGCTGCATCACGACTGCGGTGGACGACAGCGACAGCACCAGGCCGAGAATGATGGCGGTGTCGCCGGGCAGTCCGGCCAACCAGGCCACGGCGCCGAGCACAGTAGCGCTGATCACGACCTGCGCCACGCCGGCGCCGAAGACCCAGGCACGCATGGCCCACAGGCGCGCTGCCGAGAGTTCCAGGCCGATCATAAACATCAGGAACATCACGCCCAGTTCGGCCAGGGCAACCACACCCTCGGCGCGTGGAAAGGTGAGGTAGGACAGCCAGGGTGTGGCTGCAGCAAACAGGCCCAGTCCGAAGGGGCCCAGAACGACCCCTACCGCCAGAAAGCCCAGCACCTGGTTGATGCGCAGGCGCTGCAGGGTGGGAATGAGGATGCCGGCCAGTGCCAGAAAAAGGAGGATCTCCCGCAGGAAGGGGAAGGCGTGTTGCTCTTGCACGGGCACTTACCTTTGGCATGGTTTGTCGTGCCTGCATTCTATATCGCGCAAGTGCTCTGGACCAAAAGCGTTTTTCAAGGCCTGGCAGGCGCGCAGCTTACTGGCCGGCTTGGCGCTGGGTAGTGCCGCTGACCTGTCGCGTATCGGTGCTGTAGACCAGCTCGGCCATGTCTACCGGCTCAGCGCGCATTTCAAGAAAGCGCGCAATGGCGTCGTCGAGCGAAGGCAGCAGGCGTGCGCGGGCGCTGGTCAAGGCACTGTACAGCGGGCGCTCGGCCTGAAAATTGAAATCGGCGGCGCGTCTTTCCTCCAGCCGGCTGGCGTCGATGCCGGCCTGCAGGGCGGCCTTGCCGGCCAGTTCCACCCAGCTCAGCGCCGTGTTGTTTGTCAGGTGCCAGACCCCGCTCTCGCGGTCGATGATCAGGTCGAGACAGGCGTGCACCAGGTCCGGCACATAGGTGGGCGTAACGACGATGTCGCTGGCGGCAGTAAACGGGGCGCCGCGCTCGAGCGCCTGCAATACCTGGGTGACGAAGTTGAAGTTGTCCCAGGGTCCGAAGAAGGAGCTGGTGCGCACCACGAGCGCGCCGTCGTGCTGCCCCAGCACAATCTGTTCGGCCGCCGCCTTGCTGTGACCATAGATATTGAGCGGCGAGACCGCGTCCGCTTCGACATACGGGGTCGACTGGGCGCCGTCAAATACCAGGTCGCTGGAAAAGGTGGTGAGGTGCACGCCATGGCGCGCGCAGGCTGCCGACAGCACGGCGGGGCCCTGGACATTCTCGCGGTAGCAGCGCTCGATGTCGCGCTCGGCGTCATCGACCCGCACGTAGCCGCTGGCATTGATGATGGCCCAGGGCTGCCAGGTGGCGATGGCGCGTTCCACCGATTGCTCGTCGGCGATATCCATCTCCTTGCGGCTGAGCAGCCGGTAGGCCAGATTGCGCTTGCCGCACAGGCGCGCAAAAGCACGCCCCAGCGTGCCGGTGGCGCCTGTGATGAGAATGGGGGAGAGGTGCGTGCCGACGGTTTGATGGCCGTCGGCGCTGATCGAACTGAGCGCGGCCGGCGTGGCAACCGGCTGGCACAGAAAGCGGCCCGGCCGGCGCCACCAGCCCTGGCCGCGCAGCACGGGATGCGAGAGCGGCTGTGCGGCGGCCAGTTCGCGCATCATCCCGGCCAGCGCAGTGGGACGCGGCAAGGGTGAACGCACATCGAACGGCCCCGGTTCGTAATAGCCTTGGCAGGAGGTCACCAGGCAGTTCCAGTCGAACGAGCCGAGCAGGGCCCACACGGTAATGGCACGCAGGTCCACGCCGTTGCGGCGCACCTGTTTGCCGGCTTCCCATATTTCGAGCAGCCAGCGCAGTTGATCCTCGCGGTTGGCGTCGATGTGCGCCTCGGTGACAGCGAGCGGAATCTGGTAGCGGTCCCAGGCTTCGTGCAGCAATGGCGCGATGCCGGGCGTGGGGGTGGCCAGCGCACGCGAGGTTTCGATGTCGGCGCAGGCGATGCCGTGGGCGTGGCCGCGGAAATGCTCAGGGTAGCGATCGGCGCGATGATCCAGCCAGCGCTCGCTGGTGACGTAATAATTGACGCCGATAACGTCGGGCGGACAAGGGTTGGCATGAAACCAGAGAATGTCGGCCGGGTCGATGCGGCTCTCGACCAGGTAGGACCAGAGCGGATGCTCGGGCACCACGCGCCCGCACAGCAGATCCCAGCCCAGCCAGCGCCGCTTGTTGTAAAAACCGACCACGTCGGCCATTTCGGGCGTGCCGTAGGTTTTGCCCAGGTCGTCGGTCTGGACCAGGCGGGCGCCGGGATTGACTGCGCGGATGGCACGCATGGCCAGCACGGTGGCCTTGCACTGTATAAGCAGGGCGCGCAGAAACATTTCGTCGCTGCGCTCATGCGGATACCACAGCCCGTACAGGCAGCTGAAGCGCGCCGTGGTCAGGGGCTCGTTGACCGGGGTGTAGGCGTCCACCCATGGATAGCGCGTGGCGACGGCGCCGGCGAATTCGGCCAGGCCGGTGGCAAAAGCCGGATCGACCAGGCTGGTGTGGCGCGGCCCGCTACCATGGTGCACCAGCCCGACAATGGGTGCGATGCCGGCCTCGCGCAGGGCGGGCAGGCGGGCATCGGGCCAGGACCAGTCGGCGCTGGCCAGGCCGTCGGGCGCGGTGCGTTCCCAGAGTATGGGATAGCGGATGGATTGGATGCCCAGGGTGGCAAAACGGGCAATGTCGTCGCTGCGATGGGAGTGGCCGTTGCGATCGATCTGGCTGAAATAACCGTCGCAGACGCGGTTGACGGTGCATTCGAGGCCGCCCCACAGTTGCAGGGGCGCCGCGAGGGAGTCGGAAGGTCGTTGATGCATAGCTTGCCCATGATAATTGAACGGAAACTTCAATAATTAGAGGCTGGCCAAATGGGGAAGTTCGGACGATTGCCGGGGTGGTGCGGCGCTGGCCGATACCCGGCGATGCTCGGGGCAAAGAAAAAAGCGCCGCCCCGCATTGGCGGGAACGGCGCTGTCGACTTCGGTGGCTGACGCCACGCGCGATCAGTCTTTCAGATCAGCAGGCACTTTACCGCCATTGGCTGCCAGTTTGTTCATGACCTGGCGATGCAACCAGATATTCATTGAAGCCGAATCGCTGGTATCGCCCTTGTAGGCGAGCTCGGCAGCCAATTCCTTGCGCGAGGCCAGGTCGCTGTCCAGATTGAGCAGCTTGAGCAGGTCGACAATCGAGGTGCGCCAGTTGAGCGACTGCGAGTTCGGCATGCCGCTGAGGATTGCCTCGACGTCCACTGTTTCCATCGGGGCCGCTGTGGCCTGCGCGGGGGCGGTGGTTTGGACCGTAGCCGTTGCAGTTGGGGTCTGCGGGGCCTGGACCGCAGGATGCGACGAAGGGAAGATCTTGCGGAAAATATTGCTGAGAATGCCCATATTGAACTCCTGTTATGTGTGTTGGTGGGTATGGGAATGGTGCACGCTTAGTGGCGCATGCCCTGGGCAATGCGGCCGAGTACGATGGCCAGTGCTGCGCCGCCGATGGTTTTGACCAGCGTCGGGTTTTCGGCATAGAAGTCGCCCATGCGGTCGACGATGCTTGGATTTTCGCGTTCAGCATCGGCGGCAATCTGCTCGACTTGCTCTGGCGTCATTTTCGCTGCCTGCTCCGGCGTAATCGTCGCTGGCGCATCGTTGCCACGGAACAGATTGCCGAGCACACCGCCTGCGACCGAGCTCAACAGCCCAGGGCCTAGGCCGCCCAGCAACTGGTTCAGCATGCCGGCGCGCTGGGTAGGGTCGCTATGGCCGAACATTTGGCCGACCATCTGTGGAAAAGGAGGGGTCTGGTCGGAGCGCAGTGCTTCCGTCACGCCCTCGGCCATGGCCGCGCGCGGTGCGCTGTTAGCGACTTGGTCGAAGTCGTCCACCGCGCGGCCGGCGTTTGCGTTCGCATTAGCGGCGCCGCCGAGGTATTGCTGAAGTAAGTTTCCGATATCGAATGCCATGTGGATCTCCATCTGGTGGGAAAAGAAACATCGCGCGGACTCGTCAGCGCGATGCCGATGGAGGAGCTTAGGCTTGGCCTGAATGATTATCTGTTCGGCACCACACGGTAAGCAGTCATTTACTACGTTCAACACCTAGGTCGATGACACCTTGCTACGTTTTTCCTTGGACAGTGAGGCCAAGTCCACGTAAGCTATATGTTTCCTTATTGGAATAATTATGCGCGTAGCCTTCCTGTTGCTCTTTGCGGCGCTGTTCGCCTATGCCTTGACTGCATGGCAGCTGTCGCCCGCGGTCGTGCTTGCCTACGCCGTGGCCAGCATCGTTTGCTTTATCGTGTATGCCTATGACAAGGCTGCAGCGAAGGCGCACCGCTGGCGAACGTCCGAAAACACCTTGCTGCTGCTGGCCCTGGCCTGTGGGTGGCCGGGGGGCATGCTGGCCCAGCAATTGCTGCGCCACAAAACCAACAAAGCCTCCTTTGCCACCCAGTTCTGGCTGGTCGTCCTGTTCAATGTGGGCGTGTTCGCACTGCTCACCTCGCCCTATGTCGAGCTACCTTTCTAGGCCGTGATGTTGGGCGGTCCTGCCATTTATAATGTCGAGCATGTGGATCTATCCCAAATTCCTGGCGCATCGCGGCGGCGGCAAGCTGGCCCCTGAAAATACCATTGCTGCGCTTCAATGCGGGCTCGAGCATGGCTTCAGGGCGGTCGAATTCGACGTCATGCTCGCGCGCGACGGCGTGCCCGTGGTCATGCATGATCCCTACCTGGGCCGCACCGTGGCCGGCTCGGGCAAGGTGTTTGACTATGACGCTGCCGAGCTGATCGCGCTTGACGCCGGCGCCTGGTTCGGCGCCCGCTTTGAGGGCGAACCAGTACCGCTGATGACCCAGTTCAGCGATTTTTGCCAGCGCAACGGTATCTGGATGAATATCGAAATCAAGCCGGCGCCAGGCTTTGAGGCCGAGACAGGGCGGGTAGTGGCCCAGCTGGTCCGCGCCATTTTTGCCCCCGCGATCGGCCAGGACGACCTGGCAAGGCTGCCGCTGCTATCTTCCTTCAGCACCGCGGCGCTGGCCGCAGCCTGTGCGGCTGCGCCCGACTTGCCGCGCGCCCTCCTGCTCGAGCGGCTCGAGCCGGGCTGGGAGGCCGAGGCGCGCAGCCTGGATGCGATTGCCATTCACACCGACCACAAGCAGCTGAGTCCCGCGCTGGCACGCGAGGTGAAGGATGCAGGATTCGGACTGTTTTGCTACACCGTCAACGATCCGGACCGGGCCCGCGAGATCATGCGCTGGGGCGTGGATGCCCTGTGCACCGACCGCCTCGACCTCATCGGCCCGAACGGACCGCGCTGAACCCGGCGCCCTGGCACCTGGGGGGGCCAGCCGGGCGGGGGGAAGGCTATATGCCTGTAAGCGACTAGGCTATAATCGTTTTTTTATAGCATGCTGCTCTCTCATTCCCATACGACATGAAATCATCCGAAATTCGCGACAAATTCCTCAAATTCTTCGAATCGAAGGGCCATACGATTGTCCGTTCCAGCTCGCTGGTGCCGGGTAACGACCCGACCTTGTTGTTGACGAACAGCGGCATGGTCCAGTTCAAGGACGTGTTCACCGGCACCGACAGCCGCCCTTACACGCGCGCCACCTCGGTGCAGCGCTGCGTGCGCGCCGGCGGCAAGCACAATGACCT
>JAZKGU010000132.1:0-23848 GCA_040385745.1 Pseudomonadota bacterium
GAGCAGCGGACTCATAATCCGTTGGTGCCGTGTTCGACTCACGGGAGGCCCACCAAGATAACGCTGAAAAATCAAAGGGTTAGCTGTTGGCTGGTCCTTTGAATTGAAGAGGTACCTCTACCTCTTGTGCCAGATTTGTGCTTTCCAGTAGCTTCCCGACAACTTCGGCGTGACGCGCCATCTGTGCTGGACCCAGATGGGCGTACCGGCGCACCATGTCGGCCGATTTCCATGCTCCCATTTCCTGCAAATCGTACAGCGGGGTGCCGTTCTGGACGAGCCAGCTGGCCCAGGTGTGCCTCAGGTCATGCCAGCGAAAATTGTGGATGCCTGCACGTACCACCGCATCGCGCCAGCTTTTGGTGTTGACCTGACTGATGGGGTGGCCGGCACGGGTGAAGACGAGCTCCTCATGCTTGCCCAGTTGACGCTGCAAAATGCCAACAGCGAATTCGCTGAGTGACACGTGAATGTCTTCCCCATTTTTCGCCTTATCCCCTGGAATCCATAAGGTCCGACGCACCAAATCAACGTGCTCCCACGTCAGCTTGTGGATGTTCGACTGGCGTAGTCCGGTAGCCAATGCAAACAGCGTAAGCTCGCGCTGGTGCGGCATGAGTTCTGCGAGCAGCGCGCGCACCTGATCCGGAGTGATCCAGCGCACGCGGCGCCGCACTTCCTTGTACATCTTGACTTTGGGCGCGCGCTCAATCCATTCCCATTCGTCCCGTGCCCGGCGCAGAATTGCTCTAATCAAGGCAAGGTAGCGATTGACGGTTGCGTCTGCCGCCTCCGTCCGCTTCTTCTGAGCGACTGCGATAATGCAATCCCGCGTCAGTTCAGTCAAAAGTTTCCCCCGGAAGTGGTCCTGGAGCCACCTTATTTTCGCCACGTCGTCTTTATGCGACTTTTTATGCTGCGTCTCGATCAGCCATTTGTAGGCCGCGTCGTCCCAGGTGTACTTCGGTTTCTCACCAATGACATCTTGGCGCCAGCTCTCTGCCTTCATCAGGTCGTGGGCATGCTGCGCTTCGGTTTTGTCTGCTGTTTTAGTAGAGCATCTAATGAGCTCTCCCGATGGGGTCGTGAAGCGGATCCACCAGGTATTACCGCGTTTAAAGAGTGACATGATTGCGTCTCCTTTCTGAGGGTCACTTCCAACGCTTGCCGTGGGTGAGAGTAGTTTGAACGGATAAAGTTGGCGAGGTCATCTTCTAAAAACACCCACGCACGGCCGATTTTTGCTCCCGGTAGCCTTCCTTGTTTGACCCGCTTACGCACCTCCTCCGGGTGCATTTTCAAAAATTTGCTCGCTTCAATCAGATCGAACGTATCCATGTCGGCAGTCCCTAGTTTCGTTGAACTTTTATAATGACTTGTTATTTTGTCAGCGACTTGAGCGACAGCATCGTCGGGCGCTGTACCGATTTAACCTCTTGCCGTTCTCGCGGGCGAGGGAGCACACACCCCCGGACTGCGGCTGCACCCCGAATGCATTCAATACTATCGGGCACAGGGAGCCGGGTTCGCTGGTATGATAGTGCCGAATAATTGTAATTCGACAACTATCACCTACCTGGCAATCTCGCTATCGGTTTTTCGCAGCTATTTTCACACTCCACAACAGTGCCGACCTCATTGCCAAAGATCCTTGTCGTGAACGATGATGCGGCCAGTCTGCTTGCGCTGTGCGGCTTATTGCGCGAACGAGAGGGCGCGCCGGGTTATGGTATTTTTCCAGTCAACTCGGGTCAGGCTGCCCTTCGAGAAGTCTTGAAGCACGACTTTGCGGTTATTTTTCTGGATGTGAATATGCCGGGGATGGATGGGTACGAAACGGCCGAAGCCATTCGCAGTAGGCCGCGCTCCGCGGGCACGCCAATCATCTTCGTCACTGCGTTTCTGGCTGACGAATTGGACCGGGCCCGCGCTTATGCGAGCGGTGCGGTTGACTTTCTATTTTCGCCGGTTATCCCGCAGATCCTGCGGGCCAAGGCTGATGTGTTTGTGAAGTTGTTTTCCCAGAATGCACAATTGCGGCGTCAATCGCACACGCTGGAGCTGCGCGAGAGCGCGCTGGTCGAGGCGAATATCCAGTTGCAGGCGGAGATCACGGAACGCTTGAGCGCAGAGCGCCAGAACGACGCCAGAGATGAATTTCTGGCCATGCTGGGACATGAACTGCGTAATCCGCTCAGCGCAATTACCAGTGCAGCAACCTTAAGTGGCATGCCTACTACCGACGCTGCGACTTTATCGAAAGCAAAAGCCATCATTGAGCGCCAGAGCCAGCACATGATGTCGATGGTGGATGAAGTGCTTGACCTATCGCGTGCTTCCACGGGAAAACTTCAACTCACGCCTGTCACCGTGGATTTGTGCGCGGTCGTCGCGCAGTGCGTGGACAAATTCCGGTCGCAAACCTCCCACCTCTTGCACAGCTCGCTAGTTGCGGCGACCATCGAGGCCGACCCCTTGCGTGTGGCCCAAATGGTGAGCCAGCTTATTGAAAACGCGATCAAGTATTCACCGCCGCACAGTAGTATCCACATCGATGTCGTCAACGACGGCGAACGGGCTTCCATCTCGGTCCAGGACCATGGAGAGGGGATTGCCGAGGAGAAGCTACCACATGTGTTCGAGGTTTTCGTGCAGGCAGGTGTGACGATTGACCGCCGCAGGGGAGGGCTGGGAATTGGTCTCGCAATGGTCAAGCAATTGTGTCGCTTGCACGGGGGGCAGGTAAACGTTCGTAGCGGCGGCATTGGCTGCGGGAGCACTTTTGTACTCGATTTTCCTCTATCGCCGCGAGCGCTCACCGGGCCTGTGCACCAGGACGCGTCAGGACAGAAAATGTCGACTAGGGATTAGCAGCGCATGAGCGAGCGACCAATCACGTCACTGGAGCGCCGTGTTGTCGATCGGCGGATCGACAAACGCACTGCTCGACTTCTAGCCCGCGCATTTGCCATGGGCCGCGGTTTCGGCTTTGCCACGGCACTGGCCATTTTGCTGCGCAATGGTTGGTCCGAGACCAAGGCTCGCGACGATTTGGCAAGTCGGTATGACCGACGCAGGCGCCCGAACCGGCGCTAGATATTGCTGAAACAACGAGAAGCTGTCTCAACGTTGCCTGTCATGGACGGGCCAGCAAAGGTCTGAGTGATCCGTCCAATGTGAGAGCGCTTGGGCGACTATACGACTGAACCCTTTCTAAGGGCGCGGAGATCACCCCAGTTGCCCGCCAGCGATGAAGCTCGCGGCGCAGCAATTGACACACGTCTTAGGCAACTTTGTGCAGGCCGTCGTGGCATTAGATCAGGGGCAGGGCGGCGTCATCATTTGACCCGTCGCTAGTCACGCAGGTGGGTCCCGCATGGCCGGGCGGCCAGCGCATGAAGCCAAAGAATTGCGCGGTGCAGCAGTGTTACGCTTCGCTTCGCGAACGGCGACAGGCGAGCAGCTCGCGGCGACGCCGCACTGACGGTCACGGCTGATTTATCGAAATGGTGCGATCCAGGGTGAGAAATTTGGCAGGATAGACTGTCGTCTTAAGTTCTTAATCTTTTCGAGATCAGGAATTGGTCCTTGTTTCTGTGGGACTGTGGACGCGCGTCGCACTGGTCTCGCAAGTGGTAAATGATCACGGTGCTCTCCGGCGCCACATACGTCATGACGTAATTTACGCGCGGGTTCCCACAGCATCTCGTGCTGAAGTCGCCTTGATGCATATTTGGAGAAATTAGATGTCGAAGGTGCCTTGTGTGCATCTAGAGAGGAAGCAATTTTTACGTCATGACGTAATTTACTCGCGGGTTCCTACAGCTTCTCAATTCGCCCTGATGTATACTTCGCGTTATTAGATGTCGAAGGTGCATGGTGCGCATTTAGAGAGGCAGCAATTTTTACGTCATGACGTAATTCTGTCGCCGGTTTCTCCAGCGTATTGCGCTAAAGTCGCCGTGGTACTTACTCCGAGTGAGCGCTGGCGTTGATCGTCATCTTACAAGCCGCTTGAAATGGCGACGCTCGCCGATCTCTTGGCAAACCTATGCGAGAACTGTCGCTGGTATAAGCGTGTTTGCACCCCATTTGATCGCCGCACGACGTCATCCGCGCAGATGCGATCCTAGTTAGCCTTAGCCTTCATCCGCCAGGCGCCGCAGCGCCTGGGCCAACTGTGGAAAGGCGCCGGCAAGCAGCCCCTCAATTTCCCCCGCGCCGTGACATGCGGCCAGCAGTTCGCTGACCTCGCCCGTGGTGCTCCTCGCCCGCACCAGGAATAGCAGCATGGCGCAGATCGCATGCATGCTGCGCTGACGCCGCTCGAGTTCCTCAAGCTGCTCGCGCAGGTCGAGGGCCCCACCCGGCCAGCTCAGCCTGGCGCCATGCGCCCCGCCTAGTCCCGCATCCAGATGGGTCGAGATCCGGCCCATCGCCCGGTCGCGGATGTAGGTCGACACGTGGCGATAGCCGGCCAGCGCCGCCGCCTGGTCTAGGCAGCGCCTGTCGTCTTCGCTGAACCATAGTGAAATGGGACTGCCTTTGTCCATGTTGCCTTCCTAGCGGTTTGTCGCTAGCCCGACCTTCAGTAACGGCGGGGCGTACTTGAAGATTCCTACTCACTTTATAGCGTCTCCACGCGCGCCCGGTTATGACAAAAATTTAACGTTGAGCTCGCCGTAACACGACTTCTCATAGGGAGACCGGCACGATGCGCGTATGTGCTGACCAGGCCCCGCGAGGTGCGTGATGTGTATCGAGGTTTTGGGCCTGTTAAGGACCGAAAGACTCGGGCGTTTTTACGCATTGGGCGTGCCCATCATGCAGGCCGAAGGCCGTCGGGATAGCAAGGGGACAGAAAGGGGACAGGAAAGGGACAGGAAAGGGACAGGAAAGGGACAGGAAAGGGACAGCCGAGGGACAGTTGAGGGACAGTTGAGGGACAGTTGAGGGACGGACGAGGGACAGGCGAGGGACAGGAAAGGGACAGAAAGGGGACAGCAGAGGGACACCAGGGTGACACAAAAGGATAGGTGAGAGATAGGTCACGGACACGTCAAGGGCACATCATGGCGACGTCAAGGACAGGCATCGAGCATCGCATTCCCCAGCTGCATCAGCTCTTCCCGCAGCTGCCCAAACTCCTCACGGCGCCGGGGCGCTGCCCGCGTTAATTAGCTTGTCGCCTCGGATTGCGTTCGCCCGTCAGGGAGCGTGGCGCTATTCACAGCAGGATCGGAAATTCGTCGGCGATCGCCTCCGAGGGGCGCGTTAGCTGGTGGTGGATAGCGGTCCTTGTCCGGAAGGACGAGGGGTGGATGAGAGTGAACAGGCGCTGCTGTGCCCACTGCTGCGAAGACGCGGCGGGCGACACGACGAAGTGTCCCTGCCGTTTTGACCAGCGCACAACGTCCCAGCCGTCGTCATCTTTTTTCGCCACATACCAGAGGTTTCCGCCACCGTTAACGAAGTCAACCTCTGCATTTGAGAAGGCACCCATCATGACAGCTCCCTTCTCGCGTTAGATCGCAAATCGGTATGTTGGTTGCCCGCCCTCGCGCGGCTGGGACGCAACCTAAGCGCTTCTATGGCGAATTCCAGCTACCTAAGCCGGTAGCATCCCAAACAATGTCCGCCGTAGGGGCAGCAGACATCGGCTATCATGAATTACCCTTCACATAGGTCAAGCGCGCCTGCAAACGATGCCTCTCCCAACTCGCAATCCTCGCTATGTCGACGACAACATCCGAAATCAGCTCGGAATTCATCCTGCCTACACGGTCCATTGGACGTCCGCGCGGCGTGAGACACGGCAGGGCTGCGATAATGAGATCAGCTGCTACGACGTGCAGGATAACGAAGGCGCCACGGTGGCGCGTTTTGAGCTCCACGACTCGGTGAGCACGCGCTCGCCCTATGCTAAAACGGTCTACTACTATCGGATCCCGCTGCCGCAATCGCCCAACGCCTGAGCTTTCGATGGTGCCGAGTTGAAGAGGGCTTCACCGTTGTCTGGGCGGCGCAGTGGGTGTGCCAGCACAGGCAAACCGAACTATGACAGTGAATGGGCTAGCGGGCTTTGACAACTTGATTCAGGAGCGGGCAGCGCTAGAAGTCGAGATCAGGATGTGGCAAGAGGAGCGAGCTGGCGCAGCGCGGCGGACGAATCAAGTTTGTTACCTGCGGCGACAAGAAAAGGCTGGGCGCCGAGGTGAATCCGGTGCCGCATGGGGGGCAAGGCGAATATTTTGTGCTCAACTTACTTAATGAATCATAACTACCGATCCTAAAACAACAATAACTAACAATTACCGGAAAAAGGCGTTTCGCAACTAAAAGTAGCAGTCGTTCGTTCACTGCTTGTAAGATAATGTACAGACCGGGCTGCATCGCCCCAACGTAATCCTGGGCTATATGTCTCCATCGACCGATGTCGCCGCAGTACAACGCATTGCCATAATCCCGACTGTGCTTGAAACGGTTGCTCAGATTACCGGGCTGCGTTTCACGTGCATCGCGCGTGTGACTGCCGACAGCTGGACAGCATGCGCTGTGCTGGACAGTCTCAGCCTAGGCATGCAGCCGGGGGATGCTCTTGATGTGGGCGCAACGCGCTGTGGTGAGGTCGTCATGTCGGGCCACGCTGTCGTCATCGACCACGCAAGTCAAGACCCGTCTTGCAAGGCTCATGCTTGTCCTCCACTGTTCGGCTTTGAAAGTTATATTTCAGTTCCGATTTTGGCGCGCGACGGTAAGACCTGGGGTACGCTGTTTGGTCTGGACCCGGTGCCCCGGGAACTATCACTAGGCCCGGCCCTGGCTTCGATGAGCTTGTTCGCGACCTTGATAGCGCAGCAGCTCAAGAGCCAGCAGGAACTCGAAGCTACTCAGGTCGCACTGGGGGACGTCACCGCAGAATCCGAGCTACGCGAACAGTTCATCGCCATCCTCGGACACGACTTGCGTAATCCAATCGGTAATATCATAACCAGCGCCGACTTGATGATGCGCAGTCTGGACAATCCGGCGCGGCTCGCAACTCTCGCCCGCCTGGTGCAAGGCAGTGGACGGCGCATGGCCGCGCTCGTTGATGATGTGGTCGACCTTACGCGCGGCAAAATGGGTGGTGGCATGGCGCTCACCCTGTTGTTCGACAATAAATTGCCCGATGCTATTTCGCACGTCGTCGACGAGCTGCGCAGCACGTATCCCGGGCGCGACATCCGCTTCGAGGCAAGCGAAAGCGGCATTGTCTATTGCGATGCTGGCCGTCTTGCTCAGCTGTGTTCGAATCTACTCAAGAATGCGCTGGTATATGGCGATCCGACCCGGCCCGTTGGCGTTTCGGTAGTCATTGGGGACGCCGGCCTGGAGCTGTCGGTGTGGAATCACGGACCGCAGATGTCGCAAGACACCGTTAGCCACCTATTCGAGCCCTACTGGCGCGCCAAGACCGGTAACATGCACCAGGGCTTGGGGCTTGGCCTGTTCATTGTCGGTGAGATCGCGCGCCGCCACGGTGGCCTGGTCACGGTGGCGTCATCGCCGGCATTGACCACCTTCCTTTTTTCCCTTGGGGCTCAGGACGCGGAGGGCTGCGTCGCTACGTCTGCCCCAGCGCCCGGTCTACTCCCTGTCTGATATTTTTGTGCCCGCGCGGCCGGCAGCAGTGCTAACGCGGGCGTGGGGCCCATGGGCGGAGTTTGCCAATGCACCAGGTGGCGACCAGATTACCCTTGCTGATATCAAAAGCCATCAGGAGTAGCGCTCGGTTGCACCTCGAGCGGGGATTTCGCTAGCACGCTATCGATTAGCATCGCGGCGAATTTCCGCGCAGAAGAAGACGCGTAAGCTAACTTCATACGGGACCAGGCGGTTCCACAGAAACGATTCCGCTGCTTTCCGCCCTAACGCTGCGTCGATCTGTAAACTGAGCTCCACCACTTGCGCTAACCGCAGGTCGGATCGCCGTTCCTTAGCGATTGCATGAGCATCTGTACTGGCACTGCGGTCCGCCCTCTTGCCGCTGAATACTTCACCGCTCGCCAGACGAGTGTTTTTATCGATCTCGTCCATTGCCTGACTTGGTGGCACCGTTCATCGACGTCATCAGGACATTGAGGATCTCCCGCAAAATATGCTGTCCTCCAGAATCAAGGCTGTTGAAATCGCGGACTAACATCAGCTCCTGCGACGTCAATGAGGAGGGCGGCACGTTCAGGGCGAAGTGGCTGTTCTCCGCGTCACCGTATAAAAGCCACGAGGCATGTACGCCGAGCCAGTTCCCCAATATGACGAGGCGCTCATGAGTTGGGATAGAGTCACCAACGAGGCACTTACGAACCGCATGCGTAGTGACTGTTGCGCCGTCAGCCCGCAAGTTGAACTCATGGGCAACTGTTGAGGCGCGCACCGGCACATTCGCTTGACGCAGGACTTGAAGGAGCCGGTCACGAAAATGAATTCGTTCTTCTGATGCAATTCTGGAATTCAAGCACTACCTCCCGCCCTGTGTGGCCCCGTCGCCCGGCAAATGTGCATTTGACCACAAAACGCTTTAGCCACAACTGAAACTTGGTTGCAAACTTGCGCAACCGATTCTTTCCCACACAGAATTCTTGGGGAAGGCCGGAAATTGACACCAAGACCTAACCATCAACGCTACGGCAGATTGTGGTGTCGTTGGGCCCCTCTTGACTCACCGCGCTGTGGTGATTTGTGCGCCCGATTTTGTTATCCAAAGGCGTGAAGTATTGTGCCAATTTTGTGCATGAGCTTGGCTGATTTGCATTTGTTTAGCCCTTGAATGTGGTTTAGTTGATGAGTTCGGCAAGCGTAGTAAGTAATTGAAAATAAAAGGGAATTTGCTTATTGATGAGCTCTCATAATCCGTTGGTGCCGTGTTCGACTCACGGGAGGCCCACCAGAATATCCTAACAGGACAAGGACCAGCCATGCGCTGGTCTTTTTTCGTCAACTCAGGCGTCATGATCAATTCCTGCGCAGCTTGCATCCTGTCTCATCTGAGCTATAGTTTAGTCTCAAAGGAGAGAGGTCATGGTGAATTCGACAGCATCGGTGCAGGTTCCGCAGAACAAGGGAGGCGGTGTCCTGGAAGACATTACGGCGCTCGTTGCAGATAGTGCCGCGCTGTATCTGGCAGAACCGAACATCCGAATCGCAATGATCCGCCACGGCATCCCTGCTATGACGATTGGCAGCCTGTCTTCCCGCATGGGCCTGAGCAAGGAATATCTGTTGTCAATCCTTGGGCTCTCCCGCGCAACGATCAGTCGCAGGGAAAAAGACGCTGCCTTGCTGTCCAGCGACGAGTCGGAGCGGGTATTGGGCGTGGCAAGCTTGATCGGCATGGTCCATACGATGGTGGAACAGTCGGGTGATCCCACCAACTTTGATCCCGCTCTGTGGGTGGCAGGATGGCTGGCTGCGCCACTTCCGGCATTGGCTGGCGCGGCGCCCGCGAGCTACATGGATACTTTTGAGGGACAAAAACTCGTCGCCGACTTGCTTGCGATGAGCCAGAGTGGGGCCTACGCATGACAGTGCCGGTGTGGCGCATTGCGGTTGAAGCACCATTATTTTCGGCTAGTGATTTAAGCGGTGCCGGGGCCGGGATAAGTGGCGGACGTTGGAACAGCAAAGGCAACCCGCTGGTCTACTGTTCCACAAACATCGCATTGGCTACGCTCGAAACTATCCATTATCTGCGCGGCGGCAGCTTGCCGTTTAATCGCTACCTTGTACGCATCGATATTCCAGATCAGGTGTGGAACGCTCGACGCGTACTGGACCCGCTCCCCGGTGGCTGGGATGCCATACCTGCAGGCCTCACGGCGAGAACGGCCGGGGATAGCTGGATAGCGTCGCGAGCTTCCGCACTGTTAATGGTCCCATCGGTTATCGTGCCAGAGGAATACAATGTACTGATCAGTCCTCAGCACGCGGACGCCTCCACCATCATGGCGACCGTCGTCAAACGCCCGAGCTGCGACGTTCGCTTCTTTACCTAGCCGAGGCATACTACTTGAACCCAACATTGGTCTGCAACTCGACATTTACTTTACGAGAACCTTGATCATGACAAAAGCAACGGACCACAAGCGGACCACGCAGGTCAATACCGACGATGCCGCCAGCGACCTCACCGCAAGCGAACAGATCAGCGCGAAAATCAAGGAGCTCAACGACTGGCGCGGCGCAGCGCTAGGGCATATTCGCCTGCTCATTCAGCAAGCCGATCCCGAGGTAGTGGAAACAGTTAAGTGGCGCGGTGTGCCGGTTTGGGAGCACGCTGGCATCATCTGCACCGGCGAAACCTACAAGAGCGCCGTGAAGATGACATTTGCCAAAGGGGCCGCGCTTCCCGATCCATCTGGTCTGTTCAATTCCAGCCTGGAAGGCAATACCCGCCGGGCCATCGACATTCACGAGGGCGAGTCGATCAATGAGGATGCCTTGAAGGCGCTGATCCGCGCCGCAGTGGCGCTCAACACGTCCAAGCCGCCCAAAAAATCGCCAGCGAAAAAATAGCTATCAGGTGCGCAGCCCGAAGCGGCTGCGGTACTCGCGTGGCGTGACCTGGGCCCAGCGCTTGAACACGGTGCTAAAAGTCGACACATTCGCGTACCCGCAGCGCTCGGTAATGTCCTCCAGCGACAGCATGCTCGACTCCAGCAAGCCCTTCGCGCGCTCGACCCGAAGCTGCTGCGTGTACTGCACCGGGCTCATGCCCACGGCTTTCTGAAAACGCCTGAGCAAGGTGCGCGGGCTGGTGTGACAGTACTCGGCCAGTTCCGCCATATTCCATTCCTGATCCATGTGCTGGTTCAACCAGCGGCGCGCGCGCTCGACCACGGCATGCCCGTCGCCCTGCACCATGGCCGCTGAAATATAGGGTGACTGGCTCGACCGATGGCTGTCAGCAGCCAGGATCTTGGCCGTCATCTGACGCAGCGATTCGCTCGCAAAATGTCCAATCAGCCACAAGCCCATGTCGATGTAGGCCGTCACCGCCCCTGAAGACAGTATGGGTCCATCCAGTATCAACAGCTCCTCGGTATCGATGATGACCGTTGGGTAGCGCTTGTGAAACAGCTTGCTCAGCCACCAGCTAGTGGTAGCGCGGCGCCCGTCCAGCAAGCCCGCTTCAGCCAACAGGAAGGTCCCCGAGCAATTGGAGGCCACCATGCCATGACTGCCGGCATAACGCTGCAGCGCCGCCCTTTCGGGAGCCAGTCGCGCCAGCACCATGGGCAATTCGGTCGCGTTGCGGTGCACGATGCCCGGAACCATCAACACCTCATAGCCGCCGTCAGCGAGCGCCCCAGTCGGAAAAGTGAGTCCGCCCTCGACGCTGACCACGCCGCCGCCCACGCTTAACCATTGGGTCTCGAAACGCATGTGTTCGCTGGCAGGCCGGAACTGCAGCAGCGCATTAGCGGCATTGAACACTTCGACCACCGCGACCGCCGAGGCCGGTGCGCAGTCCGGGAAGATCAGGATGCCGATGCGGATAGTTTTAGACGATGCGTTCATTGGCCAATTAGATCATAATTTTGTCGTTTTCGCCAATGGTAGTTTCAGCGCTCGATCTTGATAATGGTCCCACTTACTTTGATTCAGGAGGCTGTGATGTTGGCGATACTTGTAATTGGCGCCCTTGCTGGTGCTGTGATGATCTACCACGCAGTACGCGATATCGTGCATGCCATCCCAGATGGCAACGACGACCTGATCTTCGTTTAGGAGCGATGCCATGAGCCGTACTCCACTCGACGCCACCACGGCATACTACCGCTCTGTTCCCGGTGTCGGCCCGCTGCGCATCGCGCTAGCTTTCCTGCAGCGCCTGTGGCCCGCTCTCGCAGTGCGCGCTGCGTGCCGGCTTTTCCTCACTCCCTTGCCACCAAAGTGGCTGGCGCGCGGAGCATCATGGGGTGCTGACTGGCGCCTCGCCCAACTGCCATTCGAGGAGGCGAGCGTGACACTGTATGAAGGCGACGGCGATGGCCCGGCGGTGCTACTGGTGCACGGTTGGGGCGGCCACGCGGGCCAGATGAAAACCATGGCGGCCGCGCTCAGGACAGCAGGCATGCGCCCCGTGATCATGGAAATGCCGGCCCATGGCCGCAGCGCTGGCCTGCACAGCAATCTGCCGCAGTTCGCCCGCGCCATCGATTACGTCGTGGCGCGGCTGGGCGAAAGCGGCCGCCCCGTGCACACCCTGATTGCCCATTCGCTCGGGGCCACCGCTGCCGCCTTTGCCACCGCCCGCAACCTGCCGATTCAGCGCCTGGTGCTGCTGGCGCCGGCTGCCTCGCCACCGGCCTACACGCGCATGTTTGCCCAGGTATTCGGCCTGAGCGAGCGCACGCGCGCCGCCATGCAGCGTCGCATCGAGGCGCGCGAGGGCGTTTTGATGCAACACTTCGAGCCGTCCATGCTGGGGGCACGCGTGCGTGTGCCCACTTTGGTGGTGCACGACCGCAGCGACACCATCAACCCAATAGTCGATGGCGAGGCCTACGTCGCTGCGGTAGCGGGTGCGACCATGCACCATACCGACCGTCTTGGGCATCGGGCAATCCTCAAGGATGCTGCCGTGGTGGCGGCAGTCAGGGCATTCGCGCGCACCGAATAGCTTTGCCTTCGATTTGGCCTTATGGCAAGATCGACTTCGGAGCAGGTCGATGACGTCAAATGAATAAGGCTGGCAGGATCGGATGAAGATAAAGCGAATCGCAATTGTTGGCGGCGGGTCGGCGGGATGGCTGGCCGCCAACCACCTGGGCGCAGCGCTAACGCTCGACCCCGACATCGAGATCACGCTCATCGAATCGGAAGACGTGCCCATTATCGGCGTGGGCGAGGGCACGGTCCCGCTGATCCGCGATTCGCTCGAAAAATTCGGCATCGCGGAGGTCGATCTGATTGCCGATTGCGATACCACCTTCAAGCACGGCATCAAGTTCGTGGACTGGCTCAACCCCGCCAAGCACGGGGCGAACAATTTTTACTATCACCCGTTCTCACCTGCTTTCCCGGCTGGTTACGACGTGACCGCCTTCATGCTGGCCAACCGTGAGCAGCGCCCGTTTTCCGATGTGGGACCCGGCCTTGCGCCTTGCGAGGCAATGCGCAGCCCAAAGCTGATATCGTCGCCGCCGTACCAAGGCGAACTGGGTTACGCTTATCACGTCAATGCGCATAAATTCGCTCAGCTCCTGGCCAGGAATGCGCAGGAAAAATTCGGGGTAATCCACAAGCTGGCCACGATCGTCGGCGCCACCCAACACGATGATGGTGCCATTGCCGCCCTGGTGCTCAAATCGGGCGAAACCATCGAGTTCGATTTCTTTGTCGATTGCAGTGGCTTTGCATCGGTACTGGCGGGTGGGGTACTCAAGATCCCCTTCATCGACAAGTCCCATCAGCTACTGACCAACACCGCGCTGGTGCAGCAGGTATCCACACAGGACAGCGACCCCATTCCCCCATATACCAAGGCCACGGCGCACGCCGCCGGCTGGATCTGGGACATCCCCGTGACCAACCGGCGCGGAACCGGCTTTGTATATTCGAACGCTCACATGAGCGACGACGTGGCGGCGCAAACGTTCGCCCAATACCTCGGCATCAGCAGCAGCGCATTCGCCCCGCGCAAAATCCCGATGACGATCGGCTATCGCCAGCAGTTCTGGTCGAAAAATTGTATCTCGCTCGGCCTGGCGCAAGGCTTTGTCGAGCCGCTTGAGGCCACGTCGATCTTCCTGACCGATATCTCCGCTGCGCTGTTCGCCACCAACTTCCCGCGCTTCACCGACGACATTGACGTCTTGAAAAAACACTGCAACGAGGTAGTGGCCTACTGGTGGGAGCGCACCATCGATTTCATTCAGCTCCATTACCATATTTCGGACCGCAGCGATTCGCAGTTCTGGATCGATAACGCTCAGTCGAGCACCGTGTCGGATACGCTGCAGGAGCGCCTGGCACGCTGGCGACTGTCCTCGCCCAAACGTTCGGATTTTTTCAGCAGCTTCGATTTGTTCGACGCCACCAGCTACTCCTACATTTTGTACGGCATGAAGTTCGACACCCGCCAGGCTTTGCTCTCGCGCGAACAGGCGCAGGAGAGTGCGGAACAGCTCATGGCGGTCAAACAGCGCTCGGACCAGCTGGTGGCGACGCTGCCGGACCACCGCGAGTGGCTCACCAGGCTCAATGCTGCAATGAAGCAGATGCAAAGGTGAAGTCGCACATGGTGGAATGTAATCGCACGATGGATCAGGCCCGGCGTGATTTTAGCGCCGGCCGCATCACCACCTTTATGCTCGTGCGCGTGCCCATGACCCGCAGCGACTGGACGGTGCGCCTGTCCGGGGCCAAGGGCGACGCCGGCATGCTGCTCGAGATCCAGACGCTCTCGCCCTGGGTATTTAGCTCGCTCGACAAAGCCGTGCAGGCGCTCGAACAGATTGGCTTTTCGCCGTCCCAGCTCAAGGCAGTTTAGATACAATTTCGTCGCTCATTCCCCAAAAGCTGCATCTGGTCGCACAAATATGCATTTTGGCCGCGCCAGCGGTTATAGTCGGTCCGCCGTGTAAACACGATCATTCCGCCGTGGGCGAATGAAAGACACACACAAAAATTAACGGACTTCGGAGAATGCTCCCCATGCTATCGATCAAACAGCTCAATAAAACCTACGCCAACGGCGTCAAGGCCATCAACAACGTCAGCCTCGAGATCCCCAACGGGATGTTCGGCCTGCTCGGTCCGAACGGCGCCGGCAAGTCCTCGCTGATGCGCACGATCGCCACGCTGCAGGATCCCGATAGCGGAAGCATCGATTTCAACGGCCTGGACGTCCTCAAGGACAAGGAAGGCCTGCGCCGCCAGCTCGGCTACCTGCCGCAGGATTTCGGTGTCTACCCCAAGGTCAGCGCCGAGCACCTGCTCAATCACTTCGCCGTTCTCAAGGGCCTCACCAACAAGGCCCAGCGCAAGGAGGCCGTCGAAGGCCTGCTGCATCAGACCAATCTGTGGGAAGCGCGCAAGCGCGGCCTGGGCACCTTCTCGGGCGGTATGCGCCAGCGCTTCGGCATCGCCCAGGCCTTGCTGGGCGCGCCGCGCCTGGTCATCGTCGACGAGCCCACCGCCGGCCTCGATCCGGACGAGCGTAACCGCTTCCTGAACCTGCTGGCCAAGATCGGCGAGCAGGTCGTCGTCATCCTCTCGACCCATATCGTCGAAGATGTGACGGACCTGTGCCCACGCATGGCAATGATCGCCAAGGGCCAGGTGCTGATCCAGGGCGAACCGCAGGCAGCCATCGATACGCTCAAGAATCGCGTATGGCGCCGCAGTATCAGCCAGGAAGCGCTGGAGGAATACCAGAAAAATTTCAACGTACTGTCGACCCGCCTGGTCGCCGGCAAGCCGGTCATCAACGTCTTCTCCGAGACTCAGCCCGACGATGGCTTCCGTAGCGTCGAACCTGACCTGGAAGACGTCTACTTCCTGCAGGTGCGCAACGCCGCACGCGGCGCCACCCCGGCCGTGGTCTAAGGAGCGACCATGTGGCGTGAATTTTTCAAGTTTGACCTGGCGTTCCAGTTGCGCCAGCCCCTGCTGTGGGTCTGCGCTGCAGTCCTCGGCTTGATGGCGTTTGGCGTCACCACGTCCGACGCCATCCAGATCGGCGGCTCGATTGGCAACGTCAACCGCAACGCACCGACCGTGATTGCGTCGATGATGGGCAGCTTCACGCTGATTTCCCTGTTCATCGTGACCATCTTCATCGCCGGCTCGGTATTGCGCGACAGTGAAATCGGCATCTCCGACATGCTGTTCGCCACCCCGATGCGCAAGCACGATTATCTGCTGGGCCGCTTCCTGGCCGGCATGGTCGCCTGCCTCGTCATCTTCGCCTTCATCATGCTCGGCTTGATGATCGGCCCCTTGATGCCGTGGGTCGATCCGGTCCGCGTGGGTCCCTTCCCCGGCCACGCATTCCTGTGGTCGCTGTGCGTGCTGGTGCTGCCTAATTTGATATTCATGGGTGCCATGCTCATGCTGCTGGCGGCGACCACCCGCTCGATCATGCTGGTCTACGTGGGCGTGATCGCTTTCTTCGTGCTGTTCATCGTGGCCAGCGCCTTCACGTCGAAAATCGACAACGAGTGGATTGCCGTGCTGGTCGATCCGTTCGGTGTGCGCGCCCTGGGCCGCATGACGCGCTACTACTCGGCAGCTGAATCCAACGCAGGCTTGCCGGCCTTTGGCGGCTACCTGATGTTCAATCGCGCCTTGTGGGCCGTGGTGGCGGTAGTCATGTTCGCCCTCACCATCAAGCTGTTCAAGCCGCAGCGCGCCGGAACCGGCAAGCGCCTGTTCGGCAAGGCCAAGGCGCTGGCGCCATCGGCGCCGGTATCGGTGCAGGTCAAGCTGCCGCGCATCGAGCCGGTATTTGCAGGCGGTACCGGCTGGCGCCAGTGCTGGGACATTTTCAAGTTCGACGCTATCTCGGTCTTCAAGAGCGTGCCCTTCCTGGTGATGCTGCTGTTCGCTGTGGTGAACCTGGTGGGCAGCTCGCTGTCGGGCGCCGACGAGTTCTACGGCACCGGCGTATATCGCCTGACCCACATGATGCTCGGGCTGATGCAAAATGCATTCAGCTTCATGCTGATCATCATCATGATTTTCTACTCGGGCGAACTGATTTTTAAAGAACGCCAGGTCAAGATTGCCGATGTGGTCGACGCCATGCCCATGCCCAACTGGGCGCCGCTGGTGGCCAAAGCGCTGGCGCTGCTTGGCGTCACGGTTGGCTTCCTGGTGGTTGGTGCGTTCACCTCCATGTTGATTCAATTGTTCTCCGGCGGGGCGCCGATCGAGCCGCTGCTGTACGTCAAGGGCCTGTTGCTGATGGGTCTGCCGTTTGCACTGCTGGGTCTGTTCGCTATCGCGCTGCAAGTGCTCACCAATAACAAGTTCATTGGCTACCTCTTGATGATCGTGCTGCTGGTGTCCCAGCTGGTGATGGGAACGCTCAACTTCGATCACAACCTGTACAACATCGGCAGTCTGCCGCAGGTGCGCTACTCGGACATGAATCAGTATGGTCACTTCCTGCAGGGCTGGGCCTGGTTCGCTGTCTACTGGAGCCTGTTCATCCTCGCTGCCCTGATCGTGGCGCAGGCGTTCTGGGTGCGCGGCCTGTCGTTCGAATGGAAGCGCCGGGTGCAGTTGGCCCGTTCCCGTCTGGCCGGCATGTCCGGTGCGGTCCTGGCAGTATGCGTGCTGGCGTTTGCCGCAACCGGCGCCTGGATTTTCTACAATACCAATACGCTCAATATGTACGAGGCGTCGAACGTGACTCTGGACAAGCGGGCGCGCTATGAAAAGATGTTCCGCAAGTATAAGGACCTACCGCACGCCAAGATCACCGACATCCGTGCGGCGGTCGACATCTATCCGGAGGAGCGCCGGGTCAAGGTCAAGGGCAACTATGTCTTGATGAACAAGAGCGGCGAGCCGCTGGACACCTTGCGCATCCAGCAAAATCCCGATGTGCAGACCAGCTGGACTAACTTGCCGGCTCACACCGTGGAGCTCAATGATGAGGAAAGCGGTTTCCGCATCGTCAAGCTGGCCACGCCGCTGGCGCCTGGCGCCACCTTGCCGCTCGACTTCACGGTCGATGTGCATCGTCCTGGTTTTAATAATTCAGGCCGTCCCGACACCATCAACCTGAACGGCACCTTCTTTAATAACGGCGAGTTCTTCCCCGCCTTCGGCTATCAGCAAGGCGCCGAAATCCTGGATCGTAACGAGCGGCGCAAGCGCGGCCTGGGTGAGCCGGAACGCATGGCCAAGCTGGAAGACAAGGCGGCGCACTCGAAAGCGGTCTTTGGCGACGCGGCAGACTGGGTCAGTTTCGAGACTACTGTCTCGACCACGGGCGACCAGATCGCGCTGGCGCCGGGCTACCTGCAAAAGCAGTGGGAGCAAAATGGCCGGCGCTACTTCACCTACAAGATGGACCAGAAGATGGTACCGTTCTTTGCCTACCTGTCGGCCAAGTGGGAAGTGAAGAAGGGCGATTGGAAAGGCATTCCCATCGAAGTCTATTACGACAAGAAGCATGGCTATAACGTCGACCGCATGATCACCTCGACCCAGAAGTCGCTCGACTATTTCACCACCCAGTTCACGCCTTACCAGCACAAGCAGGTGCGCATTCTCGAGTTCCCGAATTACCAGTCGTTTGCGCAGTCGTTCGCCAACACCATCCCGTACTCGGAGTCGATCGGCTTCATCGCCGACCTGCGCGACAAGGAAGACATCGATTTCGTCTACTACGTCACGGCCCACGAAGTGGCGCACCAGTGGTGGGGTCACCAGGTCGTCGGCGCCAACGTGCAAGGTTCGACCATGCTGATCGAATCGCTGGCGCAGTATTCGGCGCTCATGGTGATGGAGAAGGAATACGGTCCGCACAAGCTGCGCCGCTTCCTCAAGTATGAACTGGACCGCTATCTGCGCGACCGGGGCAGCGAACGCATCGCGGAACTGCCGCTGTACCGGGTCGAGAACCAGCAGTACATCCACTACCGCAAGGGCAGCCTGGTGTTCTACCGCTTGCGTGACGAGATCGGCGAAGCGGCGCTCAATCGCGCGCTCAAGCGCTTCCTGCAGGACAAGGGCTATCAGGAGTCGCCGTTTACCGACTCGGCCGAGCTACTGACCTACATCCGCGCCGAAGCACCGGCCGACAAGCAGGCCTTGATCACCGACATGTTCGAGAAGATCGTCTTCTACGACAATCGCGTGACCGAGGCAAAGGCAAAGAAACGCCCGGACGGACAGTGGGATGTGACGATGACGCTGCACCTGGCCAAGCTCGAAGTCGACGGCAAGGGCGTGGAAAAGCCGCGTGCTTACGACGAGCCGGTCGAAATCGGTATCTTCGCGCGCGCTGCCGGCGCCAAGGAACAGGATGAAAAAGTCCTGCTGCTTGAAAAGCGCATGCTGAGCGGTGCCACGCCGACGCTGACCATCACGGTCAAGGACAAGCCTTTCGATGTCGGTGTCGACCCATACAACAAGATGATCGACCGCGTTTCGCGCGACAACCGCAAGGAAGTGAGCATCGATTAAGCAGGCCGTCAATGTAAAAAAACCCAGGTGCCCGCAAGGGTAGCTGGGTTTTTTTACTGGCGGCGCAGGCCTGCAGCCAGTGCCGTGCGCAGCGTCAGGAGCGCGATCCCGAAATGCGGTCCCAGGCGCGCGCCAGGAAACCGCCCGCTGGCTCCTCGTGTTTGGTGTCGACTGGCGCATCATGTGCCAGTTTCGCTTCGTTGGCCGGCGCGCTACGCATCGCGCTCTCGCCCGAGGGCGACACCAGCACCGCGCCATCGCCGGTTTCCTTTTCGATTTCGCACGCGCAGCCGATCAGCTCCATGGTCTCGACGAAGCGCTTGGCGGTGACGTGGTCGAGCCGGCGCTTGAGGACACTGCCGGGGCGGCTGATAATCTGCAGCACCTCGTCGTCGGTGCGCTTTAACAGCGGCACCAGTTTGGTGGCCAGATCACGGGTGATGACGTTGTTGCTCACGCCGGTAAACAGGACGCGGAAGGTGGCGGGCCGGTGTACCTTGCCGACCTGCTCGTCGAGCACCGTCATGGCCAGCGAGCCTGCGCGGCGCAACACGAAGGGAATCAGTTCGACATTGCGCGCCGCCACCGACACCACGGCCACGTCGCCCGTGAAACCTTTGATCAGCGGCGGGTCGCCCCATGGACATTCGCCCAGTTTGCCATCTTCATAAGCACCGCTCGAGGAACAGGGAAAGCGCGCGGTCAGCGCGTTGTAGAGCTGGCGCAGGCGCGGCGATGGCGGCACCCCCACCGACGACGCAATGAGATCGTCCACAAAACTGAACGCTTCGTGGTTGTAGGGCGGAACCGACGGTAGGACGATTTTGAGAATATAGCTCATAAACAACAACTATTATTGCGTGGAATCCTCATTGTAAGTCCATTTACGGCAAACTGCCCGTATTTGTGGGGCTGAGGCGGTTTCACCACAGAAGCCAGTGTTATTCTTTGCAGAATGGATATAACTATATGCATGAGCAAAAAGGCATGAGCTGGCGCGCCGGACTATGGCTGGCGCTGTGGCTTCCCGTGTCCGCCCTGGGTGCGGCCGATGAACTGGTCATGATCGCGCCGATCAACCAGTCCATGCCGTATGCCCGTTTCGAGGGCGGCCGCATCAGCGCCGGCATCATCAAGGACATCAGCGAGGCGGTGGCGCAGCGCGCGGGCCGCCGCATCAGCTTCGTCAGCGTCACCGGCGATCAGGTCAGCAGCGCCCTGCGCGAGGGCAGGGTGGACGGTATCTGCCACGTGCGCCCGCACTGGATCGATGGCGATTTCCACTGGAGCCAGCCGCTCATTGCCGACGCCGAACTGATCGCCTCTCACCTCGACGCGCGCGTCATCCGCACCCTGGGCGACTTGCGCGAGCGCCCGGTCGGCACCGTGACCGGTTACCGCTACCCGCGCGTGGAGCAGGTGCTGGGGATGCACATGCGGCGCGACGACGCCGCCACCATGGAAGAGAACCTGAAAAAAATGATGGGCCGGGGCGGTCCGCGCCACACCATCATGGGGCGCAATACGCTGCACTATCAGATGAAGTACAACAAGGCTTTGCAGCTGCGTCCCGACCTGGTGTTTGCCGAGTTCAGTTCGCAGTGCGCCTTTTCGAAAAAGAGCTTGCCGGTCTTCGCCGATATCGACAAGGCCATCACCAGCCTGGCCGAAGATGGCAGCGTGGCGGCGATCCTGGCACGCTACCGCTGATAGCCCGCTGTAGACTTACTACAAGGCCAGTACCTCCGGTGTACAATAAAGCCTGATTTTTTACGGCATTACTACATCGGGCAGCTTGAATGATCCTTACCGAATCCGCGCCATCGTCATCGCTTACTCGCCGCCAGCTGCTCAAGGGCGCCGTCGCGGGAGCCGTGGCGCTGCCCTCGCTGGCGCAGGCATCGAACGCCCCGCTGCTCGTGGGCGGTCTGCCGGTGACCTGCAACCTGACCTTGCCGGTGGCAGTGGCGGCCAAAGCGGCCAGCAATGCGCGCGCCGGCATCGCCCAGCTTCCCTACCAGTACAGCAAGTACAGCGGCTGGCCCGAGATCAAGGAGTCGCTGATGTCGGGCCGGATCCAGGCCGGCTACATGCTCGCGCCGCTGGTCATGGACCTGGCCGACAAGCGCATCCCACTCAAGATCGTCTCGCTCGGGCACCGTTCGGGCGCGGTCATCATGGTGCGCACCGATTCACCCTTCAAAACCTTCCGCGAGCTGCGCGGCAAGCGGGTGGCCATTCCGAGCCGCTTCGCGGTCGACTTCCTGTTCCTGCGCAAAATGCTGGCGCGCGAGGGCATGACGCCCAAGGACATCAATATCATTGAAATGCCGCCGCCAGACATGCCGGCCGCGCTGTATGCCAAGGCGGTCGACGCCTACTGCACCGGCGAGCCGTTTGGTGCGGCAGCCCAGCGCGCCGGCTACGCGCGTCCGTTGTCGATGACGCGCGAGCACTGGCGCAACTACATCTGCTGCGTGCTGACGGTGCGCCAGGAGCTGATCGACACCAACCGCGCGCTGGTGCAGGACCTGGTCAACCATGTGCAGGCCGCCGGCAGCTGGCTCGACGCCAATCCGCTCAACCGCGCCAAGGCCATCGCCATTGCCGCTACCCGCAAGAACTTCAACCAGGACCCGGCCGTGCTCAAGTTCGTGATGGACAGCCCAACCGACCGGGTGACCTATGGCGACCTGCGCATGCTGCGTCCCGAGTTCGAGGAACTGATGAAGCTGTCGATCGAGGCCGGCACGCTCAAGCGCCCGGTGGCCTACGAAAGCTATGTCGACGAGAGTTTCGTTAAAAATCTCAAGCCTGCCCTCATCACCCTTTAGACCTGATTCGGACCCGCGATGAAGTTTGCAGTGTTGTTCACCCTGTTCCTGTGCGCCGGAAGCGCTTCCGCCACTACCGCCGCGGGCTTCAAGTCCGGCGTGTTCGATCCTCCGCGCGCGGCGCCCGAGATCGTGATGCCTTCGTCCACCGGCAAGCCGTTCACGCTGAGCCAGCACCGCGGCAAGGTCGTGGTGCTCGAATTTGGCTACACCACCTGCACCGACGTGTGCCCGGTGTCGCTCGCGGCCCTGGCCGACGCCCGCAAGCAACTGGGCGCACAGGGCGCCGATGTGCAAGTGCTGTTCATCACGGTCGACCCGGCACGCGACACCGCGCCGCGCCTGCGCAGCTACCTGGCCGCCTTCGATCCAAGCTTTATTGGCGTCACCGGCACCCAGGCCCAGGTCAGCGCCCTGCTCAAGTCCTACGGCATCAGCGCCACCAAGCGCATGGTCGAAGGCAGCAAGACCGAGTACACCATGGGCCATTCGTCCTACCTTTACTTCATCGACCGCCAAGGCATGCAGCGCGCCATGATGCCCTTCGGGCGGCCGTCGAGCGAGATGGTGCACGACCTCAAGCTCCTGCTGAAAAAGTAGTCGATGGAGTATGCACGCCGTCACTGGGGCCAGGCGCTGCTGCTGGCCATTGCGCTGGGCAGCCTGCTGTGGGCCAGCCTGGCGCCCATTCGCGTGAGCACGCGCGACTTCCTGTTCGAGATCCCCAAGGGCACCTGGCAGCGCCGTATGGCGGGCGACAAGGTCGAGATTTTGCCGTCCCGGGTGGTGCTCACCCTCGGCGTGCGCGACGTACTCCTGCTGCGCAACAGCGACACCGTGCCGCAAGTGTTCGGCCCGGTCCTGATCATGCCGGGTCAGGATTTCCGGCTGCCCTTCAGCGAAGTGTCGGAGAACGATTTCGACTGCACCGCGCACGCCAGCGGGCAAATGAAAGTAGTCGTCGAACCCTTGCCCCATCCCGGCCTGGCGCGCCTGAACTGGCGCCTGGCCGCCCTTGGCCACGCCATCCGTACCTACTGAGCCCATGCAAAAACTGAAGAACGCCGTGCCCTCGATCCTGCTGCTGGTGCTGATTATCGCCATCTGGTGGAGCGTCGTGATCATCACCGACAGCCCGATTTTCCCGACTCCGGAACAGGTGGTCACCGGCACGCTCGAACTGGCGGCCGACGGCACCCTGTGGGAGCACATCAGCTCCTCGCTGTTCCGGGTCGCCACAGGCTTTGGGGTGGCGGTGCTGGTTGCAGTACCCATGGGGCTGTGGATGGGCAGGGTCGATGCCGTGTACCGCACGCTCAATCCGATCTTCCAGATCCTGCGCCCGATTTCGCCGATTGCCTGGATCCCGCTGGCGATCCTGTGGTTCGGCGTGGGCGAAGTATCGCCCGTGTTCCTGATTTTTATCGCGGCCGTATTCCCGATGATCGTGCAGACCGCGTCGGGCGTGCATACCATCGAGCGACGCTACCTGCACGCGGCGCAAAACTTCGGCGTCTCGCGCGCCACGCTGTTTCGCCAGGTGATCGTGCCGGCCGTGCTGCCCGAAATCGTGGTGGGCATGCGCATCGGACTGGGCGTGGCGTGGCTGGTGGTGGTGGCGGCCGAGATGATCGCGCTCCATTCCGGCCTCGGTTATCTGATCATCGATTCGCGCAATGCCGGCAATCGCTACGACCTGGTGATCGCCGCCATGATCATCATTGGATTAATCGGACTCCTGCTCGACGGCCTCATGCGCCTGCTCGAAGGGCTCAAATCGGTAAGGTGGCGCTATGGAAGGTAAGATCGTCGTCAACGACATCAGG
>JAZKGU010000133.1:0-5859 GCA_040385745.1 Pseudomonadota bacterium
CAAGGACCGCATCGGCCGCGCCATGATCGAGGCGGCTGAAAAAGACGGGCGCCTGCAGCCCGGCGGCACCGTGGTCGAAGCCACGGCCGGCAACACCGGCCTGGGCCTGGCGCTGGTGGCGCGCATCAAGGGCTACCGCGTGGTGCTGGTGGTGCCGGACAAAATGGCGATTGAAAAGGTATTGCACCTCAAGGCGCTGGGCGCCGAAATCCACCTCACCCGCTCCGATGTCGGCAAGGGCCATCCCGAGTACTACCAGGACGTGGCCGCCCGCCTGGCGCGCGACATCCCGGGTTCGTGGTTCGCCGACCAGTTCAATAACGCCGCCAACCCGCTCGCGCACGAAACCGGCACCGGCCCCGAAATGTGGGAGCAGTGCGGCCACCAGCTTGATGCGGTGGTGGTCGGCGTCGGCTCGGGCGGCACCCTCAGCGGCCTGTCGCGCTACTTCGAGCGGGTCCAGCCCGATCTCGAATTCGTGCTGGCCGATCCCAAGGGCTCCATCCTGGCCGACTATATCGAGACCGGAGTGCTGCGCACCGATGCCGGCTCGTGGGCGGTGGAAGGAATTGGCGAAGATTTCATCCCTTCGATTGCGGACCTGTCCCGCGTCAAGCACGCCTACACCATCAGCGACGAGGAAAGCTTCCATACCGCGCGCCTGCTGTTGCGCGAGGAAGGCATCCTGGCCGGTTCGTCCAGCGGAACCCTGCTGGCGGCGGCGCTCAAATACTGCCGCGCCCAGACTTCGCCCAAGCGCGTGGCTACCTTTGTATGCGATACCGGCACACGCTACCTCACCAAGGTCTACAGCGACGGCTGGATGGTCGACCAGGGCCTGCTCACGCGTCCGCGCAAGGACGACCTGCGCGACCTGATCGGGCGCCGTTTCGACGATGGCGACGTAGTCACCGTGGCGCCCACCGATACCCTGCTGACGGCGTTTAACCGCATGCGCAGCGCCGACCTGGCGCAGCTGCCCGTGATCGACAATGGCCGCCTGGCTGGTATCATCGACGAATCGGACCTGCTGCTCCAGGTAACCAGCAGCCCGGACAAGTTTGCCTCGCTGGTGAGCAGCACCATGACGGCGCAGTTGCAGACCCTGGCGCCGTCGGCCAGCATGGAGCAATTGCGCGACATCCTGGACCGGGGCCTGACCGCGGTCATCAGCGACAAGGAACGCTTCTACGGTCTGATTACACGTTTCGACCTTCTTAACCATTTGCGCAGGACTTTATCGTGACCGATTCGAAGATTAAGAAACATCTCGCCACCCGCGTCATTCACGGTGGCCAGTCGCCCGACCCGTCAACCGGCGCAGTCATGCCGCCCATTTACGCCACCTCCACGTTTGTGCAGGAAAGCCCGGGCGTGCACAAGGGCCTCGATTACGGCCGTTCGCACAATCCAACCCGCTGGGCGCTCGAGCGCTGCGTGGCCGACCTGGAAAGCGGCTCAAGCGCCTATGCCTTCGCCTCCGGCCTGGCCGCGATTTCCACCGTGCTCGAACTGGCCGACAGCGGCTCGCACATCATCGCTGGCGACGACATGTACGGCGGCACTTACCGTCTGTTCGAACGGGTGCGCAAGCGCAGCGCCGGACATGAATTCACCTATGTCGACCTGACCAATCCCGAAGCGCTGCTGGCGGCCATCCGCCCTGAAACGCGCATGGTGTGGCTCGAAACACCGACCAATCCCATGCTCAAACTGGCGGACCTCGCGGCCATCGCCACGATCTGCCGCGAGCGCGGCATCATCAGCGTGTGCGACAACACCTTCGCCAGCCCGATCGTGCAGCGTCCGCTCGAATTCGGTATCGATATCGTGGTGCACTCGACCACGAAATACATGAACGGCCACTCGGACGTGATCGGCGGCGTGGCGGTGGTGGGCAATGAACCGCACCAGCTGGCGCTGGGCGAGCAGGTGGGCTTTCTGCAAAATTCGGTGGGCGCCATCCAGGGACCGTTCGACAGCTTCCTGGTCCTGCGCGGCATCAAGACGCTGGCGCTGCGCCTTGAGCGCAGCTGCGCCAGCGCTCTGGAACTGGCCAACTGGCTCGAGAGCGAACCGAAGGTAGCGAAGGTCTATTATCCGGGCCTGGAATCGCATCCGCAGCATGCGCTCGCGCGCAGCCAGATGAGCGGCTTCGGCGGCATCATCTCGATCGCGCTCGACACCGACCTGCCGGGGGCACGCCGCTTCCTGGAGCGCTGCGAAGTGTTCACGCTGGCCGAAAGCCTGGGCGGCGTGGAAAGCCTGATCGAGCATCCTGCATTGATGACGCATGCCACTATCCCGGCCGCCCAGCGCGCGCTGCTGGGCATCAGCGACGGCTTGATTCGCCTGTCGGTCGGCGTGGAACATGTCGACGACCTGCGCGCGGATTTGCGCCACGCACTGGCAGCCATCTGACGCAGCAATCGGCCCCCGGCGGTCCGCGCTATTTTGCGGGGGCCGCTGCGAAAAATAGGTGCTGCGTCGTCTGGCGGCTAAACACCACCACCTCGCTGCGCTTGCCCTCGAGGGCTCGTACGCGCAGGCTGGCATCGGCCAGGGCCGGCGTGCCAAACAATCCCACCTTCATTCCCAGGCTGCTGAGCGGAACGCTCCACTGATAGCGCCGCAGCGCCACCAGGGTGGCCTCGCCCTTGGCGCCCGCTTCGTGCGCATGCGAGAGCAGAAAGTCCTCAAAAATCACCCTGCCCTCGGCGCCGCCATGCTCGAGCTTGAGCAGGACCGAGACCTGGGCGCTGATCTCGGCGCGATGCGTATCGATTTCTGCCTTGTCGAGCAGCCCATCCTGGTTATCGTCCACGCCCCTGAGCGCGGCCACAGGCAGCGCGACAGTAAGGTAGGCGGAGTCACCCACCAGGCGCACCGCACCGTGCCCTGCTTCCATCATGTGGGCCTGCACTGCGCCCGCGCTAAAGAGCGCGGCCAGCGTGCACAGGGCCTGTACCAGGCGACGTCCCATCACTTGGGCCCTGGCGGAATGATGGTGCCCTTCACGCAGCGCTGGATGTAGGGATAGCTGTCGGTGACGAAGTAATGGTAAATCCCCTTCGGGAACTCGGGCGTGACGCCGGTGCGGCCGTTGCACTCATCCAGATCGCCAAGGCCGGCCACATACTCGTAGTCCTGGGTGAAGGTCCCCATCGGGACGATCGAAGTGGCGGGCCGCCCGCTCGATGCAGTGGTTTTCAAACGGTAGCTCGACGTGATGACCTTGGTGCCGCTGGTGGCGTCAGTGGCAGTCTTGTAGCCGTAGCGCGCATAGATCGGGAAACCGTCCATTGCAAAGCCGATCAGCGCCATGCCGGTACCCTTGTTGAGAGTCTCGATGTATTTCTCGGGCATGCCATGGTAATGGTAGGCGCCGGTGGACTGGGTGTGCGCATTGCTGCCGTCGGTACCGAACGGGAAGTAGCTCTGGTTCAGCGCCTCGATCTTCCACACCCCAGCATTTTGATAGCTCTCGGCCGTGCTCGGGTCGAACTTGACACCGTTATTGGCGTAGCCGGTCACGTGCTCGATTGGGCTCGCGGTGCTGGTGGCGACAGGATTGAGCGAGGAGACGAAATTGACCGTGACCGCGCCAATTGCGCCCGGGTTGGTCGGATTGGCAAAGTGGTCCGGCACACCATTGCCGGTCATGGTGCGGCGCGCAGTAGTATCGCTGCAGGCGATGGCCACGGTGCTGGTCAGCTTCAGGGTCGCATTCAGAACGCTGTTGCTGTAGGCGCAGTAGGTATGGCCGGTGGTCGTCGCCGATGTGGCGCCGCTCGTCGGCGTTACCGACAGCGCGCTTGAAGCCACACTGGTGCCTGCCGAGTTGGTGGCCTTGACCGAGCAACTGTACACGGTGAGGTTGGTCAGCCCGGTCACGCTGAGCGGACTGGCGCTGCCGCTGGCGGTTTTGGTGGTGCTGCCTGCCGTGCACGAGGCCGTGTAGCCGGAAATGGCCGCGCCGCCGTTGGACGCCGGTGCAGTGAACGCGATGGCGGCCGTCGTGTTGCCTGCGGTTGCCGAGACGATTGTGGGGGCGCCCGGCGCTGTGACCACGACCGGCGCTACTGGCAGGACCGTCACAACGCCAGATGGAAAACCTGAACCTGCGCTGTTGGCCGCAGTGACACTGCAGGTGTACACCACGCCGTTGGTCAGGCCCGTCACCGCGAGCGGGCTTGCACTGCCACTGGCTGTTTTGGTAGCGCCGCTACCGGTGCACGAGGCGGTGTAGGACGAGATGGCGGCGCCACCGTTGGAGGCAGGCGCACTAAAGGCGATCGACGCGCTGGCGTTACCGGCAGTGGCTGAGAGGATCGCCGGTGCGCCTGGCACGGTCACCACAACGGCGGGCGCGACCGGGGTGACCGTGACGGCCCCGGACACGGCGCTGTTACCAAGGCTATTGGAGGCCAGCACGGTGCAGGTGTACAGGACGCCGTTGGTCAGAGCGGTCAAAGAAAGCGGGCTGGCTGGGCCACTTGCCGTGGCCGTCGCGCCGTTGGCGGCGCAGCGCGCCGTGTAGCCGGTGATTGGCACGCCGCCACTGTTTGCGGGGGCAGTAAATGCGACCGTGGCGCTGGCATTGCCGGCCGTGGCCGCACCGATCGTCGGCACGCCCGGCACCGTGTTGGCGGCGATGCGGGTCACGGCGGTGAAGGAAAAGCCGGTGGCAATGGTCGGGTTGACGATGCCCTTGTTCTCGGCGCCGTCGGCGAAGGCAGTGAGGAACTGGGCGCGGGTGATCGTGTTAGTGTTCAAATGGCCAAGCCAGAAATTGTATCCGCCCTGATCGAATTCACGCCCCAATACATTGGTGTACACCGCCGTAACAAGCTCCGCATTGGTGGGCGATACGCCAAACTTGGCCTTCGATTCGTCCGAGGCCAAAAACGCGTCAACCGCCACCTCGATCGAAACGCCCTTGTTGCCAGTGACGTCGAGCCAGAAACCGATGCCGCTCGCGTCCGGCGTGCGTCCGAAGGCCGCTTTGTAGACCCGGTACAGTTTGCCGGCATTGCCGTCCAGATCAAGCGCCACCGTGGTGTCGGCGAACTGCAGGAGCTGGCTGCTCGTCACGGCTACCGCAGTGCCGGTACCGACCACGTCGTTGACGCTGAAGCCGGTCGAGGTTGCGGCGATCACGTAATCGGCACGGTTACCGGGAAAGGCAATGGTATTGCCGCTCACCGCCACCACCGTGGCAGCCTGGGCCCGCTTGGCGCTGCTTTGGCTTGTCACCAGGGGCGCCTCAGGCGCGCTGCCCCCGCAGGCTGCCAGTACCATGATTGTTGCGAGTGGGATGAGTACGCGATGCTTCATATTGTCTCCGTGCCGCTCAAGGGAGCGGTGCCAATTCATTCTATTAGGAAATTGTGGATGAATTGTGAACGGAGTTTTCATTAATGCAAATACAGCTGTCCCTGTTGTGACTTAGCATCAGTGACAAAAACGTAATCTTGGCAACATCAAATGTAAAAAACCCGCGGCAAGCGCGGGTTTTTGGTGGGACAAAGGGTGGACCTTATTCGATTTCGACGGTCTCCGGCGCTGCTGCCGGTGGTGCAGCATCGCCTTCCGGGAACTCGAGGGTGACCTCGTCCTTTTCGTTCATGTCGACAGTGACTTTGCCACCACTCACCAGACGACCAAACAGCAGCTCGTCGGCCAGCGCTTTGCGGATCATGTCCTGAATCAGGCGTGACATTGGCCGTGCGCCCATGAGCGGATCGAACCCTTTCTTCGCGAGGAACTTGCGCAGTTTCTCGGTGAAGATGGCTTCCACCTTTTTCTCGTGCAGCTGCTCTTCGAGCTGCATGAGGAACTTGTCGACCACGCGCAGGA
>JAZKGU010000134.1:0-4008 GCA_040385745.1 Pseudomonadota bacterium
CGCTTATTCCCACAATTCAGGCTTATACACATTCTACATAAGCAAATGCGGGGGTACGCCCAGGTATTGACGTTTTTTTAAGCAGAAAATGCACTGTTCAGGTCTGTCCGGCCCGGATTTGGGCGAGCAGCAAATGCCAGGGCGCGCTTGCGCCACTGCCATCGTCGACGAATTCGGTCGAGCGGCACACGCCGCCGTCATCCACCGTCACCTGCCAGCGCAGCAGGTCGGCGCCAATGGTCTCGGGGTGCGGCGCGCCGAAGTCGAGCTGGGCGACCAGGCGTTCGATGGCCTTGCCATTTTCCAGGTTGGTGGTGTCGATGTCATAACACTGGCTGGCGCCGCACCAGCCGCCGCTCCCTTTGGCGCTCACTTTCATGACTGTTCCTGGGTCACTTGGGGGGAAGGCGCGACAGCACTCTCGCCGCTGGGTTCGTGGGGCGCCGCCGAAATCTCCATCACCGCGCCGGTGCGGCCATGTTCTGCGCACCAGTCCGCCAGCGCCTGCAGCTCCTGCTCCAGCAGCTGTTCGACATTGTAATACTCGGCCAGGTTCATGGTCCCGCAGCAGGCGCGCCGGTCCTGGACCGCGCCGGGCGGGTCCTGCACCCCTGGCGCCAGATGGGTGCCGGGCACGAAATCCTCATCCAGCCCCACCGGCGAGAGCACCACTTCGCGCAGCGTGAAGCGGTTGCGGATGGCGTTAAGCAGGGCCACGGGCTGCTCGTCTTCCCAGGCGATGCGCAGCATGGCGTTGACCACGTCGGCATAGGTAGCCGCGTGGTCCGGCGCGGCAATCAGGGCGCGCAGCACCAGGCCGCGCAGGTAGTCGCCCACGCGGTGCAGCACGGCGGCATCGTCGATCTGGGCCGGGTCGCGCGCCAGTGCAAACAGGTCGGCCAGGATGTCGTAGATGGCGCCGGTGAACACTTGCGAAATGGCGTGGACCTGGTCGCCGGCCTGCGACAGGGTGATGTCATTGTCGGCATTGCGCAGGCCGTTGGAGCGCCCCAGCGCCAGGCCGAACTGCTCGGCGATATCGGCCAGGAAGGTCTTGTCGTGCAGGCGCGCCTTGGTCTGGGCGATCACGGCTTCGCACTGGTCCAGCTGCGAGAGCGACAGGAAGATCGCGGTCAGGTCGCCGAAGGCTTCGTGCAGCCCCCCGGTCTGGGGCGGGTTGTTGGCCAGCAGCCAGTCCGGTTTGAGCCCGTCGAGCACTGCATGCCCGGTTTCATGGGAAACGATGTCGAACGAGCGGCAGGTGAACACGCGTTCCTTCTGCCCGGTCGGGACGAAATCGCCAAATTTGAGGCAGCCCTGCGAGCGGCTGTAAAAGGCGTTCATCACATTGGGCAGGCCATGGGGAAAGATGTGCAGCGGGGCCAGGTCGGCGCTGCTGTTCCATTGCCAGGGCAGGGGTGTGTCGTGGGAGCCGGCCAGGGCGCGCTGGTACATGGTGAGGGTCTGGCGCACCACGGCATAGGTGTGCACTGCGTCGAACTGGGGCGTGTCGGGGGTGGTGACGAAGTCGCCGAAAGCATTCGGGCTGACCGGATCGATGCCCGGCGCGCCGAACATGATGCGGGCGTCGCGCGGCCCCGACAGCACCAGGCCGGGCAGGAACACCTTGCGCGTGCCGATTTCGCTGACCGAAGGATCCTGCTTCCACATCAGTACGCGGGTGCCCAGTCCAAACACCACCGGGTCGTTCTCGGCGCCGAGCGTGACGCGCGGTGTGCCCGGTTCGAGCATCAGCGCGGAAGCCTTGCGGTGGCGCCGGTACTGGGCGCTGGGGGTGGGGACAAAGCTGACAGGGGACTGGTTGCGTTCTTCGCACTCGCTGTCCGTCATCGTAACGCGTGTTTCCATGAGACACCTCCGCTAGTTCCGGCCGAGAAAATAGGGCTTAGCGGAAATAGTGGCGCGAGCGCGCACCTCGGCTTTTGATTGCCGTCAATAAACCATGGGGCAGCGCCGTTTTACAGGAAGTAAAGCGCGGCCATGGCGACCAGGGTTGGGGCCAGTGCGCCCAGCAGCAGGCCGCCCACGCCGATCGATTCGTCATTGAAGCCGTCGCGCAGCAACGCTACGCCGGCCGGGTTGGGGGCGTTGGCGATCACGGTCAGGCCGCCGCCGGCCACCGCGCCGGCCATCAGCATGTATTTCGATTCGTCGCTCATGCCCACGATCAGCGAGCCAAGATAGGTCAGCGCGGCGTTGTCGGTGATCGCGGTCAAGGCGGTGGCGCCGAGGAACAGCGCGGTCGGCTCCAGGCTCGAGACGATCGGCTGCAGCCACCACTGCTGCATGCCGCCCAGTACCACCAGTCCGGCCAGGAAAAAGCCGACCAGCAGACCTTCCTTGAGGATCAGGGGACTCTGGTACTGCTCGTAGGCTTTGGTGAAGCCGATGAAAAACATGAACAGACCCAGGAAGATCACCGGATGATGCGCGAAGCCGACCACCGCAGCCAGAAACGCCAGGTGGATCAGGCTCACCAGCGGCGGCACAGCCGCCGGCTTGACCGCATGCGGGTCGTCATCGGCAATGTGGGGGCGCAGCATGAAGGTGACAACGGTTGCGTTGATTAGCACTGCGACGGCCGACTTCCAGCCGAAGTGCGTGGCCATGAAGGCGCTGTCCCAACCCCAGGTCGAGGCCACCATCAGCACCGGCGGCGCGGCAAACGAGGTCAGGGTGCCGCCTATCGATACATTCACAAACAGCACGCCGAGCGCGCCATATTTGAGCCACTCGGGTATGCCCTGGCGGAAGATTTGCGGCCCCAGCATCAGCGCGGCCAGGGTCATCGCAGCCGGCTCGGTGATCAGCGAGCCGATCAGCGGAACCAGGGCCAGACACAGCCACACGCGCACGACGGCTGTGCGCAGCGGCGCCAGTTTGGCGACGGCGGCAATCAGGGCGCGGATGGCTTCAAGCACTGGCCGCGAGGCCGCTACCACCATGATCACGAATACGAACAGCGGCTCGGTATAGGTGCGCGATTCGGCATACTGGAGCGCCGCCGTCCCGCCCGACACGAGCGCCATGGCGACAATGAGCACCAGCGCCCACAGCCCGAACACCACCTCGACCTCGCCGAAGAAATGAAACAGCCCGGCGTGGCGCGGATAGCGGTCGGCCAGTTTTTCAAACGTTTTGGTGGCGAAGGTATGCACCAGCGCCAGTCCGAACAGGATGGCGGCGATCAGCTCAATGTTGGTCATGGCGGGTTCGTAAATTGTTGTGCAACCATTATAAGGTGCTCACTGGCCGCGGCTACCCCAACAGGGTATGATTGTCGGAAACACACGGAAAGGCAGTCATGGCAGACATCAGCATCATTCAAGAACACAAACTGACACCGAAGAAAGCCCGCGAGGCGGCCCAGAAAGTGGCCGACACCATCGCCGACGAGTACGGCCTTGAATGCGAGTGGGAGGGCGATGTGCTGCACTTCGAGCGCAGCGGCGTGCAAGGTTCGCTGACGCTGGAAAAGAAAAAAGCCGAGATGTTCATCCGGCTCGGTTTTCTCATGAGCGCTTTCGCGCCCACCATCGAGGCCAAGGTGGCCGAGAACATGAAGAAGGTGTTCGGCGCCGCCTGAGCAGCGCCAACAAGGCGCAAGCCTGTACGCCGGCGCGTCCCCGACAGGGACGGCGCAGCGCTGCAAGCCTGGCTTAGCCCTTCAGCTCTTCAATCAGATCCACGTACTGCTGCATCGCCTCGTCTTTCGAGGTGCCCTTCAAACCTTCCCAGGCATCGAACTTGGCGCGCCCGACCATGTCGGTAAAGCCAGGACGCTTGCCGTCCACATCGCCCGCCGAGGCTTGCTTGTACAGCGCATAAATCTTCAGCAGCGTCATGTTGTCGGGACGCTCGGGCAGGTTCTTGGAATCGGCCAGGGCCTGGTCAAACTGTTCTTGCAAGCTCATAAAGTCTCCTGTTGGCTAATAATTGTTGCTCGGATATTGTCGCTAGAGTAATGTGCCTAGAATCTTAGCGCAA
>JAZKGU010000135.1:0-2672 GCA_040385745.1 Pseudomonadota bacterium
TATTGCCGGCGCGTTCACCCAGGCCGTTGATGGTGCATTCGATCTGGCGCGCGCCGCCAATCATGACTCCGGCCAGCGAATTGGCCACCGCCAGCCCCAGATCGTTGTGGCAGTGGACCGACCAGATGGCCTTGTCGGCGTTGGGAATGCGCTCGCGCAGGCGCTTGATCGTGGCGCCGAACACCTCGGGCACTGCATAGCCGACTGTGTCAGGGAAGTTGATCGTAGTCGCACCTTCGGCAATGACAGCTTCGAGCACACGGCATAAAAAATCCTCGTCGGAGCGGCTGCCGTCTTCGGGGCTGAACTCGATGTCGTCGGTGTACTGGCGCGCGCAGCGAATGGCCTGGATGGCCTGCTCGAGGACTTGCTCGGGCTCCATGCGCAGCTTCATTTTCATGTGCAGCGGCGAAGTCGCGATGAAAGTGTGGATGCGTTTGCGCGGGGCCGGCAGCAGGGCCTCGGCGGCGCGCGCGATGTCGCGGTCGTTGGCGCGCGACAGCGAGCACACAGTGGATTCCTTGATGACCGAAGCAATGGCGCGGATTGCTTCGAAGTCGCCCGGCGAGGCTGCAGCAAAGCCGGCCTCGATCACATCGACCCGCATACGTTCGAGCTGGCGCGCGATGCGCACCTTTTCATCCTTGGTCATCGATGCGCCGGGCGACTGCTCGCCGTCGCGCAAAGTGGTGTCGAAAATGATCAGGCGCTTGGGATTGCTCATGGCTGGCTCCAATGATTAGGTCAATAGCGGGCGCCAGCCAAGGACATGGAGACTGTCGTTTAGCGACGTTCGCTGGGATCGAGCGGTTCATCCTCGGTTGGCACGATGCTGACCGGACGGCCTTTTGCAAGGCGCCAGAAATACACCGCGTAACCGGATAAACCATATAAAACAAAAATCGGCATCAGGACTTTGGGCGGGTCGATCGACACCAGCGCGAAGAACAGGGCAATCAGGAACACCACGATGAAGGGTACCGACTTGCGAAAGTTCACATCCTTGAAGCTGTAGAACGGTACGTTAGTGACCATCGTCAGGCCGGCAAACAGCGCGATGCCAAATGAAATCCAGGCCAGCTGGCGGCCAGGCAGCTCGAGGTCGACCATCATCAGCACAAAGCCGGCCACCAGGGCCGCCGCCGCGGGGCTGGGCAGCCCCTGGAAAAAGCGCTTGTCGACCACTTCGATATTGGTATTGAAGCGCGCGAGACGCAGTGCGGCCCCGGCGCAATAGACAAAGGCGGCGATCCATCCCAGCTTGCCCAGGCCCTTGAGCGACCAGGTGTAGATGACCAGTGCCGGCGCGGCGCCGAAGGAGATCATATCGGACAGGCTGTCGTACTGGGCGCCGAACTCGGACTGGGTATTGGTCAGGCGCGCGATGCGGCCATCGAGCCCGTCGAGGATCATGGCAACGAAGATGGCCCAGGCTGCGTGCTCGAAGCGCTCGTTCATGGCCATGATGATGGCGTAGAAACCGCAGAACAGCGCCGCCGTCGTGAAGGCGTTGGGCAGCAGGTAAATGCCGCGACTGCGCACCGGATTGCCTTCGGCGTCGAACTTCTGGCGCCCGATCCTGCTAAATCGCGAGATCTTCTTGACCTTGGGGCCAGCAGCCGGTTTTCTGCGACGGGGGAAGGTAGCCATATGTATCCGTTTCAAGTGAGTTTCGCCTTCGGGCGGTCCACTTATTATAGTGGCCCGACCGCTACCTTAGCGAATAGATACGTCTACTTGAATCTGACCTTTCCCACCAGGCGCATGTGCAGCGTGGATTCGCCCGGTTCAAAGCTCGGTTCGGCCACCTGGGAAGACTCGGCGGCCATGGCGCGCATCATCTTGGGCGACTGCATGTCGGCGCCTTGTCCGGCATAGTTACCGGAACCTTCGAAGTCGACGGTGTCGAGAACTGCGTCACCCACCCGCCGACCCATGGCGCCGGCGATCGAGGCGATGCGTTCGTTGAGGTTCTGGTAGGCTGCGGCGATGCGCAGATCGTCGAGCTTTTTGGTCGTGGCGGGGCTCAGGCCAAAATTGATGCCGGACAGGCCCAGCACTTTTTGCACGTTCGCCGTCATTTTCGGCAGATTGGCCAGATTGGTGGTCTTGACTTCGAGTTGCTGGCCCACGCGCCAGGCGGTGGCTACCCGTGGCTTAGGGCTGAAGCTGCCATCTGGCAGTGGACGGGCTTCGGGGTAGACTGGATAGGTGTAGTAGCCCATGGTCTTGAGCACGGCTTTGGGGTCTTCGCGGCGCACGATCTCGGTGCCCTGCTTCATTTTCTGATTCACGCGCGAGGCAGCGGCGGCCTTGTCCTTGTCCTGTTCCTCGATCATGAAGTTGACCGTGGCTTCATCGTTGACGTGGGTGACTTCGCCATTGGCAGGGACGATGACGAGGGTACCGGCGGTGGGCAGGGCGGACTGGGCTTGCGCTTGCATGGCGAGCAGGAGACTGGCCAGCAGGGCGATTCGTTTGAGGGGCATTGTTTTTCTCTCGAAGGTTGAACAGACGAGGAAAGATTAACCGGAAAAGACGTTCGCACACGGAATTGCAATGGAAAGTTGCAATTGAATACTGTTTACTACACTTCGGAAGAAACCGTCTCCCCCGGGAAGTGAAGTGACCCCATAAAGTTAGACATCAATCTGACTTATGGGGTTTTTTCA
>JAZKGU010000136.1:0-6381 GCA_040385745.1 Pseudomonadota bacterium
GACGGCGAACTTGCGCTCGTACAGCAGCATTTCCCAGTACACGGCCCAGCCTTCGTGAAAGAACGGCGAATAGAACATGGTCCGCTGGGGCTGATAGCGGTCGGCCATGAAGCCCTGCAGGTGGTGGCCAGGGATGAGTTCATGGTGCACCACGGCGCGCGAAAAATGCGGATTGTTTCCGCGCATGGTCATCAGCTTTTGCTCGTGCGTCATGCTATCGGTCGGGTAGGCAACCAGGATCGTATTGCCGCCCAGGAAGAATGGGCTGATCAGCTGGCGTTCGGGCGAGAGCATGTCCATGCGCCAGGCGCGCTTGGCCAGTTCGGGTATCGTCGCCAGCTTGTTGGCCTCGACATAATCGATCGCCTCGGCCGCCATCTTGCGCACCATGGCAGTCTGTTCACCCGGCGCCACGTACAAGGTTTTCACCTTTTCCATGGCGGCCAGCCAGTTGCTGCCAAAGCCCATTTCGGCCGAAGCCTTGCGCAGTTCCGCTTCGCCCCACGCCAGTTCCTTTTCCGCCAGCGCCATCAGCTCTTCCGGCGTGTAGGGAATCATCTCGCGCTGCAATGCGCTCACCAGGCCTTCGCGCCCGATCGGGTCGCCCGTTACGTTGAGCAGTTTTTCCGACTCCTTGCCGATCAGACGTGTACTCAGCGCGGCTGAATACTCGGCCAGCGCCTTGTCCAGATCCGCATACGGTCGCTTGACCCACCAGGTGAGCGTGGGGTCGAAGCCTTCGTAATAGGTGTTCCACTCCTTCATGTCGGTGGCCATGGCGGCCAGCACCTGCACCGCGCGGTTGGCCACGCTGCGCGAAGCCATCGGCTTGGCCGACTTGATATCGCCACCGGCCAGCAGTGCTTCGTGGGCCTTGCGCACGCCACTCAGGGTCTTTTGAAGCTGGGTCGCGATCGCGGCGCCTTCCTGCTGCTGCATCATGCGACGCGCTTCAAGCATGTCGATCAGCGGACGCACGAAGGGGATCAGCGGCTCGACCTCGGCGAAGCGCTTGTCGTGCGCAGCGAGCTGGCGCAGTTCGAAATCGATCTGATTGCGCAGCAGGACAAAGTCGATCCGATCCTCCACGCCAAAACCATCGAAGGGCATGGCTTCCAGCGCGGCGCGCCATTCTTCGTAAAAGCCGCGCATTGCAGCTGCCCGCAGCGGGCCGTTATCGACCGTGAACTTGCGATTGAGGCTGGCGTAGTCCAGACCGAAGCGGCGGATAAAGGCCGGCATGGCCTGCTGCGAAACCGCAAAATGGGACAGGGGCGGCGTGATCGGCGCCGCCGCGACTGCGTTTGTCGCGCCCGCGAACAGGGCGGCGACGGCCAGCGCCGCCGCCAGCATGGCAGGTGCGCGCATCAGTAGCTCGCCAGTGCGGTCGGCACGCCGTTCTTGAACGAATACACTGTGACGGCCGACTGCTTCATGTTACCGGCCGGGTCATACGCGTAATTGCCGACTACGCCTTTATAGCTGGTGGAGTGCAGGGCGGTGCCCACCACCGACGGGTCGATCGAATTGGTGGCTTTCATCGCCTGCGCGATGAACATGGTCTGGTCGTAGAAGGTCGCCGCGTACACATCGGGCGCCTTGTTGAATTTGGCCTTGTAGCGCTGCAGGAAGGCCGGGCCGTTCTTCTGCTTTTCGAGAATCGCGCCGCCCTGCGCGCACAGCACGTTTTCGCCAACGGCATCGCCGCCCAGTTTGGGCATTTCAGGGCTGCAGATAGTGTCGCCGCCCATCAGCTTCACATTGGCCATGCCCAGCGCGCGCATCTGGCGCGCCATCGGTGCGCCCTGTGGCGCGTAGCCGCCGAAGAAAATCGCGTCGACTTTCTTGGCCTTGAGCGAGGTCAGGATCGAGGCGAAATCGCTTGCCTTGTCGGTGGTGAATTCGTGGCCCGCGACTTTCAGACCCATGGCCCTGGCGCGCTTGATGAATTCCATTGCCACGCCTTGGCCGAAGGCGGTGCGGTCGTCGATCACGCCGACGGTCTTGACCTTGAGCTGCTTGGCCGCGTAGTCGGCCATGGACGAGCCAACCTGGTTGTCGCTGGCCACCATGCGAAACACGTTCTTGTAGCCGCCCTGAGTCACTTTGGGATTAGTGCCCACTGTCGACATGATAATGCCCGCATCGTTGTACACGCGCGAGGCCGGAATGGCCACGCCTGAGTTGTAGGGGCCGAGCACGAAGCGCACGCCGGCGTCGACAAACTTCTGCGCCACGTTGACGCCGGCTTTTGGATCGCCCTGATCGTCCTCGGACATGATGTCGAAGCGGACCGGCTTGCCGCCGATCGTCATTTTCTTTGCATTGAGTTCGTCGATCGCCAGGCGCACGCCGTTCTCGTTGTCCTTGCCGGCGAAGGCATTGGAGCCGGACAGCGGCCCGCTCACGCCCACCTTCACGACCTGCTCCTGTGCTGCTGCGCTTTGTGCTGCCAACAGCAACGCTGCTGCGGCAAGCGTCAATACGTTTTTGTTCGACGACATTCTGGGTGTCTCCACGATTTAGGACAAGCGTGAATCATGCCATGATTCGCCCGCTTTTTGGCACTAGCTCGCCAAACCATGCGACACCAGTTCCAGCGGCAGCTGAGTGGTGAATTTGATCTGCTCCATCGAAAACGCCGATGAGACGCCGGTCAGGTGCGCAGCCTTGATGAGCTTTTTGTAAAAGCGGTCGTAGCCGCCAATATCGTTGGTGACCACCTTGAGCAGGTAATCGATATTGCCACTCATGCGATGAAACTCAAGCACCTCGGGCAGCGCCACCACGGCCGCAGCAAAGCGGTTGAGCCATTTTTCATCATGCTCGCTGGTGGTGATGCTCACAAAGACAGTCACCGGCAGTCCTACCTTATGGCGGTTGACAATCGCCACCCGGCTTTCGATATAGCCTTCTTCCTCGAGCCGCTTGACCCGCTTCCAGCACGGCGTACTGGACAAGCCAATTTTCTCGCTCAGGGCGGCGACCGAGAGGGTGCCATCGACCTGCAAGGCGGCTAATATCGCGCAATCGTATTTGTCTAGTTGATTCATTCTGCGGAATTTAGTTTTAAAGGGTAAATATGCTAAATCTTAAGTCAACTAAGCAAATATTTGGAATATATATTCATGGCAACTTCGATAAGATAAGGCCTACTTCTATTTCTGGCACTTATTACGCCGAGCAGCACCGATATGCATACCGAAATTTATCTCGACGCCAACGCGACATCGCCGGTTCTGCCGGCAGCGATCAATGCTGCCGTGCGCGCGATGACCGACGGCTTCGGTAATCCCAGCAGCAGCCACGCCACCGGCATGCGCGCCAAGGCCTTGCTCGACGCAGTGCGCCAGCGTGCGTGCCGCCTGCTGGGTGTGGGGGCGGGGCGCCTTAGCTTTACAAGCGGCGCCACGGAGGGCATCCAGACTGCAGTGCTGTCGGCCCTGTGCGCCATTCGCGAGCGGCGCGCCAATGGCGAGCACGTAGGCGACATGCTGCTGTACGGCGCCACCGAGCACAAGGCGGTGCCCGAGAGCCTGGCGCACTGGAATCGCCTGCTCAACCTGCAGCTCGACATCCGCGCACTCCCGGTCGACCAGCACGGGCGCCACCGACTCGACGTGTTGCGCGAGTTGGCGCCGCGCGCGGCCATGGTATGCACCATGGCAGCGAACAACGAAACCGGCGTTGTGTCTGATCTCGACGGCATTGCCGCCGTTCTCGCTCGCCACGCACCGTCGGCCTACTGGATGGTCGACAGCGTGCAGGCGCTTGGGAAGATGCAGCTGGACCTGGGCGCCACCCGCATCGATTACGCTCCTTTTTCCGGCCACAAGCTGTACGCACCCAAGGGCATCGGCATGCTGTACGTGCGCGATGGCGCGCCCTATACCTCGCTGATGTGCGGCGGCGGCCAGGAAGACGGCCAGCGCGCCGGTACCGAGAACATGACCGGAGTGGCAGCGCTTGGCGCCGTGCTTAAAGCGCTGGAGGACGGGGTCAGTTTCCGTGCCCATGAAGAGCTGGCCGGGTTCCGCGAACAGCTGGCCGAGGCGCTGCGCAGCGCGCTGCCGGGTGTGGTGTTCAATGCGCCTTTCGACAATACCTTGCCGACCACACTCAACTTTTCGGTTCCCGGATTCTCCAGCAAGGAGCTGCTCGACCTGTTCGATGCCGGCGGCGTGCGGGTCAGTTCAGGCTCGGCCTGTTCTTCAGCCAAGGCGGCGCCCAGCTATGTGCTCGAAGCTATGCAGCTGCCCGCGTGGCGCAGCGCAGCGGCTGTGCGCATGTCGTTCGGGCCAATGGCCGACGCAGATTTTATCGATGCAGCTTGCGACCGCATCCTGCACTGCGGCGACGCGCTGCGTACCAGCTGCATGATTCCATCGTCGGTTCCATCCGAAAGCCGCGATGGCGTCATTCAGCTCGCAGCCGACGGCGCCTCCAGCTGGCTGGTGCTCGATGCGGAAAGCCAAAGCTGCATCGTGATCGATCCGATTGCGCCGCTGGTGCCGCGCATCGCAGAATTTGTGCGCTGCCAGGAGTACGCCGTGCGCGCGGTGCTGGGCACCCATGGCGGCGCGGCCGCGCGCATGCAGTTGCTGGCGGCGTTGTCCCCGCAGCTCGATCGCGCGGCTTCCACCGAGGCGCTGGGCTGGCCCGATGCCAACGGCGCACAAGCGCAGGCTATCAGGCTGGGTGGTAAGGTGCTGTCGCGCCTGCCCCGCGCTGCATCGAGCATCTATCTGCTGGGCCCTGCAAGCGGTGAACAGGCCGTTCGCGCCGACTTTGCCTTTACCGGCCTGGCGCGCCCGCACGAGCTGGCGGGGGTCATCGGCGCCGACACCATCCTGTGTTCCGCGGTAGGCGAGACCAGCATGAGCTGCACTACGCTGGCGGCAGAACGCGGCGAGTGCTGTACCGAAGCGCAGCAGCACGAACTGCAGGAACCCGAACTGATGAATTTTCTCGATGCGCATCCGGACGCGATGCTGATCGATGTGCGCGAACCGTTCGAACACGCAGCCGCCGCGACCAGCGCCTGGCGCGGACGCACGGCCCACAGCGTGCCGCTATCGCGCCTGGTCGACCGCCTGGCGGTCTGGCTGCGCGCCGAGCAGCGCCCCCTCGTATTCTTCTGTCGCAGCGGCGCCCGTGGCGCCAAGGCGGCGCATTGCCTGCAGCGCCTGGGCTATCGCAATGCCTGGCATGTGACGGGAGGACTGAGCAACTGATTCATGTTGTGCTCCTGGAATTATCCGTTTACGGCCTGTCTCATACGCAGGCCGTTTTTTTTCGCTCAGTCATCGTGCCGCCACGCCGGGTAGGCGAAGGCTAGCCCCAGCGTATCCCAGACGCTGATCATGCCGTCGAGCGCCGCGATATCGGCATCCGGCGGGACATCGATCGCGTAATGGTGGTATCCCAGCAGTCCGGTGGCGATCTTGCATCCCATGGCTTCGAGCTCGGCGATGAATTCGGCGATGTCGAGGTGTTCCGCATTGAGCATCCAGATGAGCGAATGCCCTGATATCTCAATCACTTCGAAGTCGACCACGTGCCCGCTCGCTTCAGCAACGACGGGCGCAATCAGGTCGCCATAGGCAAGGCCGCGCAGGAAGAGGGGGATGCTGTTGAGCCTTAAGTGCCCGGCGGCCCGGGTGCACCACAGTGCCTCGGTAGCAACCGGCGGCCAGCCGTCCTCGATTGTCAGTGCAAACAGAACATTTTCCATACGGTGCATGCGGGTTGGCGATACCTGAAGTTTGCCAGCAAAGTCAAACTGGTGGTGCTGAGTTGACTGCCCGTAAATGATTGCCCCATAGAAAAACGGCCGCAACGTAGCCTGTCTAGACCTATTCTTACCCTCGTAAGACTCTGCTGTGTTCGATGGCGCACAGTCGTATTGACCTTATGCTTTTACCATTGGCAATAGCCGTTATTGTCGGCGGCAACTCGCTGTTTCGCAGCCAGTCAGCTCTAAATGCCCATGCGAGGTCTCTGTTGAACGAAGAAAAAACCATACTTGCCGACACCCTTTCCTCCTGGCGTGACAACCTCGAAGACGGTGATCAGGCCGAAGAATTTCCCCTGCGTTCCGAATTATTTAGTGCAGCCCAGATGGCCGCGCACGGAAAGCACCTGGCTGCCCATCACGTACTGAGCCCCAAAGGCGGTCCCGACCGCCTGCTGGCGCGCTTGTCGGACAATGAGCACATTATTTCGCAGACCTGCACGGAGCTGACCGCCGCCATCAAGGCCGGGCGCCAGATCACGCCGGCTTCCGAATGGCTGCTCGATAATTTTTACCTGATCGAAGAACAGATTCGCACCGCGCGCCGCCACCTGCCCAAGGACTACAGCAAGGAGCTGCCGCGCCTG
>JAZKGU010000137.1:0-51973 GCA_040385745.1 Pseudomonadota bacterium
TGCCTATTCCCCTTCTTTTTTCTACAAGGTTTTCGTCGACCAGTTCCTGGTATGCCTTGGATACGGTGATCGGATTGAGCTGATAGTCGGCCGCTACCTGGCGCACCGAGGGCAGGGCATCGCCAGCCTTGAGCGCGCCGTCGAGCATCATGCCGATCACCCGGTCCTTGAGCTGGCGGTATATGGGGGTGTTGTCATTCCAGCCGATCGTCATGTCTGACTCTCCCGGCTGGTGTCATTTCGGTGGAACATGCTTCCTCCTGTTTGGTGAAGTATCGAAGTGGTGTTGTAGTGAACTATAACACTACAAATCGACAAGTCAACAACTTTTGGGTATGCATGTTTTTAGACGGTCAGGCGGGAAAGGCGACGACGTGGTCGACATCCAGGCGGATACCGATCATCTCGCCAATGGCGTGGTTGTGATGGCTGGGCACCATCGACAGGACCAGGGCGCCGCTGGGCAGGCGCAAAGTGTAAAGGAATTCTGCCCCGCGAAACGCCTTGGCCACCACTTCGGCCTGCTGGGCGCTGGCGTCGTCGTGCACCACGTCGTCCGGGCGCAGCAGCACCTGCACGCTGCGCGCGTCGGCAGCATCGGGGCCGGAGGCGGACAGGCGCCCCAGTTCGATCTGGATGCGCTGATCGTCATCGCGCTGGCCCGGCAGGAACACGCCCTGGCCCACGAAGTCAGCCACGAAGCGGTTATGCGGCCGGTGGTAGAGGTTGTAAGGCGTGTCCCACTGCTGGATGCGGCCTTCGTACATGACCCCGATCTGGTCGGCCAGGGCAAAGGCTTCGTGCTGGTCGTGGGTGACCAGGATCGCGGTAGTGCCCTCGCTGCGCAGGATGTCGCGCACCTCCAGCGCCAGGCGCTCGCGCAGATCGACGTCGAGATTGGAGAATGGTTCGTCCAGCAGCAGCAGGCGCGGACGCGGCGCCAGCGCGCGCGCCAGCGCAACGCGCTGCTGCTGGCCGCCCGACAACTCATGCGGGAATTTCTTGCCCTGACCAGCCAGGCCGACCGTGGTCAGCAACTCGGCCACGCGGGCATCGCGCGTGCTGGCCGCGCCGCTGCGCAGGCCGAAGCCGATATTGCCGGCCACCGAAAGATGGGGAAACAGTGCGTAGTCCTGGAACACCATGCCGATGCGGCGCTGCTCGGCGCTCTGGTGAAAATCGCTGCTGCCAATGAGCTTGTTCTCGACGTAGATGCTGCCCGCGCTGACATGTTCGAAACCGGCGATGCAGCGCAACACGGTGGTCTTGCCGCAGCCGGAAGGGCCGAGCAGGCAGCCAATTTCGCCGGCCTGTAACTGCAGCGATAGCTGGTCGACCACTTTGTGCTGGCCGTGGGAATACGAAATATGGTCGAGCTTAAGTAGCGGCATGGAAAGCTTTAATGAGAAGACTATCCATTATAATTCTCATTTTCATCTGGACGCGACTTTGCAGATCCCCGGTTTCTCCGCCCTGATGCGACGCCAGCGCCGCGGCTTTTCCGCGCTGGTCGTGGCGGCTCTGGTCGTGGCGCTATTCATTGCCGTGCCAATTGTCAGCGTCACCGCCAATTTGCTGCTGGGCGGATCTGGCGACACCTGGAGCCACCTGGTGTCCACGGTGCTGCCAGACTACATCCTCAACACCTTCATCCTGTGCCTGGGCGTGGGGCTGGGCGTGATGCTGGTCGGCGTATCGACCGCGTGGCTGGTCAGCATTCATGATTTTCCCGGACGGCGCGTATTTGAGTGGGCGCTGGTGCTGCCGCTGGCGGTGCCGGCCTACGTGATGGCTTACGCTTATACCGACCTGCTGCAGTTCGTGGGCCCGGTGCAGAGCTGGATACGCGAGAGTTTCAATGTGCGCGCCGGCCAGTACTGGTTTCCCGACGTGCGTACGGTGGGCGGTGCGGTCGTGGTGTTTGTCTTCGTGCTATACCCCTACGTGTATTTGCTGGCGCGCGCGGCCTTTCTGGAGCGCGCCAGCGGCATACTCGAAGTAGGGCGCTCGCTGGGACTGGGACCGTGGCAGAATTTTTTTCGTATTTCGCTGCCGCTGGCGCGTCCCGCCATCGCCGCCGGCACGGCGCTCGCGCTGATGGAAACGCTGGCCGATTACGGCGCCGTTGCGTACTTCGGCGTGCCCACTTTCACCAGCGGTATCTACCGCGCCTGGTTTTCGCTGGGTGACCGGGTCGCGGCGGCGCAGCTGGCCGCCATGCTGCTCGCTTTTGTGGCGCTGGTGCTGTTTCTGGAGCGTTTTTCGCGCGGGCGCGCGCGCTTCAATAACACCACGGGCCGCATCCGGCCCATGCCGGGCTACCGCCTGCATGGCATCAAGGCCGTGGGCGCGGTGCTGGCCTGCCTGCTGCCGCTGGCGCTGGGCTTCTTGATCCCCGCCGGTACGCTGCTGCACATGGCACTGAGTGAAGGCGACGCCCAGTTTGGCGAGCGCTTCGTGCAACTGGCCCGCAACAGCTTCGTGCTGGCCGCGGTGACGGCGTTTGCCGCGGTCGTGGTGGCGCTGTTGCTGGCGTACGCGGCGCGCATGACACGCCACCTGCTGCCGCGCATCGTCAACCGCATCGTGGGCCTGGGGTACGCGGTGCCTGGCTCGGTGATCGCCGTGGGTATCTTGATTCCGGTGACGCGCCTTGACACCTGGCTGGCGGCGCTGATCCAGACCCACACCGGCAGCAATCCCGGTCTGCTGCTCACAGGCGGCATCGCGGCGCTGGTGTATGCCTACCTGGTGCGTTTTCTGACTGTATCGCTGCAGACAGTGGAGACCAGCCTGGCCAAGGTGACCTCGACTATGGACGATGCCGCGCGTTCGCTCGGCTTCGGCCACCTGGAGACGCTGTGGCGCGTGCACCTGCCGCTGCTGCGCGGCAGTTTGCTCACGGCTGGCTTGCTGGTGTTTGTGGACGTGATGAAAGAGCTGCCCGCCACGCTGGTGATGCGGCCGTTTAACTTCGACACGCTGGCGACCCAGGCCTACACGCTGGCCTCGGACGAACGATTGACCGAGGCCTCGACGGCATCACTGGCGATTGTTGCGGTAGGGGTGCTGCCGCTGATTCTGGTCTCCTGGCAGATCGCCAGGAGCCGGCAGCACTAAGCTTGCTGATTTACTTCCAGCCGGCCCGGTCAAACACCTTTTGCACCGTCGGCTGATTCTTGGACAGTTTGCCCACGTGCAGAGTGTCGGCCTTGAACTGGCCCAGTTTTTCCAGACCCGGGTTGTTGAATTTCAGGTTCGCGACCACTGGCCATTCGTTGTTACCGTCAGCGAAATACAACTGGGCCTGGTCCGATGCCAGATACTCGAGAAACTTGACGGCCGCTTCCTTGTGCGGCGCGTGCTTGAGCACGCCGCCACCGGAGATATTCACGTGCGTGCCAACAGTTTTCTGGTTCGGCCATACCACGCCGATGTTGGCAACGACCTTCTTGTCTTCCGGTTTTTCCGAACGCATCATGCGTGCGACGTAGTAGGTATTGGCCAGCGCCACGCCACATTCGCCGGCTGCGACTGCCTTGATCTGGTCGGTGTCGCCGCCTTTTGGGGCGCGCGCGAAATTGGCCACCAGGCCCTTGGCCCAGGCTTCGGTTTTTGCTTCGCCCAGGCGTTCGAGCACCGCTGCGCCGAGCGAGAGATTGTAAGGATGGGAGCCGGAACGCACGCAGACTTTGCCCTTGAGCTTGGGGTCGGCCAGGTCTTCGTAGTTCTGGATGTCGGCAGGATTGACAGTTTCCTTGTTGTAGACGATGACGCGGGCGCGGGTCGAGAAAGCGTACCAGTCCTCGGTGCGCAGGTGCGCCGGAATGCGCGCTTCGAGAATTTTTGATTTCACCGGGGTGAACAAATTCAGCTCGTCGGCCTTTGCCAGGCGCGCCGCGTCGACGGTAATGAACACGTCGGCCGGGCTGTTGGCGCCTTCGTTCTTGATGCGTTCCATCAGTTCGTTTTCGCCCGCTTCAATGCGGTTGATCTTGATGCCGGTCTGCTTGGTGAAGTTGGAATACAGCGCTTCGTCGGTTTGATAATGACGGGCCGAGTACAGATTCAGTTCAGCTTGCTGCGCGTGGGCGGCGCCCGCAACGGTCAGCATGGCGGCGATCACAACAGGTTTCAGATGGGTCATGGCGATGGGAATAGTGATGAGTGTGAAATTAGATTATCACAAATGAGAATCATTTGCATTGTGTTGGCGATTGCTCATGCTAGCGGTTTGCCGTCCAGGTCGAAGCGTGTGATCGCAGCGTCGGAGGTGATCGAGATCCAGCCGCCGCGCGGGGGCAGGGCGTCGACTTCCCAGTCCGGCAGCACGTAGCGCAGCTTGCCGTCGGCCTTGTGCAGCGCCGGGCGATGCGTGTGGCCGTGAATGATGATGTCGCTGGCGCTTGTCGCGTGCAGTTCGGCCACGGCTTGCGGCGTGACATCCATGATCTCCATGGTCTTGCCCGCGTGGGCAGCCTTGCTGCCTTCGCGCATGCCGGCAATGATGGCCTTGCGCTGCGCCAGCGGCATGTCCAGGAACTGCCGCTGCCAAGCTGGGTCGCGCACCTGGGCGCGAAAGGCCATGTACTTGTCGTCGCCGGTGCATTGGGCGTCGCCATGCACCAGGGTCACGCGATGGCCAGCCAGCTCGATCACATGGGGTTCTTCCAGCAGCGTCAGGCCAGCAGCGTTGGCGAATGCCGAGCCGACCAGAAAATCGCGGTTGCCCGCCAGCCAGTACACGGCAACGCCGGCATCGCTCACGCGGCGCAGATTGCTGACGATGGCTTGATGAAAGGGCAGATCGATATCGTCGTCGCCGGCCCAATACTCGAATACGTCGCCGAGCAGGTACAGCGCCTGCGCAGCCATCGCCCGTTCTTCCAGAAAAGCAAAGAAGGCAGCACAAGTGTGCGGGTACGATGGCTGCAGGTGCAGGTCGGAGATGAAAAGCGCAAGAGTGCGCGCGGGCATTGTCATCGCAGCGGCGCCGGAATCGAATGCCCGGACGGCATTACAGTACTTCGATTTTTTCGATGATCACTGGCTCGACCGGCACGTCGGCAAACATGCCGCTGCGGGTGGTCTTGACCTTGCGGATCGCATCGACCACGTCTTTGCCTTCGCTGACTTTACCGAAGACTGCATAGCCCCAGCCGTCCTGACCTGGATAGTCGAGGAAGCTGTTGTTCTTGACGTTGATGAAGAACTGCGCCGAGGCCGAATGCGGGTCCGAGGTACGCGCCATTGCCAGCGTGTAGGTATCGTTCTTCAGGCCGTTCTTGCCTTCGTTTTCAACGGTCTGGTCGGCTGGCTTTTGTTTCATGCCTGGCTCGAAACCGCCGCCCTGGATCATGAAGTCGCCAATCACACGGTGAAAAATCGTGTTGTTGTAATGACCCTTGTTGACGTAGTCGAGGAAGTTGGCAACCGACTTCGGCGCTTTTTCTGCGTCGAGTTCAACGGTGATATTGCCCATGTTGGTGGTGATCAGTACGGCCATAATGGATCCTGTAAGTTGGGTTCTTGTTGGAGGAAGCGTTTTCAGCACCCGGTATTTTACATCGCGAATTCAGTTCTTGACGACCTTGGCGGACTTGATAGTGATCGGCACGACCGGCACGTTCTGCATGCCCTTCACGTCGTCCACGACCACGCCCTTGATCTTGTCGACCACTTCCTGGCCCGACACGACCTTGCCAAATACCGTGTAGCCAAAGCCGTCCTTGCCCGGGTAATCGAGGCCGGTGTTGTCGGCCACGTTGATGAAGAACTGGGAAGTGGCCGAGTCTGGATTGGCGGTGCGCGCCATGGCGACCGAATAGGTCACGTTCTGCAGGCCATTCATCGATTCGTTCTTGATTGGCTTATTGGTTTTGCGGGTCACCAGTTTGGCGTCCATGCCGCCGGTCTGAATCATGAAGCCGTCGATCACGCGGTGGAATACCACGCCCTTGTAATGGCCACTCTTCACGTACTGAAGGAAGTTGGCGACGGTTTTGGGCGCCTTTTCCTGATCGAGTTCAAGGACAATCTCGCCCATGGTGGTGTCTAATTTGACTTGGGGCGCTTCGGCCGCAAGAACCGCGCTGGAGAGCGTCAAGCCGCAAAACACGGTCAGGAAGCGGGCGACGATTGGCATTTTGAAGAAGATCGAGTCTTTCATTTTTGCTTCCTTGACGTTGAGTGTTTGATATAAAGTGGCGGATCGGCTGTCAAGCCTTTCACGCAAAAATAAACCTGAACCATATGCGGCCAGTGGGGATTTTATCAATGCTATACTTTGCCCAGAACGTCCCATTCTATCAAATAAGAACTAGACAGACTGTCCTGGCGATCTCGAAGCAATTCCCGATTGATTGGTGCGCGCCCCAGCGGCGAACGCGCCCGCTTATCGTATTGCCCAGTCGCCCAACCTCTGTCTACAAGTAAAAACCTGATGAGCCAACTAAAGATATACAACACGCTCGCGCGTGACAAGCAGCTTTTCGTTCCGATCGAGTCAGGCAAGGCAGGCATGTATGTGTGCGGCATGACGATCTACGACTACTGCCATATCGGCCATGCGCGCATGATGATGGCCTTCGATGTGGTGTATCGCTGGCTCAAGGCGTCCGGCTATCAGGTCAACTATGTCCGCAACATTACCGACATCGACGACAAGATCATCAAGCGCGCAGTCGAAAACGGTGAGTCGATTCATTCGCTTACTTCGCGCTTCGAAAAACTCATGGATGAAGACACCTCGGCGCTGGGCATCCTGGCGCCCGACGTGGTGCCGCATGCTACCGAATACGTGCCGCAGATGCTGGGCATTATCGAGCTGCTCGAGCAAAAAGGCCTGGCCTATCAAGGTGCCGATGGCGACGTCAATTACGCAGTGCGCGGATTTGAAGGTTACGGCAAATTATCGGGCAAGTCGCTGGAAGACCTGCGCGCCGGGGAACGCGTGGACGTCAATACCGGCAAGCGCGATCCGCTCGATTTCGTGCTGTGGAAGTCGTCCAAGGAGTCCGAACCGGACGAAGTGAAATGGGATTCGAAATGGGGCAGTGGCCGGCCGGGCTGGCATATTGAATGCTCGGCCATGTCGTGCGCCACCCTGGGCAAGCACTTCGACATCCACGGCGGCGGCGCCGACCTGCAGTTTCCGCACCACGAAAACGAGATCGCCCAATCGGAAGGTGCGCATGGCGGCACCATGGCCAATTTTTGGGTGCATAACGGCTTTGTGCGCGTCGATAACGAGAAGATGTCCAAGTCGCTGGGTAATTTTTTCACCATCCGCGACGTACTGAAGAAATTCGACGCCGAAGTCATTCGCTTTTTCATCCTGCGTGCGCATTATCGCAGCCCGCTCAATTACTCCGACGTGCACCTGGAAGATTCCAAGGTCGCGCTGACGCGCTTGTATACGGCCTTGTCCGGCATCGAGCTGGGCGACGACGCGGTAGCGGTGGACTGGGATGAAGCCCATGCTGTGCGCTTTCGCGAAGCCATGGATGACGACTTCAATACGCCAGTCGCCATTGCCGCGCTGTTCGACCTCGCGACTGAGCTGAACAAGAGCAAATCGGTGGCGCAGGCGCGCCAGTTCAAAGCGCTGGCCGCAGTGATTGGCCTGCTCGAACGCAGCCCTCAGCAGTTTCTGCAAGGTGGCGCCGGCGAGCAATCGCCCGAGGCCATTCAGAGCCTGATCGAAGCGCGCAGCGCTGCCAAGAAGGCACGCAATTTTGCCGAGTCGGACAAGATTCGCGCCGAGCTGCTGGCAGCGGGCATTGTCCTGGAAGACAAGCCGGACGGCACTACCAATTGGCGCCGGGCATGATGGCGCTGCACAAGGACACAGCGGGTACCACCTCGCTGATACTGGAGGTGCCTGCGTACTGGGAACAAGCCAAAGCCGAACTCATGAAGCGCGACCGCATCATGAAAAAGCTCATCCCGCAATTTGGCGACTTGCACCTGGTGGGCCATGGTGACCCGTTCACGACGCTCGCGCGTTCGGTAGTGGGGCAGCAGGTGAGCAGCAAGGCGGCCGATCTGGCCTGGAACAAGCTGCTGACTGTTTGCCCCAAGCTGACGCCGGCGCTGGTGATCAAGGCAGGCGGCGAGCAACTCGCGGCCTGTGGCCTGTCGAAGCGCAAGACCGAATACATCCTCGACCTGGCCGACCATTTCAAGAGCAAGCGCGTGCATGCCAGCCAGTGGGCTGAAATGGACGACGAGGCCGTCATTGCCGAGTTAGTACAAATTCGGGGCATCGGACGCTGGACAGCGGAGATGTTTCTGATATTTAATCTGCTCCGTCCCAATGTGTTGCCTTTGGACGACCCGGGTCTCATCCTGGGCATCAGCCAGAATTACTTCTCGGGCGAACCGGTGTCGCGCAGCGATGCGCGCGAGGTCTCGGCCAACTGGGAACCTTGGCGAACGGTAGCAACATGGTATTTGTGGCGTTCCCTGGACCCTGTTCCGGTAGAATAGCGCCTGTATTGGCCGCGCGGCAGGATTCGTTGCGGCCCTGTAACAATCCCCGGAGGCAGAATGATTAAAACAACTTTCCTCAATTTTGAACAGCCAATTGCAGAACTCGATTCGAAAATCGAAGAACTGCGTTTCGTCCAGGACGACTCGGCTGTCGATATCTCGGAAGAAATCGACCGCCTGGCCAAGAAAAGCCAGCAACTGACCAAAGATATCTACGCCAAGCTCACGCCATGGCAAGTTTCCCAAATTGCCCGTCATCCGCAGCGTCCTTACACCATGGACTATGTGAATGAAATCTTTACTGACTTCCACGAATTGCATGGCGACCGCTCCTACGCGGATGACCTGTCCATCGTGGGCGGCCTGGCACGCTTTAATGGCCAGGCGTGCATGGTCATCGGTCACCAGAAAGGGCGCGACACCAAAGAGCGCGCCATGCGCAACTTCGGCATGCCCAAGCCGGAAGGCTATCGCAAGGCCATGCGCCTGATGAAGCTGGCAGAAAAATTCGGCCTGCCGATTTTTACTTTTGTCGATACACCGGGCGCGTTTCCCGGCATCGATGCTGAAGAGCGTGGCCAGTCCGAGGCGATCGGCCACAACCTGTACGTCATGGCCGAACTCAAAGTGCCGCTGATCGCAACCATCATCGGCGAGGGCGGCTCGGGCGGCGCTTTGGCCATCGCAGTCGGCGACGCTGTGCTGATGCTGCAATACGCAACCTATTCGGTGATTTCGCCGGAAGGCTGCGCCTCGATCCTGTGGAAAACCTCGGAGCGCGCTTCCGATGCGGCCGACGCCCTTGGCCTGACCGCGCATCGCCTCAAAGCCATGGGCCTGATCGACAAGATCATCAACGAACCGCTGGGCGGCGCGCATCGCGATCCCAAGCAGATGGCCGTCATGCTCAAGCGCGCGCTGGCCGATACGCTGCGCCAGTTCCAGGGCATGAAAACCAAAGATCTGCTCGAAGCCCGTCACCAGAAGTTGATGAGCTACGGTAAGTTCAAGGAAACCACGCCAGCCGAAGAGTAAAGCCGCGGGTTTTCCACACCGCCGGATGGCTGTCAGCCAAACTGCTGACCGCCACCCAAAAATTACCGTCTCCCTTGCGAAGGCGAGGGCCCATAGCACCGCAGATCATTGGTGGTGTGGCCCTCATCACCGCAAGGGAGACGTTTATCATTGTGGCGTTGCCACATATTCGATTTGTCCAATGACTGCCTCGCAAACCTCCAAATCCCCCGGCAATATTTCGGCAACTTTTGCGAAGGCAATCGACAAGCTGCGCGGCAATTCCACAGCCCCAATCGCCATTGCCTACAGTGGCGGCCTTGACTCGTCAGCCTTGCTCCACGCAGCACACGCGTACAGCCAGCAACACGCAATCCCCCTGTTCGCATTCCACGTCCACCATGGCATCAGCCCCAACGCCGACCAATGGCTGGCCCATTGCGAGAACATGGCCGGCGCCCTCGGCGTTCAGTTCAAGGCCACGCGCGTGGTGCTAGAAAAAGGAAAGTCCGGCGTGGAAGCGGCCGCCCGCAAGCTGCGCTACGCTTCGCTTGGCGCAATGTGCCGCAGCCACGGCGTGCCCCTGCTGCTCACCGCCCACCACCTTGATGACCAGGCCGAAACAGTCCTGCTGCAATTACTGCGTGGCTCTGGCACGGCCGGATTGTCGGGCATGGACAGTGCCAATTCCGCTCCCGAACTGCTGGCCAACTCCGACCTGGTCATGGCACGCCCCTTGTTGCCCGTATCGCGCGAACAGCTCGAAGCCTATGTGGCCGAACACGCCATCGCCTATGTCGAAGACGAATCGAATACGCACCCGCGCTACGCCCGCAACGCCCTGCGCTACCAGGTAATGCCGGCGCTTGCGCAAGCCTTTCCCGGTTATCAGGAGCGTTTTGCCCGCAGCGCCGCCCATGCCCAGTCTGCCCAGCGCCTGCTGACCGAAATGGCCGAGCAAGACCTGGCTGCCAGTCTGCTAGGCGATTGCCTGGACGTGGGCAAGCTGCGCACAATGAGCACCGACCGCAGCTATAACATGCTGCGCCACTGGTTCGCCTTGCGCTCGCTGCGCATGCCCTCGACCGCCTGGCTCAGCGAAATGCTGGTGCAACTGGTGGAAGCGCGCCCCGACGCACAACTGCTCGTGACGCATCCCGACTGCCACATTCGGCGCCACCGAGACCGCCTGTACATTACCCCCAAGCTGACCGAGCTGGCCGGTCAGCGTGATCCCGACGATGAAGGTGTGATCGTCAAGGAAGGCGAAAAGTTCGTGTGGACGGGTGCTGCAAGCATGCAATTTCCGTCCTACGGCGGCGTGCTGCATTTCGACGAGGCGGAGCAGGGCGTGGATCCGGCCTGGCTACGCGAGCAAAAGCTAGTGATCGATTTTCGCAAGGGCGGCGAACGTCTCAAGCCGGCCGCCAATCGGCCCACGCGTCCGCTCAAATACCACTATCAGGCCGCCGATGTGCCGGCGTGGGAGCGCGAGCGCTTGCCCGTAGTAAACGCAGGCAAGAGCCTGGTCTTTGCGGCCGGCATTGGCATGGATTGCCACCACTTCGGGACCGGTTCCGGCCCCTTCATCGCCCTGCGCTGGGTAGCAGACGCGGCAGGCTAACTAGGTAAAATCGTAATTTCCTTATACTAATAACGTATAGGTTTTTGCCCGCCGTCGCCTTGTTTTTTTGCACCGCAACATGTAGAGTAAAGACCTTCTTTTTATTCTTATTGAGCGGAAACTTCACTGTTATGGCATTAATCGTCCACAAATACGGCGGAACGTCGATGGGTTCGACGGACCGCATCAAGAACGTTGCGATCCGGGTCGCCAAGTGGCATGACGCCGGCCATCAGATCATTGTTGTGCCGTCTGCCATGTCGGGTGAAACTAACCGTTTGATCGGGCTGGCCAAGCAATTGATGGAACACCCTGATCCGCGCGAACTGGACATGATTGCTTCCACAGGCGAACAAGTTTCCGTCGGCCTGCTGTCGATGGCGCTGCAGGCGATCGGCAAGCCGGCCGTGTCCTACGCGGGCTGGCAGGTGCCGATCAAGACCGATTCCTCCTACACCAAGGCACGGATCGAATCGATTGATGACACCAAGGTCAAGGCAGACCTGGCAGCGGGCAAAATTGTCATTATTACCGGTTTCCAGGGCATCGACGACGCCGGCAACATCACCACCCTCGGCCGCGGCGGCTCGGATACCTCGGCAGTGGCCATTGCTGCGGCCATGAAGGCTGAAGAGTGCCTGATTTATACCGACGTGGATGGTGTCTACACAACTGATCCGCGCGTGGTCTCGGAAGCGCGTCGCCTGAAGACGATCACGTTTGAAGAAATGCTGGAACTGGCCTCGCTCGGTTCCAAAGTGCTGCAGAGCCGTTCGGTGGAGTTTGCGGGTAACTACCGCGTTCCGACCCGGGTGCTGTCGTCGCTGACCGATCCCCTGATGCCGCTCGAGGAAGAAGCCAACTCGGGTACCCTGATTTCGTTTGAGGAAGATACACACATGGAACAAGCCGTCATCTCCGGAATCGCGTTCAACCGCGACGAGGCCAAAATCACCATCCTGGGCGTGCCCGACAAGCCAGGCATTGCGTATCACATCCTGGGACCGGTCGCCGATGCCAACATCGAAGTCGACATGATCATCCAGAACCAGTCGGTGGAAGGCAAGACCGACTTTACGTTTACCGTGACGCGCGGCGAATATGCCAAGGCCATGGGCGTGCTGGAGAACGTCAAGGGCGAGATCGGCGCGATTAGTGTCGTGGGCGACGCCAAGGTGTCGAAAGTGTCGGTGGTCGGCGTGGGGATGCGTAGCCATGTGGGCGTGGCATCGCAAATGTTCCGCACGCTGTCGGAAGAGGGGATTAACATCCTCATGATCTCTACGTCCGAGATCAAGATTTCCGTCCTGATTGACGAAAAATACATGGAACTGGCCGTGCGCGCCCTGCACAAGGCCTTTGATTTGGAAAAAGCTTAACTTTTTTCATGAAAAATGGTCGTGCTCCATTGACCAAACCGGCTCCCAGCCGGTACCATTGCGGTCTTCTGATCTGGTGAAGTTTTCCGGGTAAGAAAGGAGACGTGGCCGAGTGGCCGAAGGCACATCCCTGCTAAGGATGCATACGGCTTATACCTGTATCGTGGGTTCGAATCCCACCGTCTCCGCCAGTATTTGAATAAAAGCTCCCTCACGGGAGCTTTTTTTTCGCCCGTTTCATAGGGAGAAGCGGCTTTTTGATCGTCCGGCAGAGTCCGCCGGAATCCGCCCAAAGCCGCATCATGTGGGGGGGGGGAGGCGGGGGGGTAGGATTCGGGCCAGAGTTCAAATGCGGGCGAGGCATTCCCCGTTCAACGCCCGGATATTTCCGAGGGGGCGATGCATCGCGGAACCGTCAAAGCGCCATGGGCGGTGCGCCAGTTAAATCGGGTTTCCGTCCATTCCCCCGTGACAATGGCATTGCATCTCAACAGGATTACCGTTCTAGGGATCCTGAAACTCAGAGAGCCGGACTATTACAGGGTCGACGGCGGGCTGGCGTTGCAAGTGTCGCCCTCTGGTTCAAAAAGCTGGCTGTTTCGTTACAGAAGCGGTGACCGCCATCGAGAGATGGGCTTGAGTCCGCTCTTAAGCGTCGACATGGCCTCAGCGCGCGAGAAAGTCCGTGAATGCCGCACGGCGATCTCTGAAAGCAAGATACGCTGGATGAACGCCGTCGTACGGCCGACGCGGCCACCTTGCGTCGGGCGCGCCAGATGACCTTTGACCAGTGCGCGGCAGCGTATACCGGCATTGGGAAGCTATGCCAGCGGCCTTCGTAAGTGGCGCACAGGCCTGGCGCCGCGCCATCGTGCCGCGCAACGGGTGGCGCTGATGGTTCTGCGTCAAGGCTCTTTGCCCTGCGCCTTGCCCACCTTCGCGCGCAGGGCCCGGTTATTGAGGACCAGGGCGATGATCACGAAGGCATTGAACACCGTGAACGCCACTTCGCCCAACTGGTACCAGAACAGGCCGGCGAGGATGGCAGCAAGGCATCCTGCCAGGAGGAGCAGAACGCTGTCTTTCAGTTTGATGAGGGCGTGCATGATGTCTCCAGTTACTGTGCGCACAAGCAGGGCCGTCCCTGTAGGGTAGCGCCCCGGCGCGTTCATGCAAGGGGATAGCGCAAGCGGGCAAGCCATTGCCCACCAACGTAATCAAGGGCGCGCCGTGATGGCCCTGCTCGGGCTCGGCGCTTGTGATTGCCTCGTCGGGGGCATCTGCGTAGGCATTCGCGCTGCCTGTCAGCCACAGCGCGAGATGGCTGCCCTCCGGCGCGCGGGGAAGCGTTAGCAGCTACATCCCGGCCCTCCAGCGCACGCGCCAGCACCCGGTAACGCAGGAAACCGCGGTTGCTGCCACTCCGGCGGCACCTGGCGTCACGGCACCAGCAGCGCTCGAGCGCGGGCGTATCGGCCAGCTGCTAGATTATTGGTCCTGAAAACTGATGTGCGTGATTCCGGCCAAGATGCATGAAGAGGGCGGGCACTCCGCTGGCCCGACACCTGGCCATGACGCTCGCGCCAAGCCATGAGGGTATCCTGTCGCTGCACGCGTCGCATGACCCGCGCCTACGGCGCCCGGTGAGAAAGGCGCGCATATTGAATCTGGCGGGAACCGGGATCACACTGGAGCCCTATGACGCGGTGGTGCTGTTCATGGGCGACGGCGTGATGACTATTACCGGGATGGAAATCGATGCTGCCACGCGCAAGGCGACCTCGTAGTCGTGGTATGTGAAGATTCTCAACGCCCCGAACCGGTATCATTCCGATTCAACACCGGCATGGCCGATGGAACGCGATAAAAAAAAGCAGAGGACAGTACACCATGGTGATAGTGACGCATAGCGGCAAGTTTCACGCTGACGACGCTTGGGCGGTCGCGGCGCTAAAGATTTTGCATCCCACGGCAGAGGTGGTGCGCACGCGGGACGAGGCCCTGGTCGAAGCCGCGGATTTCGCAGTCGATGTCGGCGGCAGATGGGACGCGGAGGCCGGGCGTTTCGACCATCACCAAAAAGGCTTCGATGGCGCCAGGCCCACCGGCGTGCCCTATGCCAGCGCCGGCCTGGTGTGGAAGCACTGCGGTGCCCAATGCGTCAGCGCTATTGCGCTCGCGCACACAGGTCAGCGTCCGTCCGATCGCAAAGCGGCAGAATTAGCTTACGCAATTGATGAAGATATAGTGCAGTACCTGGACTTATCCGATGTGGGCGCGGCCAAGAATGCACCAGGTGGATATGGATTGTCGGCAGTGGTCAGCGGTTTTAACCCGAACTGGCTCGATGAGCAACGCCTGGGCTACGGCGAGGCGACCGATGCGTACCGGCTCAGTCAGTTCATGAAGGCCGTGGCAATGCTCACCGACATTATGATCAATGCCGTGAAGTACCGCGTGGGCGCCTGGCTTTCCGTCGAGCAGGTGCGGCAGGGGGAAGTACTCGAGGACGGCAAGCTGTTGTTTCTGAAAAATGGCGCGCTGCCGTGGACGCAGGTCGTGCGTAAGGAAATGCCCAAGGTTCTATTTGTAATCAGCTACAGTATTGCTGAGGAGCGCCACACCATCCACACGGTCCCGGTTAGCCCCGACAGTTTCGCCGCGCGCGCCGATTTGCCAGCGGCATGGGCCGGTTTGCGCGACACGCAACTATCTGCCGTTACCGGGGTAGACGATGCCATTTTCTGCCACAACGGGCGCTTCATCGCGTCAGCCAGGTCCTATCAAAGCATCCGTATCATGGCATTGCAGGCCCTGCAGACTCTAGAGCAAGCGCCTTTGGCGGATTGATGGAATTTAATAAGCGTGTTCTATCCCTGGTACGAAATCAGGCTAGAGGCCAGTGAGCTGGTCCATGAGGTGGTAACAATCACGAACGGCAAGCGCACCACGGCTTGGACGATTACGAGCTACCAAAGATTGTCCGCGAATCATTTTTGGGCCATCCACCTAGTCGAGCGCACTGCAAATTGCGCGAGCATGCGCCCTTCAACGAGTCATACATGGGAGACCTTCTCCGCTGTATTGTGAGCAGTGGACTCCGCTTTGTCCTGTCTGATTGATGTCACATCGCCACTAAGGCTTCGTCATCCGCTGATGGCATGGTTCTATTAAGCACCTCATACAATGTTCTTGCCGGCGGATATCCTGGTGTCAGCCGGAGACCATGATTGCTGACAGCGCGTTGCGCATCTGCCAGAATCCGGTTGGCAGGGCCAATGCGGCGCTGCGCACTTACACACAAAGGAAGCACATGAGTTATACCGTCGATGCGGTAAGCAAGGCGATCGAGCTGCTGTTTTTGGTAGCCGAACAGTCCGGCAACGGCGTCACCGAACTGGCCAAGCGATCCGGTAACACCAAAGCGCGTGCCTACCGGCTCCTCACCACGCTTGAAGAGAGTGGACTTGTCCAACGCCAGATGCCCATGGCGACCTACAGCCTTGGCTACCGCGCGCTGATTCTCGGCACTTCCGCACAGGGCCAGCTGACATTGATCAACGTGGCTGGAAAGCTGCTCGACCAGGTTGGGCGCGAATGCAACGAGAGCGTGTTGGTGCGTATCCGGGACGGATTTGAGACTGTATGCGTGGCTTGGTGGGACTCACCGCACGCGGTGCGGATTCACAGCCAGATGGGGGAGCGGCGCCCGTTGGCAGTGGGCGCCTCTGGCAAGCTGTTGTTGGCCCATGCACCCGCTGAAGTGCAGGTTGCGGTGCTCGGTGCCAAGCGCGAGCGCTTTACCCCCAATACCATTACATCGGCCACAGAATTGAAGAAAGAGCTCAAGAAGATTCTTGAAGAGGGAATCAGTATTTCAATTTCGGAAAAGACGGCTGACACGGTCGCCGTTGCCGCCCCGATTTTCGATGCCGGAGGCAATGTCGTGGCGTCGCTGTCGATGACAGCGCCTTCCGTACGCGTGCCGCCTGACACTGTGACGCGCTATGGCGCCATTCTGCAAGCTGGTGCGGCCCGTTTTTCGCAGGCGCTCGGCTACGCCTGATTCGACGTACGGAACATCTTGCCTCTCGCAGTTGTATCATCTAATGAAACACTGTATTTGTTAGTGAAACAGATTGACGGACTCTCGAGCCCTCGCTATGATGTCGTCAGGCATCAGGGCGGTCTGGGAACGTGACGATTTGTCGTCGCCGCGCCCGGCCGCACCAGGCACAACTGGCGACCAAGGGGACGAGTATCATGAACATCGCGGCGAGATTTATTTCAGTCGCCTGGCTGGCCGGGGTGATTGCAAGCGCAGGTGCTGCCGATCTGAGTATCGGTCTCAAGGCTGAACTGACCTCGGCTGATCCCCACATTCTCAACGGCGCCAACCGCAACATCCTGGCGCACGTTTATGAGTCGCTGGTGGCGCAGGACCGCAGTTTGCGTCCGGTTCCTGGGCTGGCACTCTCATGGCGCATGGTGGACCCGACCAGCTGGGAATTCACACTGCGCCCGAATGTCCGCTTTCACAATGGGGCGCCACTGAGCGCGGCCGACGTCAAGTATTCCATCGAACGCGCCATGGCCATGCCGGGGCCGCGCACGTTCCGTACCTATCTCAAGGACGTGCGATCGGTCAGCATCACCGGGCCGTCTACCGTGCTGGTGCAGAGCAAGCGGGTCAGTCCTACCTTGCCCGAAAATGTCGGCCTGATTGCGATCCTTCCGCGGGCGCTCGGTACCGTCGCGGAAGGTGGATTTGCTGACGGGCGGGCCGCGGTCGGCACCGGGCCCTACCGCTATGGCAGCTGGGCGCACGGACAGAAGCTCGTACTGCACAAGCATGCTGGATACTGGGGCGGGGCCGAGCCCTGGGACAAGGTGACGCTGCTGTTCGTGCCGCGCGAGCCGGCCCGCGCCGCCGCCTTGCTGTCTGGTTCGGTCGACCTGGTCAACGATGTCACTACCCACATGGAACACGCGTTTCGCGGTTACGACATTGTGTCTGCCACGTCGTACATGCTCAATTACCTGAGCCTGGACCAGTTTCGCGACGATTCGCCCTATGTGACCGGGAATAATGGCGAGCGGCTTGCCGCCAACCCGTTAAAGATGCTCAAAGTGCGGCGCGCGCTGAACCTGGCGATCGACCGCCAGGCCATCATCCGGCATGTCATGAAACGCGACGCCATCGCCTCCGGACAAATGGTGCCGGCCGGTTTTTTTGGACACGACGACACCATCGCCCCGCCAGCCCACGATGCCGCGGCAGCCCGCGCCCTGCTGCGCGAGGCCGGCTACCCGGCGGGCTTTCGCCTCACCATCCACTGCACCAATAACCGCTACCTCAACGACGCCAAGGTGTGCGAGGCGGTGGCGCAGATGCTCACCCGCGTCGGTATCCGCACGGCCGTTACGACCATGCCGTTCGCAGTCTTCCAGACTCGCGCGCAGACCGGTGGCAAGGGCGGGGTGCCAGAATTTAGCATGCTGCTCTTTGGCGTCTCGGCCGTGACCGGCAATTCCATCACCGGGCTGACGTCGACCATCCACAGCTACGATCGCGCTTTAGGCACCGGCGTGAGCAACCTGGGCCGTTACAGCAATCCGCAAGTGGACGCGCTGATCGGCCGCGCCGCATCGACCATCGACGCAGTGGCGCGCGAAGACCTGCAAAAGCAGGCCGCGGCGCTGGCCCTCGGTGATGCTGCCATTTTGCCGCTGCTGCACCTGAAGGCTGCGTGGGCCATGCGTCCCGGGCTGACCTACCTGCCTCGTTCAGATGGTTTTACCCTGGCGATGAATGTCCGCCCCAAGCAATAAGTCAAAGAAGATAGGAGCATTCCATGCTTGATATGCTGGCCAGACGGTCGCTGCAAAGCCTGTTGGTAGTGTTTGTGATGTCGATCCTGGCATTCGTTGGGATCAATCTGGTCGGCGACCCGGTCTATCTGCTGGTGGCCCCCGATGCTACCCAGGCCGAGATTGCGCTGGCGTCCAAATCGCTCGGGCTCGATCTCCCAGTGCACCATCAGTACGCGCGCTTTCTCACCAATGCGCTGCACGGCGACCTGGGCAACTCTTTCGTGTTCAACCGTCCCGCAGTGTCCCTGATCCTTGAGCGCATGCCGGCCACGTTCGAGCTGGCAGTGGCGGCGCTGGTGCTGTCGGCGCTGATCGGCATACCCTTTGGGATCTGGGCCGGACTCCATCCTGGCAGTCTGGTGCAAAAGCTCGCTTCCGGTTTCTCTATCCTTGGGGTATCGGTGCCGGTCTTCTGGATGGGGATGATCCTGATCATGGTGTTTGCCGTGGGGCTGGGCTGGTTTCCCTCCGGCGGACGCGGCCCGACGACGTCGCTGCTGGGCATCCAGGTGAGCTTTTTGACCTTGGACGGCATGAAGTTCTTGTTTCTTCCCGCTCTGACTCTGGCGCTGCATAACATTGCGCTGATCATGCGCATTACCGAGGCCAGCACGCGCGATGTCGCACACCACGAATACGTGCGCTTTGCCCGTGCCAAGGGCGTTGGGCCATGGCGCCTGATGCTGCGGCATATCGCGCCCAACGTCATGATCCCCGTGGTCACCGTGCTCGGTCTTGAATTTGCCCATCTGATTGCGTTCTCGCTGATCACCGAAACGATCTTTGCCTGGCCCGGCATGGGCAAACTGATCATCGATTCGCTGCTGCAGCTGGATCGCCCGGTCGTCGTAGCCTACCTGATGGTGGTGCTGATGCTCTATGTCCTGATTAATTTCACGGTCGACGTGCTGTACCTGGTGCTCGATCCTCGCTTGCGCACGAAAGCTGCCTGATGCATATGCCTGCACCGCCGACCATCACGTCCCGAGTCGCCACCGGGACCGACACCTCCGCGCCCGTTCTCCTGCCACCGCCCGAGAGCCCCTGGCGCCTGACGGCGCGCCGTTTCGGGCGGCGCCGGCCTGGCGTCATCGCTGCCGCCTTTCTGGCGCTGCTCATGCTGCTGGCGCTGGCCGCGCCGCTCATTGCGCCCCAGGATCCGTACGACCTGGCGCAGGTGACGATTACCCAGAACGAGCGCGCTCCCGGCGCCTGGAGCGACGACGGGGCAACGTTATTCTTACTAGGTACCGACGGCGCGGGGCGCGACGTGGCAAGCGCCATTCTCTATGGCTTGCGCATCAGCCTTGGCATCGGCGTGGTCAGCGCGCTCGTGGCGCTGGCGCTGGGAACCCTGGTTGGATTGACGGCGGCCTACTTCGGCGGCGCGGTCGACGCGGTGCTGATGCGCATCGTGGACGTCCAACTGAGTTTGCCCACCATCCTGGTCGCGCTGGTATTGCTGGCCGTGCTGGGGCAGGGCGTGGACAAGACCCTGATGGCGCTGGTACTGGTCCAGTGGGCCACCTTCGCCCGCAATGTGCGCGGCTCGGCAATGGTCGAACGTAACAAGGAATACATTGAAGCGGCAATGGGGCAGGGACTGCCCGCGCATCGCCTGATGCTGCGCCACATGCTCCCCAACTGTATGGCCCCGCTCGTAGTGACCACCACCAATCAGATGGCCAATGCGATCACGCTGGAAGCGACGATGAGCTTTCTGGGGATCGGGCTGCCGCAGACCGAGCCTTCGCTCGGTCTGCTGATCTCGAATGGTTTCGATTACGTGTTGTCGCACCAGTACTGGATCAGCGTGTTCCCAGGTTTGGCCCTGGTGCTGCTGGTGGTCTCGATCAGCGTCGTCGGGGACCAGCTGCGGGTCGTGCTCAATCCAAAACTGGACGCATAAGGAACCATCATGGCATTACTCGAAGTCGACCGGCTGGTCACGCAATTTCATACCGGCGCCGGGGTGGTCACGGCCCTTGACCAGGTATCGTTTACGCTCGAGCGGGGCAAGGTGCTCGGCATCGTGGGCGAATCGGGCTCGGGCAAATCGGTCACGGCGTATTCGCTCATGAACCTGCTCGAGCCGCCCGGCCGCATCGAAAGCGGCTCGATTCGTTTCAATGGGGAAGAGCTGGTAGGCGCACCGGCAAAGCGCTGGAGCCAGCTACGCGGCGACCGTATCGCCATGGTGTTCCAGGATCCCATGATGTCGCTCAATCCGGTCGTGCGCATCGGAGCGCAGCTGGCCGAGACGGTGGCGATTCACCGCCGCGCCGGCAAAGCCGAGATCGACGAACAGGTGTGCACGGCGCTGAAAAGGGTGGGCATTGCCGCGCCAGCCGAGCGCATGCGCGCCTACCCGCACGAGCTCTCCGGCGGCATGCGCCAGCGCGTTGCCATTGCCAACGCGATCATCAATGCACCGGACCTCATCATCGCTGACGAACCGACCACTGCGCTCGACGTCACCATCCAGGGCCAGATCCTGTTTGAAATGAAGCAGCTGGTACGCACCAGCGGCACGGCACTGCTCTGGATCACCCACGATATCAGCCTGGTGAAAGATCTGGCCGACCACTTGTGCGTCATGTACGCCGGACGGGTGATCGAGCAGGGGCCGGTGGACGAGCTCATCAACAACCCGCGCCATCCCTATACGCGCGGTTTGATCGATTCGCTACCGCAGGCAGGCAGCCGCGGCAAGCGCCTGTTTTCCATTCCGGGTGCGACCCCGCCATTGCTCGCGCTACCACCTGGCTGTGCGTTCGCGCCGCGTTGCAGCCGGGCCAGCGTGGCGTGCGTTGCCGCGCCCAAGGTCACGCTGGCCAATGAGCGCCAATTTCGCTGTTTCCATCCCCTGGGCCGACCATGACTGCCATGCTTGCAACGACCAACCTGAGCAAGACCTTCAGCCTCAAACAAGGAGTGCTTGCGCGCGCCGCCGCTGCCATTGGCCTGGGTGCGAGTGCGCCGCGCAAGGTGTACGCCGTCAACGAGGTGTCGCTGGAGGTGGCGCGCGGTGAGGTGCTGGGCCTGGTGGGCGAGTCCGGCTGCGGCAAGTCCACTGTGGGCCGCATGATTGCCGGGCTGTTGCCGGCCAGCGCCGGCAGCCTGGCTTTCGAAGGCGCGGACATCACGCGTCCCAGTGTTGCCACCCATCTCAAGATCCAGATGGTGTTCCAAAATCCGTATGCCTCGCTCAATCCGCGCCATCGTATCGATCAGGTGGTGACCGAAGCGGCGCAGTACCACGGGCTGGTGCGCAAGGCCGATAGCGCTGACTTTGCAGCCGGCCTGCTGCGCCAGGTCGGGCTCGACCCGAGCTACGCGAGCCGCTACCCGCATCAGTTCTCGGGAGGGCAGCGCCAGCGCATCGCCATCGCCCGCGCCCTTGCGCTCGATCCGCGCTTCGTGGTGTGCGACGAAGCCGTGTCAGCTCTGGATGTGTCGGTTCAGGCCCAGGTGCTCAACCTGTTCATGGACTTGCGCGAGTCGAAAGGATTGACCTATCTATTTATTAGTCATAACCTCGCGGTGGTGGAGTACATGGCCGACCGGGTAGCCATCATGTACCTTGGTCGCATCGTTGAAATGGCCGACACGCAGTCGATTTTCGCGCGCGCCCAGCACCCCTATACCCAGGCCCTGATTGCCGACGCCCCGCGGCTTGACACCAAGGTGCTCGAGCATCGGCCGATTCAGGGCGAACTGCCTAGTCCGCTAAATCCCCCTGGAGGCTGCGCCTTCCATCCGCGCTGTCCGCATGCCATGGCGCGCTGCAAAACCGATATTCCAGTGCTGCTAGAGGGCGCTCCCGGTCACTGGAGTGCGTGCCACCTGGTCCACCCGGCAGCGTAAAGAGGGGAGGACACGATGAAGAACCATATCAGCGTCAAGTCCCTACGCGGATTTCATGCCATCGTTGAAACCGGTTCAGTTACTGCCGCCGCCAGCATCCTGGGGATGACCCAGCCGGCCGTGAGCCGCCTGCTGTCGCAACTCGAAGAGATGATCGGCTTTGAACTGTTCTACCGCGATCACGGTCGCCTCGTGCCTACCCAGGACGGGATGCTGATGTTCGAAGAGGTAGAGCTGTCTTTGAACACGCTTGAACGCGTCAACAGCGTGGTGCGCGACATCTGCGAATACCGCTGCGGCCACTTGAAACTCGTCGCGCCGCCCAGCTTTGCCGAAGCGGTGCTGCCCGATATCGTGGCCACTTTCAGCGCGCGCTTCCCGCGTGTCAGGTTGACCCTGGAATCGCCCACCTCGGAAGTCGCCAAATCGCTGATCGCCTCGCGCGCAGTCGATGGAGGCTTTCTGCGGGTACCGCTCGATCGCGCCGACTTGACGTGCAACTCGGTGGTGGTGAGCGAAACCGTGTGCGTGCTGCCTGAGGCGCATCCGCTGGCGCGGGTGCCGGTCCTGGGGCCTGGCCTTTTGCGCGGCCAGTCCCTGATTTTGCTCGGCCAGGGCACCATCTCGCGCGTGTGCATCGAATCGGCTTTCGTGCATGCGGGGGTGCGCCCCATGGTACAGATCGAAGCGCATACAGTATCGGCGGCGTGCGCGTTTGCGGCCCGAGGGCTGGGGATCGCCCTGGTCAATGGTTTGCTTGCCAGCGCCTATCTGCGCCACGGCCTGGTGACGCGACCTTTCGCACCGGCCCTCACTAACGAGTATGCCTTCGTCACATCGAGCCTGTCGGCGCCCACGCGCCTGGCCAATGCATTTCTGGAAGAAGCCAAGCTGCACTTTTTGGCGCAGCCGGCCGCGGCGATCGCATTCTGACCATACCAAAATCACATAGATAAATCTAAAAACCTCATACGATTGCGCGGCGCGGAACACAGCACCTACTATCGATTTCAGGATAACAAGTGACCGGCAACGCCACGGTCTGATCGAAACCTGGAGAGAAAATATGAACACAAAATTGAAAAAATCCGTGTATGCCGTCGGTGTGGTGGTCTTCAATCTGGCCCACGCGCAGGAAGCTGCGACCGTACCAGCGCCCGCCGACGCGCCGGCTGCGGCGCAAAAGAGCGCCGCTCCCAGCGTCGAGCCAGCAGCCCCTACGCAACAGATCGTGGTGACGGGTTCACGCATTGCACGCCGTGATGCACAATCGGCGGCCCCGATGCTCACGCTGAACCGGGAGGACCTCAAGTTTGCTGCCCCGACCTCGGTGGGCGACATCATTCAAGCGATGCCCAACGCGGGCGTCAGCCTCAATTCGAACGGCACGCAGGGCACCGCCTTTGGCGTTAGCTCGATCAACCTGCGCTATCTGGGCAGCGCCGAGGGCAGCGGCAACCGCACCCTGGTTCTGGTCGACGGCCGGCGTTGGGCCAGCGCGGCCGGCGGTCGCGGCTTTCGCGATTTCGTCGACCTGAACACCATCCCGCTGGGGATGATCGACAGTATCGAGATACTCAAGGACGGTGCCTCGGCCATCTACGGCGCGGACGCGATTGCAGGGGTGGTGAACGTGCATACGCGCCGCCGCGTGGACGGCTTCGAAGCCAATCTGCGGCTCGGTTCCACCAGCCGCGGCGACAACGAAAGCGCGAGCGGTTACCTCAACTGGGGCAAACGTGCTGGCAAGTCGTCCTACCTTGTTTCGGCCAGCTTTACCGAGACCAAGCCCATCCTCACAGCCGACCGCGACCTGACCCGGGTCGCCCTCACGCCGCTCACCGCGCCAGGCAACAGCCCGCGCGGCCTGTATACGCTGCCGGGCTTGTCGAACAACGCCTATTTTGGTACCCCGGCCGGCTTTGCCCAGAACGCCGCCAACGCCATCACGCGCAACGTTGGCGCGACTACGCCCGGCGTCGGCGCTGCTGCCGACAACAGCTTCCATGTCGCCCGCCTGCCTGACGACTATCACAACACCATGACCCAGGGCATTTATGCCACCGGCCCGAGCCGCAACCTTGGTCTATTCGCCCGCGCCACCTACGACGTCAGCGACGATACGCAGGCCAGCTTCGAAGCCGTGTACTCGTCGCGTCGTTCCGAGCAGCTGTTCGCGCCGTTCCTCCTCGATCTGCGCGGCGCCAACGGCTACAGCATCGCCAACAACCAGGCGTTCAATCCCTTTGGTACGGCCAACGGCGTTCCACTGGCGAATGCGCTGGGCTTCTCCGGCTCGTCGTTCCGGCTGCAGCGCATTCCGGAGGAAGTCGGCAACCGCGCCAACGGTCAGCAGGTCGACATGTCGCGCGTGCTGTTCGGTCTGAAAGGCAGTTTCAAGTTGCTCGGGGATTGGCAGTACGATAGCGCCTTGTCCTATTCGCGCAACAAGGCGTCGTTCACGCAGGACAACCAGATCAACCTGGAAAGCGTATATCTCGGCATGGGTTCGCCGGCCACCTGCAGTACTGCGCAGGGCTGCGTGCCGCTCGATATGTTCGGCCCTTTGACGCCGGCCATGGCCGACTATATTCGCTATAACGGCCGCGATACCAATGGCACGGCCCAGACCAATTTCAGCTTTAACGTCACACGCGAACTGGCGCAGCTGCAGGGCGGCCCGCTGGGTATGGCGGCCGGCTACGAATACCGCCGCGAGTCTGCCTACGACAGGCCGGATCCCTTTGTCGGCGCCGAGTCATCGGTGCTGCCGCGCTTAAACGGCGCAGGCCAGGCGCCCACCAGTGCCCCAGGCCGTGCGCCTACCAGCGGAAAATATGATTTGCAGGAGGCCTACGTCGAGCTGAGCATGCCGCTGCTATCGAAAACGCCATGGGTGCACCGGCTTGAAATCGATGCAGCTACCCGCTTCTCGGACTATTCCACGGTCGGCTCCAAGACCACCAGCAAGCTGGGCATGCTATATGCCCCGGTTGAAGGCCTGATGCTGCGGGCCACGGTCTCGCAAGGGTTCCGTGCACCGTCGATCCTCGAGCTGTATCAGGGGCGGCGACAAACCGATTTCCAGAGCATCGATCCCTGCAATGGCGGCGGGGCGGGCTTGCCGGGCTGCGCCGGCGTCCCGGCCACGTACAACCAGAACCAGTTCCGCGGCGGGCTCACGCCTGGCGTTTTAGCGGGCAACGTCAACCTGAAACCCGAGAGCGCCGAAACCTATGCCGTCGGTTTCAGCTTTTCGCCCAGTCAGGTCAAAGGGCTCTCGCTCACAGTCGACAAGTTCCGGATCAAGGTAAGCGATGCTATCGCGTCGCAAACCGCCACCCAGATCCTGCAGTTCTGCGCCCGCACTGCCGTGTGCGACCTGGTGCGCCGCGGCAGCGCCGGTGAAGTGCAGGAGCTGACCCAGGCGGTGGTGAATCTGGCGCGGATCGAAGTTGCCGGTATCGATGGCACACTGCGCTACACGTTTCCATTCCGGAGCGCGCGCATCGATTCGTCCATCGATGTCGCCTACCTGCAGGGCTACAAGTCCTATGTGCCGCAGCCCGATGGCAGCGTTACAGTGGACGAGCGCACCGGCAAGTCGGACCAGCCGCGCTCCACTTTCCCGCGCTACAAAGGTCAGGCCTCGCTGCGCTACATCGGTCCGACCATCACGGCGGGCTGGAAAGGCAGGTATATCGGCAGCACCCTGGACATCCCCAACAATGCTGTCAACGGGGGCAAGGTCAAGGCCACGCTCTACCACGACCTGCAGCTGGGCTATAACCCGGCCGGTAGCGCGACCAGTTTCGCCTTTGGTATCGACAATGTTCTTGACCGGCAGCCGCCTGCGTCGGCTGCCAACAACCCGATCAATTTCGATATCTATACCTATGATGTACGGGGCCGCTATCTGTATGCACGCGTGACGACCAAGTTCTGATGCATCCTGCCGGCGGCCAGGATGCCGCCGGCAGGGTCCCGACAAGCTATTACAGTAAAGCGATCATGCTCAATTCCCTTCCAAGCACGGACCGTATGACCGTGCAGCACGACGTCATGGTGCCCATGCGTGATGGTGTCCGTCTGGCCACCGACATTTACCTGCCTGCTGAGACAGGCGCGGCCACTTTCCCGGTAATCCTCGAACGCACGCCTTACGGCAAGCACCTTCCGAGCCGCAGCGAACGCGGGCCGGGCGACCGGGCCGCCATGGAGCGGGCCGAGGTGGCACGCTACTTCGTTGAACAAGGCTATGCCGTCATTTACCAGGACTGCCGCGGGCGCTACGCGTCCGAGGGCCGCTTCGTGAAATATGTCAGCGACGCCGAGGATGGGTACGATACCTGCGCCTGGATCTTGGCGCAGCCGTGGTCCGACGGGCGCATCGGCACCAAGGGGCTGTCGTATGCGGCCCATACGCAGGCTGCTCTGGGCAGCAAAAACGCACCCGGCGTGCTAGCCATGGTGCTCGACTCGGGGGGCTTTTCCAATGCCTATCACAGCGGAATTCGTCAAGGCGGCGCCTTTGAGATGAAACAGGTGACGTGGGCGATCGGTCAGGCGATGGAAAGCGAGGCGGTCCAGGCCGACCCTGCCAGGCTGCACGCACTGCGCTCGGTCAACTTGCTTGAATGGTTCGGCAGGGTCAATGAATGGGGGCCGGGCAATTCGCCTCTGAGCGCCGCGCCTGAATACGAAAATTATGTATTCGAACAGTGGCGCGAGGGCGCCTTCGGCGACTACTGGCGCCGGCCGGGCTTGTTCGCGCAGGGCTATTACGAGCATTTCTGCAAAGCCGCGAGCATGCATATCTCATCGTGGTACGACCCTTACGCGCGTTCTGCCTGCGAGAATTTCATCGGGCTGGTGGCGGCGGCGCGCGGCCCGGCATGCCTGATCCTGGGACCCTGGACCCATGGCAACCGCTTTCTGACATTTGCCGGCGACGTCGACTTCGGTGCGGCCGCGACCCTGCACGGCAACCTGGCTCCGGACTTCCTCTCGCTGCGCTTGCACTGGTTCGACATGCACCTTAAGCGCGACAATGCCGGGCGGGGAGCTTTTGCTCCCGTGCGCCTATTCATCATGGGGGGAGGCTCGGGACGCATGAATGCTGCCGGCCGCAGGGAACACGGGGGCCGCTGGCGCGACGAGCAAGAGTGGCCGATTGTCCGTACCCGGCACCAGCAGCTGTTCCTGCACGCGAGCGGGCAACTGACACCGACCCAATGCCAGGGTGGCCAGCCGAGCCTGAGCTACACCTACGATCCGAATCAGCCAACCGCCACCAATGGCGGCGCGGTCACATCGGGCGAGCCCTTGATGTACGGCGGCGGTTTCGACCAGGGCCCGGCCTCGGACCGCGGCGACATGCTGAGTTTTCAAACCGAGCCCCTGGAACAGGACACGGAAGTCACCGGCTCGATTCGCGTTCATCTGTGGGTGTCGTCGGATTGCTGCGATACCGATTTCACCTTCAAACTAATCGATGTTGCGCCGCCCTCAGCCGATTATCCGGGCGGGTATGCGCTCAACCTGACGGACGGGATTTTGCGGATGCGCTATCGCGATTCATGGGAGACGCCAACGCTGATGGTGCCTGGCAAGCGTTATCAGATTGTGATCGAAGCCCTGCCAACGAGCAATTTGTTCAAGCGGGGCCATAGAATGCGGGTCGATATCGCCAGCAGTAATTTCCCCAAATACGATCCCAATCCCAATACCGGCGCTGCGGAGGGTTTTTCGGGGCCAGTGAAAGTGGCGTGCAATACTATCCATATCGACGCGGAGTTCGCTTCGTACATCGTGCTGCCGATCGTGCCTGCCCCGCGCACGCTTGTCTGAGCTGAACGGAATGGGCGTGTAACCTTAAAACCCTCGTCCTTCAGATGAAGCCGGGGGGGGCGTTTCTGGCGTCAACGTGACGCGCTAGTGTAGTCGGCCATGTGTCCGCCAGACGTTCTTGTCATCGTGCGAGTTTCTCGACCAGCGCCTCAAGTTCGTCGAAATTGAAAGGCTTTTTCAGCGCGTGGGCGGTAGCGCCGAGCGACTGAATGGCTTCCTTTAGGTCATACCCAGAGCAGACGATGACTGGCAAGCCTGGGTTTTGGCGAAGGGCTTCATGCGCGATATCGAGGCCAGAGCCGTCGGGCAGGTTGATGTCGGTCATTAGCAGGTGGATGTCGTGCTCGCGCAATGCCGCCCGCGCGCCGGCACCATCAGCCACGCACACGATCTCCCGCCCCCCAATGGCAAGCAACTCGGCACAGGACTCGCGGATGAAGTCATTGTCCTCAACGTAGAGGATGACGAAAGGGGAGGCGGTCATGATGAGGGTTCTCGATTCTGTTCGTTATTGATGAGCGCGACAGGGGCGGCCACGTGGATGAAACTACTTCGTTTCTGATGACCACGGAAAATTAAGATAATTTTCACGCGTATCGAAACAGATGTTGCCGTACATCTTCAAGTACGATGCACGCCGCAATGGATCTGCATACACCGCGCCAGGGTTGGCGGTATCGCGTTCGTAGTCGGCGATGTTGAGACTGGTAAGCGCCTTGGGCATGATGTCCATCGCCTGAGGCACGGATTTGCCTTCCAACCAATCAGCGGCATGCTGTCCCATCGCATAACCGAATATGGATGACGCAAGACTGATGCTCGCCTTGTAGGGGCTGCCGCCTCGTTTGATCTGGGCCACCGCTTCCTGCTCGCCGTCGATACCGCCAAGAAACTGGTCCGCGCGCGCTTTGCCGGCTTGCTGCAATGCCGCCAGCGCGCCCAGCACCACAGTGTCGGCGCCCAGCACTACATCGACATTTGGGTGCGCCAACAGGATCGTCTTCATAGTACGCAATCCGCCTTCCTTGTCGACCGTGGCTGGGGACAGGTCGGCCACGATCGTCACGCCCGGCAGTGACCGCAGTGTGTCGCGCATGGCGGTGAAACGCGGCGCCAGAAATCTCAGGCTGTCATGCGTGAGCAGCACCACCTTGGCTTTTCCGCCGAGACGCGTGCGGATGTAATCGGCTGCCGCTTCCCCTAAAACTTTACCGGTCAGATATTGCGGCGCGTTCAGTATCGTCGTCGCTGGCGGCGGCACGATGGCCCCAACGTAGGTGCCAGCGCCGATAACCTTCTTCAAGGCCGGCGCGAGCGACGGCGGGTCGATCGGCGCCACTACAATCGCGCCCGTTTTGTCGGTGAGGATGTCGTTCAGCTGCCGGATCATCAGCGCGGGATCATTGTTGGCAAAAGCCACGCTATAGCCGAGTCCGCGCGCCCGCGCAGCGGCCTCGAGCCCGCGTCCGGCCCCTTGCATGAACTCGCGCCGATTGTCCTGAACGAATACCAACTTTTTTTTGAAACCGATAGGCGCACTGCACGTGGCCCGCGTCCCATCGAAGGGAAGCAGTTTGACTGGCTTGGTCAGTCCCTGGCCGTCGGCGCCAAACGAAGCGCTGCAGAGCGACATCAACGAAGCAAATACAGACAGACGAAATCTCATTGCAATGCCCTTATGCATTCGCCGTGGTCAGCACCAGCCGCGCCGTCGTACCAGGGAGTCGGTTGGTGTATTCCACTTGCGTCTTCAGTGCTGAAGCCATCGTCTGGATAATCTTGCTGCCCAGCCGCGTACCCGCTTTCGTGGCGTTCGACGCCATCCCCACGCCATCGTCCTCGACCGTCAGCTCGGCCTTCGCGTCGCCCAATCGCGTCAGCCGCACCCGCACCTCACCCGGCGCGTCGGGATAGGCATACTTGAAAGCGTTGGTGACCAGTTCCTGTACCGCCACGCCAAGGCTTACGCTGTCATCCGTGCGGAGTGCAATCGGCTCCAGATAGCATTTCAGGATGGCGGAATGGCCGTCCTTGTTCATCGCAGTTTCAAGGTTCGCCAGCATGGCGCCTAGATAATCGTCGAGCGCCACGTTGGTCACATCGTTGGATGTATAGAGGCTCTTGTGAATCAATGAAATCGCATTGATTCGCGATTGGGTTTCGCGCAGCGCGTCTCTGGCCGAAGTATCGGTGACGGCCCGCATTTGCATTTGCACCAACACCCCCACCAGTTGCAGACTGTTGGCCACGCGGTGATTGACTTCGGTGAGTAGGACTTCTGCGCGTTCCCACGCCATGGCGAGATCAGCCGTCCGAGTCTTCACCCGCTCCTCCAGGGTCAGATTGATTTCCCGCACTTCGTCGCGTGCCCGTTTCAAGTCCTGCCGGTTGCGGTAGACAGTAAAGGCCACCACGAATACCACCAAGGTGATGACCACGGCGGCGCCTGCGGATATCCAGCGCAGCAGTGAAGCATTGCGTTGCTGTTCTGCGCTATCTAGCGCCGCGTTTTCATCGGCGATCAGGATCGCGCCAAACAGAAAGACATTAATTTCATCCATCAGCGTCTTGCCGCGATTACGCTGCACCAAGGCCAGGGCCTCGGCGTCGCGGCCAGCGCTTTTCAGTGCAATGCTGTTATCCATCTCGGCGATTTTCTCGTCTACTGCCTGCGACAAGCGGGGCAGCATAGCCCTATTAGGAGCATCCGGCGCCATCAACCTTCCCACACCATCCAGCTCGTGCCGCGCGCGCGTTTTGGCAGTGTCGTAGGGAGCCAAATAAATCTCGTTGCCGGTCAGAAGAAAGCCGCGTTGGCTCGACTCCGCAGTGCGCAAGTGATCGCGCAATTCCACCGCGGCGATGCGGATAGTGCGCTGCGCTGCGGATTGCCCAAACAGGCTGTTACCGCGTTCCACCAGCCACATGGTGGTACCCACGATGATGATCAGCGCGAGAAAACCGATCACGAGGCCTGCGCTAACGCCTATTGCCAAACGACTTCGTCCGAACATCAATGAACCTTCAAAAGCAAAGTGGACCAACACGTGAACGTGCTTCTTCTATCTGTAATTCATGCCAAAACGAATTGCCTATTGCCAAGTATATATCAATAGGGGATCGATTCTGTTTGATGCCGAAGCGTGCGACGATAACGCGCGCAGTGCCAGCAAGCCAATTCGGGTCCCACACAAATCGGCGTAAGCTACCATCTAAGAGCTAACAAGCAGGGCGTTTTCAGATCGAAAAAGACGCTGGCGTTAAAAAAAAAGGCAGGCCAACTGGCCTGCCCTCAAACTACCTTACTGCAAAATCAGGGATTAGCAATCAAACTGAAATCATCAAAGATGAGGCTGTAATCGTCACCTGCTGCTCCTACGGCGCCTAATATCTGCAGCTGCGCCGCAGCATTGGTGACCGGCGATGTAAACGTGTACGTGTACGATGCCGTGGTAGGGGTCAATGCTGCTTTCACATCAAGATAGCGCGCGAAATTGCCGCCGGTCTCGCCTATGACTACGCCAACATTTTTGGCCACGCTGGCCGATCCCTTGAAGGTCAGCGTATAGCTCTTGCCTTTTACTAGGGCCACATTGAGGTGATTGAGCTGCACATGCCAATTATTGGCCGGATCCACATCCGTCACCACCAATCTGGCGCTCCCATTCACCACGGACGCAACCAGCGAGCCGGTGCCAGGATTTGCCCAGGTGGTCCAGTTGGGGGCGAGCGCGTTGGAGAAATCGCCGTTCTTCAACAAGTTTACGCCAAGGTCTGGTCCCACCGGTATGTCAGCAGGCCCGATGTCCTCGACCACAACGTTGTCGATCCACACTGCATTGGCGCCTGCATTGGCCAAGTTAAACACTACCCGTGCGGTGTTGTGGGTCGTCGAGAGCATGCTGAAAGTGCGGGTAAATGTCTGCATGGTCGTAGTTAGCTCAGCAGTGTGATCGCCGCCGGAATAGGATGCAAAGTTCCTGTCTTGACCGGCGCCAACGGTGTAAGTCAGCGTGCGATTGACGCTCGCCCGGCCGTCGAAGCTTAGGCGGTACTTGCGCCCTTCAGTGATTGGAAGATTATTATGTTGTAATTGGACATTCCAGCTCTCGCTGCCGGGATTTGTAACGTCGATCTTGATAGCACCGCCGTCATTACTCGCGCTAGCTTCAGCGTTCAGTTTGAACAGATTCCAGAAATACGAGTTGCCTGCGCCCTGGATGATTTCCGCATCCGGGTTCTGCACGACCGCGGTGTTGGCTGAAGTCCAATCAAACGACGGGTTATAAATGTAATTGCCGTTGACAGCAGGACGCGCTACGGTATTGCTTGGTGTCCAAGGATACTTCATGCTCGGACGGGCACCAGGCGCACGATTTTCATCCGGCAGAGACGACCAGCGGATATAGTCGACCATCATTTCCGCCTTGTCAGGGGTCGTGGCGCCCGGGTTACCGTCGAAGTTGCCGCCCACCGCAAGATTGATCAGCAGGTAGAAGGGCTTGTCGAACGGCGCAGGCCAAGCGTTGAGATCGTCATCGCTATCTGGCGGGGTAACACTTGAACTCCACCATTTGGTTTGCGTGGAGGTGACCACGCCGTCGATCGACCAGGTGATTTCGTTCGAACGCCATTCCAGCGTATAGGTGTGCCAATCACTGACCGTAGTGCCTGTGACAACGGTAGCTTCATGACCAGTGTAAACGTTTGCGGGGTACATGCCGCCGTAATGCAGCGTTTGCGCGATCTTCGTTGGTTTGCTGCCCCAGCCTTCGGCGATATCGATTTCACCATTGGCTGCCCAGGTACCGTAGGGATTGCCAGCTTTATCTTCAGGCAACATCCAGATTGCCGGCCAAAATCCTTTGCCCACTGGGAGCTTTGCGCGAAACTCAATCTTGCCGTAGGCACGGCTGAACTTACCGGCAGTGCGGATACGTCCAGACGTCCACGCGAAATTCTGACCTTGGTTGCCGCCGGCAGCTGTGCCGGCGAAAACTTCTTTTCGGGCGGTAATGATCAGATTGCCAGCCTCGACACGGACATTCTCGGAACGGTCCGTATAGTATTCGAGTTCATTGTTGCCCCAGCCTGGATTCCCAATAGTAGTGCCGTTACCGAGCTGGTAGCCCCATTTGGTGGCGTCGAGCGCGGTGCCGTCGAATTCATCGCTCCAGACGAGCGTTGAGGGAGGTGTGGGGGGGGGCGTTGGGGTCGGCGTTGGTGTGGGTGTTGGTGCGGGTGTTGGTGTTGGGGTTGGGGTTGGCGTTGTGGAACCACCGCCGCCTCCGCATGCGCTCAAAAAGAGTGCGACGCTCGCCGCGGCAAGTAGATTTTTGTATTGGATCATCCGGGTCTCCTGATTGTCTTCGACAGCTCAGGGATGTAATGTCCGGGACGATGCCCCCCTGTAGCGAATCAATCATAATCCGATTTAAGTATTATTGGAAGCGCTTCCATAAAAATTGGCTAATTTGTTTGCAGGGGGCGGAAGTGACTGAAGGGGAAGGCCCTTGCAGAGGACTGGGATCACGAGCAATTAAAAGAGTCCGCGAACCCAAGTTCCCCTTATGGTCCTGGCGCCAATGGATGGGAGAACGCTCATCGGTGGAAATGGAAGGGAACGTTCCGGAGATACTGTGCGACGTCGACGGTTACTGCGACACGTCGATAGCCTGGCGGCAAAACCAGCCCAAAATCGATCTTGATGTTTTGATGTCGCAAGTGTTGCCCACCCGGAGTGCTCAATGGTGTGACTGTGTTCTACCTGGGACGCGACGGCGATAAAGAGAACGTCGATCTCATTTTTAGCAAGTGCGGGGCAAAAGTGGTGTTCGGTACCTAACTCTTGGGAAACGGTCGCGGGTCTCCTCGCGTTGGCCCAGCAACGGTGGGTACTGAAGAGCAGGAGCGCGGACGATTAGCAATCGGATTTTGACTTGAAACGACCGGCGGCTTTGGGGCGAAGGCGACCTCATCGCTAGAGCAGCTACCGTCGAGTACAATCGGCAAGTACCGGCCAGTAGCGGACAGTCGGCACACATCACATTGGGAAGCGTATGACTACACCGGAAATGTTCGATGATCTGCTAGAACAAATGGAGACGCTACTTCGCAACAATGGCGAACACAACTGGATTCGAGGGGTTGTGGCAGCCCGTAATTGCTTGCGAGCAGAAGATCCAAAGGCTTTTGATGAAGCCCGTCGGGTAATTCGAGACATGAGTTCTGGTGCGGGAAGTTTTAGCGATTATTACGTCCACCATGAAGATTTCGAGATACGCCAGAGCCTAAATCGCCCTCTCGACGAACTGAAGGCAGCTATTTGGAAACTAGCGTATTAAAACTTAATGCTCTGCTGAGGGACGCCAATCGGCCAGAAGCGGACCTCGGCCGAGCTACTAGTTTTTCGCTTTCAAGGGCGATAGCTTCCCTTAAGGATCGATATGGACTTATCGGGTACCGCGACTTCTCCCGTGCTATACGCTACAGCAAAAGGACAATCATGCCCAGCGTGCGGAAGTGCTGAGCTTGACCGAGCCCCGCCTTCTAGTTCAGAAAACGGCGTCATCATTGCTTGGGTGGGGTGTGATGCTTGCAGACACGTTTGGCTGGAGAACTATCAATTGGCCGGCTACAGCGACCTTGAGTTGACGGTGCAACCCGTTGGCGAGTCGCCGGTTGTTCCCAGCAATGATGGGCACGGCTGAAGCAATATTAATCGACGAACTCGGTTTCCTGCCAGGAGCTACCAGTGACGGCGCAGGCGGGACGAGTGCAGCAGCGACATCAATGTCGAGCAAGGCAAATCGGCAGAGAACGGCCAGAAGCAGCCGGTCGCACGCGTCCCCAAACGTCTCTATTTTCAGACCGACTAATATGTTAATCGCATCTCTTAATGTGTTCCTTGCGTTATGGACGTGCTTTATTGCATTACATTCGTGGTTTTTTCCGGTATCACTGTTCGGTATCGGCCCGATCCATGCTAGCGTGCACGGGGTTGCGCTGCTCGGTGTCGCCGCGGTCGCCACCTTTATCCAAAAGAGAATGCAGGCTGACAAAGTAGCTCGGCCTCTGGACGATGGCCCCTTTCTTGTCGGCGGCCTGTTCGCAATGTTGACACTTAACACTGCTATTGTTGGGTACGTGCTATGGCTGCTAGACACGCCGACCAACCGCGAAGATGCTTACTGGGCGAGAATGGTCATCATTTATTGGATCGCGCCTTTGGCAGTAATAGCTTGCGCGGCTTCGTCGGTGCTGTTGTGGCGTCTGATGTTTCTACGAAAAATCCACTTAGAGCAATTTTCGCAGCAGAAACACGAGAACAGAAGCTAAGAGGACTATGGGTTCTTGCGGCCTGGTTGTCGTTTGGTCTTTACGGTCTAGTACAATCGGCAGAGAACGGCCAAAAGCGGACAGTCGCGAGCGTGCAAACTTGCCCGGGTCGACGCCGCACCCACGGCAGTTCGAACCATTCACGGCGCGTCCCGCCGCTGTAACGTCGTCATCAAGGGAGCGGCAAGAAGCATGATTCGGTGCCGGGGCGCTGATCCGGAGGAGATCAATTGCCCGCCCCTTGCTTATTGCCAGCTTGACCCGTTTACTGCCAATGTGTAAAGTCAGCAAGATTTGCCCGTCGATTCCCCCTCCATCACCCCTCAGGATGTTATGAAAACTCTGTCCGCGCTTGCCCTTGCGCTCGCCCTTAGCGCCACGATGGTCACATTCCCCGCGCTCGGGGCGAAACCTGCGGCGGGGATGGTGCTGGGTACGGCCGCCCTGCAGCTCGACGACCTGGCCGAGCGCTATTACCAGCAAAAGGCTGGCTTCAATCCACTCACTGCCACCCTCAAAGGCGACAACAGCTTCGATGCGCAGTTACCGATGACAATGCGTCCGGAAGTGCGCGCGCGCATGTTCGCAATGTTGAAAAAAATGCGTCGTCAACTGGCCCAGATTGACATCGGTAAACTCGATGGTGCCAGCCGCACCACCTACGACTTGCTCAGTTACGATATCAATGAAATGCTTCGCTTTGAGCCTTTTGACGATTACCTACTGCCCATGAGCCATCTAGAGGTTCTGCCCGTCACCGTCGCCGGGTTCGGCACGGGACAGGGTTCTCAGGCGCTCACTACGGTTGCCGACTACGAAATTTATGCCAAACGCGTGGCCGCCCTAACTGCCTGGAGCGACGCTAGTATTGGCGCGATGAGGACAGGAATAAAAAAGGGCGTCGTACAGCCTAGAACGCTTGTGCTGGGCCTGATCCCGCAGTTAAAGACTCTGGCCGCCACGCCGCTTGAGCAGAGCAATTTTTATGCGCCGATTCGCAATATGCCTGCGGCCTTCTCGGCGGCAGATAGAACGCGCTTGACCAGCTTGTACCGCCGGACCGTGCGCGAAGCGCTGCTCGCTATGGGCAAGCTTGCGGCCTTTGTAGAAACGGACTATCTCGCTGCTGCGCGAACGAGCTCGGGTCTGGGTGCGCTACCAAATGGCGCGCAGTGGTATCGCGCCCACGTTGCCAACCACACCTCCTCCTCGCTGGAGCCGGAGGAGATTCATCGCGTGGGATTGGCGGAAGTTGCGAGGCTCACGGACGAGTTCGCCAAGGTTGGCGTTGCCCTTGGCTACACGGGGCCGCCGGCCCGCCTTGCGGCCTGGATGCGACAGCAAGCCAAGTTTCGCCCCTTTCGCAGCGAACAGGAAATCATCGATGCTTTCGGCAAGATCAACGACCGGATTGGACAGCAACTGCCCACTTTGTTCGGCAAGCTGCCTCGGTCAAAGCTGGTGATCCGAACAGAGCCGGCAATATCGCGTGCATCGGCGCACGAGCGCTATGACCAAGCATCAGCAGATGGGCTGCGTCCTGGCATTTTCTGGGCCGTCATCCCGGATCCCGCTCTATATGGCAGTACGCGCATGACATCGCTCCTGCTGCATGAAGCGAGTCCGGGCCATCACCTCCACTTCTCATTGCAGCTGGAGATGTCAATCCCAAAATTCCGCCGGTTTGGAAGCGTCAATGCTTTTAGCGAAGGTTGGGGCTTGTACGCAGAAACGCTGGGGAAGGAAATGGGGCTGTATGAGGATGCTAACGCCTATGCAGGCCACCTGCTTATGGATATGATGCGCGCGGCCCGGCTGGTTGTCGATACCGGCCTGCACGCGAAGGGATGGACGCGAGAGCAAACCATCAAGTACCTGATGGAAACAGCGGGAGACAGTGAATCCAGCGCAACCAGCTACACCGAACGCTACATGGCGTGGCCGGGCCAGGCGCTGAGCTACAAGATCGGCGCGCTCAAGATCATGGAACTGCGCCTACGCGCAGTCAACGCCCTAGGCTCGAAATTTAACTTGGCGAAATTCCACGACAAGGTGCTAGCCGAAGGCAATTTGCCGCTGACTATACTTGAAAGCAAGCTCGACGCCTGGATTGCCGAGCAGGCTCGTCTCTAAAGTAGAGTGCGCAGTGAGGCTACGACCGCATCGCGATCGTGCGACTTCAGCGGCAATCAGGCTTTCGATCGCGCTGCCGCCATGGCCGCACGAGTGGGAAGCCCGAACTGCAGTCCTTGCCGCGGATTTATAGGTATCCGCTTGGCGGCGCCAGCGTCCAATGGCGGACCGCGCCGGACGGTCGAGTACAATCCGCACTGACCGGCCAAGAGCAGCCATTGCCGTACAGTGAACGGATGAGAATTTAGAATGACTACGGGGGCATCTTTGTACTATCGCGTGTCTGAGTCGTACCTAGCTGATCGACGTGGAGGCCCACGTCGCGCAAGCATCATGATGGTGCTGGTATTTGGATTCACTTCATTTCTGTTCTATTGGCAACGGGATAAAATTGGGCAAGACGATATTCTTGGTCCATTAGCATTTGCCGGAGTCGTGATGGCGGGGATAGGGTTCTTCACTGTACGCCGTATGAAAAAAATGACCATTGAACTAGAAAATTCGCACTATTCCGTCACCGGTGATGGAATTGCAGCGGAATCTGGCAGCGGACAATTCATCATGAAGGCAAGTGAGATACGCACAATCACTATGTATCGTACTGTCTTGGCTCCAAAGACAACCTATTTTGTAATCGCGGGCAAAGGAGGGGAAGCGGCGCTTCCTCCTCTGGAAAATGCTGACATGTTTGCACAAGAAATTCAAGATGTACTGCCAACAATTCCATTGCTACAGAAGCGGAAGCTCGTCGCAGTCTTTGGCAGTTGATAGAGAAAGTCAAGGCCTGCAAAGGGGCACCAGCGGTCGGGCCGGAAAAGCGCCGACGTGCCGTCGGGTACAATCGGCGGGAGCCGGCCACGAGCGGACGCTGGCAGCAAGCTGAAGTGGGCTAGCTCCGTTCGAACTTACCATCTACGACACCACAGGAATGCCTTGCCTATTTTGGTAGTGGGCAGCGCCGAGACTGGAGAATATGGATAATTTTAGTATTGAATTTGGCAGTGCGGCGACGCCGTTTAGTGATGCGTACTTGCAGGAAGTTGAAGATGCATTGGGCACCACGTTTCCCGAGTCTTACGCTAACTTTTTGCGTTCGACAAACGGCGGAGTTCCAGTCGCAAAATATTTCGATATCGGCACAAACGTAAAAGTAGTCGAACGATTCTTGTCTTTGGTAGAACATTACAAAACGGATGATTTCGGGATCTACGATGTAGAAGTAGTTTGGAGTCAAATAGACGATCGATTAGACGACGGTGTTTGGCCGTTCGCTATTGCTTTTGCTGGAGACTTCTTGTGCTTTGATGGTCGATCTGGAGACAGGCAGAGCGTGGTGCTCTGGGATCAAGACAGATCTGACATTGATAGTCCGCATCTAATACCAATAGCGCCGGATTTCGATTCATTTCTAAAAATGCTTCATGGTTAGCGCCGTCTGCGTTCGGCCAGAAGCCGACCTTCACATTTAGGCAAAAAGCGGTGAAAGAAAATGAGTGAAAGGGCAGATAAGATTCGCGGACACGTACGGCGATGGCTCCGGCCCATCGTAGCCCTGTTTTGTTGGTGGCGTCCATTCCGGTTCCGCCAGATCTCCGCTGTTCTTCTTCCTGATGGAATGGCGATTTTCACCATCGCAATCGCAGGATTACACGGAATTTGGTTTATCCAATACCTCGGATGGACGTTTGTCTGGCTTTATTTCCCGTTGCTTCTAGCGTCGCCGTTTGTCTTTCTGGTGGCCATTTTGGTCGAAGGACAGGAGGTTAAGATTGTTCGAATGTTTGGGCCGATCCCTTACTGGATACACAAAGTGCCCGCACGCGCGAAGTTTGATCTTTACGAAGCATGGGAAGACCCGGCGCCAAGCGGTGTCGGGTTTGGTATCGACCCATCAAACCCAATCCATCTTGGAACCACGGCTTCCGCCAGGCCACTGTTTCGACACGTGGGCGACATTCTCAGGCAGTCAGGCTGGCGACAAACGGCGTTTGGCTGGGAAATCTAATCGAAGGGTCGGCGAAGGGCGGCTTCGGGGCGCTTGCGGTCTAGTTGTCATCTTGTCTTTACGGTCGAGTACAATCGGCAGAGAACGGCCATCTGCGGACATTGAATCCACATGCTAAGAGCTATCGGAAGTGCTGTTCTCCTTGCCCAAGTGGCCCCGAGTATGGGAGAAAGCGACATGTCCCCGCGCGCCGGCGAGCGTGTGGTGGCGGCGTTGGCGGCAACTATTACATGGACGGATTAATGACAACTGTGGATGATTTTGCTATCACTGCACGGCGCTACTGTGATTACGCTGAAAGTTCGGCCGTTGAAACGTCAGCCTATGCCGAGATGCAGTTAGTACGCACGCTGCTGGCGTCGCTCTATTTCCAGGCGCTGGCACTGCCTCCAGTGGAATGCGACCCGGTCGAATCCTTGCTCACGCACGAGGACTACCAACAGATGTTTGCGCGTTTTGGCAGGCTGCCGGTGGGCTACTACAATACAGTGTTCGATCCCTTGCAGGTCGACCCGGTGGACTGTACGTTGGGCGATCTGGCTGACGACCTGGCCGATGTCTGGCGCGATGTGAAGGAGGGCCTGCTGCTTTTTGAGGCCGGTCGGCGTGATGCTGCTGGGGCGAGTTGGGAAGAGTCGTTCGAAATTCACTGGGGCTACCACGCAGTGAAGGCTCTGGGCGTCATTCACTCCTGGATGGGGCAGAACCGCTACCTTGTTGAGGATGCCGCCTCGGAACACGATGAGGAATAGGGAGCCATTCTCGAAAGCCGCGCTCCGTCCGTGCCAACGATATTCTTGTAAGGGCTGAATGGTAGTGAGGGCGCAATTGGCCTCATCAGATAGCGCACAAACGTCGAGTACAATCGGCAAGGTACGGCTGCGGATTCAATCGGTGGTCGCAACACTCTAACCCATTCATGCAAGCATGGGGAGGTGTTGGCGATGAAACAGAGACCTCGGATTTATTACACTGAGAGCCAGAAAGCGCTGATGTGGGACCGGTGGAAGCAAGGCGACTCGCTGCAGATGATCGCTCAGCTGTTCAACCGCAATCACTCGTCTATTCAAGGCATTCTTGCCGAAACGGGCGGCATACGGCCAGCGCAGCGATGCCGATCCGCACGATCCTTGACACTGGCCGAACGCGAAGAGATTTCGAGACACCTAGTCGCCGGCCAAACAATCCGTTCGATTGCAGCACGGCTGGGCCGCTCGCCTTCGACTGTCAGCAGAGAGTTAAATCGAAATGGTGGCAAGGAAGTGTATCGTGCAAATAAAGCAGACCAGCATGCCTGGGATCGAGCGCGGCGCCCAAAACGCTGTAAGCTGACAGAGAACCGAATACTAGCCAACATGGTTGCCGGCAAACTGCAAATGCAGTGGTCGCCAGAGCAAATTGCCGGCTGGCTCAAACGGCTCTTCTCTGGCCGCTGGGAGTACCGCGTGTCACACGAGACCATTTATCGAAGCCTGTACATCCAAGCCCGTGGCGCTCTAAAAAAGGAGCTACTTGAGCACTTGCGGAGGAGCCGCGCCATGCGGCGCTCGCGGCATCACACTCAAAAAACGGACAATCACGGTCGCATATGCGATGCCGTGTTAATCAGTGAGCGGCCAGCATCGGCAGCAGACCGCGCGGTCCTTGGGCACTGGGAAGGTGATCTTGTATTTGGCAGCCATAACAGCCAGATCGCGACTCTCGTGGAGCGTCAGACACGATACGTCATGCTGGTGAAAGTCGACGGCAAAGACACCGAAACAGTCGTCAATGCATTGATAGAAAATGCCCGACGGCTACCGCAGGAGCTCTACAAGTCGTTGACGTGGGATAGAGGCAAGGAAATGGCTGGTCACAAACGATTCACGTTGGCTACCGATATCCAGGTCTTTTTCTGTGACCCAAGGAACCCTTGGCAGCGCGGTTCGAACGAGAATACAAATGGATTACTGAGGCAGTATCTTCCTAAAGGACTAGACCTTTCCACCTTCACGCAGGACAATCTAGATGAGATTGCTAGACGGCTCAACGAGCGACCAAGGAAGACGCTGCTCTACGAGACTCCTGCTCAACGATTTGAAAGCTGTGTTGCGATGATCAATTGAATCCGCAGCCAAGAGCTGACGTTCGTATTTCACTAGCCATTTTCGCTCAGCGACGCATGTGTCAAATCTTACGATTCTAGAGCGGCTTGAAGTATCGCTTGCATCCTACGCTAGCGGGGGGATGACGCGCGCTACGTTTGTTCACTTCCTCAGTGATAGCATCAACGCGCTTGAAGGTGTCCCGTTTACTGTAACTCACGAGCTTCGCAGGCACGAATACGCCATCGAGACTGAGGGATATTTTGATGATGAGGGTTTCGAGTCCCACAAGGAAGAAGCGAAAGACCGCTTGCTCTCCTGGATTCACGACCTCAAGTTAGCGTATTGCACGTAGCCAAAAAAAGATGAACTAAAAAGAGAAGTTTTCTTTAGGTAGAATTGTCAGAGAACGGCCAGTACCGGACATTCGCCGTATGTTGATGCTGAGGTAACGGGACCGCATGGCAACCGAAGTTATAGTTGAAAACAAAGCAGGCTACTGGGTGTTACAGTGGTCGACGGAATGGGATCCGTCTCTTAACGACCTGATGGAAGCTGCACCGCATCTCGTTATCGGAAATTTTATCGCGATTACTTCATGCGACAGCGGGCTTTACAAACCCTCGGTAGAAGAGTTGGCAGTTGGGTGGAGGGCGGAGACTCTATCAACTATCAGCCCTAGGATAAGTCGGCCCGATGAGCTACCGACTCCTGGTTTCGATGAGTGGTACGTATTCGACAGCGTGCCAACGTTGACACCGGATTGCAATCATGTGAATCGGTTTGGCTTCTCTGTGCTCGGCGACGACGAAAGCGCGAGATCATTCTGGAGTCAGGTCGAGGCGACTCGGCCGATACACGCACTGGGCTGCGGTACGCCAAACATGTTCTTGATAACCCGGGACGAGACAATAATGAACTCACTACGTTATGTTTGCTTTCCAAGCTAACTGACTTGGCTTGCCATGAGAAGGGGTATCGATTACCTCAGGAGAGTAGACCTGAACGGTCGAGTACAATCGGCAGAGATCGGCCAAGAGCGGCCCTTCAATGATTGCCTGCTGCAGCGAAAAGGTTGAAAAGTGGAAAGACCAGAATTGCTCAGCGCAGCAACGGAAGGCGAGTTCAACGAGCTCCACTCTAACTGTTGGCAATGTGGGCCAAGTGGCGTGCGTTGGTGCCTTCGAAATGGGTTTGATCCGAATGCGCAGGATGAACGCGGATGGACCCCACTTATTTGGATGGTTCGTATGCACGACAAGCACAATCGGTCACGTAAAAAAATTTTTAGGTGGCTGATCTTGGCTGGTGCGAATATCGAACATAAGGCGAGAAGCGGTCACGATATTTTGCAGCTGGCAAAGGGATGCTGCTCAAAGGGGCTTTATCGGCACTTGCGAAGCGAACACCGGCGCCTAACACGTCAGTCCCAAGCTTCCCAGTCCGGTGGAATTTGACAACGGCTATCGGCCGGAACCGGTCTTTCGCGAAGAGCTAAAAAGATCAACATGTCATCAATTCTTGTTACACTCAAGAACTACCAAATTCAAGGAGTTTTGCGTGAAACTGAAATCCTGCCTTGTTGTTGTCCTATTCGCATTGTCTGGCTGTGCTGATGGAGAGAGCGCGGCCCAAGATGCAGTTCGTGCAGCTTTAAAGGATCCGGATTCCGCAAAGTTTGGAGAGTTCACTAAAGCTAAAACATCAGACGGCGTAGTCTTAGGTTGCATGACGGTGAACGCAAAAAACTCCATGGGCGGATATACAGGTAACCAACAAGCCTCATTAGGGTTGATTGATGGCAAGTGGACTGTCGGAGGACTGAGCGAGGTAAGCCATTCTGAGTGTGTTGCGAAGATTTCATCCAAGTAGCTCCCAGGCAAAGAAAGACCAATTCGGCGCATTCACACCCCCCTATGATAGCTGCGTGTCACGTCGAGAGGTCCCTACCTTGAATAATCGACGGTTTGCGGTCTGATCGGTACAACATTCCAACGGCGGCTTCGGGGCGGAACCAGACCTCGGGGAATGGAACGTTCGCGTCTGTCCTCTGACTCTGCCGGGTGAGGTCGTCCTGCCAGTTCAGCTCTAAGTCCCCATTTGCTAAGGCGTCCAGCGGCTTGTACAGCCGTTTTACGGATGAGATTTAATCCTGTGGGGTCAATCTCAGCTTCCTTTAATGACACCGACTGCGCCCGATGTGAGGGGAGGGGGTAGAGGTGGGGGTGCGACTTCAACTTACCCCAATTCTGCCCAGGAAGAGTTCTACTGACACCCTGTCCGCGGAACTTGTTCCGTTTCGGGGGGGCGGCTGCGTTCTCGAAACTGCATTAACAATACGATGCGTGACAATTACCTTGATGCCAAGAAGTCTCGGCGTAGCTTATGGCGTAGCATTCGGGAATTCTGTTGGCGAGCAATAAGAGTCTGCCCTCCTGCGACAGCGATGTGTTTAATCAACAAAGCTGACCTGGCACTTCTCGTCCTGCACACAACAGGCAACTTCGCTTGTTTGTACGCATTAGCGAATAGACAATTTGCAATTAATTCCGTATGCTAGAGCAACTTTTTTGTTGCCGACAAGCGTACCCTAGCGACCCTTGCAGGCGACACCCACCGATGACGTCCGGAACAAGTACCAATGAAAATTTCTGGCCGGCCTGCCTGGCGATGGCTGTTGCCGATGCTCGTCGCAGCGCTGCTTGTGCCGGCGCCGGCCCACACTGCTGACGGTGGCGCAGCGGATTTTCAATGGAAAAGATTGTCGACTCCGATGTTCGGACATATCGATGTGGAACAGGGCTTGCCACATCCTGTCGTCATGGCCCTGGCACAGGATGGCGACGGCTTTATCTGGGCTGGCACCCAGGGAGGACTGGCGCGCTGGGACGGCTACCACATGCGGACATTCAAGTTCGACGCCAAGGACCCTGGCTCGCTTCCGGCCAATTTCATCCAGACCCTGCACTCCGACGTCAAAGGGCGGCTCTGGGTCGGCACCTCATTTGCGGGGCTTGCGATGTACGAGCGCAAGCAAGAGCATTTTGTCCGCTATGTGGCCGGGCCAAGTGGCATCAGCCATAACTCGGTCACGGCCCTGGCCAGCGACCCGCGCGGTGGCATCTGGGTCGGCACCGCCGACGGTCTCGACTACCTCGATCCGGCCAGCGGCGCCATCTCGCACTTCAAGCATGATAAAGGGCTTGCCGGCAGTTTGCCCGACAACCGGATCCGTGCACTGTGCCTCGACAAGCTCGGCAATTTGTGGATCGGCACGACGAGCGGCCTGGTCATGCACGCACCCGGCAGCAAGCGCTTTGCCAGGGTGCCGGTGGCAGGCGACGCCGGTAGCGAAATGCACGATGCCGTGCTGGCGCTGCACCAGGATAGCGGCGGCAACATCGCCTTTGGCACCGTCAAGAGCGGACTCGGGGTCGTTGCGGCAGGCGCTAATTCGGGCCGCATGGTGACCGGGCCGGATTCGGAACAGCTGCGTGCCAATATGATCCTGTCGATCGCCGAGCTCACTCCGGGCCATTGGTGGGTGGCCAGTTATGGCGGCGGCGTATTTGACTACGAACCGGCAACGGGCAAGGTGCACGCGATCCGGCACGATCCCCTGGTCGCGTCGAGCCTCGGTCATGACCGCACTGCGGCGCTGCTGCGCGACCGCAGCGGCATGATGTGGATTAGCACCGAGCGTACCCTCGACCGGCATAATCCGGCCGGCGCGGCAGTGCACACCGTATTTGGCGGCGTCGGCCTGCCGGAGGCGAACGTCACTGCCATGATGCAGGCGCGCAGCGGGCGCCTGTGGGTTGCGATGGCCGATCAAGGCATCGACTTCATCGAGCAGGACGGCACACGCCGTCGCGCCTTGCGGCCCGATCCGGAGCAAGCGGCCACCAGCTTGCCGCGCCGGGTGGCGTTCGCCCTGGCCCAGGGCGACCAGGACCAAGTGTGGATCGGCACCCATCTGGGCTTGTACCAGACCGACCAGGATGCACGCCGGGTTGCACGCGTGGCACTGCCGGTCCCCAATCCCTATCCTCGAATCTCCCGCATCCTGCCCGAGGGCAAGGTGCTGTGGCTGTCGACGGGCGAGGGCTTGATGCGCTATGACACCGGATCTGGCCTGTTAAAGCACTATGTGCAGGGGCCGGCCGCCGCTGGTGGCCTGACCGACAGCCGGGTTGAACTGACGCTCGCAGCGCCCGACGGGCAGCTGTGGATCGGCACCCGCAACGGCTTGAACCGGCTCGACACCAAGTCCGGCGCCATTGAACACATCGAGTTCGGCGCTGCGGGACTGCCACACGGCTTTGTCGAGGCGCTGGCGCTTGACCGCCAGGGACGGCTGTGGATAGGCACCTATGGCGGTGGCCTGTGCGTGCTGCTCGGACGCGATGCCAGTGGCAAGCCGCTACTGCGTACGCTCACCATGGCACAAGGCTTGTCGAACGACAACATCAGCGCGCTGCAGGTCGACCGGCGCGGGCGCATCTGGGCCAGCAGCGCCGATGGCGTCAACCTGATCGACCCCGACACCTTCGCAATCCGGGCGATGGGCCGCGCCGATGGACTGGCGATCCGGAACTATGACACCGGCGCGGCCATGTCGAATGGCGAGATGCTGTTTGGCGGAACCGGTGGGCTGGCCGCGATCGATCCTGACCGCTTGGGCCAATGGGACTATCGCGCGCCGCTCGTGCTCAGCGCGGTGCGCCTGGGATCGCGCAGCCTGTCTCCAGCCAGCCTTGGCAGCGGCGCCGGGCCACTGGTGGTGCCGCCCCACACGAGCGGATTTGAGATCGAATTTTCCGCGCTCGACTATTCAGCTCCGCAGCGCAACCGCTACGCCTACCGCCTGGATGGCTATGATGGTGGCTGGACGACTGCCGATGCAACGCGGCGCGTGGCCGCCTACACCAATTTGCCGCCTGGCTCTTATCTGTTGCAGGTGCGCGGCAGCAACCGCGAAGGCGTCTGGACCGAACCGCCGCTCACGCTGCCGATCGACGTCTTGCCGGCCTGGTACCAGACCTGGTGGACCAAGGGCGCCAGCGTCGTGATGGTGTTGCTGCTTGGCTGGGGCGTGGTGCGCTGGCGCGTCCGCTCGCTCGAGCAAGTACGCACGCGGCTCGAAGCGCGCGTGCTGTCGCGGACCCTGCATCTGGAAAAGCTCAATTCCATCGTCAAGTCGGTCAACGAACAGCTCGATTTCGACCGACTGCTCGAGGCCATCCTGGAGCAGTCGACCTTGATCGAGGGCGTCGATGCCGCCTACGCTTTGGTGCGCGCGCGCGATGTGCCATCGAAGGAAGGCAAAGCGGCGCCCAAAGACTCGGACACCTTCAGCGTGCGCGCCAGCTGGGATCGCGAGGGCGCACCGGAGGCCCGCGCTTCGATGAGTTTCGAGCAAGCGGAGCAGCGCTACGGGCTCGCTGTGAACATGGTTTCGGCCGACATCTTCCTGATGCATCATGCGCTCGCCGGTGCCCTGATTGCGCTTCGCATCGAAGTTGAGGGACGAATCGAAGGCTACCTGGTCTTCGAGAACCGCAGCAAGCGCGACGCCTTCGATCAGGGGGACCTGGATTTGCTCAAGGGCCTCAAGGAGCATTTTGTGTCGGCCTTCCAGAGGGCGCGGGCACTGCGCATGCTCGACCAGGCCCGCACCTTGGCCGAAGCGGCCACGCGGGCCAAGAGCGCCTTCTTGGCCAATATCAGCCACGAGATCCGCACGCCGATGAATGCCATCCTCGGGTTCGCCGGCCTGGGCTCGCACCTGGATTTGCAGCCCAAGCCGCTCGACTATTTCCGCAAGATCGGCCGGGCTGGGCAGAACCTGCTGAGCATCATCAACGACTTGCTCGATTTTTCCAAGATCGAGGCGGGCATGCTCGAACTCGAATCGCTGCCATTCGAGCTGCCCGATGTGTTGGACCAGGTCGGCGACCTGTTTGCGTGGCGCGCCGCCGAAAAGAACCTGGAACTGCTGATCTGGGCCGCGCCCGATGTGCCACCTGCGCTGGTGGGCGACCCACAGCGCCTGGGCCAGGTGCTGATTAACCTGGTGGGCAACGCCCTGAAGTTCACCGCCAGCGGCTTTGTGCAGCTCAGTGTGGAACTAGCCGCCGGCGCGCCCGCGCTGCCGGACACGGTGCGGCTGCGATTCCAGGTCGAGGATTCCGGCATTGGCATCAGCGATGAGCAGCACATGCGCTTGTTTCAAGCTTTTTCGCAGGCGGACTCCACTACCACTCGCCTGTATGGCGGCACAGGTCTTGGGCTGGCAATTTCGCAGGAACTGGTGCGCTGCCTGGGCGGCGTGATCGAGGTAGTGAGCACGCCGGGCAAGGGCAGCTGTTTCAGTTTTACGGCGCAGTTTGCTTGCCAGGCCGAGCAGGGCCAGCGCGCGCTGCAGGCGCCCCCTGGCGCGCGTGGCAAGAGGGTGCTTGTGGTCGACGACAGCGCCCAGTCGCGCGCCCTGCTCGAGCACCAGCTTCACGGTTTCGGCTTTGCGGTTGCGCTCGCCGATTCCGGCACGGCGGCGATTCACATGCTGCAACAAGATCGGTTCGATCTGGTGCTGATGGACTGGGACATGCCGGACATGGATGGCATCGCGGCAGCCGGACACATCCGCTCCGCCCCGACCCTGGCGCCACCGCCCACCATCGTCATGGTGACCGCCTACGGGCGCGAAGAGTTGATGAAAGCGGCGCAGCGGGCCGGCATCCAGGCTTACTTGATCAAACCAGTCAACCCGGAACTGCTGCTCTCGACGGTGGTGTCGGCGCTCGCGGGCGATACAGCCGCTGCCCGTGTGCTGCCGGTCGCATCAAGGGCGCCGGCAGCGCCGTCGCCGGCGGCCTTGCGGATCCGCGGCATGCGGGTGCTGGTTGTCGATGACAACATCATCAACCAGGAGGTCGCCAGCGAAATCCTGGAAGGTGCGGGCGTTGTGGTCGAGCTCGCGTCCAGTGGCATCGACGCTGTGTACATGGTCGATCGCCAGCGCTACGACGCGGTGCTGCTCGATATCCAGATGCCGGACATGGATGGCTACCAGGCGACTGCCCGCATCCGCGAACAGGGCCGCCACGCAGACTTGCCGATCATCGCGATGACCGCCCATGCGGTGACCGGTTACCGCGAAAGCTGCCTGGCGATGGGAATGAACGATTACGTGACCAAGCCGATCGAACCGGAACAATTGTTTGCGGCACTGGCTAGCTGGGCCAGGCACGAGCAGGTGCGCCCTGAACCCAGCGCACCTGCGTCGGCTCATGTCGCCATGATCGACGCCGCGCTGGTCGATTTGCCCGGGGTCGATGTGGCTGGCGCCTTGGCTCGCTTTGGCGGCAGCATGCCACTGCTGGTCAAGCTGCTTGGCGTGTTCGACACGGAGTACGGGCAAACGGCCGTGCACTTGCGTGCCGCTATGGACTGCGGCGACCTCGACGCGGCCCAGCGGCTGGCCCACATGATCAGGGGCACGGCCGGCAACCTGTCGGCGCCGTCCTTGTTTTCGGCGGCGGCCGAACTCGAACAGGCGCTGACGAACCGGGACGACGGCGCCCTGCCAGGCAAGCTCGAGGCGTTCTACCTCGCTTTCGACCAGGTGCAGGGCACTGCGCGCGCGTCCTTGGGCAAAGCGCTGGCCAATTAGGGGCGCAAGGCAGCAGGGAGCGGCGCTACCTGGCCGGGCGCAGCTCCGTCATCGATGCTTGCGCGGTGGCGGTGCCGCATCCGCAGACGGCAATCACGGCGTGTTTCAGCGGATCGAGGCCAAAGGCATGCTCGATATTGACCTCATTGATGCCCGCCGTGATAAAGGCCGGCAGGCCTGCTTCGGCCGCCAGCAGATAGAACGTTTGCGACAAATGTCCTGCATCGAGCAGCAATACCCGGTACGACTTGGGGTGGTCGCGGTACTTCCAGAAGCTGCGTTCGACCCGACCGGCCATTACGACCAGCATCGGCGCGTCGGCAAACCATTGCTGGTCCGCGACAGTTGCGAGCGCCAGCGTGCGCGCCGCCTCGCTGCCCAGCAGTTGCATCGGCTCAAGCCTGTGGCGCAGCGGGTGGTAGTGGTACAGTCCGGGAGCAATACCGGACACGCGCTGCACCAGCACGTAGGCTTCGATCGGGTGCAGGCCGCCGCCGGAAGGGCTGGTTTTCTTCAGTACGGTGGCCTCGGGCGAGATCTGGCGCTGATGTTGCGCGCCGAAGGTGCGCTGCAACAGCCGCGCAGCCACGGGCAGCGGCAGTACGGCCTGCGCATCGAAGTTGCGGCCGGTGTAGCGCCCCAGCAGCGTCGCGTCGAGCGGCCCGTCCAGTGGCGCCGGAAGGTCGACGCACGCGTGCTCTGGCGCGCATTCAATGGTTGCCGGCGGCGGCGGGCCGAAGCTGGCGACCAGGCTGTCGAACGTCGGAAAGCGCTTGCCGTTTTCGCCCTTGATGTCGTGCCAGCGGCTAAATGCGTGGGCGACCGCCGACAGTGGCCGCCAGTACGCCGCGCGCAAGGCGTCATCGCGTTCGCGCATGGCGCTGTACGCGCTTTCCGTGCCAATCAGCAGCCCTAGTTCCAGTAGGCGCTCGACCAGTTCTGGCCCGAAGCGCTGTTCGCACTGCGAGCGCTCCTGCCATAGGGTTGGGCCGAGCGCGCCCAGCAAGGTCAGTTCGGCATCGCCAAGTTCGATTTCGTCGCCGACATGGGGTGCCAACGCAATCTGGCGCAGCGTCGCGCCGAGCGCGCCAACGCCTGAGAACAAGGCGCGAAGATCTAGGTCGAGATCCTCGCGTATTTCAATGAACAGCACGGCACAGCGACGCAATAGTGTCAATCGACCTCCCGGTTTGTTTCGCTTGAGAAAATGATAAGTCTGTCGTAGCATAGCCGATGCAATACTAGACTGACAATAATCCAATCCTAGGGGAAAACAAACATGCAAACTTCACCGGTCGTAATCGATCAATTGCTCGATAAATTAGCCAACGACGATGGCTTTCGGGCGCGCCTTGCGGCCGATCCGATCGGCGCCCTGGGCGAACTTGGCATTTCAGTCGCAGCAGACCAGATTCCGGCCAATGTCAAACTGCCGTCGAAGGATGTGATCAAGGCGAACCGCGATGCCATGAAAGGCCGACTGCTCACCGAAGACGACATGGTGTACTTCCTGCTCGACGCCTAAGGTGAATTAGTTTCTGTTTCCGGGGATTTGCGAGCAAGCGCGCGATTGCGAACCACCTGACGGCACGCCCGATGCTTCGCATCCGGCTAACACCTGACGGCACGCCCGATACTGCCTGCCATTTTTTATTGTTCTGCCCGGGGGGGGAGGCGGGGGGGTAGACTCAAAAAAGCGATTTTTTTCATAGGAGGGTTATGCGGACACCCTCGACTCCAAACTCAATCTCAATTCGCAGTCACCAAGCGAGCGGGGACCAGCTTATATTCGGATCTTTCGTTGGTCCTCATCCGAACCCATTCCTCTACTTCGGATTTCACCCACGCTTTGCTAATCCCAAATAGGTGCACTTGCTGAGGGAACTCACCAGTTCTGATTTTCGTAGATGGTCGAGCGGGACAGGCCCACCATGGCGGGTCGACAACTCTGATGTCGTCGCATCGAGCACGCGCTCATCCGGGTTGCCGTTCCAGAAGGGAAGCAGTCGACCGCCGCGCTGGCCGATGGCAGTGACGTTTCGCGTCATGTACGAATGAAGCAGCGCCATCGCAGTAGAAGAGAGGGGCACTTGGCGGTCGTCGCCATTCTTGGTGCTGTCGAGGTGCACGGTGCTAATTCAGGGCCACGCTGCTCAGTGTGGCCAACTGCGGACGCAACGTGTCGAGCAATTTGACTTCCGAAACCGCCAGAGACTCGCTGCGCATGTACTCTGCGATGCAGCGACCGATCGTCCAGCTAGTTCGAATTTCCTTCGCCTCTTCGAGTAGCGCTTTCGGAACAATGCCCTGTTGCAACAGGCGCCGAAGTTGGTCAGCATAGGCGGAGGCCTGCTCACGCGTGGCAAACGAGGCATAGAACGGTTTGGGAAGGAGTTTGCTGTTGACGCGGATCTGAAAGGCACCGCTGGGCAGCGTTATGATGGTCGCCATGGATAAATTCTGATCCATGGCGGCGCCATCGTCAAACGGCCAGTAGGCCGTTTGGAGGTGTGGTTAACCTCTTTTTTGAGGGAGGTCGAACCATGTTCAAGGAAGCGAAAAAATCGCTAAGTCCTTGATTTTTCTGGAGGCGAGGACGGGAATCGAACCCGTCTAAACGGCTTTGCAGGCCGCTGC
>JAZKGU010000138.1:0-37872 GCA_040385745.1 Pseudomonadota bacterium
CGACCGTAGCGGCCGCTACGGTCGAGCTCGTGTGCAAATGGAGGACCTGACCCCGTCCGTATGGAGGACCTGACCCCGTCCGTATTTTTGGCAAAAATGCGATTTTGCGGCATGATTTGCTGCAAAAGAGTAAACTGTAGGGTGCTTTCCCGTCCGGGGAGCGAGTTTACTGCGAGTGTCCTATGTCTGAATCCCCTGTATTGCTGTTTTCCGAACTCAACCTTTCCACCGCCGTGCTGAAAGTGATGAAAGAGGTCGGTTACGAAACCCCTTCGCCGATCCAGGCGGCGACCATTCCGCTGTTGCTGGCCAATCGCGACGTATTGGGGCAGGCCCAGACCGGCACCGGCAAGACCGCGGCGTTCGCGCTGCCGATCCTGTCGCGCATCGACATCAAGCAGCAATCGCCCCAGGCCCTGGTGCTGGCGCCGACCCGTGAACTGGCGATCCAGGTGGCCGAAGCGTTCCAGAAATACGCTACCCACATCAAGGATTTCCATGTGCTGCCGATTTACGGCGGCCAGAGCTACGGTCCTCAGCTGCAGGCGCTGCGCCGCGGCGTGCACGTCATCGTGGGCACTCCGGGCCGCGTCATCGACCACCTCGAAAAAGGCTCGCTCGACCTGTCGAAGCTGAAAACCCTGGTGCTCGACGAAGCCGACGAAATGCTGCGCATGGGCTTTATCGACGACGTCGAGCAGATCCTGCAAAAGACGCCTGACACGCGCCAGACCGCGCTGTTCTCGGCCACCATGCCGTCGGCCATCAAGCGCATCGCCAAGACCTACCTGCGCGACCCGGCCGAAGTGACCGTGGCCGCCAAGACCGGCACCGCCGACAATATCCGCCAGCGCTACTGGATGGTGAGCGGCATGCAAAAGCTCGAAGCGCTGACCCGCATCCTGGAAGCGGAGCCGTTCGACGGCATGATCATCTTCGCCCGCACCAAGCTCGGTACCGAAGAACTGGCCGGCAAGCTGCAGGCGCGCGGCTTTGCCGCCACCGCCATCAACGGCGACATGCAGCAGACCCAGCGCGAACGCACCATCGAGCAGCTCAAGAACGGCAAGATCGACATCCTGGTCGCAACCGACGTGGCCGCGCGCGGCCTGGACGTGGAGCGTATCAGCCACGTGATCAACTACGATGTGCCGTCGGACCCGGAGAGCTACACCCACCGCATCGGCCGCACTGGTCGTGCTGGCCGCAGTGGTGAGGCGATCCTGTTCATCACTCCGCGCGAGCAGGGCCTGCTCAAGGCGATCGAACGGGCCACGCGCCAGCCGGTCGCGCCACTGACGCTGCCTACCGTCAAAGCCGTCAATGACGTGCGCATCGCCAAATTCAAGGATCAGATCACCGAGGCGGTGGCCGCCGGTGGCCTGGATGTGTTCCGCTCCCTGATCGAAGAATACGAACGTGAGCAGAATGTGCCGGCCATCGAGATCGCCGCGGCCCTGGCCAAGCTGGCGCGCGGCGATGTGCCGCTGCTGCTGGAAAAGCCCAACCGCGACGCCAAGGCTGCGCCGTCCTGGAAGGAAGAAGCGCCGATGGCGCGCGCGCCGCGCTCGGATGCGCCTGCGCGCGAGCGTTTCGAGCGTCCCGACCGTGGCGATGCCCCTGCCTTCAAGCGAGAACGCGTGGCCCGTCCGCAGGAAGACGGCATGGGCACGTTCCGCATCGAAGTCGGACATGCGCACGGGGTCAAGCCGGGCAATATCGTCGGCGCCATCGCCAACGAAGCCAACATCGATTCCAAGTTCATTGGCCGCATCGAGATTTATGACGACTACAGCACGCTCGACCTGCCGGCCGACATGCCGCCGGAGATGATCGATCACCTCAAGGGTGTGTGGGTCGCCGGTCAGCAGCTGAACATCACACGCGATGGCGAGGCCGTGCCTGCAAAAAAGGCAGCGCCGGGGCCGAAAAAGGCGGGCGACCGCCGCGTGGAAGAGAAAAAGCTCGGTCCGCGCAAGCCGTATGAAGGCCCCAAGACCAAGCCGCACCGCAAGGGCCCCAAGCCGGAGTAATGCAGTATTTCTGTGTTAACCATGTCGCCCGCAAGGGCGACAGTCGTTTCAGCCAGCCCTATTTGCTGGCTGCGAACATCCAGAGCACCGCCTCGCGGAATTCACGACTCCAGAAGCCTTCGTTGTGTTCCGCCCCCGGCACCACCTTGAGCCACTGGTTGGCATCGGGATGCCCGGCTTTTTTCAGCTCGGCGTGCATGCGCCGCACGTCGCGCACCATGCCGTTGCCCTCCTTTTCGCCCATCAGCAGGTACAGCCTGGCGTCGCTCCTGGCTTTGCTCGATTCGGCAAACTTGAAGATCTGGTCGCCTGTTGGCCAGTAGGCGGGTGAAAAAACGCCGGCCTTGCTGAACACATCCGGATACTGGTTGATGGCGTAGTGCGAAATCAGGCCGCCCATGGAGCTGCCCATGACCGCCGTATTGGCGCGGTCGGGCAGGGTGCGGTAGCTGCTGTCGATGAGCGGCTTGACAGTCTTGACGATGAAATCCATATACTGGCGGCCTTCGCCGGGTCCGATTTTTTCGTGCGACCACGGGTTCAGTTCCGTCATGCGCTTTTCGCGGCCATTGTCGACGCCGACCACGATCAGTTCCAGCTTGCCTTCCTGCGCCAGGGCGTTGAGCGTTTCGTCCACGTTCCACTCGCCTGCGTAGGCAGTGGCGTTGTCGAACAGGTTCTGGCCGTCGTGCATGTAGAGCACCGGATAGCGCTTGGTCGAGGTGGCGTAGCCGGGCGGCAGATAAATGCGCAGCTGGCGCTTGCGGTTCAGGCCGGGCATATCCAGTTCGGAAGCCAGCATGGTGACGCCTGGCTGCGCGGTGGAAGGCTTGGGGGCCTGGGCGCTGGCGCTGAAGGCGGCAAGCAAGAGCAGGGAAGCGAGAGCGTGCAGTTTCATGGGGTCTCCAGGGTTAGTGAGCGCTCGCCGGCATGGCGGCTGGCGCAGAGGCGTTCTGCTCGTCGCGCACCAGGCACCACAAGCCGGCCGAGATGGCGAGTGACACGCCGCAGATAACGTACAGGATGGTGTTGTCGCCGGCATCCTTGAGCACGTAGCCGACACCGGTGGACATCAGCTGGGGCAGCACCACCGACAGGTTGAACACGCCCATGAAGAAGCCCATGCGGCTCTTGTCCACCTTGTCGCTCATGATCGCGAACGGCAGGCTCACGATGGCGCTCCAGCCGATGCCGACGACCGCCATGAGCGCGTAGAGCATCATGGGCGAGCGCGCAAACGATGCGATCAAGAAGTACCCGACTGCCATGATGGCAATGCAGATGGCCTGGGTGGGCACGCGGCCGATGCGCTGGGATAGGGGCGCCAGTACCAGCGCCGGAAGAAGAAAGCCGACGGTGTTCAATACCGCGAACGAGTAGGCGATGATCTGGCCGCTCTGTGCGTTGGCGTCGGCCGTGGACAGGCCGGCCGGGATGATGTGAGTCTGGATGAAGCCATAGGTGTAGACAAACATGGACTGCACGCCGAGCCAGGAAAAGCCGTGGGCGATATAGATGCGCCACAGCTGGCCCCAGTCGGCGCGGGTCGCCACTGCGTCGTCCTTGGGAACCGTCATGGCGCGGTCCTCCTTGATGAAGAACATCGGCACGACCGAGAACAGCAGCACGATGACGGCGCCCGCGCTGATCAGCACCTCGTTACCGAGGGTAGCCCCGACGATGTAGGCCATCACACCCCAGAACCCCGAGATAGTCTGCATCCAGGTGTAGCCCTTGGTGCGCGGCGCGCCTTCAGGCGTCAGGTCGGCGATGATCGAGCGGGTTGGATTGAAGCTGATATTGATCGACAGGTCGAGCACAAGCGCCACGATCACGGCCACCACCAGGATATTGCCGACGCCGAGCACCTGGTTGACCACGTCGATGCGGGGCAGCAGAAACACCATCAGCGCTGCGAGCGTACCGCCAATCAGAATAAAGGGCCGGCGCCGGCCGCCCCAGAACCATGCCTTGTCACTGATCAGGCCAATGATCACCTGGCCCAGAATGCCTGCTGTCGGCCCGGCTGCCCAGACAATGCCGATCTCGTGGATCTCGAGCCCGAATTTGGTCGACAGGATCCAGCTCAAAGCCGAGATCTGGATGCACAAGGCAAAGCCCATGGCAGTGGAGGGCAGGCTGATGGTCGCGTAAAAAAGGTTGGTCAAACGCCGCTGCATGTCAAGCATCTTGTCTCCATCTCTCTGTTATTTAACTACAATTCTCTTATTTTTATGCGGTGTGTCCACAGATTCTACTATGGAACCGTTTGAATTGACACTTAGAAATTGCCATGTTACTTTACTACAAAGGCTGATGAGGGTAGATCTGCGCAGGTGCCGCTCGGCCTGCTTCTTGAATTGTCGATGGCAGTACTCCCCGCGCGCGCGAAAGGGAGTAGCATCTTGTCCGTGCAATCGACTTCAAACACAGGCAGCCAGTATGGCATCAGCTACGAAAATAAATAGTGCGGCGCTTCGTCGGACGGCATAATTTGGGGACACAGATGCAAATGACTTCGCAAAAACCACGGCTGACATTCTGGCAGCTCTGGAACATGAGCTTCGGCTTCTTCGGCATCCAGTTCGGCTTCGCCCTGCAAAACTCGAACAGCAGCCGGATCTTTTCGACCCTGGGCGCCTCGCCCGACGAACTGCCCTGGTTCTGGCTGGCCGCGCCGGTCACCGGCCTGCTGGTCCAGCCGATCATCGGCTACCTGAGCGACAACACCTGGCATCCGCAATGGGGTCGGCGCCGCCCCTTCTTCTTTGCTGGCGCCTTGCTCGCGACCCTGGCGATGTTCATGATGCCCAATTCGACCGCCATCTGGATGGCCGTGTTCGCGCTGTGGATCATGGATGCGTCGATCAACGTGGCCATGGAGCCGTTTCGCGCCTATGTGGGCGACAAGCTCAATCCGGAACAGCAAACCTCCGGCTTCGCCATGCAAACCTTTTTCATCGGCTGCGGTTCGGTGATCGCCTCGATGCTGCCCTGGATGTTCGAAAAATTCGGCTTCAGTAACGTCGCAGTCGATGGCAACATCCCCGAGACGGTGCGCTATTCGTTTTACGTGGGCGGTATCGCTTTCATGTCGGCCGTCACCTGGACGGTGGTGAGCAGCACCGAGGAGCCGCCCGCCGACCTGGCGAAATTCCGCGCCGAGCGCAAAGGCCTGGGCCACGCCATCGGCGAGATCCTGGCCGGCTTTGGCAAGATGCCGCTGCCGATGCGCCAGCTGGCCGCAGTGCAGTTCTTTTCGTGGAGCGCGCTGTTTGTCATGTGGGTCAATACCACCAACGCGGTGGCGGCCAATGTGTTCGGCACCACCGATGCCCAGTCCGACGCATTCCAGGCCGCCGGCAGCTGGGTCGGCATCATGTTCGCGGTATATAACGGCGTCTCGGCGCTGGCTGCTTTTATCCTGCCGGTGATCGCGCAGAAAACCAATCGCAAGCTGTGCCATATGATCTGCCTGATCATCGGCGGTGTCAGCCTGGCCAGCATCATGTTCATCACGCAGAAGGAAATGCTGCTCATTCCAATGATCGGCGTGGGTATCGCGTGGGCCAGTATCCTGACCGTCCCGTATGCGATCCTGGCCGGCTCGCTGCCCGCCGAAAAGATGGGCTACTACATGGGCGTATTTAATTTTTTCGTCGTGATTCCGCAAATCGTCGCCGGCCTGATCCTGGGCCCGATCACGGTCAAATTCCTGGGCGGCCACGCGGTCAACGCGCTGGCCCTGGGCGGCGCGTGCATGATCATCGGTGGCCTGTTCACCCTGATGGTGCGCGACGATGCAGTACCGGCCAAAGCGTAGCGGCCATGAACAGCCCTCAGCCACCTGATCAGTCCTTGTTCGGCGAGCTCGATACGTGGCTGCTGGCTGAGGGGACCCATCGGCGTCCCTACGAACGCATGGGAGCGCACCCGGTGGAAATCGATGGCGTGGCCGGCGTGGCCTTTGCAGTATGGGCGCCCAACGCGCGCCAGGTCGCGGTAGTGGGTGACTTCAATGGATGGGATGGCACGCGCCATCCAATGCGCCTGATCGAGCGGCTGGGGATCTGGGAGCTGATCGTGCCCGCACTTGAGCGGGGCGCCTTGTACAAGTTCGAGATTCACACGCAAGGCGGCGAGCGCCTGCTCAAGGCCGACCCCTACGCATTTCGCGCCCAGCTGCGCTCCGACACTGCATCCGTGGTGCAGGGCTTGCCGCCCGTGCGCCAATCGCAGGCGGCGCGCCGCCAGGCCAATGCCCTGGGCGCGCCGGTCAGCATCTACGAGGTGCACCTCGGTTCGTGGCGCCGTGCGGAGCGTCAGCGCTGGCTTACCTACCGCGAGCTGGCCGAACAGCTGATCCCGTATGTCAAGGATATGGGCTTCACGCACATCGAGCTCATGCCCGTGCACGAGCATCCCTTCGACGGCTCCTGGGGCTACCAGCCTACGGGCCTGTATGCGCCCACGTCGCGCTTTGGCACCCCGGAAGACTTTGCACACCTGGTCGAAACCGCGCATGCCAGCGGCATCGGCGTGCTGCTCGACTGGGTCCCGGGGCACTTTCCGGTCGATGCCTTTGCCCTGGCCCGCTTCGATGGCACTCATCTCTACGAGCATGCTGACCCGCGCGAAGGTTTTCACCAGGACTGGAATACGCTGATCTACAACTTCGGTCGCGCTGAGGTTCTGAGTTTCTTGGTCGGCAATGCACTGTACTGGATCGAGCGTTTCGGGGTAGACGGTCTGCGCGTCGATGCGGTTGCCTCCATGCTCTACCGCGATTACAGCCGCAAGGATGGCGAGTGGGTGCCCAACATCCATGGCGGGCGCGAAAACCTTGAAGCTATCGCCTTCCTGCGGCGTATGAACCAGCTTGTGTGCGCCGAGCGGCCCGAGGCCGTGACGATGGCCGAGGAATCTACCAGCTTTCCCAACGTATCGCGCCCGCTTGAGATGGGCGGACTCGGATTTCACTACAAATGGAATATGGGCTGGATGAACGACACCCTGCGCTACATGCAGGAGGATCCGGTCAACCGCAAATACCATCACGACAAGATCAGCTTCGGCCTGGTGTACGCATTCAGCGAAAATTTTGTGCTGCCGCTGTCGCACGACGAGGTAGTGCATGGCAAACGTTCGATCCTGGGGCGCATGCCGGGCGACCACTGGCAGCGTTTTGCCAATCTGCGCGCCTACTATGGTTTCATGTGGGGCCATCCGGGTAAAAAGCTGCTGTTCATGGGCTGCGAATTCGCCCAAGCCGGCGAGTGGGATGCTGACCGCAGTCTTGACTGGCACCTGCTCGACGATCCGGCCCACGCCGGCGTGCAGCGGCTGGTGCGCGACCTCAATCGCGTGATGTGCGCCTACCCGGCGCTGCACGCTGTCGATTTCGACGGTTCGGGATTTCAGTGGATTGCGCACGACGACGCCGAAAATTCCGTCCTCAGTTTTGTGCGGCGCAGCCCCGACGGCGGCTTCGTCGTTGTGCTGTGCAATTTCACGCCGGTGGCGCGCCATGGCTACCAGGTCGGCGTTCCCGCCGCGGGACGCTACCGCGAGTTGATCAATACCGACCTGGCGGTGTACGGCGGCAGCGGGCTTGGCAATCCAGTGCTGCAATCGGCTGGGCATGGCATGCATGGTTTCGCGCAGTCGCTGGCGGTCACGCTGCCGCCACTGGCGACCCTGATGCTGGTGCTGGAGGCCTGATTGGGCGCTGCGCTTTCCTTCAATCTGACAGGCGGCGTGGCGTATCCTCTGGGAGCGCATTGCAGCGCGGCCGGCGTAAATTTTGCCCTGGTGGCGCCCGCGGCGAGCAAGGTCGAACTGTGCCTGTTCGATGCGGCAGGCCAGGTTGAGATGGCGCGCCTGCCGCTGGCGCTGCGCAGCGGCGACGTATGGCACGGCCAACTCGAAGGCGCCGGAGCAGGGCTGGTCTACGGCTACCGCGTGCATGGTCCTTCCGATCCTGCGCACGGCGCCCGATTCGACCCCGAGCTTGTGCTGCTTGATCCCTACGCGCGCGACGTGGTGGGCAGCTACCACGGTCAGCACGGCGCCTTGCGCGCCCGCGTCACCGACGACAGCTTCGACTGGGGTCGCGACGTGGCGCCGCGCACAGCGTTGGCAGACACCGTGATCTACGAGCTGCACGTGAAGGGCTTCACGCGCCTGATGACGGCAGTGCCCGAGCCATTGCGCGGAACCTACGCGGGGCTGGCCCATGCGGCGGCGCTCGATCACCTGCAGGCGCTGGGCGTCACCGCCGTCAGCCTGCTGCCGCTGCACCTGCGCGCCGACGAGTCGCGTCTCGCGGCGCTTGGACTATCGAACTATTGGGGCTATTCGAGCATCGGCTTTTTTGCCCCGGAACCGCGCTACTGGTCGGGCCGGGCCGGGAGCACGCCGGCATCCGAGCTGCGCACCATGGTCGCGGCGCTGCATGAGCGCGGTATCGAAGTGATTCTCGACGTGGTCTACAACCACACGGGCGAGCTCGATGAAGCCGGACCGACGCTGTCGCTGCGCGGAATCGACAATGCGCTGTACTACCATCTTGATCCGGCCGATCCGTCCCAGTACCGCAATTGGACCGGTTGCGGCAATACGCTCAATCTGTCGGAACCGCGCGTGCTGCAGCTGGTGATGGATTCTCTGCGCTACTGGGTCACCCACTTTCACGTGGACGGCTTTCGCTTCGACCTGGCGCCGGCGTTGGCGCGCAACGCTGCCGGATTCGATCCGCATGCTGCGTTTTTCGCGGCCCTTTTGCAGGATCCCGTGCTGGCCGGCGTCAAGCTCATTGCCGAGCCATGGGACGTGGGGCCGGATGGCTACCAGCTCGGCCATTTTCCCGAAGGCTGGCTTGAATGGAATGACCAGTACCGCGACACCATGCGTCGATTCTGGCTGAGCGGTGATGTGACGCTGGGGCAGTTCGCGCTGCGCTTTGCCGGCTCGAGCGACCTGTTCCAGCCGTCGGGCCGTCAGATTTCGGCCAGCGTCAACTACATCGCCGCGCACGACGGCTTTACCTTGCGCGACCTGGTCAGCTACAACCAGCGCCACAATCACGCCAACGGCGAAGACAACCGCGACGGCCACGGCCACAACTTGAGCTGGAATTGCGGCGTGGAGGGCGCCAGCGCGGATCCCAAGGTGCAGCAGCTGCGCCTACGCCTCCAGCGTGCCATGCTCGCCACGCTGTTTCTCTCGCACGGTACGCCGATGCTGTTGGCCGGGTCCGAACTGGGGCATACGCAGGGTGGCAATAACAACGCCTACTGCCAGGACAACGCCATTTCGTGGCTGAACTGGGAGGAAGCCGATCATGCGCTGATCGATTTCGTGGCCCGCCTGACGCGGCTGCGGCGTGCGTATCCGGCGTTGCGGCGCTGCCAGTGGGACACTCCGGTCGAGTGGCGCAGCGCCGAGGGCGCAGCGCTGGATCACGACGACTGGAATCGCAGCGGCGACACGCTTGCCATCCGGCTCGGTGAACCCGACGCTCAGTGCCTGCTCTTGATTAACGCTGGCATCGATGCCAGCGTTTTTTCGCTGCCGGCGGGCGCATGGGACGTCCTGCTCGATAGCAGCGACCCGGCGGCGCCGGCGCGCCAGCTCGAATCCCGAGCCACCGTTCCGGCGCGCGCCGTATTGTTGACGGTTGATCGATCAATTCACCATTCCCGGAGCCCCGCATGACCTTGCACACTGTTGCCACCCGGCCGTTCGACGGCCAGAAGCCAGGCACTTCCGGCCTGCGAAAAAAAGTCACCCAGTTCCAGCAGCCCGGCTACCTTGAGAACTTCGTCCAGGCGATTTTCGACACGCTCGGCGACTGCGCCGGCCAGACCCTGGTGCTTGGCGGCGACGGCCGCTACTACAATCGACATGCAGTCCAGGTGATTTTGAAAATGGCCGCCGCTCACGGTTTTGCGCGCGTGCTGGTCGGCCGTGGGGGCATCCTGTCCACGCCTGCCGTCAGCTGCGTGATTCGCAAGCATGGCGCCATGGGCGGCATCGTGCTCTCGGCCAGTCATAATCCGGGCGGGCCCGATGGCGACTTCGGCATCAAGTACAACACCGGCAATGGTGGCCCGGCGCCCGAGAAAATCACGGACGCCATTTTTGCCTACACGACGACTATCGCGCGCTATGTCATCCTTGATGCGCCCGACCTTGACCTGGACCGTCTGGGCGAAGCACATCTGGGCGCGATGCAGGTGCAGGTCATCGATCCGGTCGAAGATTACGCCGAGTTGATGGAAAGCCTGTTCGATTTCGAGGCGATTCGCACCCTGTTCGCAAGCGGCTTTCGCATGTGCTTCGACGGCATGGGCGCGGTATCCGGTCCGTATGCCAGGGCGATCCTGGAAGGCCGGCTGGGCGCCCCCGCCGGCACGGTGATCAATGGCGAGCCGCTGGAGGACTTTGGCGGTCACCATCCCGATCCCAACCCGGTCAATGCAGCCGAGCTGATTGCGCTCATGGCGGCGCCGGGCGCGCCCGACTTTGGCGCGGCCTCGGACGGTGACGCCGACCGCAACATGATCGTCGGCCGCAATATCGACGTCACCCCTTCCGACAGCCTTGCGATCATTGCGGCCAATGCCAGCGTCGCGCCAGGCTACCGTGCCGGCATCAAGGGCGTAGCACGCTCAATGCCCACCTCGGGCGCGGCCGACCGGGTGGCCAAAGAACTGGGCGTGCCCTGCTACGAAACCCCGACCGGCTGGAAATTCTTTGGCAACCTGATGGACGCCGGCATGGTCACGCTGTGCGGCGAAGAGAGCTACGGCACCGGCTCGGACCATATCCGCGAGAAGGATGGCGTGTGGGCCGTACTGTTCTGGCTTAACTTGCTCGCCGTGCGCGGGCAGTCGGTCGAGCAGCTGCTGGGCGCGCACTGGACCCGCTTCGGCCGCAACTACTATTCGCGCCATGACTACGAGGCGGTGGAGTCGGCCGCCGCCAATGGCGTCATGGAGCATCTGCGCAGTCAGCTGGCCGGCCTGGCCGGTACCACGCTCGATGGCTACAGCGTCGACTTTGCCGACGACTTTTCGTACACCGATCCGGTCGATGGATCGGTGGCCACCAAACAGGGCATTCGCATCGTGATGACGGACGGCTCGCGCATCGTGTTCCGCCTGTCGGGAACCGGCACCGAGGGCGCCACCATTCGCCTGTACCTGGAACGCTACGAGGCCGATCCGGCGCAGCATGGCCTGGCGGCCCAGGACGCACTGGCGCCGCTGGCGGCGATTGCCGGCCGGCTGGCACAGCTGCGCGAGCGCACCGGGCGCGACAAACCAAGCGTTGCAACCTGATTTAACTTCATAACAATAAACGGAGAGTCAACATGCAAGAAAAGAATAGTGCGGCGCTTGCGCGCCAGCTGCCAAAACGTACTGTCGCGCTGGTGCTGGCCGGCGGGCGCGGATCGCGCCTGCACGACCTGACCGACCGGCGCGCCAAGCCGGCGGTTTATTTTGGCGGCAAATTCCGCATTATCGATTTCGTGCTGTCGAACTGCCTCAACTCGGGCATTCGCCGCATCGGTGTAGTCACCCAGTACAAGTCGCACTCCCTGCTGCGCCACTTGCAGCGTGGCTGGAGCTTCCTGCGCGGCGAACTCAATGAATTCATCGACCTGCTGCCGGCCCAGCAGCGCGTCAACGAAGAGCACTGGTATCGCGGCACGGCCGACGCGGTGTACCAGAATCTTGATATTCTGCGCTCCTACAAGCCCGAATACGTGCTGGTGCTGGCGGGCGACCATATCTACAAAATGGACTATTCACTGATGCTGCTCGACCACGCGCAAAGCGGCAAGGGCTGCACGGTTGGCTGCATCGAGGTGCCCAAGGTCGAAGCCTCCGCCTTTGGCGTGATGGCCGTGGATGAAGCGCGCACGGTCACCGCCTTTGTCGAAAAACCTGCCGACCCGCCCACCATGCCGGGCCGCCCGGACACCACACTGGCCTCGATGGGCATTTACATCTTTGACGCCGCCTACCTCTATCAACTGCTGGAGGAAGACATCAACAATCCTGAATCGACCCATGACTTTGGCAAGGACATCATTCCGCGCGTGGTCAGGGACGGCAATGCGGCGGCCCACCCGTTCGGCATGTCCTGCGTGCCCAATAACGAGGACGGCACCGCCTACTGGCGCGATGTGGGTACAGTCGACGCCTTCTGGTCGGCCAACCTCGACCTGGCATCGATCTCGCCGGAACTGAATCTGTACGATCGCGACTGGCCGATCTGGACTTATCAGGAGCAGCTGCCGCCGGCCAAATTCGTGTTCGACAAAAAGGGTTTGCAGGGCGTGGCGGTGAATACCCTGGTGTCGGGTGGTTGCATCATCGAAGGCTCGCACGTGCAAAGCTCGGTCCTGTTTTCGAGCGTGCGCGTCGCCTCCTTCTGCACGGTCGACCAGGCAGTGCTGCTGCCCGGGACACTGGTCGGCGAGGGCTGCACCCTGCGCAAGGTCGTGGTCGACCGTAACTGCGAGATCCCGGCGGGCATGGTCATCGGCGAGGATGCCGAACTCGACGCGCGCCGCTTCCATCGCAGCGAGACTGGTGTGGTGCTGGTCACTGCCGCCATGCTGGCCGCACTATAAGGCCGCCCATGCGCGCGCTGCACATCAGTTCTGAAATCTTCCCGCTGCTGAAAACCGGCGGGCTGGCCGACGTTGCGGCGGCCCTGCCTGCAGCGCAGGTGCGCCTGGGGTGCGACACGCGCGTTCTGGTGCCAGGCTTTCCAGCGCTGGTGGCCGGTGTGGCGGACCAGGTGTTGGTCGCGCAGCTCGCTTCGCCCTTCGGACCGGTTAGCCTGTATCGCGGCGCCATGCCCGATAGTGCGGTGGGCGTGTATGTGATCTGTGCGGCTGAACTGTATGACCGGCCTGGCAATCCCTATTCGGATGCCAGCCATCGCGAGTATGCCGACAACCATCGGCGCTTCGCGCTGCTCGGCTGGGTCGGCGCGCAACTGGCCCAGGGGCTCGACCCCGCGTGGACGCCGTCTGTAGTGCATTGCCACGATTGGCATGCCGGCCTTGCGCCGGCCTATCTGCGCGCGGCGCGCGAGGCCGGCGCGCGCGCGCTGCCAGCCTCGGTGATCACCGTGCACAACCTGGCCTACCAGGGCGTGTTCCCGCCTGAAGTATTCCCCGAACTGGGACTGCCGGCGTCGATGTTCGGCGTTGACGGCGTCGAATTCTGGGGCCAGGTCTCGTTCCTGAAGGCCGGCCTGCAATTCGCCGACAAGATCACGACGGTCAGTCCGACCTATGCGCGCGAGATCCAGGGCGCGGAACAGGGCTGCGGGCTCGATGGCTTGCTGCGCGCGCGCGCCGGCGACCTGGCCGGCATTCTCAATGGCGTGGATGACGCGGTATGGAATCCGGCCACCGATCCACTGCTGCCGGCGCCATTTGCAGCCAATGCGCTGCATGGGAAGTCGCAGTGCAAGGCAGCGCTGCAGGCCGCGTGCGGTCTTGCGCCAGACCCCGGCGCGCTGCTGTTTTGCGTGGTCAGCCGCCTTACCGAACAAAAAGGCCTGCACCTGGTGCTGGCCAGCCTGCCCGCCATCATTGCGCGTGGTGGTCAATTGGCGCTGCTTGGCAGTGGCGAGCGTCACATCGAGGAGGCCTTTGCCGCAGCGGCGCGCGCGCATCCCGAATCGGTGTCGGTGCGGATCGGCTACGACGAGGCGTACGCGCACACGCTGATAGGCGCCAGCGACGTCATCTTCGTGCCGTCACGGTTCGAGCCCTGCGGGCTGACCCAGTTGTATGGCCTGAAATACGGCACCTTGCCGCTGGTGCGCCGGGTCGGCGGGCTGGCCGACACCGTCTGCGACAGCACCCTCGAAAACCTTGACGACGACAGCGCCACCGGTTTCGTGTTCCACGACTTCAGCGTGGCCGGTCTCGATGCCGCGCTACGCCGCGCCTTTGTACTGCATTCCCGACCCGCATCCTGGCTGCAGGTGCAACTGCGCGCCATGCAGCAGCAGTTTGGCTGGGAAGCGCCCGCGGCCGACTACCTTACCCTTTACCAGAACATCCAATATGTCCCTTGAAGCTTTTGAATACGACCGCCAGGCCAATGATGTCCCTAGTCTGAAGCGCGCTATCGCCAACCAGCTGGTGTACCGGGTCGGCAAGGATCCGGTTGCGGCCCAGCCGGCCGACTGGCTCAATGCCACCGCGCTGGCGGTGCGCGACCGCCTGGTAGAACGCTGGATGAAGACCACGCGCGCCCAGTACGACCAGGACGCAAAGCGGGTCTACTACCTGTCGATGGAATTTTTGATCGGGCGCAGCTTCACCAATGCCTTGCTGGCGCTGGAGATCGACGGCGAGGTGCGCCAGGCGCTGACGGAACTGGGCGTGGACGTCGACGAGCTGGCCGAGCTGGAACACGACGCTGCCCTCGGCAACGGCGGCCTGGGTCGCCTGGCCGCATGCTTTCTCGATGCAATGGCAACCTTGGGCATTGCAGGTTTCGGTTACGGCATCCGCTACGACTACGGCATGTTCCGTCAGCAGATCGTAGGTGGCTGCCAGGTCGAGTCGCCCGACTACTGGCTGAGCGGCGGCCACCCGTGGGAATTTCCGCGCCCGGAAGTGCAGTACCGCGTGCGCTTTGGCGGGCGCCTGGTGCGCCATGGCGAGCGCACCGAGTGGGTCGACAGCAGCGATGTGCTGGCCATGGCCTACGATATCATCATCCCGGGCTACGCCACCGAGGCGACCAATACGCTGCGATTGTGGTCGGCCAAAGCGGCCAGCGAGATCAACCTGGGCGCTTTCAACCAGGGCAATTACATGGAGGCGGTGGAAGACAAGAATCACTCCGAGAACGTCTCGCGCGTGCTCTACCCGGATGACTCGACCCAGTCGGGACGCGAGCTGCGCCTGCGCCAGGAGTATTTTTTTGTAGCGGCTAGTTTGCAAGACCTGGTGCGGCGCTATCTCTCCACCCACGCGAACTTTGCAGCGTTTTCGGATCGCGTGGCGATTCACCTGAACGACACTCACCCGGTGCTGGCCATCCCCGAGCTGATGCGCATTCTGCTCGACGATCACCGTATGCCCTGGCAGGATGCTTGGGCGCTATCGCAGCGGGTGTTTTCCTACACCAATCACACGCTGATGCACGAAGCGCTCGAAACCTGGCCGCTTGAGATGATGGCGCGCGTGCTGCCGCGTCACCTGAATATCATTTTCGACATCAATGCCTGGTTTATCGGTTCGCTGGGCCAGCGCGCCGGTGGCGACGCCGACCTCGCGCGCCGGGTATCGCTAATCGACGAGACGGGAGAGCGCCGCGTGCGCATGGCCTACTTGGCCGTGGTGGCGAGTCACAAGATCAATGGCGTCTCGGCCCTGCATTCGGAGCTGATGCAGCAATCGATCTTTGCCGATTTTGCGCGCCTGTTCCCCGAGCGCTTCAATAACAAGACCAATGGCGTGACGCCGCGGCGCTGGCTGGCGCAGGCCAACGCGCCGCTTGCGGCCCTGATCGACCAGCGCATCGGCCGCAGCTGGCGGCGCGAGCTGGATCGGCTGGCCGAGCTGCGCCCGCTCGCATCCGATGCCGCTTTTGTCGCCCGCTTCCGCGCCGCCAAGCTTGCCAACAAGGAGCGCCTGGCGCAGTGGGTGGCGCGCAATCTGGACGTCACGCTCGACCCGGCATCGCTGTTCGACGTGCAGGTCAAGCGCATTCACGAATACAAGCGCCAGCTGCTCAACGTGCTGCACGTGATCACACGCTACAACAGCATTTGCGCCAATCCGGATGGCGACTGGGTGCCGCGCACCGTCATTTTTGCGGGCAAGGCGGCGTCGGCCTACCACATGGCCAAGCAGGTAATCCGGCTCATCAACGACGTGGCTGCTGTCATCAACAACGACCCGCGCATGCGCGGGCGCCTGAAGGTCGTTTTCATCCCAAATTACAGCGTGAGCCTTGCCGAACTGATCATCCCGGCGGCCGACCTGTCGGAACAGATTTCGACCGCCGGCACCGAAGCCTCGGGCACCGGCAACATGAAGCTCGCGCTCAATGGTGCGCTGACCATTGGCACGCTCGACGGCGCCAATGTGGAGATGCGTGACGCCGTCGGCGCGGACAATTTTTTCATCTTCGGGAATACCACGCCCGAAGTGGCAGCGCTGCGCGCGTCTGGCTACCAGCCGCGCTCTTTCTACGAGCAGAATGACGCGCTGCGCCAGGTACTGGACCAATTGCGCGACGGCCTGTTCTCGCCCGGCGACGAAGGTCGTTACCAGGGCATCTACGACGTGCTGGTGAACTGGGGCGACCATTACCTGCTGCTGGCCGACTATGCCAGCTACGTGGCGACCCAGGACCAGGTCGACACGCTCTATCGCGACAGCGCGGAGTGGGACCGCAAAGCCATCCTCAACGTGGCCGGCATGGGAGCATTCTCGGCCGACCGCACCATTGCCGAATACGCCAGCCAGATCTGGCATGCAGCACCCGTGACCATTCCATCCATTCCGAGCCAAATCAAATGACACTAAGACCTCTCGCCCTCTCCCTCGGCCTTGCCTTCGCCCTCTGCAGCGCCCCGGCCCAATCCGCCCCGCGCAAGGCGCCATTCATGTGGGAGAACGCCACGGTCTACTTTTTATTGACCGATCGCTTCAATAACGGCGACCCGTCCAACGACCTCGCTTACGGGCGCAAGGCCGATAGCGCCATCTTGCGGGGCTACATGGGCGGCGATCTGAAAGGCGTCACGGCCAAGATCCGCGCCGGCTATTTCAACAAGCTGGGCGTGGATGCTATCTGGATCACCCCGCCGGTGGAGCAAATCCATGCCGGCACCGATGAGGGCACGGGCAAGTCGTATGGCTTTCATGGATATTGGGCCAGGGATTTCACGGCCGTCGATGCCAATCTGGGTACGGAAGCGGACGTGCGCGAGCTGGTCGACACGGCCCACAAGCACGGCCTGCGCGTGCTGCTCGACGTGGTCATGAACCATACCGGCCCCGTCACCGAGACCGATCCGGTGTGGCCTGCAGAGTGGGTGCGCACGGAACCGACCTGCACCTACAAGGACGGCCCCACGACCATCGCATGCACGCTGGTGAAGAACCTGCCCGATATCCGCACCGACAGCAATGCCGAGGTGGCGCTGCCTCCGGCACTGATTGCAAAGTGGAAGAAGGAAGGGCGCCACGAGCGCGAAGTCAAGGAGCTCGATGCCTTTTTCAAGAGCACCGGCTACCCGCGCGCGCCGCGCTTTTATCTGATGAAGTGGCATGCCGACTGGGTGCGCAAGTTCGGCTTCGACGGCTTTCGTGGCGACACGGCAAAGCACACCGAGCCTGGCGTGTGGAAGGACTTGAAGAAGGTCGCCAGCGCTGCGTATGAAGACTGGAAGAAGGCCAACCCGCGCAAGCGGCTCGGCAACGACAAGTTCTTCATGACGGCGGAGGTCTACAACTATTCGATCCAGCATGCGCGCAAGTTCGATATGGGAGGCGGCGAGTTTGTCGACTTCTTCGACAATGGCTTCGACAGCCTGATCAATTTCAGCACTGTCGGCGATGCCAAAAAAGGCTACGAGCACCTGTTCGGGTCCTACTCGGCGGCGCTGCAAGGTCCACTAAAGGGTTATTCGGTGCTGAACTACTTAAGTTCCCATGATGACGGTTCGCCTTTCGATCCCCTGCGCGAGAAGCCCTTCGAGACCGCGACCAAGTTGATGCTCGCGCCGGGATCGGCCCAGATCTACTACGGTGACGAGACTGCCCGCCTGCTCAAGATCGACGGGGCGGTGGGCGATGCTACCCTGCGCTCATACATGAACTGGGACGACTTGACGGGCAACGCAGCGCGCCAGGGTTACCGTGTGGCGGACGTGCACCGGCATTGGAGTTTGCTCGGGCAGTTCCGCAAACTGCACCCGGCGGTGGGGGCGGGTGAGCACAAGCAGATCAGCGCCAGTCCCTATATTTTTTCGCGCATTCATCCCAACGATAGGGTGGTGGTGGCGCTGGACCTGCCGACTGACAAACCGGTCGCCATCGACGTGGGTGGCGTATTCCGCAATGGCGATACCGTGAAGGACCACTACTCCGGCAAGCGCGCGACGGTCAGAGATGGAAAAGTGCGCTTTGACGCCACCAATCCGCTGCTACTGATCGGGAAATAGGCGCCAAGTAAACGGTCGTGCCACTTTTTGGTGCATTACGTACAATAGGGTATGCTACGCGCGAACCAGCCCTATTTACCGCGATGACCAAAGACTCCGACACCGAACAAAAATACAGCCGTACCGCTTACGCGGACGGCCCGCGCCTGCTGGCCGACATCGGCGCCACCCACGCCCGCTTTGCACTGGAAACTGCGCCGGGCGTGCTGCGCTCGGTCAGTGTGCTCAAGTGCGACGACTTTTCAGGCATCGTCCCGCTGCTGCATTCCTACCTGTCCGACCACAAGAATATCCGCTTGAACCACGCGGCATTCGCGCTGGCCAATCCGATCAGCGGCGACATGATCCGCATGACCAATCGCGACTGGGCCTTCTCGACCGATGAAGTGCGGCGCGAGCTGGGCTTGAACACGCTTCTGATCGTGAACGACTTCACCGCATTGGCGATGTCGCTACCGGGCCTGAGCGGAAAAGATCTGATGCAGGTTGGCGGCGGCAGCGCCGCATCGAACGCTGTCATCGGGGTGCTCGGGCCGGGCACCGGTCTCGGGGTGTCGGGCGTCATCCCGACCATCGATGGCTTCGTCACGCTGGGCAGCGAGGGCGGCCACGTCAACTTTGCACCGGCCGACGAGCGCGAGTTCGCCATCTTGCAGTTCGCCTGGAAGGAGTGGCCACACGTCTCGAACGAGCGCCTGATTTCCGGTCCCGGCATGGAGATCATTTATCGCGCCCTGGCCGAGCGCAACGGCCTGAAAGTCACGCCACGCAGCTCGCCCGATATCATCACGGGCGCGCTCGACCAAAAGGATCCATTGTGCCTGGAAGTGCTGGACTGCTTTTGCGGGATGCTGGGTGGCGCGGCTGCCAACCTGGCTGTCACGCTGGGTGCGTTTGGCGGGATTTTTATCGGCGGCGGCATTGTGCCGCGCATGGCTGAACTGTTCGCAGCCTCGCCCTTCCGCGCGCGCTTTGAAGCCAAGGGGCGCTTCACCTCCTACCTGTCCGAAATTCCCACCTACGTCATCATGACGCCCAATCCTGCGTTCTATGGGGTAGCGACGATTTTGTCGGAACACCTGCGCGGACGCAGCGGCGCCAACACGCTGATGGAACGGGTGCAGCACTTGCAGCACGAGCTCTCGCCCGCCGAGCAGCGGGTGGCCACGCTGGTGCTGGAGCACCCGCGCAAAGTGCTGGGCGAGCCGATTGCTGAAATTGCGCGCCTGGCGGACGTCAGCCAGCCCACCGTCATTCGTTTTTGCCGCTCGCTCGGTTTTACCGGTCTGGCCGACTTCAAACTCAAGTTCGCCAGCAGCCTGACCGGGACCATTCCGGTGCGGCACAGCCAGGTGCGCGTATCCGACAGCACCCACGACCTGTCGGCCAAGGTGATCGACAATACCGTTTCGGCGATTCTGAAGTTTCGCGACCAGCTCGACGTCAACTCGATTGACCGCGCCATCGAACTGCTGCGCAGGGCGAACCGGGTCGAGTTTTACGCGATGGGCAATTCGCGTGTGGTGGCGCTGGACGGCCAGCACAAGTTTTTCCGGTTCCGGATCCCGAGTTCATCGTACGGCGATTCGCACCTGTTCAAGCTGGCGGCGGAGCTGCTCAAACCGGGCGACGTGGTGATTGCCATTTCGACGTCGGGGCAGCTGCCGGAATTGCTGGCGGCGGTGGACGCTGCGCGCACGGCTGGCGCCGATGTCATCGCCATCACCAGCAGCAAATCGGCGCTGGCGAAAAAGGCGACCGTGTGTCTGGCGGTGGATCACAGCGAGGACAGCACCTCGTTCCTGTCGATGATCTCGCGCATTTTGCAGCTGCTGCTGATCGATATTCTGTCAGTCGGCATTTCGCTCGGCACCCAGGGCGAGCCGCAGAGCGAAGCAGAGAAGAAGCGCATGATGATTTCGCACCTGGATATCTGATCTAGCAAGCACCCCGGGGTGTGGGCTACTCGACGAAAACGACTGCGGTTCTCGGCGGGATCATGAACGTGCCGGTGCTGCTCTCGTAAGTGGCGCTGGCCGCGCGTTTGTCTGTGGCGTTGCGCGCTGCATGCACTGGATGCAGGCGTAAGCGCTTGCCTTTTTCTTCCGCCAGCGCGATGCTGTGCGCGACCTTGTCGACGTTGATGAAATAATTCACCCCCTTGAAGCGCGCGCCGGCGTAGCCCTGGCCGTCGATGCGCGCGGCGATGACAGTCGGCACCTGCTTCGAGCCCGTATTGTAGAAGCGCAGTCGCTGCCTGATATCGGCCGCGGTGCGCAGACGGAACAGGGTAGAACTGTCACGAATCGCCAGCAGATCGCGGAAGGCGTCGCGTGCATACGCAATGTCGGCCGGCGCCGGCTTGAGCGCGGCATTGGCCAGCAAGGGCTTCATGAGCGCGTGGTCCTTGCCGTTGTCCTCCGCCGGCGGCAGGCCGGTGCCGAAGTAGTTGTCCTGATAAGTCCAGTCGATGCGGTTGAACCAGTCGCCCGAATTGAAGCTGTTGCGGTCGAGCGATTTGGAGCGCAGGGTGTCGATGCCGGCGTGATAGTAGGCCACGCCCTGGCTGAACGCGTTGATGGCTGCGGCCAGCATCTGCACGCGCGCACGCTCTGCGCTGCTGGTTGCCACCGGCAGCTTGAATACATTCATGTCGTACAGGGTTTGGTTGTCGTGGTTTTCGACGTAGTTGACGGTCTCGCCAGGCTCGCTCGCATAGCCCGCCGCCTGGCCGTTGTAATCGATAGCGTCCAGCGTACGCGCCTCGTCCTTCCAGGTGGTGAGCTGGTAGCTGCGGATGGTGCCGGCCAGGCCTACGCGCACCATGTCTGCCGCCGTCATCAGATCGCTCACCGGTCGGCCACTTCCCAGCGCGTTGGGGTCGTACACCAGGCCGTTGATGTAGCCCTGGCGCTTGATCATGGCGTCGCCGCTGTCGGTCGGGGAGCCGCCGCGCACGTAGTCGCGCGAGCGGTCGCTGAAGGTGCCGATACCGCTGCCGTTGAGCGACAGTTGCGACGCCTGCACAAAGCGCGCGCCGTTTTCAATCTCGCCAAAATTCCATCCCTCGCCGATCAGCTGGACCCTGCGCCCGGCGGCGCGGTCAACGCGGGCCTGCAGCTGTTCCATCACGGAGCGCGGCTGGTGACCCATCAAGTCGAAGCGGAAGGAGTCGATCTTGTACGCGCGCACCCACAGCTCGGCCGAGTCGATCATCAGCTTGCCCATCATGAGATGCTCGGTCGCGGTGTTGTCGCAACAGGTCGATTGTTCCACCGCGCCCATGGCATTGAGGCGGTGGTAATAGCCCGGCACAATCCGGTCCAGGACCGATTTTTCGTGCTGCCCGGAGCGGAAGGTGTGGTTGTAGACCACGTCCATGCCGACCCGCAGGCCAGCCCGATGCAGGTTCATCACCATCGTGCGGAATTCGACAATGCGGCGCGCGCCGTCCGCCGGGTCGCTGGAAAAGCTGCCTTCCGGCGCGCTGAAGTGATAGGGGTCGTAGCCCCAGTTGAAGCAGTCCGTCTCGGCGGTCTTCCTGATCAGCGCTTGCTGGGCATCGCTGTCGGGCGCCCCGGTGGGGGCCGGTACCGCGCAGTCTTTCTCGGGCACGCTGCCGATGTCGTACACGGGCAGCAGATGCACGTCGGTCATGCCGGCGCGGCTAAGCGCTGCCAGGTGCCGCATGCCATTCGAACGGGTTTCGCCAAAGGCTGCATATTTGCCACGCTTGGATGCCGGCACGCTGCTGTCGTTGATCGAAAAGTCGCGCACATGCAGCTCGTAGATCGACATGTCGGTCTGGGCCTTCACGCGGGCCGGAACCGCATGGTTGTCCCAGCCGGCCGGTTTGAGGCGCGCCGAGGCCAGGTCGGCGATGTGGCTGCGCGCCGAGTCGGTGGTCAGGCTGACCGAATACGGATCGGTCACCAGGTTGCGCACGAGTCCCACGCCATCAACCACGACGTCGACCGCATACTTGTAGTATTTACCGGCCAGCCTGCCCGGTTTGGATACTTGCCATACGCCGGTGGCGGCATCGAATCGCATCGCGTCGACCGACGTGGCGGGCGAAGTGCCGCTATCGTAGCTGCACAGCGATACCTGCTGCGCGGTGGGCGCCCACAGTTTGAACACGGTGGATGCGCGGCCCGGCGTTGCGCCAAGATCGGCCGTTGCGGCGGCCGCCGCATAGATGTCGTCGAGCGCAGCGGCGCTCTGCAGGCGCGTAGCGGCGCGCACGGTGCCGTCGGCACTTTCCCTTACCAGCACCAGCTGGCCACGGTGCAGCGCCGCGAGACGGCCGCTATCGGCGTCCGGCACGGCCAGCACAGGACCGGCAGCCAGATATTTGAAACGCTGAGCCAGGTCGCCTGGCAGCGCGCCCTCGAACGCGTTCAGTGGCAGCACGCCATCGGCACCTTTCACGCGCGCGCCATCCTGCGCCACAATGGCGCCGCCAGCAGAGTGATACAGTTTGAAGATTGCGCCGGCATCTGCGCCCGGCCACTTGAGCAGATGGCGATCGAGCCAGACAGCGCGCGCTTCCAGCCTGGCCGGCGCGGCGCGAACGATGGTTTGGAAGCTGGCGTCGCACAGCGCGAGCGGGTTGGCGGCCGCAGCATGGCCGGCCGAGATCAGAAAGAGGGCAGCTGCCCCGCAAAGCGATACGCGCATGAAATGTCCCCGTGGGTGGCGCCGCATCGGAGAGTAATCCAGTTACAGGAATCGCTCACCGATTTGGCATGTTTCACACAGTTTATTCCAAATTTTGTAGCATTACTACATAAACGCTTACTTAATTTCGGAGCTCACCCGATAGTTGTCCATCATTTTGTAGCGGGTTGCATACCAGCCGAACACCACCGCGGCCAGGGCGGCAAAGCCGGCGAAGAAGAACATCTGGAAGGCCAGCACCGACACTCCGCTGGTGCCGATATAGGCAATCACGGCCTCGTTCTTCACGCCCTGGTTGACGATCAGGACCCACAGGTTGCCGATGGTGGTGGCCAGGAACCAGAAGGCCATGATTACGCCCTTCATGGAACGTGGCGACTGGCTGTAGGCGAATTCGAGTCCGGTTGCCGAGACCAGTACTTCGCCTAGCGTCAGCAGCGCATAGGGCAGGATTTGCCAGGCCATTTCGACCGGAGTGCCGCCGTCCATGGTCACCTGCAGCATGCCGATGACGACCCACGACAGCGCCGAGAAGGCGATACCGGCCGTCATGCGACGCAGCGGGGTCGGTTCGATGCCCAGCTTGCGGATCGCCGGGTACAGCACCAGGTTGTTAAACGGGATCAGCAGCATCACCATGATCGGATTCAGCGCCTGCATCTGCGCCGGCAGGATGGTGAAGGTGGTACCGAAAATCGACATGGTCGGGATCATGGCGTTGGCCTGAATGATCCAGGTCGAGGCCTTCTGGTCGAACAAGGACCAGAACGGCGTCACCAGTGCGAACACGATCAGCACGCGGAACACGGCGCGCACGCCGTCGACCGCTTCGTCGGGATGCACGCCGCGCGCGCGATCGAGCTGCATGGCGGTGCCGATGCTGCCGAAGGCCAGCAGCAACACTACTGCTGTGCAGGCGCCGATGACGAACTTCCAGTCGCTGATGACGATCTGGCTCAGCGAGAAAATCGCGCCCACCACGCCCAGCATGGCCACGATCAGGCCCATTGGCAGCTCGCCCGGCTTGGCCGTCATCAGCGCGGTGCGCGCCACGCGCGTAAACGAGTGCGGATCTGGTGGCGCCGGCGGCAGGTTGATGTACTTTTTCCGGCCGGTCCAGAAGATGATGGTGGCGATGAACATCAGGATGCCGGGAATGCCAAAGGCCACCGAGGCGCCATAGCTCTTGAGGAAGATCGGCATCAGCAGCGAAGCGAAGAAGGAGCCGAAGTTGATCATCCAGTAGAAGATGTCGTAGACCAGTTTGGCCTTGCCCTTGTTGGTCTGGTCGAACTGGTCGCCCACGAACGAGGAGATCAGCGGCTTGATACCGCCCGAGCCGAGCGCAATCAGGAACAGGCCAACGTAAAAGCCATTGAGGTTGTCGTCCCAGATTGCCAGGCAAGCGTGACCGGCGCAATAGACGAGGCTAAGCCAGAAAATGGTGTCATATTTGCCGAAGAAGCGGTCGGCCAGCCAGCCACCCAGCAGCGGGAAAAAGTACACGCCAATGACGAAGGTATGGAACACGTGCTTGGCTTCGCCCGCGCGGTCCGGCTCCGGCATGAACAGCAGCAGGGTGCTGATCAGGAATGGCGTGAGGATGTTGCGCATGCCATAAAAGCTGAACCGTTCGCACCCTTCGGTGCCGATGATGAACGGTATTTGGCGGGGCATCGGCCCGTTTCCGTCCAGTTTATCTACGTGCGACATGCATACTCCAGGGATTTTGGTCAGACGCGATCCTATGCTGTTGCGATAAGGCTGGCAACAGCTAAAAAATGTCACTGTAGTTTGACTACTATATTTTCTTTTCAATAGCGACAACAAAATGTATAAGTCATTGATAAATAAGGGAAAGATACTCAAATCTCAGCTCGGCTAATGGATTGTAAGATCGCTAGTTGTGATGTATATTATGTACAAACTATTAAAGAGACTGCTCATGAATACATCCCTTACCCCATGGTGGCGCGAAGCCATCATTTACCAGGTCTATCCGCGCAGCTTTCTCGACACCAATGGCGACGGGGTAGGCGATCTGCCTGGCATCACTAACAAGCTCGATTACATCGCCTCGCTGGGCGTCGACATCGTCTGGATCTCGCCGTACTTCACCTCGCCGATGAAGGATTTCGGTTACGACGTGTCGGACTACTGCGATGTGGACCCGCTGTTTGGTACGCTCGCCGACTTCGACGCGCTGATCGCCAAAGCCCACGGGCTGGGCCTGAAGATCATGATCGACCAGGTCATGTCGCACACCTCCGAAGTCCATCCCTGGTTCGTCGAAAGCCGCCAAAGCGCGGACAACCCGAAGTCCGACTGGTACGTCTGGTCCGATCCCCTCCCGGACGGTAACCCGCCCAATAACTGGCTGTCCGTATTCGGCGGTTCGTCCTGGCAGTGGGATAGCCGGCGCAAGCAGTATTACCTGCATAACTTCCTGGTCAGCCAGCCTGACATGAACTTCCACCATCCCCAGGTGCAGCAGGCCCACCTGGACAACCTGCGCTTCTGGCTCGAGCGCGGCGTCGATGGGGTGCGCATGGACGCATGCAATTTCCACTTCCACGATACCCAGCTGCGCAGCAATCCGCCAGCAGAGAACCGCGACACGGCTACCGTCTCGGACGTTAACCCCTACGGCATGCAGGCGCACATCTACGACAAAACGCGCCCCGAGAACATCGCCTTCCTGCAAAAGATCCGGGCGCTGCTCGACGAATATGGCGCCGTGGCCATTGGCGAAGTGGGCGCCGATGATTCGCTCGGCGTCATGGCTGAATACACCGCCGATGGCGACAAGCTGCACATGGCCTACAGCTTCAACCTGCTCACCCCGGTCTGCTCGGCGGCCTACATTCGGGCCCAGGTCGAAGAATTCGAAGCCCGCGTCAAGGGCGGCTGGGCCTCCTGGTCGGTGGGTAACCACGACAGCGTGCGCGTCATGACGCGTTGGGGCGGCAGCCATCCTTCGCCCGATGTGGCCAAGCTGGTGCTGGCGATGCAGCTTTCGCTCAAGGGCACCCCGTGCCTGTACCAGGGTGACGAACTTGCGCTGACCGAAGCCGACGTGCCATACGAGCTGCTGCAGGACCCGTACGGCATCACCTTCTGGCCCGAGTTCAAGGGGCGTGACGGCTGCCGTACCCCGATGCCATGGGATGGCGCGGCGCAGCACGCCGGGTTCACCAGCGGCACGCCGTGGCTGCCAGTATCCGAAGCGCACATCACCGCCGCCGCCTCGACCCAGGAAAACGACCCCGATTCGACCCTCAATTTCGCCCGCCGCATCATCGCCTGGCGTCGCCAGCAGCCGCAGCTGACGCGCGGCGAGATCGTGTTCTACGATGCGCCCGAGCCGGTGCTGGCCTTGCGGCGCGATCTGGAAGGTCATCCCGGCATGGTCGCCTTCTTCAACCTTGGCCCCGACGCGGTCAGTTTCGACCTGCGCGAGGCGGCAGGCGCAATTGCCATCAGCGGGCATGGCCTCAAGGGCAGCGTTGAAGGCACCAGGGTGGTGCTGCCGCCCTATGGCGGCTGGTTTGGAACCGCCGGCTGAGCGGGCGCATGAACGATATAGCCGATCCCGAAAAGTTTGCCCGCACCGCCTATGCCGACGGCCCGCGCCTGCTGGCCGACATTGGCGCCACTCATGCGCGCTTTGCGCTCGAGTCGGCGCCCGGCGTCCATCGCTCGGTGCGGGTGCTGCGCTGCGATGATTTTGAAGGCATCGTGCCGCTGCTGCGCTTTTACCTGGCCGATCATGCCGACCTGACGCTGCACCACGCGGCGCTGGCCGTGGCCAATCCGGTCAACGGCGACCAGGTTCGCATGACCAATCGCGACTGGGAGTTCTCGACCGATGTGGTGCGCCGCGAGCTGGGACTGCAAACACTCCTGATCGTCAATGACTTCACCGCCCTGGCCATGGCCATCCCAGGCCTCAAGGCCGATGACCTGATCAAGGTCGGCGGCGGCCAGGCTGCCGGGAATGCGGTCGTTGGCGTGCTGGGGCCAGGCACCGGCCTGGGCGTATCGGGCGTGATTCCCACCGTCGACGGCTTCGTCACCCTCGGCAGCGAAGGCGGGCACGTCAACTTTGCCCCGGCTGACGAGCGCGAGTTCGCCATCTTGCAATTCGCCTGGCGCGAGTGGCCACACGTGTCGAATGAGCGCCTGATCTCGGGACCGGGCATGGAGATCATTTATAGGGCGCTGGCGCAACGCAACGGCGTGCAGGCAGAACCGCGCACCTCGCCGCAGATCATCAGCGGCGCTCTGGAACAGCGCGATCCCCTGTGCCTGGAAGTGCTGGACTGCTTTTGCTGCATGCTGGGCGGGGCCGCCGCCAACCTGGCGGTCACACTGGGATCGTTCGGCGGCATTTTCATCGGCGGGGGCATCGTGCCGCGCATGGCGGAATACTTTGCGCAGTCGCAGTTCCGCAGCCGCTTCGAAGCCAAGGGACGCTTCTCGAGCTATCTGGCCGATATTCCGACCTACGTCATCACAACGCCCAATCCGGCCTTCCACGGGGTGGCCACGATCCTGTCCGAGCATCTGCGCGGGCGCAGCGGCGCCAACACGCTGATGGAACGCATCGGCCATCTGCAGCATGAACTCACGCCGGCCGAGCAGCGCGTGGCCACGCTGGTGCTGGAGCATCCGCGCCTGGTACTCAACGAGCCGATTGCAGGCATCGCCAAACTGGCCGAAGTGAGCCAGCCGACCGTGATCCGGTTTTGCCGCTCGCTCGGCTTTTTGGGTCTGGCCGACTTCAAGCTCAAGTTTGCCAGCAGCCTGACCGGCGCCATCCCCGTGCGCCACAGCCAGGTGCGTACCGGCGACAGCACCCATGACGTCTCGGCCAAGGTGATCGACAATACCGTGTCGGCGATTCTGAAATTCCGCGACCAGCTCGACGTGCGCTCGCTCGACCGCGCGATCGAACTGCTCACGCGCGCCAAGCGGGTCGAGTTTTACGCGCTGGGCAATTCGCGCGTGGTGGCGCTGGATGGGCAGCATAAATTCTTCCGCTTCCGCATTCCGACGGCCTCCTATGGCGACTCGCATTTGTTCACGCTTGCGGCCGAACTGCTCACGCCCGGCGACGTGGTCATCGCCATTTCCAATTCGGGCCGCCTGCCCGAGCTGCTGGCGGCGGTCGATGCGGCGCGCATAGCAGGGGCCGATGTGATTGCGATTACCAGCAGCGGCTCGCCGCTGGCAAAAAAGGCCAGCGTGTGCCTGGCCGTGGATCACGCCGAGGACAGCACCGCCTTCCTGTCAATGATTTCGCGCGTGCTGCAGCTGCTGCTGATCGATATTTTGTCGGTGGGGATTTCGCTGGACGTGCAGAATGGACGAGAGGACACTGCCGATCAGCGCACAATGCAGATTTCGCATCTGGGCAGTTGAGAATGATACGATCTTATAAAGCGCGATGATGACAAAAGCTATGCTGATCCTGGTCTCGGGACCCTACTTGTCGGGCACCGATGGCGACCCTGAAAAAATCGCAGCCAACCTGGCTGCCATGGAGCGCATGGCATTGCCCTTGTTTGAGCGCGGCCATCTCGCCATGGTCGGTGAATGGCTGGCCTGGCCGGTCATTCGTGGCGCGGGCGGACAGAGTCATGGCGATGCGCTTTTCAAACAATATCAGTACCCGGTAGCACATCGCCTGCTCAGCCGCTGCGACGCCGTGTTTCGAATTCCGGGGGCATCCAATGGTGCCGATATCGAATGCGAAAAAGCCAGGGCAATGGGTTTGCCGATTTATACCCATCTGGATGAGGTGCCGCTGGTTTCAAACGACGAATAGCGAACCGGCGCCAGCATACAACAGCGCAGCATCCGGCTGACGCGATAATTACATCGCTGCGCTCTTGCGCTCCATCGGTTTTTTCAGCTGGCGCCATTGCTCCAGCGTGAGCTGGCGGTCGTTGTCGTCGTCGTCAATCAGGATTTCGGTATCGCGTTCAGAGACCAGGAAACTCTCCCAACGTTGCGCCGCTTCGGGGCTGCTCTCCACAAAACTGAACTGCCAGTAGGTCTTGCCCTTGAGCGCCTTGGGGGTGGGGCCGTATTCAATCAGCGCGCCGCGCACCGTGCCACCTGACGTGGTTTCCAGATGCTGGGTCCAGGCCTTCAGTTCGGGCAGGTCCATCAGCGCCTGCATGGCGTCGTTCTGGGTACGCCGGATGGCGAGCGGCTTGACCACATCGACCGGTTGTGATGCCGCCGTCGCCGGAGTTGCCGCTACCGGCGCATCGGATGGCGTATCCCTGATGCTGAAAAAAACACCCACACCGGTGGCTGTTGCAAGCAGCGCGAGAAGCAGGGCGTGCTTGAGGGGTGGAACGTACTTCTGCATGAGCAAGGAGCGTTGATGGAAACTGCGGCCATACTAAACCAAAGGCGAAATGTCAGCAATACTGCTGTCCGGACCCATCAAACGGCTCTGTGACTCGGCCACGCGCGGTACCGGGCCGCGCGCCTGCAGCACCATCATGGTACCCAAAGTCGCAGGTCCCATCAGCAGGCAGGCCGAGATCCACGCGCTCTTGCGCCCGGCGCTCACGCGCGAGCTTCCCAGCCAGTTCCAGGCTATCAGCGCCGACAGCAGCGACAACGTAAGGGCGCCGATCCACGCCGAGACTGGATGGTGGCCGCCCAGGCGTTGCACGAGCTGCTCCTTGCCCTTGTCGAGCACCTGGCCCTTGCCGATCAGGGCGTCGGGCAGGGCCGCCACGGTGTGCAGCAGCGGCGAAATCCACCACTCGAGGTGCTCATATAGTGCCGGGTAGTCGTGCGTGAGACGACGCTGGGCCACCAGCCTGGCGCTGCCGCCGGCGTCGATGAACAGGATAGTCTGGCTGGCTTCGCCCTGGCCGAACTGCATGGTGCGGCCAAAGCTCGCCGATACCAGCGTCCCGTCGAGCATATTGGCCACATCCACCCGGTCCAGGTCACTGAAAGGATGCGGCCACTGGGTGCTCAGGCGCTCCTGGAGCATGGTGCGTCCGGTGCTCTCAACCGGGCGCGCGTATGTGATCAAGCGCAGATTGGTGATCACATAGAGCAGATCGCCGATCTGCTGCGGTTCGCGCGCGAGTGTTTCGGGCGGCGTCAGGCGCAGCAGCGGATGAATCAGTCCGGTCTCGGCGTCCCACCCATACAGCGCCTGCGGCAGCATGATGTAAGCGGGGCTGCGCAAAAGCGGCACTGCCGGAAAAGGGGTGCCGTCGCCAAAGCCGCCCAGTCCCAGCCACCCGGCGCTGGCGCCACTGCTCGAGCTGCGCCCGTGGAAGCGCATGGCGTCGTGGCTGAAGCTCCATTCCACGCCGCGCTTTTCATCGGCAATGCGCAGTTCATCGAGGTTGATGAATTCGTGCCGTACCGGATACTGCTGGGTCGAGGCGCCAAAACGCACCACATCGGTGCTGGCCAGGTCCTGCTGCCACTGCGCCGCGCGCGGGTCGGTGGCGCCAGCCAGGCCGCGCAGCATGATGTCGCGCCCGTCGGCGCGGGTGGCCTGGATGTAGCCGTCCTTAGGGGGCAGCTTGCTGTGCAGCGGATGCACACCCAGTGCTATCTGGCCGTTCTGGAACAACAGGGCGGCGCCCCACACTAGCAAGACGTAAAACCCCAGCTGCAAGGGCGCCGCCGCGAGCAGCAGCGCGAGGCCCTGGGGCGGCGCCCGGCGGTCCGGTTTGAACGCGTTGCAGGTCAGCGCCGCAAGCCAGGCCACACACAGCACGGACAGCGCCAGCATCGTCGCGGCAGAGGCTTGGTGCGCCAGCAGCATGAGCGGCAGCGCCAGCGCGACCATGGCCACGATGCTGCGCTGGATGATGACGTAGGCTCCGAACAGCCAGGCCGCAGCGCCCAGCAGCACCAGTTCGAGCACCAGCAGGTAGTGGCGCAAGTCCACCGTGTGCGCGCTCAGCAGGTCGACCGCCAGCACGGCCAGCAGGGCGGGTAGGCCGACCGCAGCGGCTATCAGAGCGCACGATGCCGAGGCCAGGGCGGCGAAAATGCGGGTGGGCGACAGGGGGCGGTGCAGCAGCCACAGCCAGCTGCCCGGTGCGCGGTACTGGCCCATCTGAACAATGGCCAGTACCAGGGCCGCCAGCAGATGCGTGCACAGGCCTGCGAGCTGCAACTGCCAGCTCAAATGAAACAGGTCCACCACGTGATAGAGCAGTGCCAGCAACGCCAGGTGCGCGAGCGCATACACCAGGGCAGCGATCCCGAAGCGGCGCCACTCGTTGACAAAGAGTTCCTTCATGAGGCAGCGGCCACACCGGCATGCGCCGGCGGGTGCACGGACGGCGCGCCGGACAGGAAGCCGTTGACGGCACGGTCCAGGCTCACCTGCATGGCGTGCACGCTGCTCGCGCCGAGCAGGCGCAGGCGGGTGCCGAAGTCCTTGTTCTGGTTATACACGAGCAGGTGGACGAAGCCGTCGACATGATGAATCTCCAGCACTCCCGGCAGCACGCTCAGATCCGGCTCACGTTGCGGAAAGTCGGCCACCCACAGCTGCACCAGACGGCAGAACGTGGCAGGGGCCGACATGTGGCGCACGCGTCCGCGCTCGAGGATGACCAGGTTGTCCGCCACCCGCTCGATCTGGTCCATCATGTGCGAACAATAGACGATGGTGGTGTGCGCCTCGTGATTGGCATAGGTCAGCGCTTCGAGAAAGGCGCTGGCGGCCGTCGGCGGCAGGCTGGAGGTCGGTGCATCGAGGATCAGCAGTTCGGGGCCTTGCGCCAGCGCCAGCGCCAGGTTCAAGCCGGCCCTGTCGGCCAGTTCCATGCGGCCGATGGTGTGCTCCGGCCTCACATTGAATTGGCGCGCCACCGAATCGAAGCGCTGCTGGTCCCAGCGCTCGTACTGGCTGCGCTGCATGGCGAGCAGCTGGTCGACCCGCATCCAGACCGGCAGAGCATGGGCGTTGTCGATGAAGCCGATGCGGCCGCGCACATCGGGAGTCAGGCGCGTGCTGTCGCAGCCGAGCACACGTGCGCTGCCCGAAGTCGGCGCGGCAAACCCGAGCAGCACGCGGCACAGCGCCGACATGCCCGCCCCACGTGCGCCCACGATGGCATGCACCCCACCACTGGTGATATTGAGCGTGAGCATGCTCAGCACATGCTTGCGCTCGAATTGCAGGCACAGGTTGCTGGTGCGGATGACGAAGTCGGGCATGGGCTGGGCCGGGACTGCCTGCAGAGGCTTGCCGCTTCGACGCGGCGCAGGCAATCACGTAGTGTATTTCACTGTACAAGGAGGTCGGTACAGTAGCATCGGCGTATTGCTACGTCAACGGATGTATTTCATTTCGGCAATGTTGCCCGGGACAGAGCAGTCAGGGTGTCCGCTTATCTCCGGTAGAGATGACAATTTGACCAGGCGCCTGGGTCACCTGCAGACCAAAGCCGTTATGCAGCAGGCGTGCGAAGCCCTGCACATTGTCCACATCGAAGCGCCCGCCGATAACTACCTTGCGCGCCTCCGCATCGGCGATCAACAGCTGGGTGGTGTTGTAGCGGTTGAATTCACCGGCGGCATGTTCAAGGCTGACCTGGTCAAAGACTAGCTTGCGTTCGCGCCAGCTCAGGGTATTTTCAAGCTGGGCTTCGCTCTGCGAGGAACGAATCAGCTTGCCAGGCACCGCGATCACACGCTGATTGGCGGTAAGCACCATGGCGCTTTTCTCGTTGGCATTGCCAATCGGCTCGACCCGCACGCGGCCTTCCACCACGTCGACCTCGGTTTTTCCATCCTGGGTACGCACCAGGAACCTGGTTCCCAGCACGGTAATCCGGCTATTGCCAGCTACGACCACAAAAGGTTTTTTGGGATCCGGAGCAATCGAGAAATAGACTTCGCCGCGCTCGAGCCACACTGTCCGTTCGCGCTTGTTGACCTTTGAGCGCAGCAGCGTGGCGGTGTTGAGCACAATTTCGGAGCCGTCGGCCAGGGCCATGTGCTGGTTTCCACCCACCGGGGTTTGCAGTACTGTGCCCGGCGTGGCGCCGCCAAAATTGATCAGCAAGGCGGCGCCGACGGCCAGCACCAAACCGGCGGCAATCCGCCAGTAAGCGCCATTGCCAGGTGCTGCAGCCGGAAGTTTGTGAGGCAGTGGTGCTGCCGCATTCCAGCTGGCAGCCAGGCGCAAATAGGCAACCCGGTGCGCCGTCGATTCGGCTTTCCAGTCTTCCAGCGCCTGTTCCTGCGCGCTCGACCAGTGCTCGCCGTCCTGGCGCGCCAGCCATTGCGCAGCCTGTTCTTCAATTTCCTGATGTGTGCTCATGCAAATTTACCTCGAGACCTGGACTGGCGCTTGGTTTCCGCCTCATCGACCGGCGCCGGCGTTGTCAAGGACATGGCATCGGCCAGACAACGCACACCCTTGGCAATCTGTTTCTCGACTGACCCCTCCGAAATGCCCAGCTGCTGGGCCACGGCGCGCTGCGACAGTCCCGCTATTTTGCGCAGTTCGACCACCTCCCGGCAGCGCGGTGGCAGCGCCGCGAGGGCGCGCGCAAAGCAGCCCAGGCTTTCGCGTGCCAGGGCATGCCGCTCGGGACTGAGTTCGTCGACGTAATCATCGCTGTCGGGCAGCCCCAGGGCCACGATCGAGGCTACCTGGCTTTGACGGGCACGATCGATTAGCAGGTTGCGCGCCACGGCGAACAGGAAAGGCTTGGCCAGCAAGGGAATTTCTTTTTCCGCCGCTTCATACACCTTCACATAAATGTCCTGCCGCAGATCGGCAACGCTGTCCGGATCGCGCGTGTTTTTGCGCAGATAGCCCACCAGCAGGTGCTCAAGCGGCACGATCTCCTGCACAAACCAGGTATCCAGTAATTTCTGCTGTAGCGGCGACATGGATACAGCATGCCAGATTGCGGCTTGCATTCAAGAAGTATATTTTTTTATTGGAAGGGGGGGATTTGCGTGGGGAAACCGTCTTACGATGTGAGAGGCAATACCGCCTCGTTGCGAGCCCCCATGCACAACTCTTGCCGACTTACTCAATGCGCCGCCGCTCTGTTGCTGGCGTTCTCGTTCAATGCCAGTGCGCAGACCGCGCCGCGCCAGTTCGATATTCCTGCCGGCGAACTAAAGACTGCCATCGATGCGTATGCCCAGCAGTCCGGCATTCAGCTGGTCTACAAGGTGGAGGAAGTGCGCGGCCTGTCGGCAGGCGCTGTCAAAGGCGCCATGGCGCCGGAAGCCGCGCTGGCCTTGCTACTCAAGGGCACCAGTTTGCAGATCAAGCGCGACCAGTCCGACGCTGTGGTGATTTTTCGCTCGAAAAGCGAGCCCGTCGACACTGGGGCTAAAAACGCAGCGGCTGAACCGGAGTCGGGAGAACTCCAGGTAGTGACAGTAACGGCGCAAAAGCGGCCAGAATCGGCGCAGTCGGTGCCGATTTCAATGACTACCATGTCCAGCCGAACCATCGAACGTTTTCGGATCAGTTCTCTGCAGGACGTGTCGCGCCTCACTCCCGGCCTGCTGGTGTCGCAGTTCAGCCAGAACAGCCCGACCGTGGCTATTCGTGGCGCGAACAACACTTTTTCCCAGATGGGCGTGAGCAAGCCGGTGGCCGTCGTGATCGACGATGTCTTTATTCCACGAAATAGCGCGGCTAATTTCGAGCTGTTCGATCTGGATAGTATTGCTGTCCTAAAAGGGCCGCAGGGCACCCTGTTCGGACGCAATGTGACAGGCGGTGCAATCGTCATGACGACCCGCAAGCCTTCGCTCGACAGCCGCAATCTGGAGTCGCGTATCTCACTGGGCAACTATTCGGCCCGTCATTGGGACGGGCTGGCCAGTGTGCCGCTCGGCGATGCTGCGGCGTTCAAGATCTCAGCCTCGCTGCGCAAGCGCGCCGGCATCGGGCGCGACCGCCTCACCGGTGCGCCAACCGACGATATCGACAGCAAGAATGTGCGCACCCAATTGCTGCTGGCAGCGAGTCCCGGCTTCGAAGCGCTGCTGAGCGCCGATATTGGCAAGGACGACAGCGGCGGACGCACGCTCTCGTCGGTCGCCGCAGGTGCGGACGGCGATCGCCGCACCGCCGAAACCGGCGTCTTACAGGGTTTCGAGCGCAGCATCAGCGGCGCCTCGGCCAAGCTGTCGTGGCAAACCGGCGTGGGTGAATTGCTGTCCATCTCGGCCCTGCGCAAGTCCAATTCGAGCGAGGATTTTTCGGGCGTCGGCGCTAACTTCAAATTTCTGACGGCAGGCGCCCAAAGCGTCACGAGCGATCGCGACGATGTAAGCACGTTCTCGCAGGAGTTTCGCTACACCAGTCCAAAGTACGCGCGTTTCAATTTCATCACCGGTCTTTATTATCTGAGCGAGGACGGCGAGCGCGCACTGGCTACACGCGGCCTGGCGGCAGGTACCGGCGTGCTGGGATCATCGACGCTGGCTGAGCAGGGCGTCAAAACGCGCAGTGTTGCGGTGTTCGTCGACGGCGTTCTCAATATCACCCCACAGCTCGACCTGGCGCTTGGGGCCCGCTATACCAGGGACCGCAAGATTGCCGACCTGGTCCGTACAGATTTCGTGGTCGCCTCCAGAAGTTTTACCGCGCAGGGATTGCGCGCAAGCTGGAACGAAGTGACACCGCGCGCCGCGCTGACCTGGCGGCCGGTCGACAACGCGATGGCGTATGTCAGCGTCAGCAAGGGCTTCACAGCCGGCGGATTCAATACAGACGCCACCACGATGGCCGCGCTGACCACGCCCTTCAATCCCGAGACTGTCAAGAACATGGAGCTTGGATTCAAGTCGCAGTGGCTGTCAAATAGGCTGCGCCTGAACGCCTCGTTCTTCAACATGGCCTACCGGGACAAGCAGGAGTTTGTAAACAACAGCCTGACCGGCATCCTGAGCATCATCAACGCTTCGGAAGCGACCATCAAGGGCGCCGAAGTGGAGCTGGCCTACAAGCCGTGGCCGTGGCTGAACCTGGCCTTCAACTACGGCCACCTCGACACGGTGTACGACCGCTTCGTCGTCGGTAACATCAATTACACCGGCAATCCGCTGGCCTCCTCGCCCAAGGACAAGGCTTCGCTGGCAGCCGACGTGTCGCTGCCGACGGCTTACGGGCATGTGTTCGGCACCATCAGCCATGCCTGGACCGATACCTACAACACTGGCGCGGCGAATGATCCCAATTTGCAGATTCCCGGCTACGCGCTGACCAATCTGACCGCCGGCATCGAGGCGCTGGACCGGCGCTGGAAGCTGACCGCCTGGATCAAGAACGCCAACGATACCGACTACATCCTGACGCGTTCGACCCAGGTGGTGCGTGCCGAATACCTTGGCGATCCACGCACCTACGGCCTCACGCTGGCCTACAAGTTCTAAGCGGGTCAGCACGATGCGCAGCCTGATCTGCCTCATGGCCCTGTTTTCAGCTGCCGGTTTGGCGCGCGCCGAGACGCTGCCGGCCTGGCAGCCGGGCTACCTGGATATCCACCATATCGGTACCGGCCGTGGCAACGCTACCTTCATTGTCATGCCTGACGGGACCAGCATGCTGATCGATGCGGGCGCCTCGACATCGGCGCCGGAGGTATCGGCCATTGCGCGGCCCGATGCAAGCCGCCGGCCGGGTGAATGGATCGCGCGCTACATCAAACGGCACGCGCCACGCGCCATGCCGCAGCGCTTGGACTACACGCTGGTGACGCACTTCCATCCTGACCATCTCGGCAACGCCGGGCTGGACGCGCCTACGTCGCGCCACGGCGACTACCGCCTCAGCGGCGTGATGGAAGTTGCAGAGAGTATCGACATCGGCAAGCTGCTCGATCGCGGCTTCCCCGACTACAGCTATCCTGAGCCGATTCGCAAGATGGGCGGCTTCGCCGACAATTATCTGGCCTTTGTCGCTGCGCGCGGACGGCTCGGGCAAGCTGTCGAGCGCATCGCCGTCGGCAAGACCGATCAGATTCGGGCCCTGCATGGCCCGGCGCCCGGGTTCTCGGTGCGTACCATCGCCGCCAATGGCGAGGTGTGGAACGGCGCTCAGGCCGCGCGCAATCTGTTTCCTGCGCTGTCGTCGCTGGCGCCGATGGATTACCCGAACGAGAACAACTGTTCCATCGCCATCAAGGTCAACTACGGCAAGTTCGCCTACTTCACCGGTGGTGACCTCACCAGCCATACCTTCGATGGCGAGCTTCCCTGGCGCGATGTGCTCGGACCGGCGGCCAAAGCGGCGGGGCCGGTGGATGTGGCTACGGCCGATCATCATGGCATGTACGACGGGCTCAGTGCCGATGTGGTGCGCAGCCTGCGTCCGCGCGCCTGGGTGATTCCGGCCTGGCATATCACCCATCCCGACCTGCTGCAGCTCGAACGCATGTTCAGCACGCGCCTGTATCCGGGCCCGCGCAGCGTGTACGCCAATGGCGTGGTGGCGGCCAATGAACTGGCCAACCGGCGTTTGCTGGCGCCGGCCAGTTCGCTCGACGGTCACATCGTCGTGCGCGTGGCCCCTGGTGGCGCCAGCTACTCGATCTTTGTGACGGACAATCGCGACGAACGCGATACGGTGGTGCGTGCGGACGGTCCGCACGTGGCGGGGCAGCGTTAAAGCGCGGCGCCCATGAAAAAAGCCTGCAGGGCGCGAACCCTGCAGGCTTTTTAGTCGGTGCAACGACAATTACATCATGCCGTCCATGCCGCCCATACCGCCCATGCCACCCATGCCGCCCATGCCGCCGCCAGCTGGCTTGTCTTCGGCCAGCTCGCACACCATCGCGTCGGTGGTCAGCATCAGGCCAGCGATCGACGCTGCGTTCTGCAGTGCCGAGCGGGTGACTTTGGCTGGATCCAGAACACCCATTTCGACCATGTCGCCGTAGGTGCCGTT
>JAZKGU010000139.1:0-10077 GCA_040385745.1 Pseudomonadota bacterium
TGATCGAGCAAATGAAGCCGCTGCGCGCGGATAATATGATCTATTCGGAGATCAAGGGTTTCGCCATGCGCATGGAGAGCTGGTTCAATGCGGGCGACGCCAGCAACGGCCGCATGGGCTGGTTGCTGATGATGGGCGCACTGATGCTGCCCACCGCGCTGATTTACTGGCTGCTGCTGCGCGCCGGCTGGGTATTCGCCGCCTTTGCCTGGAACGTGCTGATCGTCTACCTCACCCTGGGTTTTCGCCACTACAGCCACTATTTCACCTCGATCCAGATGGCGCTCTCGGCCGGCGACGAGGCCAGCGCGCGCTCCCTGCTGGCCGAGTGGACCCACCTCGACACGGTTGGCATGGAGACATCGGAAGTGGCCCGCATCGCGGTTGAAAAATCGCTGGTGACCACGCACCGCAATGTCTTCGGCGTGTTCTTCTGGTTCCTGATGCCGCTAGGGCCGGCCGGCGCGGTCATGTACCGCGTCTCGGAATACCTGGCGCGCGCCTGGAATGAACCTGAGCACATGAAAAACGAAGCCTTCGGCCAATTTGCCGCCAAGGCGTTTTACTGGATCGACTGGATCCCGGTGCGCCTGACGGCCATTGCCTTTGCCGTGGTCGGCAACTTTGAAGACGCGATCTACGCCTGGCGCAATTTCGCCCACCGCTGGAACGACGAAGCGCGCGGCATCATTCTGGCGGCCGGTGGCGGCGCGATGGGGGTGCGCCTGGGTACCCCGAACGAAAACGCCTCCAAAGTGCTGCCGCCCGATGCTGCCACGGTCGACAGCAGCGACAGCGAGACCGAGGTCATGCCGGGCGAAGAGCCCAACGCACGCGCCTTGCAAAGCACCGTGGGACTGGTATGGCGGGCCCTGTTATTATGGATGATGCTGCTGTTGCTGCTGTCTGGCGCCGTCTGGCTGGGGTAACACGATCTGACGCGGCAACAGCAATACGGGTCTTCTATAAGATATAATACTGCCGTTGTTCGCCCCGGTGCCCGCACCGGGATCCATCCCAAGACTGATCGTTCCCACGCCGCCCCTATGGCAGAGTCACCCGAAAACAAGAAAAAACTCGAAGAGGAGTTTTTCATTCTTGGCCTCAGCAGCGACGGCAAGCAGTTTCGCCCGAGCGACTGGGCCGAGCGGCTGTGCGGCGTCATGTCGTGTTTTCGCCCGGAAGGCACGGGCGGCCCGAATGCCCATCTCAGTTATTCTCCCTACGTGCGTCCCACAGTCCTGAACGGCGTCAAGGCCGTCGTGGTCAATGCCGACCTGCTCGAGCTCGAGCCGCTGGCCTACCACTTCGTGCGCAATTTCGCCAAGGATAATGACCTGCAGGTCATCGAAGCCTGCGTACTGCCCTTGCCGGGCGAAGCGAAGCCCTAGTAACGCTTGCCAGGGTAGCGCGGCCAGCCGTTTGACCCAGATCAAAGCCCACGACAATGCCCGCGTTAGCGTAGATCCCTCGCGCGCCTGTCAGCGCGCATAACAAGCGGCCAGACGGACATGGGGAGAGCGCAATGAGGATAGGCGAGATCTGCACAGTACAAGCAATTTACTGCAAACGCGACGAGACAGTGCAGGGCGCAGCCCTGTTGATGCGAAAAAACCACGTGGGCGATCTGGTGGTGATCGAGCAACCCAATGGCGAAAAAATCCCGACTGGCATCATTACCGACCGCGATATCGTGGTCGGCGTCATCGCCCTCGGGCTCGATCCCGCCAGCCTGCTGGTTGGCGACATCATGAGCGACGATCTGCTCACTACCAGCGAGAATGACGACGTCTACGAGACAATCGAGCGCATGCGCTTTCGCGGCATTCGCCGGGTGCCCGTGGTGAACGGCGCGGGAGGGCTGACTGGCATCGTCAGCGTCGACGACCTGCTTGAATTTCTGGCCGAAGAAATGAGCGAACTTTCAAGGATCAGCTCGCATCAGCAAGCCCGTGAAAAACGTGCCCGACAGTAATACTTTCTGGTAGAGCAGCTATCTTTACGCTAGTATGTTGCCTTAGGGAAGCATAAATTCCCTTCTGCAAAATCGAAAGGCGTTAGAAAGTGCTCAAGACTAAACAAAAAGACACCACCTTCGAAGGCAAGGTGGTGCTGGTAACGGGAGCGGCCGGCGGCATTGGACGCGCAGCGGCAGTAGCGTTTGGACGAGCCGGCGCTTGTGTGGTCGTGGCGGACACCTCGGTCGATGGCGGACACGCGACAGCGGCGATGATCGTGGAGCAGGGCGGCAAGGCACTGTTCGTGCAATGCAATGTGACGCGCGCGGCCGAAGTCGAGGCGCTGATCGATAAGACGGTGAATTACTACGGCCGGCTCGACTGCGCCTTCAACAATGCCGGCATCGAGGAGGAACATCTTCCGCTGGCCGAGGCCGACGAAGCCGTGTTCGACCGCATCATGAATGTGAATGTCAAGGGTACCTGGCTGTGCATGAAGTACGAAATCCGCCAGATGCTCAAGCAGGAAGGTGGTGGCTCCATCGTCAATACTGCATCGGTGGCAGGCCTGGTTGGCGCGCCCTCGCAACCAATCTATGCAGCCAGCAAGCATGCAGTGGTCGGCATGACCAAGACCGCGGCGGCCGAGTACGGGCGCCTGGGCATCCGCATCAACAGCGTGTGCCCGGGTGTGGTCAATACCCCGATGATGCTGCGCGCGCTAGACCGCGAACCGCAGCGCGAGAAAAAGCTGCGCAATGTGCATCCTATCGGGCGCTTCGGCGAGCCTGCCGAGATCGCCAATGCTGCTCTGTGGCTCTGCTCCGAGCAGAGTTCCTTCGTGACCGGGCACCAGCTGGCAGTCGATGGCGGACTGACGGCTATTTAACTCGTGGGGGCGGGTTCGGCAACCCGGCGTTGGCACGTCGGGATGCCGTTTTTTTTGCCTGAGCCCGCTTCGAGAACGCGCTCAGCTGGTACTCAGTTCCGCCACGAAGTCATACAAATCGCCCCTGAAGTACGAGCGGCAAAACTCCACCGCGCTGCCATCGCGCAAAAATCCAAGGCGTTCCACGCACAGCCCGGCATCGCCCGGTTTTGACTGCAGCAGCTCGGCTTGTTCGGGCGTAAGCAAAATTGCCGAAAGCCGCTGCAAGGCGCGCACTGGCCGCTTGTCAGCCGCTTCCAGCGCTTCATACATTGAGATGCCCACCGCATCGAGGGAGGGCAGGCAGGTGGCCACGATGGTGGCAAATTCCAGGCACATCGGCACGTCGTCGGCATAGCGGATCCGGTTGAAGCGGTACACGGGCGCGCCCGGCGACAGGCGCAGGCGCAGTGCTTCTTCGGGTGTGACGGTACCCTCCGATCGCTTGAGCCAGACACTGCGCGGACTGCGCCCGCGCGCGCGCATGTCCTCGGAAAACGAAGTCAGCTTGGCAAAGTTCTTCTCGACCTTGTTATTGATGAAGTTGCCAGAGCCTGGCCGCTTGACCAACAAGCCTTCTTCCACCAGGCCATCGATGGCCTTGCGCACCGTGATGCGCGAGATGGACAGGTCGATTGCCAGCTGGCGCTCGGCAGGCAGGGCTTCGTCGGGCCCGAACAGCTTGCGGTCTATCGCTTCGCGCAGGGCGCGCTGCAGCTGCTGATACAGGGGCAAGCTGCTGCTGACGGCCAGGTTCTGCATGATTGTTGCGAGTGAACTCATACCAATACGCCTTGTCGTTGAGAAGTGGTGCGCTTTTGCCACACCTGCGCATCGGATCATGCCTGAATTTCGATAATACCAAAAAAAGACCAAAAAACCCAACACACCCGGTGGAATCGCTTCCATAATAATTGTAATGACCATACCACTTGGCTAAATTGCCGTTTTTCGGTGCAAAACTTCCCCCGCTTACAAAAAAATTATCTAAATTGGTAGTGTTCTGGTATTAATCACTGGTATATTGGCGTTAGATTGGTTTTAGAGGTGGTTGTACCAGTTTGCACAAGAAGTCTTGCCGAAAAACGAACAGGCTTGTCACAAAGCCAAAAACAAGGGGGAAATATGAAGCAGATTCAGGCACCAGCAAGCAAGTTCGCACGTAACCAGGGCGTCACCCGCCTGACGCCGGCAGCAGCGGGCGCGGCTTTGCTGGTAGCAAGCTTGTCGATGACGGCGCACGCGCAAACCGCCGTGGCGCAGACGCCCGACCAGAACGTGGTGGTCGTCACTGGTATTCGCGCCTCGATGCAAGAGTCGATCAACCAGAAGAAAAACGCCGACACCTACGTCGAGGTGATCACCGCCGAAGACGTGGGCAAGATGGCCGACAAGAACATCGCCGACTCGCTCCAGCGCATCTCCGGCGTCAGTGTGGCGGCAGCGGGCGGTTCGGAAGGCAGCTTCGGCGAGAACGACCGTATTTCGCTGCGCGGCACCCCGTCGTCCCTGACCCTGACCACCTTGAACGGCCACTCGGTATCGAGCGGCGACTGGTTCTCGGACAACATCATCGGCGGTGGCCGCAGCGTCAGCTTCACTCTGTTCCCATCCGAATTGATCGGCCGTGTGACCGTCTACAAAGGCTCGCAGGCGAGCCTGATCGACGGCGGCGCCATGGGCCTGGTCGACATCCAGACCCGCAAACCACTCGACCTGCTGCGCAAGAAGCAAATGACGGCGCAGGCCAGCGTCGGCGTCATGCACTCCGAGTACGCAGGGAAGACTGACCCGCAACTGAGCGGCATGGTGGCCTGGAAAAATGACGCGTCCACCTTCGGCGTGCTGATTCAGGGCTTCCATCAAAAGCGCCACCTGAGCCGCGTGGCTCAGGAAAATAACATTTGGTACGATCCGATCGAGCCGAACTCGCCAATTACCAAGTCGGTGCCCAATTCGACCGGCGCCCTGATGAACTACCTGGGCGGCACCGCCTGGTTCGAGCAGGAGCGTACCCGCACGGGCGGCCTGATCGATTTCCAGTTCAAGCCTTCCAAAGAATTGAACCTGGACCTGACGGTGTTCCATTCGCACATGGACGCGCCCAACGTCAACCACAACTTCATGCAGACCGCGGGCCGCTTCATCGGCAACTCGTGGGCCGCGCCGACCTTCCCGGCAGCTAACATTACTGGCGCGGTGAGCAACGGCATCGTGACCCAGGTAGCGGTGACGGTGCCGAACAACTGCGGCACGCTGTGCGCCGGTATCTCTAATTCGATCCAGGAAATCTTTGCCCGCCCGGTCGCCGAGAGCCAGTCGCAATTTGTCAACCTGGATGGTTCCTACCGCTTCAACGACCGCATGACGGTCAGCGGCAAAATCGGTATTACCAAGGGTCTGGGTAACACCGAAAGCGGCGCGCTGAGCAACCCGCTGGTGTTCGGCGCGATGAGCTATACGGTCAATGGTCCGGACAAGCCTGTCACCTATGTCACCCAGAACAGCAATCAGCACTCGATCGGCGGCGGTTACGACGGTGTGCCGGGTACCTTCGGCGCGCACGTCACTTCGCGCGACAAGGAAAGCTATGCTCAGCTCGACCTTGAATACGCACTCGAGAGCGGCTTCTTCAGCACCTTCAAGGCAGGCGTGCGCGGCGCCCGCCACGAGCGCAGCCTGAGCGTGGTCGACCTGTCAGCCCTCCCGGGTCTGAACAATCCGGCCAATCTGCCGCTCAATGGCCTGACCACCTTCCCTTCGCACCTGAGCGATGTGGCAGGCGTGGGCAGCAACTACTGGACCTTCACCCAGGCCGCTACTGTCGGCTGGTTCCAGAAGTACACCAAGTTCGATACGCGCCGCAGCCAGGCCGAGTTCCTGATCAAGGAACCTACCCAGTCGGTCTACGTGCAGGGCGACTTCAACAACGACGCTGGCCTCAGTGGAAATGTCGGCGTGCGCGTGGCCCGTACCAAGGAAGACGTGATGAAGTACGAGATTGGCCCGTCGGGCAAGTTCGAGCCGCGCTTCTATAACAATACCTACACCGATGTGCTGCCTAGCGCAAACGTGCGGTACGTGATCGCTCCCGAGATGATCCTGCGTTCGGGCCTGTCGCGCACCATGGCGCGTCCGGAACTGGGCGCCATGGCCGGTATCGACCTGCGCGACCAGCAGCGTACCGGCACCACCGGCAATCCGAACCTGGCACCGATCACCTCCGACAATTTCGACGTCGGCGTTGAATGGTACTTCGCGCCGCGTTCGCTGTTGGGCGCCAATGTGTTCTACTCCGACATCGACGGTTATGTCTCGTACGGCGCCAGCTCGGGTATCTATTACAACCAGCAGGAGAAGGGCAACACGCTGTACAACACCAGCTCGCCGATCAATTCGACCGCCAAGGTCAAGGGCATCGAATTGAACTACATCCAGTCGCTCGCAGGTGGATTCGGCTTCAACGCCAACTACACCTACACCGATGCACGCGAAACGGGCCGCAAGGAAGGTTCTGCCTGCGGCGCTGTGCAATTTGCTGACTGCACCATGATCGGCGCGTCGAAGAATGCCTACAACCTGGGCGCTTACTTCGAAAACGACCGCTTCAGTGCGCGGGTGGGCTACAGCTGGCGTTCGGACTTCCTCAATGGCTTCAGCCGCAACACGGCGATGTACCAGGCCGATGTCGGCACGCTGTCGGCCACGCTGTCGTACAAGATCAGCGAGAATCTGAGTCTCTCGCTCGACGGCAAGGACCTGAACAATCCGATGCACCGTTCGGTGATCCGGCGCCGGCCGGCAGCCGACCTGCCGGGTTCCTTCTACAAGAATGGCCGCCAGCTGTTCCTGACCTTGAACGGCAAGATCTGACGCATTGCATGCAGCATGACGCATGACGGGAAACGGGGCGCGGTCTGCCCCGTTTTTTGACCTTTTACGCACCGAAAGGCAAGCCATGAAACAAGCATCCCAAGTCCGGAAAATCGTGATCGTCGGCGGCGGCAGCGCCGGCTGGATGAGCGCCCTGATCCTGGCCGACACCATGGCAGGCCGTGGCATCGAGATCACCGTGCTCGAGTCGCCAAGCGTGGGCATCATCGGTGTGGGCGAAGGCTCGACGCCGGCGCTCAAGCGCTTTTTCGATTCGCTCAAGATCGCGGAAAGCGAGTGGATGCCCGAATGTAATGCCACCTATAAAAGCGGCATCACCTTTGCCGGCTGGTCCACCAAGCCGGGCTTCACCAGTTACTTTCACCATTTCTCGAGCATGGTCGACAAGCTCACCCAGCCTGTCTTCATGGGCCATGTGCATGCTCGGCTGGGGGGCATGGATGCACCGGCGCTGCCTGACGATTATTTTCTCTCGTCCTACCTGGTCAAGAACAAACTGGCGCCGCTCGAAGACGAGCGCTTTCCTTTTTCAGCCAGCTATGGCTACCATTTCGACGCCGCGCTGCTGGGCCAATTCATGCACCGCAAGGCGGTCGAGCGCGGCGTTAGCTACCAGGTGTGCCACGTCACGCACGCCAGCCTGAATCAGCAGGGCGACATCGCCGCAGTCCATACGCGCGAAGGCGAGACCATTGCGGCCGACCTGTTCATCGACTGCAGCGGCTTTTCCGCGCTCCTGATCGACAAGACGCTGCACACCCCATTTCAAAGCTACGGCAAGCTGCTGTTCAACGACTCCGCCGTCGCCATGCCGACGCCCTTGCACGGCCCCAGCGCCCCGCAGACCGTCTCCACCGCGATGGACCATGGCTGGTCATGGAAGATCCCCCTGACCAACCGCGATGGCAATGGCTACGTCTACAGCGCCGCCTATTGCAGCGCCGATCAGGCCGAGACCGAACTGCGCGCAAAGCTTGGCATGCTCGACGCCGACGTCCAGGCGCGCCATTTGAAAATGAAGATCGGCCGGGTCGAGCAGCACTGGAACCGCAACTGCGTGGCAGTCGGGCTGTCGCAGGGCTTCCTCGAGCCGCTTGAAGCTACTGCCTTGTACCTGACGCAGATGACGATTGCGATCTTTGCGCTGTTCCTCGACAAGGGTGACTTTGGCGAGACCGCACGCAAAGCCTACAACGATGAAGTGAACGGCTTTTTCGATGGTCACCGCGACTATATCGTGGCGCACTTCAAGACCAATTCACGCACCGACACGCCGTACTGGCGCGACAATGCGGCAGGCCTGGACGGCGTGTCGGACTCGCTGAAAAGCCTGTTTGGCACCTGGCTGCAAGGGAAGGACATGGCCGCTGAAATAGCACGCCAGGATATCGAGCGCTACTACCCGGTGGGCTCCTGGTATGCGCTGATGGCGGGTATGGGAGTGTTCCCCAACGTGGCCCCGGCCAGCGTGGTCGACGCCGCGGCGTATGCCCGCAAGCGCACCGAAATGAAGGAATTCATGCGCCGCTGCGCACTCAACTTCCGACCGCAGGCTGAGGTGCTGGCGGAAATGAAGCCCGACTCACCCCTGATGTCGGCGCTGGGCTGATGAAGGCGCTCCGCATGGCATTGGCCGCGCTGGCCCTGGTGCACGCCGGCGCCAGTGCCCAGGGCGCGCAGCGCTTTATTTACAGCCCCTACAAGCACCTGGCCATGTGGCAGGACGGATCGCGCGCGGTCACCCTGGCCGACGGGCGCTACATCGTCGACGGCAAGCGCCGCATCGGCCCGGGGGCGCTGACCTGGGCTTTTGCCACCGGCGAATGCGGCGACGAAAAATGGGGCGAGGTGCCCGGCCAGCAGATCGCCGATGCCAACGTGGCCGCTTTCGATCAGGCCGGCGTTGAGTACCTGGTGTCTACTGGCGGGCAGGGCGGGGTATTCACCTGCGCCAGCGACGAGGGCATGGAGCGCTTCATCAAGCGCTACCAATCGGCGCGCCTGATCGGCCTGGATTTCGACATCGAAGCCGGCCAGACCGAAGCGCAGGTCGACTCGCTGATCCAGCGCATCAAGACCGCGCAGGCAAGGCGCCCGCAGCTGCGCTACAGCTTTACGGTGGCCACCCACGCAGGCTCGGACGGCAGGATGCAAAGCCTGAACCGCCAGGGCGAAATGATCCTGGCGGCGATTCGGCGCCATGGCCTGCAAGGCTATACGATGAATCTGATGGTGATGGATTACGGGCCAGGTGCGCGCAGAACGTGCGTGCTCAATCGGCGCGGTGACTGCGATATGGGAAAGTCGGCGCTGCAGGCTGCGCGCAATGTCCACGCCAAGTACAACATCCCGTACGAGCAGATCGAACTGACCGCCATGATCGGCGTGAACGACGTGGTCTCGAACGTGTTCACGGCGGCGGACGCGCGCTTGCTGGCGCGCGAAAGCCGCACGATGAAACTGGCCGGGCTGCATTACTGGTCGCTGGACCGCGACACGCCGTGCACCAAGCGGACCAGGGGCGCGAGTCCGACCTGCAGTACACTGGCGCTGCCGAAGGGGGAGTACAACAAGCTCATGGGGGCATCCCACCGACCGCAGTGAGAGTATCAACGCGATGCGCACAATTTGCCTTTTACTGCTTGCCAGCCTGCTCGTAGCATCCGCTGGCGCCAGCGCCGACTCCTGGAGCGAGCCGACGATACAGGGCAGGGCAAGCAAGAACGGCGACCACATAGTGCGCATCATTCCCGGCAAAAGCACCGGCGACGTGCTTGGCTTTGCCGGCGCGGCCACGGGGCCGTACGCGCAGGCCGAATGGTATCGATTGAAGGGTGGCGCTTACCACAGGACCGGAGCGGTCACGCTGCTCAACCCGGTGGCCCCGACCCAGTTCCATGTCAGTGACAGCGGCGCTTTGGTGACGCTGGACGAATGGCACAATATCGGCACCGGAAATGTGGTCGTGATCTACGCACCCTCGGGCGCGCTGATCAAGCGCTACCGACTGAGCGATCTGTACTCCGCCGACACCATCAAGAAATTCCCAACGACGGTATCGTCCATCCATTGGCGTTGTGCCGGATCGGACTACGTGTCAGGCGCCGCCGTGTTTGGCTTGAGCGACGCCCGTGGCGGTTTTCTGTCCTTCGATCTGGCCACAGGTGAGTTCCATAACCGTCCGAACGCCGGCCTGTGCACCGCACGCTAGCACAGCCGGGGTCAGGTCCTCCATTTGCACACGAGCCCGACCGTAGCGACCGCTACGGTCGGGCTCGTGTGCAAATGGAGGACCTG
>JAZKGU010000140.1:0-13419 GCA_040385745.1 Pseudomonadota bacterium
TTCCACACGAGCTCTACCGTAGCCATTCGCTACGGTAGAGCTCGTGTGGAAATGGAGGACCTGACCCCGGGTGTTGTTGCCGGACGCGGGGCGGTGGTAAGCTCATGGTTTGCGAAAATAACATTATTTCGGGACCAGACATGAAACAGAACTTTATCAACGGCGCCTGGGTCGATGGCGCCAGCGCGTCGGCCAATATCAATCCTTCCAATACTGCCGATATCATCGGCCACTATGCGCAAGCCGACGCGCAGCAGGCCGAGATGGCCATCGCCGCTGCCAGTGCCGCCGCACCCGGCTGGGCCCTGTCCAACATCCAGGTGCGCGCCGATGCGCTCGACAAGATCGGCAGTGAACTCCTCGCCCGCAAGGAAGAACTGGGCACCCTGCTCTCGCGCGAAGAAGGCAAGACCCGCCCCGAGGGCATCGGCGAAGTGGCGCGCGCGGGCGCGATCTTCAAATTCTTCGCCCAGGAATGCCTGCGCCTGCGCGGCGACAAGCTGCCCTCCGTGCGCCCCAACCTGGATATCGAAATCACCCGCGAGCCGGTCGGCGTGGTCGGCATCATCGCACCCTGGAACTTCCCGATCGCGATCCCGGCCTGGAAAATCGCGCCCGCCCTCGCCTATGGCAACTGCGTGCTGATCAAGCCGGCAGAACTGGTGCCGGGCAGCGCCTGGGCACTGGCCGAGATCATCAGCCGCGCCGGCCTCCCCGCAGGTGTATTCAACCTGGTAATGGGCCGCGGCAGCGTGGTCGGACAGGCCTTCCTCAACGACCGCCGCGTCAATGCTATCAGCTTCACCGGCTCTGTTTCCACGGGCGCCAAGGTGGCTCAGGCAGCGATCGGGCGCATGGCCAAGGTGCAGATCGAAATGGGCGGCAAAAATCCGCTGTTGGTGCTGGCCGACGCCGACCTGGCTACCGCCGTCAACTGCGCGGTGCAGGGTTCCTTCTATTCCACCGGCCAGCGCTGCACCGCGTCGAGCCGCATCATTGTCGAGAAAAAAATCTATGCAGCCTTCGTGGCGGCCGTGCAGGAAAAACTCGCCGCCCTGACCATTGGCGATGCGCTGGCGGCCGGCGTCGACATCGGGCCCGTGGTGGACCAGAGTCAGCTCGATCAGGATCTGGACTACATTCGAATCGGGCGCGACGAAGGCGCGACTCTGGCCTTCGGCGGTGAACGCATCGACTGCGCCACCCCGGGATTTTTCCTGCGTCCGGCCCTGTTCACCGATTGCAGCAACGACATGCGCATCAGCCGCGAAGAAATCTTCGGTCCGGTCGCCAGCGTGATCCCGGCCGACAGCTACGAGCATGCGCTGGCCATGGCCAATGACAGCGCGTTTGGTCTGTCGAGCGGCATCGTGACCACCTCGCTCAAGCACGCCACCCACTTCAAGCGCCATGCCCAGGCCGGGATGGTGATGGTCAACGTGCCTACCGCCGGCGTCGACTACCACGTGCCCTTCGGCGGCAGCAAGGGCTCGAGCTATGGTTCGCGCGAACAGGGAAGCTACGCCGCGGAGTTTTTCACGACCGTGAAAACGGCGTATTGCGGCGTGTAAGCCGTCTTTATGCGTGCTGCGCGAGCAGCATGCCGCTCAGGCGCGCTTCCAGGCGCGCGTACTCGCAGGCGATGGCGCTGCGGCGTGCGTCGATGCCGTCCAGCGCGCCGCTGCGCATGGCCAGTTCGAGCTGCTTGCACAGGCTGGCCAGGGCGGTGGCGCCCAATGCCCCGGCGCTGCCCGAAAGGGTGTGCGCAATGTCGGCCATGCGCGCGCAATCGCGCCCTTTGACCGCCGACTCCAGCGCCGCCATGCGGCGCGGCGTGTCGTTCATGAACAGCTGCGCCAGCTCGCCGAATTTGGGGCCGAACATCTGGCGCGTGGCTTCCAGCGCGTCCTCCCCGGGCACGTCGAGCGCATACCCCGGCGCCACCGCGTCGGGCACCAGCCAGCCGGTCAGCCGCTCGCGCAGGGTGCTGGCGCGCAGCGGCTTGGTGAGGAAATCATCCATCCCGGCCGCCAGGCATTTCTCGCGCTCGCCCTCCAGCGCGTGCGCGGTCAAAGCCAGGATCGGCACGCGCTGCTGGGCCACGTCGATGCCTTCCAGACCCATCATGGATTGCTCGAACTGGCGCATTGCCGTCGCCGCCTGATAGCCGTCCAGCTCGGGCATCTGGCAGTCCATCAGCACCAGGGCGTACGGGCGGGCGATGAACATGTCCACCCCCTGGCGCCCATTTTCGGCCACGTCCACGCTCGCGCCCAGATTGCGCAGCATGTGCGTGACGACCTGCAGGTTGACCGGATTGTCGTCCACCGCCAGCAAATGAAACCCGGCCAGCGGCGCCATGGCCGGATCGGGCGCGGCGCTGCCGTCGGCCAGCGCCACACTGCTGCTGTTGAGGAAGGGCAGCGTCATGCCGATCGCCAGCGCGGCCTGCAGCGCCTTGAGCGTTTCCGTCAACGTGTGCTGGGGCACCGGTTTGCTCAGGAACGCCGCAAAGCCGGCACGCGCGTAGCGGTCGCTGTCGGCCGCTTCCGACAGGGAGCTGAGCATGACCAGCAAGACGGCGCTGTGGCGCGCATCGGCCTTGATCGCCATGCCCAGCGCCACCCCATCCATATCGGGCAAGTTGTTGTCGATCAGGACGATGGTATAAGGCTCGCCGGCGGCAGCGGCCACGCCCAGCAGATCGAGCGCGGCGCGCGCGCTGCCTGCGCTGGCGGCCACGATGCCCTGCTGCGCCAGGTGGTCCCTGACAACGCTGCACTGGGCCTCGTGACTGTCGATGCACAGCACGCGCAGGCCGGCCAGCGCGTTGACGGCGCTCTCGCGCGCCACCTCCGGCGCCAGCGCCAGCGTCAGTTCAAACCAGAAGGTGCTGCCGCGCCCAGGTTCGCTCGAGGCGCCGATGGTGCCGCCCATGATCTCGACGAGCAGCTTGCAGATCGTCAGGCCCAGGCCGGTGCCGCCGTAGCGGCGCGTGGTGCTGGTGTCGGCCTGGGTGAATTTTTCGAACATCTTGTGCAGCTTGTCCTGGGTCAGGCCGATGCCGCTGTCGCGCACCGCAATGCGCAGGCGGCATTGGTCGCCGTCGAGCTGGGCCAGGGCGATATCGACCAGGACGTCGCCCGCCGCTGTAAACTTGATGGCATTGCTGAGCAGGTTGCCCAGCACCTGGCCGATCCGGCCCGGGTCGCCGATCACCCAGCGCGGCACGTGTGCCGGATAGTTCACCACCAGCTCGAGCCCCTTGGTCTGCGCAGCTAGGGCCTGTCCCGCCGCCAGCGCTTCGATCTCGCGCATCAGATCGAAGCCGATCTCCTCCAGATCGAGCTTGCCCGCTTCGATTTTGGAGAAATCGAGGATGTCGTTGATCAAAGCCAGCAGGCTTTCGGCGCTGCTGTGGGCCACGCCGGCGAACTGGCGCTGGGTGGGCGCCAGTTCGGTGTCGAGCAGCAGTTCGAGCATGCCGATCACGCCATTCATCGGGGTGCGGATTTCGTGGCTCATATTGGCCAGGAAGCTGCCTTTGGCCAGGTTCGATTCATCGGCCAGGACCTTGGCGCGCACCGCCTCGTTGCGTTCAGCCTCGCGCTCGCGCAGGGCCACCATGGTGGCGCGCACGGCTTCGCGGATGGTGGCCACTTCGCGGTCGGCCGGTCCTTCGCCCACGCTAGCTTCGAAGTCGCCTTCGGCGATGCGCGCCAGCGGCTGCTGCAGGCTCAGAAGCGGGTGCAGCGCGCGCCGCATATGCCCGATGATGGCGGTCAGCCCGGCCAGGATCGCCAGCGACAGTACCGCCAGCGCCATCAGCGCGCCCGGGATCACGCTGTTGCGCGAAGGCGCGAAGTCCATGCCGATCTCGATGAAGCCGATGGTCTGGGTGGTCTCCACCACGGGCGCGGTGCCAAAATCGAGCAGATCGATTTTTTGCACCACCTGGCGGATCGGGGCGAAGGCCTGGATCGACTGGCCCACGCCCAGCACGCGCTCGACGTACAGCACCGGATCGGTGCCCAGCGCCAGGGCGGCGGCGCGCGCGGCGCCCATCTGTTCAAAACGCGGCGCGTCGTGCTTGCGGTATTCGGCCATGATGTTCAAGCCGCCCCGGTCGTAGACCCGCACCAGCCCGATGTCGGGGATGCGCCGCGCGTACGTCTCAAGGCGCGCGCGCGCGCTCGATTCGGGCGAAACGAGCAGTTGTACCCCGATGTCGTCGAACACGGGCAGCAGCTGGAAGGCCTGCTTGTCGAGGTTACGCTCGATCAGGTAGTTGGCGCCCGCCACCATCGCCGCCAGCGTGACCAGGTACAGCATGGCCGCTGACAGCCACAGCATGGCGGCCATGCGCCTGACCAGACTGGGCTGCGTGGCGGCGTTATTCGACATCGGCCTGCTCCTTGAGCTTGGCCGAGACGGCCAGCCCGAAGCGCGCGGCCGCAGCGGCGCTGACAGTAATGCGCGCATTGCCCAGCGGCGTCAGCGGGTCGCCCGCCAGCACTGCGCCGGGGTTGGCTTTGCGCAGCCGCTCCAGCGCCGCCATCGCCACTTCGCGGGTATCGGCTGTGGCGCTGAGCAGCGCGCCTTCCTTGAGCAGGGCCGGGGAAAAGGCCATGACCTGCAACTGATGACGCACGCTGAATGCCATCACATCGAAAATGGTGCGCTGGCTGAGAATACTGCTGTCGGGCGCCAGCCACAGGCCCTGGATGCGGCGCTCGCGCAGCTCCTGCAGCGCGGGCAGCACGGCGCGGTCGGAAGACACTTCCACATGCTCGATTTCCACGCCCACCGCCTTGGCCGCCAGCTCGGCGTCGAGCACCATGTAGCGCGCGAATTTGCCCGTTACCAGGCCCACCTTGCGCAGGTTCGGATCAAGCATTTTCCAGGCGGCGAACTGGCGCGTCAGCGAGGGAATGCCGCTCACCCCCTTGATCCAGGGCGCCACCAGGTCGAATTCTTCGAAATTGAGCACCTGGCAGAACACCACCTGCTTGCCGTCAAGCCTCTGGCGCGCCACCTGGGCCGCCAGCAGCCCTACCGCCACCACCTGGTTGACCGGCGAATCCTTGATGGCCTGGATGATCCTGTTTTCGGCGCCGCGGCTGCCGTTCAGGTTATGCATTTCGATGCGCCCGCCCGAGTAGACACTCTGCAGTGCGCGCGTAGCCGCAGCCACGGCGCCCTTGTCGTCCGAGACCAGTACTATCATGTCGGCGCGCGCCATGCCGCTGCACGCAGCCAGCGCCAGCACGAACAGTATTCGCAGGACAGCAGCCATCAGAATTCGCGTTGCAGTTGCAGCGCCGCGCGGCGCCCGTCAGCGGGCACCCGCAGCAAGGGCTGCAGTTCGCGCGAGGCGACGGTATCGTAGTCGCGGTCGAGCAGATTGTCGGCGCGCAGCGACACGCGCCAGCCGTCGGCCAGCGCCACATTGAACACGCCATTGAGCAGCAGATAGCCGTCGATGCGCACGCGCGCCGTGAACGCATTGTCGGCGCGGCCCGGCACGGCGCTGATGTACTGGGCCTCGAGCGCGGCGTCGGCTCCGCGCCACGGCAATGCGCGGCTGATGCCGGCCTTGAACTGGCGCCGCGGCGAACTGGTAAGACGGCCGAATTCGTTGCGCCCGGACTGCAGCACGGCTGAGGCGTACAGGTCGCCCTGGTCGCCGTCACGCAGGCGGATATCGAATTCGATGCCGTGCACCTGCTGGCGATCCTTGGAATTGCGGTACTGGATGCAGGCGTCCGGCCCGAGTCCGCAGGCCACGCCCTGGTAGGCGGGCGTGACCACCTGCACCGGCGTTTCGTGCAGATGCTTCATGAAGGCGGCCACGCGCCACTCGAGCGCATCGCCAGTCTGGCCGATCAGCATCGCTTCGAGCGACTGCGAGCGCTCCGGCCGCAGGTCCGAATTTTCCCAGATGGTCGATGCCGCCGGACGTCCGTCCTGATAGCGCGATTCATAGATGGTCGGCGCGCGGTAGGCTTCGCCATACATGATCTTGAAGGTCGGTCCGCTGGCCAGGTCGTGTACATAGGCCAGGCGTGGCGACAGGCGCGAACTGACCCCGCGCGAGAAACCCTGGTAACTGTCGAAGCGCGCGCCGATGAACAGCTTGCCCGGCCCCATCCGCATCTCGTCCTGGGCGAACACCGCCCACTGGCGGTAGTGGCTGCGCATGTTCACGCTGAGCACCCCGCTGCGCTGCATGCCAGGCTGGTCGCCCACCTGGTGCACATAGTTGATCTGCTTGGCCTCGACCCCGGCCAGCACATGGTGGCCATGGGCGAAATAGCGGTCGTAGCGCAGCTCGATGCCATGCTGCCGGCTCGACAGGTCCGACACGTTGATGTAATCGGGCTGCGCCCCGCGCGAGCGGCTTATCGCATAGGGATAGTCGCCCCGCTCGGCCGTGTCGAACAGGTAGGCGCGCGCGGTGACCAGGCCGCCCTGGCCCAGTTCGCGCGCCATGCCCGCTTCCAGCGCCGCCATCGATTCGCGCAGGGCCAGACGGGCATTGAACACCGATCCATAGCTGGCCAGCGGATCGCGCTTGCTGGCCGATACCGCCAGCGCCTGGAACCACATGCCGTCGCGCGCCACGCGCCCGAACACGCGCGCAGTGCGCGCGCCGTCGTTGCCGGCGGCGACGCCGTGATAGCGCGCCTGGTCGAACTCGGGCCGGTCGAATTCGGGCAGATAGATGTTGCGCCCGCGGCTGGAGGCCACGCTGGCCGCCAGGTACAGGTCGCGCCCCTTGCTATGGACCTGGTGCGAACCGAACAGCTTGGCGCTCTTGTGGCTGGCCAGTTCGAGCGCGGCGGCGCTGCTGGCCGGGTCGTGGCTGCCGCGGGTGATCAGGTTCACCAGGCCCAGCACCGCGCCGCTACCGTACAGCGCCGAGCCGGGGCCCTTGACGAATTCGATCCGTTCAATGCTGTCGATGTCGAGGTAGTCGAGGAAAAATCCGCCGTAGGTCGGCTCGTAGATCGGCATGCCGTTGACCAGATACAGCAGGCGCGAGCCGAAGTCGCCAGGGACGGCGATGCCCGACACGCCCTGGGCCGGCCACTGGCTGGCGGCGTCGAACACCCCCGGCAGCGAGGCCAGCGCCGCCTGCACGCTGCGGTAGCCGTAGCGGCGGATATCGGCGCGGCTGATCACCGACACATTGGCCGGCGTAGCGGCGATGGTCTGGGCGTAGCGCGCCGCCGAGTACACCAGGTTCTCCTGGGCCAGCAGATCGAGTTCGTCGGATTGTTGGGCTGCCTGCCCCTGTGCGGGGCCGCCGGACAGGGCCGCTGCCAGGACCAGCGCCCAGCCCACCCGCCTGCTTGTTACTGTCGTCATGGATACCGGGATGCTGGCTTGCGTCCTGTTGCATTGATCGGATTGCTGCATCGGTCTACCCGCGCAGCATAGGAGGGAGACCGATGTTTACATTTCCTGCAAGTATCCCTTAATTAGGGCAATCAATCAATTGCGGAACCCGGAAGTCACAATCTGTTGCGCGGATGATAATCGGCGTCGATTGCCTCAGGCCGGTCCCTGAAGCAGTTGCGTGACCAGCACGTCCATCGCGCTCGGCGCCAGGGGTGGGCCGAACTGGCTGAAAATGCCCACATTGGCGGCGTCGTGCCCGTATGCCACGCTGACCCGGCCGCCCCGGGCGGTCTCCTGGGTAGCATCGAAGGTGTACCAGCGCCCGCCCACATAGGCTTCGAACCATGCATGCAGATCCATCGGTTCGAGTCCGTGCAAATAGCCCACCACCATGCGCGCGGGGATGCACAGACCGCGGCACAGGGCGATGCCCAGATGCGCCAGATCGCGGCACACCCCTTCGCGCCGCCGGTTGACATCGGTCGCGGCCATGTGGTCGTAGACCGAGGCCGAATTGAAGCGCACTTCGCGCCGGATCCAGGCGCTGATGCAAGCCACCTGATCGTAGCCGGGCGCCACGCCGGCCACGATCTCGCTGGCCATCTCGACAAAGCATTCCGATTCGCAGTAGCGGCTCGGCAGCAGATAGGTCAGCACTGCATCGGGCAGGTGTTCGACCTCGACGAAGGGCGCGCCGGGCGCGACATCGATGCCATCGGCTGTCAGGACCTCGGCCGAGGCATGGATGGTGAATTGCCCGGGGGGCGCGATCAGCCGCTGGCACAGATTGCCGTACATATCGGCGAATTCATGCACCGCCACTTCCGGCGTGAGCGTGAAGCTGTCGCGCGCTACCGTCTGCTGGGCCCCGCTGCGCGGACGCAGCATGCAGATAAACGCAGTCGGATTGACGACGCTGAAACTTAGGGTGCAACTGGTTTGCAGCCACATGGCATGCTCGCTTTCCGTGCAGGTAAAAATGTACCATGTCGGCCCCGGCGCCACCGCGCGGGCCTTTTTGGTGCGGCGCGCAACATACTGGTGCGCACGCCGCGCCTCCTTGTGGCATTGGCTAGCTCAGCACACCTCGCGCGCCACCGGCACCAGGAAGTCGCAGCTAATGCCCTTGCTCAGTTCCTCGATCGAGGCCAGAAAGCGCGTCAGAAAATCATGCAGGCCTTCCTCGAGGATGTCGTCGATGAGTGCAAACTGCAAGGTAGCATGCAGCTTGCCGGCCAGGCGTTCGGTGTCGAGCGAAAGCTCGTTGCGCACATCCTGCAGATTGGCCACCACGGCGGCCATGCAGGCCACCAGCGAACGCGGCATCTTGGCCTGCAGGATCAGCAGCGCGGCCACCCGCGCCGGGGTGATGGCGTCGCGATAGACCTTGCGGTAAATCTCGAACGCGGACACCGATCGCAGCAGGGCCGCCAGATAATAGAACTCGTCCTGGGCGCCGGCCTTGATGGTGTCCGAGGCCAGGAACTTGAACTTCACGTCGAGAATCCGAGCGGTGTTGTCGGCCCGCTCCAGGAAGGTGCCAAGGCGGATGAAGTTGAAGGCCTCGTCCTGGAACATGGTGCCCAGCGTGACCCCGCGCGACAGGTGCGAGCGGTGCTTGACCCATTCCAGGAACTGGCCCGGATGGTGCTCGAACATGCGGCTCTTGAGGTGCTGCTGGAGCTCGATCCAGGTGGTGTTTTCGGTCTCCCATACATCGGTGGTCAGGGTGCCGCGCACGGCCCGCGCATTTTCGCGCGCGCCCGTCAGGCAGCTGGCGATCGACGATGGATTGTCGGGATCGCGCACCATGAAGTCGATCACTTCCTTCTGCGTCAGCGCGCTGTATTTGGCGTCGAATTCCTGCTCCAGTTCCGACACCCCCAGCATGGTGCGCCAGCCCTGCTGGGCCGCCAGGGCCGATTGGGGCATGAGCGAATACTGCACGCGCACGTCGAGCATGCGCGCGGTATTTTCAGCCCGCTCGGTGTAGCGGGCCATCCAGAACAAATGATCTGCGGTGCGACTCAACATGCTAGTTCTCCAAAATCCAGGTGTCCTTGGTGCCGCCGCCCTGGGAGGAATTGACCACCAGCGAGCCTTCCTGCAGCGCCACGCGGGTCAGCCCGCCCGGCACCATCGATACCGTCTTGCCCGACAAAACAAAGGGGCGCAGGTCGATATGACGCGGCGCCACGCCCGACTCGACATAGGTTGGGCAGGCCGACAGCGCCAGCGTGGGCTGGGCGATGTAGCCCTCGGGATGGGCCAGCAGGCGCAGGCGAAATGCCTCGATCTCGGCGCTGCTTGCGGCCGGCCCCACCAGCATGCCGTAGCCGCCCGCGCCGTGCACTTCCTTGACCACCAGCTGCGCCAGATTGTCCAGGGTGTAGGCCAGGTCGTCGGGTTTGCGGCACTGGTAGGTGGGGACGTTGTTGAGGATGGGTTTCTGGCCCAGATAGAATTCGATCATCGCCGGCACAAACGGGTAGATCGATTTGTCGTCGGCCACGCCGGTGCCGATGGCGTTGGCCAGCCCTACGCGCCCGGCGCGCACCGCCTCGAACAGGCCCGGCACGCCCAGCGTGGAATCGGACCGAAACGCGCGCGGATCGAGAAAGTCGTCGTCGATGCGGCGATAGATCACGTCGACCCGTTTCGGTCCGCGCGTGGTGCGCATGAACACCGTGTCATTTTCCACGTACATATCCTGGCCCTGCACCAGCGCCACGCCCATCTGCTGGGCCAGGAAGGCGTGCTCGAAGTAGGCCGAATTGTGCATCCCCGGCGTCATCACCACCACCGTGGGATCGCCCACGGCCTGCGGCGCCACGGTGCGCAAATTGTCGAGCAGGAGGTCGGGATAATGATCGACCGGCGCCACCCGGTTGCGCGCAAACAGGGCCGGAAACAGGCGCATCATCATCTTGCGGTTTTCCAGCATATACGACACGCCGGACGGCACCCGCAAATTATCCTCGAGCACGTAGAACTCGCCCTCGCCGGCGCGCACGATGTCGACCCCGGCAATGTGCGCATAGATGTCGGACGGGACATCGATACCGTGCATGGCCGGCCGGTACTGGGCATTGTTGAGGATCTGTTCGCGCGGGATGATGCCGGCCTTCAAAATGTCCTGGTCGTGGTAGACATCATGCAAAAAGCGGTTCAGGGCGGTCACACGCTGTACCAGTCCCGCTTGCAGCTGGGCCCACTCGGCCGCATTGATCACGCGCGGGATGATGTCGAAGGGGATCAGCCGCTCCTTGCCGGCGTTGTCGCCATACACGGCAAAGGTGATGCCCACGCGCTGGAAGATCAGCTCAGCTTCCGCCCGCTTCTGCTCGATCAGCTGGGCCGGCTGCATGGCCAGCCATTCGGCGAAGGCGTCGTAGTGCGGACGCACAGTTGCCGCAGTGGAATACATTTCATCGTAAAAATTGGGCATCGATTCCTCCTGGTCCCAACAGTGCTATCAAGAAACGTGCCAGCGACAAAAGATTGCAGGTATGAATCATGCTTTGAGAGTTGATATCGCGCTCCCCTCGAAAGGCACTACCGCATGGCTATCCGAATTGCGCTGCACCACAAGACCAGCTACCAGTACGACCGCCTGGTCAGCCTGTCGCCGCACGAAGTGCGCCTGCGCCCGGCGCCCCACGCGCGCACCCCGATCCTGTCGTATTCGCTGACGGTGCTGCCAAAAGATCATTTCATCAACTGGCAGCAAGACCCCTACGGCAATTACATAGGGCGCTTCGTGTTCCCGGAAAAATCGGACACGCTCGAGTTTACTGTCGACCTGGTGGCCGATATGACTGTCATCAATCCCTTCGATTTTTTCGTCGAGCGCTACGCCGAAGCGTTCCCGTTTGCCTACCCGGCCCAGTTGAGCACGGAACTGGGCGCCTACCTGCAGGCCGAGCCGGCCGGACCCTTGCTGCTGGCCTGGCTTGCCGAGGCGCGCACGGCGCTGCTGGAGCGTCCCATGGCCACCAATGACTTCCTGGTGGCCATCAACCAGCGCCTGCAGGGCGACATCGCCTACCTGCTGCGGATGGAGCCCGGGGTGCAGACCCCCGAAGACACCTTGGACAAGCGCTCCGGCTCCTGCCGCGACAGTGCCTGGCTGCTGGTGCAGATTCTGCGCGGCCTGGGGCTGGCGGCGCGCTTCGTGTCCGGCTACCTGATTCAGCTGCGCGCCGACCAGGCCGCGCTCGACGGACCCAGCGGGCCGGCCGCAGACTTTACCGATCTGCATGCGTGGACCGAGGTGTACATTCCCGGCGCCGGCTGGATCGGGCTCGACCCCACCTCGGGCATGCTGGCCAGCGAAGGCCACATTCCCCTCGCCTGCACCGCCATGCCTTCCTCGGCGGCGCCGGTATCGGGCTTTACCGACAAGGCCGAGGTCACGTTCCGCCACGAGATGTCGGTAACGCGCATTCACGAAGACCCGCGTGTGACCATGCCCTATACCGACGACGACTGGCACAGGATCGACCGCCTGGGCCAGCAGGTCGACGCCGACCTGCTGGCCCAGGACGTGCGCCTGACCCAGGGCGGCGAGCCGACCTTCGTTTCGATCGACGATATGGACGGCGCCGAATGGAACACCCTGGCCCATGGCGACAACAAACGCACGCTGGCCGGAAAGCTGACGCAGCGCCTCAAGCAGCAGTTCGGGCCGGGCGGCCTGCTGCACTACGGCCAGGGCAAGTGGTACCCGGGCGAACCGCTGCCGCGCTGGGCGCTCAATATCTTCTGGCGCATCGACGGCCAGCCGATGTGGCAGGACGCCAGCCTGTTCTCGGACGACCACAGCGAGGACGGCTACGGCGCCGGGCAAGCCGCCAGCTTCACTGCCGAACTGCTCAAGTCGCTCGGCCTGCCCGCCGGCAGCGCCATTGCGGCCTATGAAGACGTGCTGCTGCACGCCCAGCGCGAACAGGCCCTTCCCGCCAACCTGGACCCGTTGCAGGCCGACTTGAAAGCGCCGGAAGAGCGGCGCCGGCTGGCGCGCCTGCTTGCGCGCGGCCTGGGCCAGGTGGCCGGCTACGTGCTGCCGCTCAAGGCGCGCGAACACGACCCCGCCGTCACGCTGGGCAGCACCTGGCGCACCTCGGCCTGGCCGCTGCGGCGCGAGCATCTCTACCTGATCGAAGGCGACTCGCCCATTGGCCTGCGCCTGCCGCTGGCCGCGCTGCCCTGGGTGCTGCCGGAAGAGCGCGAACCCGAATTCGAGGTCGACCCGTTCGCCCCGCGCCCCGACCTGCCCGCCAAAAAAAGCGACAAGCGCCCGATCCTCGGCCTGGGCGCCAGCAAAACGACCGCTCAAGCCGAACCTGACGCGCGCGAGGTGATCCATACCGCGCTGTGCGTGGAAGTGCGCGCTGGCCGCCTGCACGTATTCATGCCGCCGCTCACGCGCATCGAAGACTATCTGGCGCTGCTGGCGCAGGTCGAAGCCAGCGCCGCGCGGCTCAAGTTCAAGCTGAGGATCGAAGGCTACCCGCCGCCGCGCGACCCGCGCATCAAGCTGCTCAGCGTCACCCCGGACCCGGGCGTCATTGAAGTCAATATCCATCCTTCGGCCACCTGGCCCGATCTGGTGCACACCGTCACCACCCTGTACCAGGAAGCGCGCCTGACTCGCCTCGGCACCGAGAAATTCATGCTCGACGGGCGCCACACCGGCACCGGCGGCGGCAACCATGCCACCCTGGGCGGCGCCAGCGCGGCCGACAGCCCGATGCTGCGCCGCCCCGATCTGCTTAAAAGCCTGATCACCTACTGGCAGAACCACCCTGCCCTGTCGTACCTGTTCTCGGGCACCTTCATCGGGCCTACCAGCCAGGCGCCGCGGGTGGACGAGGCGCGCGACGACAATCTGTACGAACTGGCCATCGCCTTCCAGCAGATGGACCAGGTGCTGCCGACGCTGCAGGAAGGCGACAAGCCGTGGATGGTCGACCGCCTGCTGCGCAACCTGCTGGTCGACCTGACCGGCAATAC
>JAZKGU010000141.1:0-10354 GCA_040385745.1 Pseudomonadota bacterium
GCTACGCCTTCCTCGAGCTGGGCGTGGACGATGGCCTGATCGTGGCCCGTACCGATTCGCTCGGCGCCGGCCTGACCAAGCAAATCGCCGTCACGCGCGAGCCGGGCGACCTGGGCGACCAGTACAACTCCTTCCTCGATGTGGAAGAAGTCTCTACCGAATCGATGAGCAATGGCGACGTCATCATCAAGCGCGACGGCAAGCTGCTGCGCCCCAAGCGTCTGCCGAGCAACCTGTTCCAGTTCCGCTCGGGCACTGGCGAAGCGCGCTGCGTACTCGACTGCATCACCTCGCTGCAGAATGGCGCCGACCTGCTGTGGATCGAAACCGAAAAACCGCATATCGCCCAGATTGGCGGCATGGTCAGCGAAATTCGCAAGGTCATTCCGAACGCCAAGCTGGTCTACAACAACAGCCCTTCGTTCAACTGGACCCTCAATTTCCGCCAGCAAGTATTCGATGCGATGAAGGCGGACGGCAAGGATGTATCGGCCTACGACCGCGCCCAGCTCATGAGTGTCGAGTACGACACCAGCGAACTGGCCAAGACTGCCGATGAAAAGATCCGCACCTTCCAGGCCGATGCTGCGCGCGAAGCGGGCATTTTCCACCACCTGATCACCCTGCCGACCTATCACACCGCGGCACTGTCGACCGACAACCTGGCCAAGGACTACTTCGGCGACCAGGGTATGCTCGGCTACGTGGCTGGCGTCCAGCGCAAGGAAATTCGCCAGGGTATCGCCTGCGTGAAGCACCAGAACATGTCCGGCTCGGACATCGGTGACGATCACAAGGAATACTTCAGCGGCGACGCAGCCCTGAAGGCATCGGGCAAGCACAACACCATGAACCAGTTCTAAACACTGCTTCATCGCCCCAGAAAAAATGCCGTTCAGCGCAAACTGAACGGCATTTTTTTGTGCGTCTCGCCCCCCCTTATTTCACGGGGATGGGCATGCTTGCCGGGACTGGCACTGCGGTCACGCTGTTCTTGGGACTGCCGTCGATCAGGCGGTCGGAATAGACCAGGTAGACCAGCGCATTGCGCTTGGCGTCGACCATGCGCACGATGCGTACTTTCTTAAAAAATACCGAAGCGCGCTCGCTGAACACCTCTTCCTGGCGCGGGACGGTGCCGTTGAAGCGCAACACGCCAACCTGGCGGCAGGCCACGGAAGCGTCAGCCTTGTCCTCGGCCAGCCCCACCGCTCCCTTGAGCCCACCCGTTTTGGCGCGTGACAAGTAGCAGCTCACGCCGCCAACGCGCGGGTCATCGAATACTTCGACCACCACCTTGTGGTCAGGACCGAGCAGTTTGAATGCTGTGTCGACCGAGCCGACAGTTTCGGCCTGCGCAGGGGAAATCAGTAAGGACAGGCAAAGGCCTGCGGCAGCGTAGCGCGTGTGCATGGAAATCCCGGGAAAGGTGCCCGCAAAGTGGGCAGGATACTACGCCAGCGGAACAAAGCGGGGCACCAGCTCCCCATCGACCTCGACCAGCTGGAACATGACTTCTTTCGGGCGCGTCCAGATGGACCCGTCCGGGGCGCGGTAGACAATCATCTCGGACAGGTCCGATTCAAGCGTGGCCACGAGTATGTGCTCGTACAGGCCACCCTTGTAGTGCCGGTACTGCATCAGCGACCGGCACTGTCTTCGGCCATGGCCTTTTGCTTCTTTTTAAGGCTCTGGATGACCTTGAGTACGCCGTCGAGACTGGTCGAATCGTCCAGATCGCTGAAAGCGTCGAGGACTTCGTTCAGCACGCGGTTGCGTACTGCCGTTTCATCCGCCGCCCCCTGCGATCCTGGACGGGCGCCATCGAGGCTTACTTCCTTGGGCTTGGCAACCGCCTTGGGCGCCGTGGCGGCAGTTTTGCCATGGGCTAGTGCAGCTTGCCAGATCACCCAGCGGCGCTGTGTTTCGAAAACCAGATATTCTTCTGGCTTGTCTTCCCGGCGGCGAACGATGTGGCCATCACGCTGCGCCCATGCTTCAAATGCAGTTCGCATTTCAATCCTTTACAAATGCTTGTGTTCGCATTTTTAACAACTACCTGGAACTAAGGGTTCCAAATAGTACCACCTTGCGAGCCAACTGTAAGTACATTGCGACCGCAAGGACTTGTGAAATTTGCAGCTAAATTATTTTACACTCAATGTAATTATATCGGCAAAAAACATATAATACAGTGAAGATTGGTAGAAAACAATTTTTTATTCCTTGGCGGTAACAATAAACCGAAACCCTGGATTCGGATTCGCTTGTTACACTTTGCAACACTTATAGGCTGACCTCAGGAAAATTACTGTTCCCCTGTGAAATAACGCGGAGGCTTCGATCCAGAAAGCCTTGTCATTACAACAGACTTGCTTGCGCTGCGCCACAAACTATTAGCTTTTGTTTAAGCCGGCTTTAGTTGCGCATTTGCAGCCTTGGGTTGATACTGCGCCATCCCGATTCAAAATCACACGGAAACATCGATGAAAATTGCGACCTGGAATGTTAATTCCTTGAAGGTTCGTCTGCCGCATTTGCTCAAATGGCTGTCTGAAAATCCCGTTGACGTCTTATGTTTGCAGGAAACGAAACTGACCGACGACAAGTTTCCATTAGCTGAAATTAACGACGCTGGCTATCAGGTAGCGTTCTCCGGACAAAAGACATACAACGGGGTAGCCATATTGTCGCGCTTCCCGATCAGCGCGGTGGTCAAGAACAATCCGCGCTTCGAGGATGAGCAGCAACGCATCCTCGCGGCCACCATCGAGGGCGTGCGCTTTGTCTGCGCCTACGTCCCGAACGGCCAGCAGGTCGACTCAGATAAATACAGTTACAAGCTGGCCTGGCTGGCGTCGTTGCGGGAGTGGCTGGCCGACGAATTGCGCACCCATGGCGAAGGCGGGCTGGCGGTACTGGGCGACTACAACATCGCGCCGGAAGACCGCGACGTGCACGACCCTGCCTTGTGGGCCGGCTCCATCCACTGCTCCGACAAGGAGCGCGCTGCCCTCTGCGCCCTGATCGACCTGGGCCTGACCGACGCCTTCCGGCTCTTCGAGCAAGCAGAAAAATCGTTCAGCTGGTGGGATTACCGGATGCTCGGCTTCCAGAAGAACAAGGGCCTGCGGATCGACCATATCCTGCTGTCGCAGGCGCTGGTGCAACGCTGTGTAGCCTGCGTCATCGACCGCGCGCCACGCAAGTGGGAGCAGCCATCCGATCACGTGCCGGTGATTGCAACGCTGGCGTAATCAGCTTGCGCGGCGCGCGAAGCTCCTGAGCAGCTCGGCGGCACCGGCCACCGCCAGCGGCTGGGCAAACAGGTAGCCCTGCGCGTACTGGCAGCCCTGTGACTGCAGCAGGGCGTACTGGAACTCGGTCTCCACGCCCTCGCCCACCACCGACAGCTGCAGGCTGTTGGACAGTGCAATGATGGCGGCTACAATGGCGCGGTCTTCGGCACTGTCCTCCAGGTCCTTGATGAAGGCGCGGTCGATCTTGATCTTCCTGACCGGGAAACGCTTCAGGTAAGCCAGGCTTGAGTAACCAGTGCCGAAATCGTCAATCGACAGGCGGATGCCCATGCTGTTGATCTGGCCGAGAATTTCCAGCGTCTGTTCACCGTGCTGCATCAGCGCCGTTTCGGTGATCTCAAATTCCAGCAGGGCCGGATCGATACCGGTTTCGTCCAGCACCGCCTTGATCGACTCGACCAGGCCACGCGTCATGAACTGGCGCGGCGACAGGTTGACCGCCAGCGGCACCGGCGCCAGGCCTTCGGCCTGCCACTGCACGATCTGCTGGCAGGCCTTGCGCATGACCCACTCCCCCACCGGCACGATCAAGCCGTTTTCCTCCATGATGGGAATAAAGTGATCGGGGAAAATCAGGCCCTGCTCCGGGCGGCGCCAGCGCAGCAGCACTTCCATCGCGTGCAAGCTGCGTGTGGCGGTATCGATAATGGGCTGGAAGTACAGCTCGAACTCCTCGTTAGCCAGGGCGAAGCGCAGACTGCTTTCGAGCTCGAAATGCTGGGCCGCAGCCTGATTCATTTTCTGCACGAAGAACTGGTAGTTATTGCGCCCGCTGGCCTTGGCGTGATACATGGCCGCGTCGGCATGCCGCATCAGAGTCTCGACGTCGCCCCCGTCGTCCGGGTAGATGCTGATGCCGATCGAGGGCGTGATATGCAGCATGCGCCCCTCGAAGGGGAAGGCCGTGGCCAGCACCTCGATGATTTTTTCAGCCACATGCTGGCATTCGTCGGGGGCGCGAATGCCCGGCACCAGCACCACGAATTCGTCCCCGCCCAGACGCGCCACGGTATCGCTGGCTCGCACCGCGCGGCACAGCCGGCTTGCCACTTCCTTGAGCAGGTAGTCGCCGGTCAGGTGGCCGAGCGAGTCGTTGATGGTCTTGAATCGGTCCAGGTCGATGAACATGACCGCGAGCTTGCGGTCGGAACGCTGCACCGCCAGCATGGCGCGGTCGAGCCGGTCCGACAGCAGCGCGCGGTTGGGCAGGCCGGTCAGGCTGTCGTGGTAAGCCATGTGATGTACCCGCGCTTCGGCCTGGCGCCGCTCCACGATTTCGCCCTGCAGCAGCGCGTTGGCGCCAGCCAGTTCGGCGGTGCGTTCGAGCACCCGCAGCTCCAGCTCGTCGCGCGCGCGGCGCATGCCTTCGGCAGCTTCGCGGCGCGCCGTCACGTCGTCGACCAGCCACACCGAACGCCCGGTCGCCTTTTCCAGATCGAAAGGTCGGCCCGACAGGCGCGCCCAGAAGGTACTGCCATCCTTGCGCACCAGCTGATACTCGGACATGCTCACGCGCCCCGCGCGAAAGTCGCGGGCGGTCTCGTCGCGCGCCCGTTCCCAGCCTTCGAGCGTGGGGTACAGCGAGCGCACCGAGGTGCCGGCAAGTTCGCCCGGTCCATAGCCGAACAGCTCCTCCATCTTGGAGTTCGAGCGCAGGTTGTAGCCGTTTTCAACCACCGCAATCCCGAGCACCGCGCTATCGAGAATGGCCTGATTCTCCATCAGCGCATTACGCAGCGATTTTTCTGCCCGCTTCGACTCGGTCCGGTCTTCCACGATCCAGATGGTGCCCTGTCCGGTGTCGTCGGGGTTGACCACGTAGGCGATCAGCTGCGACCACATCACCGCGCCATCCTTGCGCATCATCTCGGTCTCGGTCTGGAACGGCTTGGCTGCGGCCAGCAAGGGACCGGCGACGGCGCCCACTGCCGCATGCACTTCCTCGCTGGGGTACAGAGCGCGCTCGGGCAGGCCCAGTGCATCGTGCTCGTCGTAGCCGAACATGTCGGCAAAGCCCTTGTTGTAGCGCGTGATCAGGCCGTTCTTGGTGTACAGGATGCTGACAGAGGCGTTGGTCATCAAGGCCTGCACTTCGATCAGGGTCTGGCGCGCCTCCGTCACATCTTCCAAAATCCAGATGGTTCCCTCATCACGGTGCTCGGTGTCGACCGCCTTGGCGCGCACCCGGCACCAGAACAGCGAGCCATCGCGGCGCCGGAACTGGACCTCGGGCTTTTCGAACGCCAGGCTGTTGCCCAGCACCGGCGCGGCCTCGCGCCAGAGCGACTGATAGATCTCGGATGACGGGAACACCTCAACGGCGCGCATGTCCACCATCTCGGCAGTCGTGTAGCCGAACATTTCGGCAAAGCGCGGATTACACGAGCGCATGCTTCCGCCCTTGCTGAACAGGATGCCCACGGCCGCGTTTTCGAGAATCGCCTTTTGCTCGAGCAGGGTATTGCGCAGCACGGCGTGATCGACTTCGAACTGGCCGATATCGGTGAATACAAAGGTGGCGCCGGCGCCCTCCGCCAGCGCTTTGGCCGCGACCTGCACGGCCACTTCGCCGGCGCCCACAATCAGCCGGCTTTGCCAGCGCTGCGGCGCCATCCGGGCTGCATGCACATGCGCTTGCGCCTCGCCCCGCGCGCAGGCGGCAAACAGGTCGAGCAGGCGAGCGCCTTCGGCTGCGTCGCCGAGCAGAGTACGCAATGCTGTATTGGCGCTGACGACCAGGCCCGAAGCGTCGCACGCACAGGCGGGCGAGGCGATCAGTTGTAGTGCGTCAGCGATGAAGTCGAGCTGGTTTGGTACGCGGTCCATGTCCCACTACACTGGAAAAAAGCGGTCCGCGCAGAGGCGGACTAGTAGCAGGGATCATAAACTACAATTGCCCTAAAGTTACAAAAATAGCCGAAAACACATGCACTGCGCTGCTGTTTGGCGGCACTATGACAACAGGGGAACAGCGATTGGGACCTGCATGCAACGGCGAGCATGATCAGTCGTCAATCATGCATGTAAGGCATGGGGTCTCTGCCGAGCGTTTCCAGCGCCGCCGCAAACGCTCCTTGCACTAGAACGCATCGCCCGGCACGCGCACCCAGCCCTCCATCAAGACGCGCGCGCTGCGGCTCATGATGGCCTTGTGCACGGCCCACTCGCCATCGACCAGGCTCGCTTCGGCGCCCACCCGCAAGGTGCCCGACGGGTGGCCGAAGCGCACGGCGTGGCGCTTGCCGCCCCCGGCAGCCTGATTGACCAGCGTGCCGGGAATGGCCGCGGCGGTGCCGATGGCCACGGCCGCAGTGCCCATCATGGCGTGGTGCAGCTTGCCCATGGACAGAGCGCGCACCTGCAGGTCGATGTCTTCGGCCTTGATCTGCTTGCCGCTGGAAGACACGTAGTCGCTGGGCGGGGCCACAAAGGCGACCTTGGGCGTGTGCTGGCGCTTGGACGCTTCGGCGATGTGATTGATGAGGCCCATACGCACTGCCCCATGTGCGCGAATGAGCTCGAAGCGCTCGAGCGCTGCAGCATCGCCGTTGATGGCCTCCTGCAGTTCGGTGCCCGTGTAGCCGATCGCCTCGGCATCGATGAAAATGGTCGGAATGCCGGCGTTGATCATGGTGGCCTTGAACCTGCCCAGGCCGGGAACTTCGAGCTCGTCGATGAGATTCCCGGTCGGGAACATCGAGCCGCCAGCGCCCTCCTCGTCGGCCGCCGGCTCCATGAATTCGAGCTGCACCTCGGCGGCCGGAAAGGTGACGCCATCGAGTTCGAAGTCGCCGGTTTCCTGCACCGCGCCATTGGCCATGGGGACGTGGGCGATGATGGTTTTTCCGATGTTGGCCTGCCAGATGCGCACAGTGGCGATACCATCAGTGGGCAGACGCGCCGGGTCGACCATGCCGGCGCTGATGGCGAACGAGCCCACTGCAGCGGACAGATTGCCGCAGTTGCCGCTCCAGTCCACGAAAGCCTTGTCGATCGCGATCTGGCCGAACAGGTAGTCGACATCGTGCCCCTCCTTCGAGCTGCCCGACAGGATGACGGCCTTGCTGGTGCTGGAGGTGGCCGCGCCCATGCCGTCGATCTGTTTGCCGTAGGGGTCGGGGCTGCCGATCACACGCAGCAGCAGCTTGTCGCGCGCAGCGCCCGGCAGCTGCGCCGCCAACGGCAAGTCCTGCAGGCGGAAGAACACCCCTTTGCTGGTCCCGCCACGCATGTAGGTGGCGGGGATCTTGATTTGCGCCGTATGACTCATGTCAGGCCGCCTTTGCCGATTCGAGGAAATCCTGGGCAAAACGCTGCAGCACGCCGCCGGCTTCGTAGATCGATACTTCTTCGGCAGTGTCGAGACGGCAGATTACCGGCACCTCGACCCGCTCCCCGTTCTTGCGATGGATGACCAGCGTGAGCGTGGCGCGCGGCGTGCGCGCACCCGTGACGTCATATGTCTCGGTACCGTCCAGGCCCAGCGTCAAGCGGTTCACGCCCGGCATGAACTCGAGCGGCAGCACGCCCATGCCCACCAGATTGGTGCGGTGGATGCGCTCGAAGCCTTCGGCCACGATGGCTTCCACGCCTGCCAGGCGCACACCCTTGGCGGCCCAGTCGCGCGAGGAGCCCTGGCCATAATCGGCGCCGGCAATCACGATCAGCGGCTGCTTGCGTTCCATATAGGTCTCGATGGCTTCCCACATGCGGCTGATTTTTCCTTCCGGTTCGATGCGGGTCAGCGAGCCTGGCTTGACCTTGCCATCGACCACCACCATCTCGTTCTTGAGGGTCGGGTTGGCAAAGGTGGCGCGCTGCGCGGTCAAGTGGTCGCCCCGGTGCGTGGCGTACGAGTTGAAGTCCTCTTCGGGCAGGCCCATCTTGGCCAGATACTCGCCCGCTGCGCTATCGAGCATGATGGCGTTCGACGGCGACAGGTGGTCGGTGGTGATATTGTCGCCCAGGACCGCCAGCGGACGCATGCCGGCCAGCGAACGTGCGCCGGCCAGGGCGCCTTCCCAGTACGGCGGACGGCGGATGTAAGTGGTTTGCGCGCGCCAGTCGTACAGCGGCTTGACCTTGATGCCGTCATCGGCCTGCTTGGCGAACATGGGGATGTAGACCTTGCGGAACTGCTCCGGCTTGACGCTGGAGGCCACGATGGCGTCGATCTCCTGGTCGCTCGGCCAGATGTCCTTGAGCGTCACCGCCTTGCCATCCTTGTCGATGCCGAGGATATCCTTTTCGATGTCGAAGCGGATGGTGCCGGCGATGGCGTAGGCCACCACCAGCGGTGGCGAGGCCAGGAACGCCTGGTTGGCATAGGGATGGATGCGGCCGTCGAAATTGCGGTTGCCCGACAATACGGCGGTGGCATACAGCTTGCGCTCCACGATCTCCTGCTGGATCACAGGGTCGAGCGCGCCCGACATGCCGTTGCAGGAGGTGCAGGCATAGGCCACCACGCCGAAGCCGAGCTGCTCGAGTTCAGGCATCAGCCCTGCTTCTTCGAGGTACAGCGTGACGGTCTTGGAACCGGGCGCCAGCGAGCTTTTCACCCAGGGCTTGCGCGCCAGGCCGCGGGCATTGGCGTTACGCGCCAGCAGGCCCGCCGCGATCATGTTGCGCGGATTGTTGGTGTTGGTGCAGCTGGTGATGGCGGCGATGATGACGGCGCCGTCGGGCATCAGGCCAGGCTCGTTCTCGACCGTGCCGCTGATGCCGCGCGCGGCCAGTTCCGAGGTCGGCACCCGGCTGTGCGGGTTGGACGGGCCTGCGATATTGCGCACCACGCTGGACAGGTCGAAGCGCAGCACGCGCTCGTACTCGGCAGTTTTGAGGCTGTCGGCCCACAGGCCGGTGTGCTTTGCGTAGGTCTCGACCAGCTTGACCAGCTCGTCGTCGCGCCCGGTCAGCTTGAGGTACTTGATGGTCTGCTCGTCGATGTAGAACATCGCCGCGGTCGAGCCGTATTCGGGCGCCATATTGGAAATGGTGGCGCGGTCACCCAGGGTCAGGGCTGCAGCGCCTTCGCCGAAAAACTCGAGGTAGGACGACACGACTTTCTGCTTGCGCAAAAATTCGGTCAGCGCCAGCACGGTGTCGGTGGCGGTAATGCCTTCCTGCGGTCTGCCGGTGAGTTCCACGCCGATGATGTCGGGCAGGCGCATCCAGGATGCACGCCCGAGCATGACGCTCTCGGCTTCGAGTCCGCCCACGCCAATGGCAATCACGCCAAGCGCATCAACCATTGGGGTGTGCGAATCGGTGCCCACCAGGGTATCGGGGAAGGCCACGCCGTCGACCGCCTGGATCACGGGCGACATGCGTTCCAGGTTGATCTGGTGCAGGATGCCGTTACCGGGCGGGATCACGTCGACGTTCTTGAACGCCTTCTTGGTCCAGTTGATGAAGTCGAAACGGTCTTCGTTGCGGCGGTCTTCGATGGCGCGGTTTTTTTCAAAGGCGTCGGGATCGAACCCGCCGCATTCAACTGCCAGCGAATGGTCCACCACCAGCTGGGTCGGCACCACCGGATTGACCAGGGCGGGATCGCCACCCTGCAGTGCGATGGCGTCGCGCAGGCCGGCCAGGTCGACCAGGGCGGTCTGGCCGAGAATGTCGTGGCACACCACGCGTGCGGGGAACCACGGGAAGTCGAGGTCGCGGCGGCGTTCGATCAGCTGCGTGAGCGAGGCCTCGAGCGTGGCCGGGTCGCAGCGGCGCACCAGATTTTCGGCCAGTACGCGCGAGGTGTAGGGCAGCTTGGCCCAGGCGCCTGCGCTGATGGCGTCGACAGCGGCGCGCGCGTCGAAGTAATCGAGCGCGGTGCCCGGCAGGGGTTTGCGGTTGGCGCTGTTCATGGTCTTGGTCGCTTATTTATTTGCGGTCTGCGATCGGCACGAACGACAGGTCTTCGGGACCGACGTAGTTTGCGCTCGGGCGGATGATTTTATTGTCAATGCGCTGTTCAATGACGTGCGCGGCCCAGCCGGAGGTGCGCGAGATGACGAACAGCGGCGTGAACATGG
>JAZKGU010000142.1:0-5107 GCA_040385745.1 Pseudomonadota bacterium
CCGAGTGGGCCAGCGAGGTCAGGGGCGCCAGCGAATTGTTCAGTTCATGGCTGATCACGCGGATCACTTTTTTCCAGGTCTGGACTTCCTGGCGCCGCAGTTCCAGCGTGAGCTGACGCAGCAGCAGTAGTTCGTGCTTGCGCCCATTCAGGCTGAAGCTGCGGCGCGCGAGGTGATACACCTCTTCTTCTTCGCTGTCGCCGGTCGTGAACAGGCCGTCGCCGCCGCGCGCGAGCGCGTCGCCCAGCGCTGGCGAAGCCTGGCTGACTATCTCTGGCAGATGGTGGCCTTCGAGCTTGCGACCCTGGCCGAGCAGTTGGCGCGCCGCCAGGTTGGCATACACGATGGCGCTGCCGCTGGCTGCATCGCCCACCAGCAGCATGGCGACCGGCGTGTTCTGCACCATCGTGTCGAGCAGCAGCTCGCGCTGCACCAGATCCAGGCGCTGTTCGCGCAGCACGTTGCCCAGCGCATTATGCGACTCGACCAGTTCGGCCAGTTCGTCGTCGTGCGGCCAGTGCAGGCTGAAGGAAAAATCGCCATCCTTGTAGCTGGTGACGGTGCCTTCGAGCGCACGAAACAGCGACAGTACCGGCTGGACGCGGGCGCGGATGGTGGCAATGGCCAGCGGTGCGATGAACAGCATCAGGCAGGTGAACACCAGCAGCAGGTGATTGGGGAAAAAATGAGCTAGCGTGAGCGCCAGTCCCGCAGCGATGGCCAGCAGGATCGTCACGACCACTGACCAGCGCGTCACCAGCGAGAAGCGCATGCGCAACAGGGACGCCATCAGGAGCGCGCGATGCCGAGGCGCTCCATGCGCCGATACAGGGCCTGGCGCGACAGTCCCAGTTCGGCGGCCGCCTGCGCCACCACGCCGTTGGCGCGCGCCAGCGCCTGGCCAATGGTGTCGCGGTCAGGTTCGCTATCGGCACTGCTGCTGGCGGCCAGCGGCAGGCCCAGATCGGCCGCCTTGATGGCATTGCCGGCAGCGAGCAGGCTGGCGCGCTGCATCACGTTTTTCAGTTCGCGGACATTGCCGGGCCAGGCATGCGCCATGAGCGCGGCCTGGGCGCACGGGTTCAGGCTCTTGCCGGCGGCCAGAAAGCTGTTCGCCAGTGGCAGAATGTCGGCCGGACGCGCGGCCAGCGGCGGCAGGCGCAGCTCGATCACGTTGAGGCGGTAGAACAGGTCTTCGCGGAAGGTGCCGGCGCGGATCATGGCGCCCAGATCAGCGTTGGTGGCGCTGATCACGCGCACCTTGACCTGGCGCTCGCGGTTCGAACCGAGCCGCTCGAAGCGTCCAGTCTCTAGCACCCGCAGCAATTTCATTTGCCCGGCCAGCGGCAGATTGCCGATTTCGTCGAGGAACAAGGTGCCGCCATCGGCAGCTTCAAATTTGCCCTCGCGCGCCTTGGAGGCGCCGGTGTAGGCGCCCGCTTCGGCGCCGAACAGCTCGGCCTCGATCAGTTCGGCCGGCAGGGCGCCGCAATTGAGCACAACGAACGGGCCGTCGCGCACGGCCGAATTGGCCTGGATGATTTCGGCCACACGTTCTTTGCCGGTGCCATTGGGGCCGCTGATGAGCACCGCTACGTCGGCGCGCGCCACCTGGCACGCCAGGTGCAGCACCCGCTCCGTGGCCGGATCCTGCCACACCATGCCGCGCAGGTCGAAGCCGCGCTCGAGGTCCTGGCGCTGGCGCCGTTCGCGCTGGGCGTGCTGCGACAGGGCGCGGTTGGCCTGCCCCAGTTCGAGCAGATTGGTGACGGTGGCGATGAGGCGGTTGTCGTCCCAGGGCTTGGACAGGTAGTCGGCAGCCCCCGAGCGGATCAGGTCCACCGCGGCGTCCAGATGGGTCCAGGCGGTGAGCAAAATGACGGGCAGGTCAGGGTGGCGCTTGCGGATTTCGCGAAACAGGGCCACGCCTTCCTCGCCCGAGGTGGTGTCGGCCGTGAAGTTCATGTCCTGGATGACCAGGTCGACGTTGGCGCTGCCCAGCAGGGCCAGGCCCTCGTCGGGTGAGGCCGCGCGCAGCGCATCGATGTCGTGCAGCGAAAACAGCACATCGAGGGCGATGGCGACTGCGGCGTTGTCGTCAATGATCAGTACTGTAGGCATGGCGCTAGTATGGTTCACGGGACTGCAAATATACCACCGCCATGCACCAATCAGGCGCTGCGGGTGGCCATGGCCGGCGAGATGCTGGCCGCACGCCACGCCGGGCCGTACACCGCAATGACGCCCAGCAGGAAGAAGACTGCACCCCCGCCCAGCATGTAAGGAACCGGGAGTTTCTCCATTTTGAGCTGATTGACCAGGAACTGGTTCAGCCCCACTGCCATCACCAGGCCGGCGGCGACGCCGCAGCTGGTGATCATGACGTTCTCGGTCAGGAAGTAGCGCAGGATGTCGAGACGGCGCGCGCCCAGTGCCCGCCGCACGCCGATCTGCTTGCGGCGCTGCTGCACCCACAGGCTGGCCATACCGACGATGCCGCTGGCGGTGATGAGCAGGAGCAGGATGCTGACCGTGACCAGCATCCACGACAGCGCCACGTCGGCGCGGTAGCGGTCCTTGCGATGCTGTTCCAGGCTCTTGACGCGCACCAGCACCGGCCAGGCGCTCTTGCGCAGCGCCGCCTCGGCTTCGCGCATGACGCGGTCGCGCTGGCCCGCTGCTGCGCGCACCGTGAACAGGGTTTGCGCGACAGTGCCGGTGGTGACCGCAGGCGAGATCACCGCGTACGCGTGGCCCTTGCTCACCTGGGCGCTCTGGGTCTGCAGGTGATCGAGCACGCCGACAATGCGCGCGCTCTTGGCGCTATCGCCGGTGCCGTAAAAAATCTCCTTGCCGACGAAGCGCGATTCGCCCGGCCACAGGCGTTCGGCCAGCACGCGGGTGATGAGCACTGTCGGTGCAATCTCATCGCTCACGGTGTAGTCGATGACCGGAATTTCGCCTGAGGTGAAATCGCGGCCTTCCGCCAGTTTCAGGCCCCAGGTGGTCACTACCGAGTCGCCGGCCACGTAAAAGCCGCTACCGGGCGAGTCGCTGCCTGGCTTGCGGTTCGCCGCGATGCTGGTGGTGCTGCCGTCGCGCGACATCGGGATCATGCTCACCCGCGCCACCGAAGTCACGCCGGGCACGGCGCGCAGCTGGTCCAGCTGGATCTGCTGGGTTGCCACCTGATCGTTATGGGCGCTTTCTTTCAGGTTCTGGACCGAGATTTCGAACACTTCCTGCTCGTTGGCGACGCCGCTTGGGCGCACCGCCACGGCCTGGCGCAGGTTGACGATGTGCAGGGCGTTGGACAGGATGGCCAGACTCAGGGCGATTTGAATCGCCACGAGCAGTGGGCCCGTCTTGTTACGCAGCAGCGTAGAGATGATAGGACGAATTTCCATGATGTTCCTCGCGATTACTGTGATTTCAATTGCATGGCGGGCGTGACCTGGCAGGCGCGCCAGGTCGGCAGCAGGCCGGCCAGGATCGCCGCGCTGACAGCCAGCACAAAAGTAAATACCAGCATCACCCAATCCATATGAGCGATGACCGACATCTGCTTGGACTGCATGCCGATCAGGGCCAGGGCGCCGAAGGCAAGTATCAGGCCCAGCAAGCCGCCGGCCAGGCCGATCACGCCGGTCTCGATCAGGAACTGGCGGAATATCTGGTTGCGCGATGCACCCAGGGCGCGCCGAATGCCAACTTCGGCAGCCCGCACCGAGAATTTGGCCAGCAGCAGGCCGATAGCATTGACCAGACACAGCAGCAAGAAGGCGAACGCCAGCCATGCCGACAGCTTGCTGTCATTGCCGATGACTTTGTTGTAGTCGAGCCATTCCATCACGTCGTACAGCTTGGGAGGGGCATTGCGCTTGAAGCGGCCCAGCTTGATCTGCTCGGCCTGGTAGGCGCCGAGGAAGTCGAGCAGTTCGCCACGTTTTGCCGCCGAGGTGGTTTCGAACCAGAACTGGATCCAGGTGCATTCCGACGCCAGAAAGCCCTCGAAACCGGGTCCCGAATCCTCGGTACAGCTGGTGTTGCCCGAATTGGTGTTTTTGATCAGCACCGAACTGTGGAAAGGAATCATGAATTCGTCTTCGGTACCGAAGGGGCCGCCACCCGTCATACGGTAGTAGCGCGGCATCGGGAGGAACTTGTCGAGCACGCCCATGACCTGCCAGTCGGCGCCGAACATGCGCACGCTCTTGCCGACCGGGTTTTCTTTTCCGAACAGCTTTTCGGACATGCTGCGGCTGAGGATGATAATCTTGGCGCCGCTGCTGTCATCAGCCTCGCTCCACGCCTGGCCATGCAGAAAGGGCGCCTCGAACATGGCGAAGAAATCGCGCGTGGTGGCAAGGCCGCGCACCGAAAAAACGCCCAGGTCCTTGCGTGGCGGCTCGACCGCGGCCGAGACGCCGTAGATCGCGACGCGGCGCTCGCCCTTGCCTGACTTGAGCAGGTTGCGCGCGTCGGTGTAGGTGAGCTGGGCGTCGCCGGGACGGTCGCCAGGGTTGTAGCCGTCGAGCTGGCCGACGTCAAACACCGGCACTACCAGCCGATCGCTCTTGTGCGGAATCGGGTTGCCGGACATGACATGCAGGATGGTCAGCGTCGAGACACTGGCGGCCACGCCGATGGCCAGCGTGAGCACCATCAGCGCGGTCAGGGCCGGGTTGCGGCGCAGGCTGCGCAAACCAAGCATGAAGTAGTACTGGAACATGGAGCGCTCCTCAGGCCACGTGGTTGGACGAAACTGGCTTGGCGTCGACCAGGGTCGGCCCCTTGCGCACCAGGTCCGAGACCTGGCCGTCGATGATGTGCACATTGCGCTGGGCGCGTACTGCGAGTTCCGGATCGTGGGTCACCATCAGGATGGTGGTGCCCTGGGCGTTGATCTCCTCGAGCAGCTCCATGACGCCGCGCGCCATTGCCGTGTCGAGGTTACCGGTCGGCTCGTCGGCCAGCAGCAGCTTGGGGGCACCGGCAAGGGCGCGTGCGATCGCTACGCGCTGCTGCTGTCCGCCCGACAGCTCGGCCGGATAGTGCTTCATGCGCGAGGCCAGGCCCACCTTGGCCAGCGCGTCTTCGATGCGCT
>JAZKGU010000143.1:0-34977 GCA_040385745.1 Pseudomonadota bacterium
ACAAGCTCTACCGTAATGCCTTACGGTAGAGCTTGTGTGTAAATGTTGGCACTGACCCTCAGGGTCACCTCAGTTCATCTTCCTGCACTGCCGCAATTCGCACATCGCCTTGTACACAGTGCGGTTCTCGCACACCATCCGGTACACCTCGATTGGACCTTGCGGCGTCATCAAGCCGGCGCCCTGGCCACCCACGCAGCCCTCGCGCTTGGCCATTTTTTCCACCGTCACCGACGACACGCCGGCCCGGAACGGGACGCGCTCGATCACGGCGCCATTGGCGTCAAGCAGCGGCTGCTCGGCCGCCCTGACCTGCACCACGCGCTGCTCCTGCTGCGGTTGTTGCCTGAACAAATGACAGCCACTGAGCAGTACCGCACACGCCACCAATCCGAATACTCGCTTCATGCTATTTCCCCGTCGTTGAACTGCGCTAATGACTCTTGATCAGAAGGTAAGCGTCTTGACGCCGTCGCTCGTTCCCAGCAGGCACACATCGGCGCCCCGCTGGGCGAACAGGCCGACGGCAATCACGCCCACGATCTGGTTAATCTGCTGCTCCAGCCCGACCGGATCGGTAATTTTCAAGCCGGCCACGTCAATGATCTCGCCGCCGTTGTCGGTGATGAATGCCTGCTCGCTGCCCGGCTTGAGACGCAGGCGTGGCTGGCCGCCCAGCCCCGCCAGACGCCGCATCACGGCCGCGCGCGCCATCGGCAGCACTTCGACCGGCAGCGGGAAGGCGCCCATCACGTCAACCAGCTTGGAGCCGTCGGCGATGCACACAAACTGCCCGGAGACCGAGGCCACGATCTTTTCGCGCGTCAGGGCCGCGCCCCCGCCCTTGATCATGGCGCCCGTGGACGTAATTTCGTCGGCCCCATCAATATAGACCGCGATCGAGGCCACGTCATTCAGATCGAACACCTCGATGCCATGGCCGCGCAGGCGCGCCGCCGTCGCTTCCGAGGACGCCACTGTGCCCTTGATGCGGTGCTTGATAGTTGCCAGCTCATCGATAAAGAAGTTCGCCGTCGAACCCGTGCCCACGCCGATGATTTCGCCGTCGACGACGTAGGAAATGGCGGCGCGCGCCACTGCTTGCTTGAGTTGGTCTTGAGTCATGATGAACAGAAATGGAAGAATAAGCCCATTTTAACGGATCGCACCGCGCCAATGTACCTTTTGTCCCCGCGCTCAGGGCTCGGGCGACTGCATCCGCTTCAGGGTGCGCAGCACAAAGGTGGAGCGGCTGTGACGCAGACCCGGCAGTTTGTACAGGCGCCGGCGCAGGAATTCTTCATAGCCGGCCGTGCCCGCGACCGCCACCTTGATCAAGTAATCGTATTCGCCCGTGAGCAAATAGGCCTCCAGTACCTCGGGCATGTCCGCCAGCGCCTGGCCGAAACGCTCGAAGGTGTCATCGTCATGGCGGTCGAGAGTGACTTCGATCATCACCGTGTCGGGAACGCCCAGCGCCTTCTGGTTCAGCAGGACCGTATAGCCCTCGATGATGCCGGCCTGCTCCATCTGCCGCACCCGGTTCCAGCAGGGCGAAGCCGACAGGCCGATCTTGTCGGCCAGGCTGGTGTTGGAGATGCGGCCGTCACTGCGCAGTTCACGCAATATTTTGCGGTCGATCTCATCAAGTTCGGAGGCAATGACCATGAGTAATTAATCACAAAGAAGAATATTCTTCATATTAGCAGTTATATAGACGTTAATTCCTATTAATCTTGCATGCACAAGTAATTCAAAAGCCTATTCTTGGGCGACCGGCTTATCCTACTTCCATGCACTCACACCACCTATCCCTGTCCTTTCGCATTGAAACGAAAGACACCCTGGCCACGCTGGAAACCGTGTTTGCCACCGCGCGGCGCGGCAATGTCGCCCTGGCCGGGCTACAGCTGCGCCATCCCGACGCCGAGCACGAGATTGTCATGGATGTGACGGCGCACGAATCGGAATGGCTGGACCTGTTCCTGGCGCGCCTGCACAACATCATCGGCGTGCACGACTGCCGCGTCGCGCCCGCCGCGGCCTGGGCGCGCGTAGCATAAGGCTAAGCGCACTCAGCGCCGCCAGGTGTCAGTACAGGCGCTGCGCGACACCGGCGTGAACACGCTCACCCCGCTCGCCCCGGGAACCACGCAAAATCGCCCGCGGTAACTGCGCGGTTTGCTCGCGTCGGGCGGCTGGCGCGATTCGAGGACGACTTCATAGACCTTGCCCGACTGCAGTTCGGCAGCAGGCGTTTGCGGCAGCACCGGCAACCTTCCCGCGTAGGGAATGCACATGCGGAAAGATACGGGGAAGGTGCGCTGGGCCGGCATGGCCATGCTCCACATCGTGGTTTTTCCCTCAGTGACGGTAATCGAGTGAAAATTGGGCGACCCCGCACGCTCTTCTTCGGCCTTGGAAATCGTGAAGCAGGGCAAGCCCGTGCTGCCACTGCGGACAGCCAGTTCACCCACGCGCAATGCGGCGGCGCTGTCCATGGCGGTCATGGCCAGGACGGCAAACAAGGCCACGAGCGGACGAGGCGACATAAGGAACTCCATGGAAAGATGCTGGAAATAAACATCTAGCCTAAGGCCTTGACCACCGGCAGTGTTGACTCAACGCAGACGAGTAAGAATACCCTTAGGCAAGTTCCCAATATCCGAGGGATCGGCGCGGAAATTGGCCAGGACTGTTTCAAACAAGGCAAGCTGATCGGCGTAATGCGGCTGGCGCATCGGCGTGGCGGAGTGTAAGAACTTGAGCGCAAAGTAGTCGGCCAGCACGTCGCCCTGGGCTTCCATATTGAAGTCGCTGAGGTTTTTGTCCTGTGCAAGCCGATAGCGATAGCTCAAGCCAAGCCGGATTGCCCCGCGCAGGCGCACTGGGTAGCCAAGCTGATGCTGCCAGACATGGGTCATTTCATGCATGAACCAGTGGCGCGCCTGCTCGCTGCCCGTTGAAAAATCGAGCAGGCAGCAGGACTGGTGAAAATAGATGGCGCCGTTGGGCGACATGGCGCAGTTTTTTGGCTGGAACGGCATGTAGCGCCGGCGGTAGATGCGCACGCGCCCGTAATCAACGGCGTCGCGAAACAGCAGCGAGGCGATGGCAATTTCCCCGGTAGTGAGGTGGCGCCAGCGCCGCGCGCGCAGGCGATGAAAATGCAAGGATTCCATCGATAACTTTTTGACAGATTGAAAGGCTGTGCAATCTTAATCCAGTTCGCCCGAATTCCCAGTTCAATGGCGCTTTACCTAAACCGTTGAAGTTCGTGCCAGCGCTACTCGTAGTCAGGTATCCAATTAACCAGGTCGGTGATGCCAATATCAACGCCCGATTGAGACAGCAGGGTGGTGACCTGACCTCGATGATGCGTCTGATGATTGAACAGGTGTAGCAACAAGCTCCCAAAACTTTTTTGAAATTCACCGCGCGAATTCTTGTATAGCAGCGGCGCTTCCAAGTCACTATCGCGCAGCTCTGTCGCCAGGGCGACAATGATTGAATCGAGTCGCCTCCGATGCTCCAACAGTGCTAGAAGATCATCGCTATAGCGATCAGCAAGACTACTGGGCACTGGAATTCCGGCCATGTCTTTCAAGGCCAACAGACTGGAAGGATGTGCCGTGAAGCGACGTAGCCAAATAGTGTCGCCAGCAACAATATGATTCAAGGTGCCCAGAATGGAGCCGAAAAATGCACCTCGGTCTGCAATCAGCGCTTCTTGAGGCAAAGTGGCCGCCGCGGCATACAGCTTCTCATTCATGGACACGTTATACGAGGCTAGTAGAACAATATCTTCCCTGCTAGGCATTCTTGCTGGTTTCCTGTAAAAAGTTTCCGTCTAAGGTGCTGAGTGTCTGCCATTGCGCAGCCAAGTCATAGCGCAATTTCCGTCAAAGGTCACCCAACAAATCGATAGCATCACTCCAACCATCAAGATTGTTAGACTTGGACAGTGGGAGCTGCTGAACCCGCTCCCGGCGCTCTTTTTCCCGCGCAATCTCGTCCGCCTCCTCACGGGCAGCTATTTCGTCTGCACTGAGCCTCACATCGGCTGGGAGTATGGCGCCGCAGAAAAGACAACGCTCTGCCGCTCTGTTCAAGACTCCACGGTGACAACTGAGGCATTGGAATTTCGGCTTTATGTCATCCATTTATCCATCCGTGAGTAAGCCTCATCGTGACTTCTCCATTTGCTAGCGTAGACGGTCATTACTACCAGCTCGACCATCGCCGGCGACGACTCAAACAGCGCGCTTGCGCACGCGAATGAAAGCATTCATGGTGAGACGTCCACACGCCGGATCCGCGTCGAGCAGTTCGGGCGCCGTTATATGACCTGAGTGGAACACTGTGCCGTTATAAAAAACTGCACGGTTCCAGGCAGCGGGCACATGCAGCACGTGCTCGAACCAGGTATTTGACGAGGTCGGGTAAGCCGGGTCCTGGCCCAGCATCTTCGTGAAAGAGCGGGAGTCCATTTCGCCTGCCAGGCGCAGCATGGCGGAAATCTCTTCCATTGGCCGCCTGGGCATATAAAAGCTGGTCCCGCCCAAGCGAGTATCCTTGAAAAGGTAAGCTACCATGGCTCCCGCGCCTTCGGTCGCCCCCAGATTGTTAGCGTCCCGGTGGCACACCCGCTGCAAAGGCTTGAGCTGATCGATACTGCTAGTAACAATCGACAACCGGCTGGTAGCAGCCAGCGTGCGCCGTGCGCCCAAGGCACTGCGCACATGCTGATTGAAGAATTGCTCAAGCTCGAATGTAATATTCTCGGACAGCGCTAATTCCGGTCCCGGATAGTAGCCGTTCGGCGCCGTCACGAACTGGGCACGCTGGGATACCGCGTGCGCCGTGATAGCATCTGGGTCGCTGAAAAAATCGTCAACGACAACACAGGTTTCGCTGCTACCAATTTGAATGTGACGAATGGTGGGGCGGGAATTGAGCATGGGCATATTCTAGCAATCTTTCCCTATAAATATCCGCAGTGTCACCCGCTTGACCCTGGCGCCTGATGTGAAATATTTGCTCGCAGGCGCGAGCTACTCAATGTAGCTGCAATCGGCAGAGATCGGCAATATGGTCGTTGGCATCGAAGAATACTGATAGTGTTTTCAATGGACAAGCGACTGCTTATGATCGCTCTGCCGATTGTACTCGACCGTATAGCCTTGCCAGCAACTGGACGAGTTCCAAGCCAACTCCATTAGCTGCCAAGGCCATCGTTGGCGCCTTGGGCATCTGTGTCTACGGAGCCGTAGATTTGCGTGGAGTCTTCGACATATAGCGTGGCAAACGATGTAAAGCTTGGAGCAACCAGGTAGGAACCACTCAGGCCGTCTCGGGAGGCGATTACCTCGCCATGACGCCCTTGCTGATTTAAGCAAATCGCAAACGGAAGCAGCCCGATAACCCAGCTGCAAAAAACAAAATAGCCATAAGCGTCGGGCATCGGATAAAGCGCTGCCAGCGAGTAGAACTCAAATCCCCCAGCCTCTACGCCATCCCAGGATTCTGGGTCCGGATGGGTAGGGGTTCCGTTGAGATGAGCGATGTATTCTCTGAAATCGCTTGGCAATGAAACCCCATGCTTGGTCTCGAACGCAGAAATCTCGTCAGGAGATGCAGCGACACAGCGTTTCAAGGATGCTTGTTTAGCCCAGTGGCGCTCCAGGATTTCCACCGCAGAAAGTGTAGGAGGTTGGCGCATAGGAATTTCCAAGTTCAGGCAACTAGTTCAATGTCGGCTTCTGGCCCAGGCTGTGTCAAAAGCGCTGCCGCGCTCCTGGGCGTGGGACAGGGCCATCATGCGCAGTTCGCCCGCAGTGGGCGCACGCCACCAAGTCCTTCCCGCCTGGCTTACTTGCGCAGCGCGGCAGCGGCCCTGGCCAGCTCGGTGATGTGTGCCCAGTTCCCTGCCTTCATCGCGTCCTTGGGGGTAAGCCAGGAGCCGCCCACGCAAGCCACGTTCTTGCATGCCAGGAACTGCGGCGCGCTCTCGATCGAAATACCGCCGGTCGGGCAGAAGGTCACATCCGGCAAAGGTCCGCCGATGGCGTTGAGCATCCCCACGCCGCCTGCCGGTACTGCCGGGAACAGCTTGAGCTGGCGAAATCCTGCTTCGCGCGCGGCCATCACTTCGGACGGCGTCATCACGCCGGGCAGGAGCGGCAGTCCGCTGCTACGCGAGGCCGCGATCAGTGCATCCGTCAGCCCGGGCGACACCCCGAACACTGCGCCGGCATCGCGCGCTGCGGCAAACTCTTCCGGCTGGGTCAGCGTGCCGACCCCGACGATGGCGCCCGGCACGGCAGCCATGGCGCGGATAGCGTCCAGCCCGTGCGCTGTGCGCAGCGTGACTTCGAGCACGCAGATACCGCCGGCCACCAGCGCCTGGGCCAGGGGAACAGCGTGCTCAGGGTCGTCGATGGCGATCACGGGAATGACGCTCGCCGAGCGCATGATGTCAAGTAGGGTCATGGTCATTTTGGATTCTTGATGAGGAAGTCTTCGTCGGAACCTGGGATGGTGTCGCCGATGTCGGCGCCTTCGTGCAGGTCCACCGTGGTGTGACGCGGCGATGGCAGCGGGAAGGTGGTGGCACCCTTCTCGGCTTCGCTGATCTCCTTGCGGAAAATGGAAAACAGTTCACGCCCCATGCCGATCTGATTGGGCGTGAGGTCGGCCGCTGCCGGCGTGCGCGCCGCCCAGACCGAGGCCGGCACCAGCGCCTCAAGGCTGCCTTTGCTGGCGTCGAGACGGATGATGTCGCCGTCGCGCACCAGCCCGAGCGGACCGCCAGCGAGAATTTCAGGCGACACGTGGATCGCGGCTGGCACCTTGCCCGACGCGCCCGACATCCGACCATCGGTCACCAGCGCCACATGGCGTCCGGCATCCTGCAGATTGGCCAGCGCCGGGGTCAGAGCGTGCAGTTCCGGCATGCCGTTGGCGCGCGGCCCCTGGAAGCGGATCACGGCCACGAAATCACGGTCGAGCTTGCCCGCCTTGTAGGCGTGCATAAAGTCTTCCTGCGAGTCGAAGCACAGCGCGGGCGCTTCGACGATACGGTGCTCTTCCTTGACAGCGGAAATTTTCATGACCGCCCTTCCAAGGTTGCCCTTGACCAGGATCATGCCGCCATCCTTGGCAAACGGGTGTGCGGCCGGGCGCAGCACTGCATCGTCGCCACTGACGGCCGGCACATCCTTCCAGACCACCGTCGCGCCATCAAGGAACGGTTCCTTGCAATGGGCGCGCAGGCCCTTGCCGAGGATGGTTTGCACATCGTCGTGCAGCAGGCCCGCGTCGAGCAGTTCGCGGATCACGAAGCCAGGCCCGCCCGCGGCCTGGAAATGGTTCACGTCGGCGTCGCCATTGGGATAGATACGGGTGAGCATGGGCACGATGGCCGAGAGCTCATTGAAGTCGTCCCAGTCGATCACGATGCCGGCGGCCTTGGCAATGGCCACCAGGTGCAGGGTGTGATTGGTCGAGCCGCCTGTGGCCAGCAGGCCAGTGACCGCGTTGACCATGCACTTCTCGTCGACGATATGACCCACCGGAGTAAACGCGCTGCCCTGCTGCGAAATTTCGACCGCGCGCTGCGCGGCGGCCACCGTGAGCGCCTCGCGCAGTGGCGTGCCGGGTGTGATGAAGGCGGCGCCAGGCATGTGCAGACCCATGAATTCCATCAGCACCTGGTTGCTGTTGGCGGTGCCGTAGAAGGTACAGGTGCCGGCCCCGTGGTAGGACGCCGATTCGCACTCGAGCAGTTCCTCGCGCGTGGCCTTGCCCTGCGCGTACAGCTGGCGAATGCGGGCCTTTTCCTTGTTCGACATACCGCTCGTCATCGGTCCTGCCGGCACGAAGATCGCAGGAATATGGCCGAAATGCAGCGCCCCGATCAGCAGGCCCGGCACGATCTTGTCGCACACGCCCAGGTACAGAGCGGCATCGAACATATTGTGGGACAGGGCAATCGCGGTGCCCATGGCAATCGCATCGCGCGAAAACAGCGACAGCTCCATGCCGGGCTGGCCCTGGGTCACGCCGTCGCACATGGCCGGCACGCCACCGGCGAACTGGGCCACGGCGCCGACCTGGCGCACCGCCTCCTTGATCACTGCAGGAAAGGTTTCAAAAGGCTGGTGCGCGGACAGCATGTCGTTATACGAGGACACGATGGCGACGGACGGCTTTTTGTATTCCTTCAGCTTGAGCTTGTCATTGGCGGGAAAGGCAGCAAAACCATGCGCCAGGTTGGTGCACGACAAGGCGCCGCGCTGAACGCCCTGGATGCGCGCAGCGTCCAGATGGGCGAGGTAGGCAGCGCGCGAGGCGCGACTGCGTTTGATGATCCGTGCGGTGACCGCTTCCACTACCGGGTGCAACGTCATGGCCAGTCCTTATGAATTTATTTCGTGAAATTTTACTACAAAATTTGCGTGATTCATATACTTCGATGGCCAAGCTTGCGCTTTACCCGATCAAAAAGCAAGTTGAAACCTGTTTGGCGCGGGCAATCCCGGGCTTTCTCAAGCAAACCCTGCCGTGGCGTCAGCGCCATTTTTGTAGTGAATTTACGTGAATGTAATGTATGATTGATCATTCCGGCGCGGAGCGCGGGCCTCAGGGCAGCAAACCGGCCTCAACCAACTTGACCAGAACACCATGCGCCAGCCCGCCCTGACTTCCACCGCCAGCTACCAGGCACTTGCCGCCCATGCCGTCGAGGCCGAAGACTGGCAGCTGCGCGGCCTGTTCGCCGCCGACCCAAATCGCTTCCCTTCATTGACCGTCGATGCGGCCGGACTGTTCCTGGACTATTCAAAAAACCGGCTCGACGCGCGCACGCTTGAACTGCTCACCGAACTGGCCCGCGAGCGCGGCGTCGAGCGCCAGCGCGACGCCATGCTTGCCGGTGAGCGCATCAATGAAACCGAGGGCCGCGCCGTGCTGCACACCGCCCTGCGCGCCCCGCGCGACAGTGCCCTCGTGGTGGACGGCCAGGATGTCACGGCCGACGTGCATGCGGTACTCCAGCGCATGCACGTGTTCACCGACGCGGTGCGCAGCGGCATGTGGGTCGGCCACAGCGGCAAGCTCATCACCGACATCGTCAACATCGGCATTGGCGGCTCCGACCTGGGCCCCAAGATGGCCTGCCTGGCGCTGCGCCAGTACGCCCATCCGCGCCTGGCCATGCATTTCGTCTCCAACGTCGACGGCCATGATATGGATGCGGTGCTGGGCCGGGTCAACCCGGACACCACGCTGTTCATCATCGCCTCCAAAACCTTTACCACCGCCGAGACCATGATGAACGCGCAGACCGCGCGCGCCTGGTTCCTGCAGCACGCGCCCGAAAGCGGACTGGCAAAACACTTCGTCGCCGTCTCCACCAATACCGAGGCCATCAAGGCCTTCGGCATCGACCCGGCCAATATGTTCCCGTTCTGGGACTGGGTAGGCGGGCGCTATTCGCTGTGGTCGGCCATCGGCCTGTCGGTGGCGCTGTGCGTGGGTTTCGGTTATTTCAGCGACCTGCTGGCCGGTGCCCACGCGATGGATTTGCATTTCAAAGAAGCGCCGCTGGAGCGCAACATGCCGGTGCTGCTGGCCATGATCGGCTTCTGGAACCGCCAGTTCCTGGATTGTGCCTCGGTATCGATCGCGCCCTACCACCAGGACCTGTCGCGTTTTCCGGCCTACCTGCAGCAGCTCGACATGGAAAGCAATGGCAAGCGCGTGACCAAGGGCGGGCAACCGGTCGATACACCGACCTGCCCGGTCATCTGGGGCGATTGCGGCACCAACGGACAGCACGCGTATTTCCAGCTCCTGCATCAGGGCAGCGACGTAACGCCCATCGATTTCATCGCCACGCTGCGCCCGGCCCATGAATACGAGAACCATCATGCGGCGCTGCTGGCCAACTGCTTCGCCCAGTCCGAAGCTTTCATGAAGGGCAAGAACATCGACGAGGTGCGCCAGGACCTGCATCATCAAGGCTTGACGCTGGCCGAAGTCGAACGCCTGGCGCCGCACAAGACCTTTCCCGGCAACCGCCCGAGCAATACCATCCTGATGGAGTACCTCACGCCTTATACCCTGGGCGCGCTGATCGCCCTGTACGAGCACAAGACCTTCGCGCAGGGCGTGATCTGGGACGTCAATAGTTTCGACCAGTGGGGCGTCGAGCTGGGCAAGGTTTTGGCACGCAAGATCGAGGCTGAATTGACGGGCGAACCGCAACCGGAGATGCACGACAGTTCCACCAATGGCCTGATCGCCATGGCCAGGGCGGCAGTATGAGCGCGCCGGCAGACAGCATCCAGGTGGTGCATGCCGAACCGATGCTGGTGGGCGAATGCCCGCTGTGGCATCCGGCGGAACAGAGTTTGTACTGGGTCGACATCGGCGGCTTCAGCGTGCACCGCTACCACCCGGCTAGCGGCGCACACCGCGCGTGGCGCTTCGACAGCGAACCGGCCGCGCTGGCCATCCATGCCGACGGCGGCCTGGTGCTGGCCATGCGGCGCGGTTTCGCGCACCTCGACACCGCCAGCGGTCAGCTCACCACCATGCTCGACGCGCCCTACGACCAGTCGAAAATTCGATTCAACGACGGCCGCGTCGATCCGGCCGGCCGCTTCTGGGTGGGCACCATCTACGAACCGCGCGACCGCCAGGGCGCCGAGATGTACTGCCTCGAAAAAGGCAAGCTGAGTCTCAAATGGGCGGGCGGCATGACGGTCTCGAACGGTCTGGGCTTCTCGCCCGGCGGCGCCACCATGTACCATGCCGACACCACCACTCACCGCATCGACGCCTATCGCTTCGACGCTGCCAGCGGCACAGTCGAGCAAGCGACCCGCTTCCAGCAGTTCTCGACCGACAAGGCCAACAATTACGGCGGGCGGCCCGACGGCGCCGCAGTCGACAGTGAAGGCGCCTACTGGTGCGCGATGTTCGAAGGCGAGCGCCTGCTGCGTTTCGCGCCCGACGGCACGCTGCTGCGCGAAGTGAAGCTGCCGCTGCGCTGCCCGACCATGGTCGCCTTCGGCGGCAGCGATCTCAAGACGCTCTACATCACCAGCGCCAGCCACGGCCGCTCGGCCGAGGAGCGCGAACAGTATCCGCTGACCGGTGCAGTACTAGCGCTTGCCGTCGATGTACCGGGGCGCACCGAACCGGCCTACCTGCCCTGAAGGACGGATCAGGACAAGCTTGACTGCGCGTGGTGGCGCTCGCGCATGGCGGCCAGTTCCTGCATGATGGTGCCGGGCGCTGCAAATTCACGCTCGGCGAGCGCGCGCATGTCTTTGGCCACGATGCCATTTTTCGCCTTGTTCACCACAACATCCGCTTCGGCGTCGCGTCCCAAGCCGCGCAGCACGGTCGCGCGCATCAGCACATTGCGGATGAAATTGGACAGTTCGGCCGCCAGACGCGGAGCCTGATCGGGGGCCGGAACCAGGGGGTACAGAACGGATAGGCCATTCAACTCCTCGAGCCCGTCCAGCGGATTGCCGAGAATGCGATCGGCAAGCGCAAAGTCGCCTGCATCCACAATCGCAGGCAGGGCGAGAAACGCTTCGCGATTGGCCAGTACTGGCTGGGCCTGCATCAGCAGCGTGAACAGTTTATAGGTGGAGCGCTTGTAGTTCAGTGCTTGATCCATTTGAACAATCAAAGCGAAGCGCGACAGCTGGGCCGCGTCCCCGTGTTTCATGAACTCGGCATCGCCGCCCATCAGCAGATCCGCATGATAACCGCGCAGCTGCGCCAGCGTCGCCCTCGCCGGCTCGGATTGGGCTGCCAGCTGGCTCCACAAAAACATGGTGACCGGGTACAGAGGCGCCGCTTGGGGATCTCCACTGGCGATCTGGCCAAACACGCCCGAAATCAGCGGCAAGGCATCGTCGAAACGGCCTTCCTGCATTGCTGCGCTGGCGTCTCGCAAACTGGAATCTGGCGTGGTCATGCGTCTCCCTGGTACTGTGGTGTCATTAATGTGCCGCAGTCGTAGCGCTGTGCGCGGTGACTGATAGCCGGTCGAATGCTTCCGGCAAGCGCCTGCGGCGCGCCGGGTTGCACATTATGCCGGGAATTGCTCAGGTTTTGTCGCTGGAAGCGTCCGGATGGTCCGGACAAACAGGCAGGCGCAGCAAATACACACTGACACAGACGCCGATCAACAGCAGCAACAGGCGCAGCCAAAGCAGGTCGACGCGCCACATGGCATAGCCGAGCGAAGGCCACATCATGACCAGCGCCAGCACTTTGGCCCTGGCCGGAATGCCCCTGCCGGCCTCGTAATCGCGCAGCAGCCGGCCGAACAGCCCATGGCTGAGCAGCCAGTTATGCATGCGCTCGGAGCCGCGCGCGAAACAGGCAGCCGCCAGCAGGATGAACGGTGTGGTCGGCAGCAAGGGCAGGAAGATGCCGATGACACCGAGCAGCACAGCCAATACGCCGACAATATTCAGGACAAGTTTCATGGCGAGAGTCTACCCCACCGGTGCAGTCCCGCAGCTAAGTCGGCGCCAGCGGCGCGTTGTCCGCACCCTTGGCCAGGTGAGAGAAGTCGATCTTCGATGCCACCAGTTCGAGCACTTCCAGGTCGCCGCCATTGAAGCGGACATGGTCCTTGGTATGCGTCATGACCCACATCGTGCCCTCGAACTGACCGCGCCGGTTTTTCAGGGGCGCCACCAGGGCCTCGCGAATACCGATGCCGGCCTGCTGCATCCACTGAAAGTGCAGATGCGGCTTGACGAATAATTGCGCCGCATCCAGATCGAAACACACGCCGCACATGCTGTGGCGGTGCGGAAATCGTCTGCCCTGGAAGCGCGCCAGGTGACCGCGCACGACCAGCCAGGTCAATTCGTCATACTTGGCATGGCTGAACAAACTGACGCCCGCCGATTCGGCGTGGCACGATTTTAAAACATGCTCGCAACCGGCCTCGATAGAGAGCGGGCTGTGTGTGTCGAGCAAGGTATGGACGGCCTGCAGGGCGACGGGCTGATCCGGCCGCGCGGGGCGTTCGGTCAACAACTGTGTCGCAAGGACGTCTTCCAAGGGCATGGCGTTTCCTTGTCAGATGGTTGGGAATAGGCACGAACCTAAACGCCGTGCCCGCCTTGCTTGAGTGTAGTCCATCTGCAACAGGCTGTCGCGAAGAAGTGTCCATGCCAGGGGGCACATTCCTAGAGCGAGTTCCAGAAGCGTCGCACCAAGGGCGCGAAACACTCTATCGGCAACTGTTGCAAGGCGTGTTGGGTGGCCGGCAAGATTGCCATTGCGCTGCGCTTGGGATCGAGCGCGCGGTACAGCGCACCCACTTCGGCGGCGGGCACCAGGTCGTCGCGGTCGCCGGCGCTGATCAAGACGGGGACGTCGGAGGCGCGCACCATTTCCTCACTCAACTGCCAGCGCGCAAAGTCTGCGATCAGCGACTGGGTCAGGCGCAGCATTTCATCGGCGCCGCAGGCCGAGTGCGTGGCGGCAAGCGCGTCGTGGAAGCGCTGCGAACGGCTTTTGAGCGTGGACGCGTCAAGACCTTTGGCGCTTGCCGCGATAACCTCGCCAGTCCAGTAAAACTTGGTGCCGAGCGTGACAATGGAGCGCACACGCGACGGCGCCAGATGCGCCAGCACCAGCGCTACGTAGCCGCCCATGCTATGGCCAAGCACATCGACGCGTTCAATTGCCAGCGCATCGAGCAGTGCAAGCACATCGCGCGCCAGTTGCTCGCAGCTGAGCGATGTTCGCGTGGCGCGGCTGCGGCCGTGCGAGGGGAAGTCGAGCGTCAATTGCGAACGCTCAGCAAAAAGTGCGCGCAGGCCGTCGAACTGAGCGCGCACGCCGAGCGCCCCGTGCAGGAACAGCACCGGTGGCAGCTCGTTATCGAGCGCGGCGTAGTCATACTCGATCTCGCAATCGTCCAGTTGTAGCTGCATGCTGCCTCCCTTTCTTTAGCAATTGTGGCCGCGGCCCATGGGCAGGCATTGTCCGGCAAGCGGCCTTTGCTTGCCATCGTTTTTTTGCGCCGACGGCACGCCGCCAGCGCCCCGCGCTGGTGCTATGATGCCCATGCAACCAGACGGAGACGCCATGTGCCGAAACATCAAGACCCTCTTCAATTTTGCGCCGCCGGCCACGGACGATGAAATTCGCGCCGCTTCGCTGCAGTTCGTACGCAAGCTCAGTGGTTTCAATGCTCCCTCCAAGGCCAACCAGGCAGCATTCGAGCGCGCCGTCGAGCAGGTCAGCGCCGCGGCGTCCGAACTCATCGCGTCGCTGGTCACGGCCGCCGATCCACGCGATCGGGAGATCGAAGCGCAGCGCGCGCGGGCGCGCAACGCGACGCGCTTTCAAAGGGTCAGTTAGCCCGGGGAAACGCGGTGCGCCGGCCAATTTGCGTAGTAAAATTTCTTGCAAATGACTTATTTGTGTAGTAAATTTACATATCAGCCGCATCATCCGGCGGCGGCGCTTTGAGCTAGCTAGCGCCCCCATCGGCACGATGGCGGCACCATGTATCCGGCACCCAACTTTCAGCGACCACACACTATGGCACTTACCGATTTTGACCTTGTTCTCTTTGGCGGCAGCGGCGACCTGGCAATGCGCAAGCTCCTTCCCGCCATGTATGCGCGCGACGTATGCAAGGACCTGCCCCCGAGCGCCCGCATCATCTGCGTAGGGCGTCACGAATGGACGCGCGAAGAATTTCTGGCGACCGTCGAAAGCACGTCCAAGCCGCACATCAAATCGGTCCTGCCCGAGGCCTGGGAAACGTTCACCAAGCGCATCGTCTACGCCTCGCTGAACGCCACCGATTCGGGCACCTACGGCCCGCTGGTCGAGGCCCTGCGCACCGATGACAAGCTGACCCGCGTGTACTACCTGGCCACGCCGCCCCACCTGTTCGCGCAAATCTGCGACAACCTGGCAGCCACGGGCCTGGCCACGCCCAATTCGCGCGTGGTGCTGGAAAAGCCGCTCGGGCGCGATCTCGAATCGGCCAAGCAGATCAATATGGAAGTGGGCAAGGTATTTGCCGAGTCGCAGATCTACCGCATCGATCACTACCTCGGCAAAGAAACCGTGCAGAATCTGCTGGCTCTGCGCTTTGGCAATATCCTGTTCGAGCCGCTGTGGCGCCGTGAATGGATCTCCGACGTTCAGATCACCATCGCCGAAAAAATTGGCGTGGGCAATCGCATGGGTTACTACGATACTTCCGGCGCGCTGCGCGACATGCTGCAGAACCACTTGCTTCAACTGCTGTGTATCGTGGCCATGGAACCGCCAGCGTCGATCGCCCCGGATGCAGTGCGCGACGCCAAGCTGCAGGTGCTGCGCTCGCTCAAGCGCTTTACCCCGACCACCCTGTCGCAAAATATCGTGCGCGGCCAGTACCGCGCCGGCCATGTCGATGGCAAGGCAGTGCCGAGCTATCGCGACGAACCGGATGCGCCGCAGCAGTCGCGCACCGAAACCTTCGTCGCCATCAAGGCCGAAATCGATACCTGGCGCTGGGCCGGCGTGCCGTTCTACCTGCGCACCGGCAAGCGCATGGCCGACAGCCTGGCTGAAATCGTGGTGCGCTTCAAGCAGATTCCGCATTCTATTTTCAACCAGCCCACCAGCAGCTTCCAGCCCAACAGCCTGGTCATCCGCCTGCAGCCGGACGAAGGCCTGTCGATGAACCTGATGGCCAAGACGCCAGGCGACAGCATGCGCCTCAAGCAGGCGGAGCTCGAACTCGACTTCCGCGAACAGTTCAAGACCCCGCGCATGGATGCCTACGAGCGCCTGCTGCTCGACGTGCTGCGCGGCCAGCTTACCCTGTTCATGCGCGGCGACGAGCTCGAAGCCGCATGGGACTGGGTGGAACCGATCCTGGATCATTGGGAAGACGATGACAGCGTGCCGATTCCCTACAGCGCCGGCACCTGGGGCCCGGCCGCCGCCAGCGCCCTGATCGGCCGTGACGGCTTGCAGTGGCGCGAAGAAGCGCTGCCGGAAGACTAGCCTCCATGCTGCTCGATTCGATCCGCACCCAGCTCGACTCGCTGTCCAAGTCCGAGAAAAAGGTCGCGCTGGCGGTGCTCGACCATCCGGGCGCCACGGTCAGCCAGAACATCACGGCGCTGGCCAAGAGCGCGCAGGTGTCCGAACCGACCGTGGTGCGTTTTTGCCGCACCCTGGGCTACGACGGCTGGCACGAATTCAAGCTCAAGCTGGCCCAGGGTCTGGCCCTGGCGCTGCCGGGCGTAAATGAACAGCCGGCCCAGGACGATCTGGCGTCCGACCTGGTCAACAAAATCTGCAGCCGCTCCATCAACACCCTGCTCGACCTGCGCAACAACCTCAATCCCGAAGCGATCCAGCGCGCTCTCGACATCCTCTCGCGCGCCAGCAAGATCGAGTTTTACGGTCAGGGCACCTCGGGCATTGTGGCCACGGACGCCCAGCACAAGTTCTTTCGCTCGGGCGTGCCAACGGTCGCGTACGCCGACCCCAACATTCACAGCATCGCTGCGGCCCTGCTGCACCAGGGCGACGCGGTGGTGGCCATTTCGCAGCGCGGCAACAGCCCGGCGCTGGTGCGCTCGGTCAAGCTTGCGCGGCGCGGCGGCGCCGACGTGATCGTGCTGGCGCCCTCGGGGACCCCGCTGGCCGATCTGGCAACCGTACTCATCCCGATCGATCTGGTGTTCAATACCGATCCCTACACGCCCATCTCCGCGCGTCTGGCCTATCTGGTCGTGATCGATGTGCTGGCCGTGGGCCTGGCGCTGCAGCGCGGGCCGGAATTTCGCAAAAAGATGCAGAACGCCCAGAAGGCGCTGCAGGAATTCGACATGCAGTTCGATTCCTTCATTGGCTAGCGCGCCCGGCGTTGGCGGCGTCGCTGCGCACTGTGTTGCCGTCGTGTACACGAACGGATATACAATACAAAAAAAATGTCCCCTACTTTTATATTCGCACCAGCCATGAACCAACTCGAACAGCTCAAGCAATTCACCACCGTTGTCGCCGACACGGGTGACTTCCAGTCGATCAAGCAGTACGCCCCGCGCGATGCGACCACCAACCCTTCGCTGATTCTCAAGGCAGTCCAGAAGCCCGAATATCGTCCCCTGCTCGACAAGATCGTGCGCGACTTTCCCGCCATGTCGACCGGCGACGTGATCGATCGCCTGCTGATCGAATTCGGCACTGAAATTCTGAAAATTATTCCGGGCCGCGTGTCGACAGAAATCGATGCCCGCCTCTCGTTCGACACCGAGGCCACCGTGGCCAAGGGCCGAGAGCTAATCGCTTTGTACGCGGAGCGCGGCGTTGGCCGTGAACGTGTATTGATCAAGATCGCCTCGACCTGGGAAGGCATCCAGGCTGCCCAGGTGCTTGAGCGCGAAGGCATCCGCTGCAATATGACCTTGCTGTTCGCGCTGCCGCAGGCCATCGCCTGCGCCGAGGCGGGCGCGCAGCTGATCTCTCCGTTCGTGGGACGCATCTATGACTACTTCAAGAAGTCGACCGGCACCGACTACACCGGCGCCGACGATCCCGGGGTGCAGTCGGTCAAGCGCATTTACGATTACTACCGCAAGTTCGGCTACAAGACCGAGGTCATGGGCGCAAGTTTTCGCAATACGTCGCAGATTATCGAACTGGCCGGCTGCGATCTGCTGACAATCAGCCCGGACCTGCTGCAAAAGCTGGCCGATACCGACGCGCCAATGGAGCGCAAGCTGAATCCAAACGCCGGCGAAGCGACTGGTGAAAAGCTGACGGTCGACGAAAAGAGCTTCCGTTTCATGATGAACGAAGACGCGATGGCCACCGAAAAACTGGCCGAAGGCATCCGCGCGTTTTGCGCGGATTCGGTGAAGCTGGAGCAGATTATTGCGGGAATGCGCTAAGGGCTGCTGGCGCCCACCATTACGACATCCACTGCCCCTCCCCGTCTTCCCCGCGAAGGAGGCTGTCGCGGAAGGTCTCTTTTTTCAATTTGAGGCCCCCTGAGTCTCGGCCGGGGAAGACGGGGTGGCGGCGGTGCCGAGAGAGGCAACATCAACGGCTGAACGTTTTGCGACAGTCTCGAAAGCGGGGATCCGTAGCACATTGATCGAGAAGGGGAGGAGCGCATCCTGGCACACGCGCTATGGATCCCCGCCTCCGCGGGGAAGACGGACGAGCGGACGCAGCGAATCCAGATGCGTCCCCACAATCTCCGCCCCCAGCTTTAACAGATTGAACTCCGGTCCGATCAGCCAGTTTCGAATCAAGCCCTCGATCAGCACCCAGATCCCCAGCGCCACCGCGCGCGGCTTCACCGTCGGCTTGATATGCCCTTGCCGAATGCCCAGCCTGACCCTGCCTTCGGCCCGCCTGATCCATTCCGCCTGATTATGCGCGCGCCGCTCGCGCACCCCCGTCATCTCGTCCGTCAGCTCCATCTTGAGCGTGGCGATCTCGAACGCGCGCCGTGCCTCCGGGTCATTGACGGTGAGCTTGAACACCTGCACGGCGTAATCGTGCAGCTCGCCAAGTGGGTCGTCGCTGTCGGCCTGGTCCAGCATGGCCATCGCTGATTCCAGCGGCGTGGTGGCGCGCTCCATCATGGCATTGAACATCGCCGCCTTGTCCTCGAAGTGCCAGTAAATAGCGCCGCGCGTCACGCCAGCAGCGGCCGCAATGTGCGCCAGCGTGGTGCGCGATACGCCCTGCTCCACAAACAAAATGGCGGCCGCATCGAGAATGCTGTCGCGCGTTGCCAGGGCGTCTTCCTTGGTTCTGCGGGCCATACTTGAACTCTCCGGGTTTTGGGATGGTCCCAAACATTAAACATACACTCGTGTTAGTATATTCCAAGAATCCACACAAGCCCACTACGAAGTTGAACGCAGGCAGCCGATCGTTGCCCCGTATCGATAACTCCGTGTATTTATAGGACCTCCACCATGATCCGCACCGTCGCTTCCACCTTGATCGCACTGAGCGTGCTCACAGCCTGCGGCAGCAAGGACGCGGCAGCGCCGGGCGCCGGTCCGGGTGGTCCGGGCGGCAATCGTCCTCCTCCCGAAGTCGGCGTGATCGCCGTCAAGTTTCAGCCGGTAGCGCTTGAAACGGAATTGCCGGGCCGGGTCGAGCCGGTGCGGGTGGCCCAGGTGCGGGCCCGCGTCAATGGCGTCGTGCTCAAGCGCCTGTTCACCGAAGGCAGCGAAGTCAAGGCCGGACAGTCCTTGTTTCAAATCGATCCGGCGCCCTACAGGGCAGCCCTCAGCAGCGCCCAGGCCAATCTGGGCAAGGCCCAGGCCAACCTGACCCAGGCTGCCGCCCAGGCCGAGCGCTACAAACCGCTGGTTGCCGCCAACGCGGTCAGCAAGCAGGAATACGACAATATAGTTGCGACCCAAAAGCAGGCCGAGGCCGACGTCGCCGCCAACCGCGCTTCGCTGCAGATTGCCCAGATCAATTCGGGCTACGCCAGCGTCAAAGCACCGATCTCGGGCCGCATCGGTCGCGCGCTGGTCACCGAAGGCGCGCTCGTGAGCGCTACCGAAGCAACCCAGATGGCGCTGATTCAGCAAACCAATACCGTCTTCGTCAATTTCACGCAGTCCGCCAGCGAACTGCAGCGTCTGCGCCGCGCCGCTGGCGTCACCAGCGCCAACGGTTCCACCCCTGTCAGCATCATGCTCGACGACGGCACCGAACTGCCGCGCAAGGGCAAGCTGCTGTTCTCGGACATCACTGTGGACCCGACCTCGGGCCAGGTCACGCTGCGCGCCGAGGTGCCCAACCCCGACGGCGCGCTGCTGCCGGGGCAGTATGTCCGCGTGCGCGTGGCCCAGGCCAGTGTTCCATCCGGCATGCTGATTCCCCAGCAGGCCGTCACGCGCGGCAGTCAGGGCGACACCGTGATCGTGGTTGCGCCTGACGGCAAGCCGGGCCCGCGTCCTATCAAGGTCGGCTCCCAGCAAGGTGGCAACTGGGTCGTCCTCGAAGGCCTCAAGGAAGGTGAACAGGTTGTGGTGGACGGCTTCCAGAAAATGCAGGCGCCAGGCGCACCGGTCAAGCCCGTGCCCTGGAATCCAGCGCCAGCCCCCGCCGCCGCTGGCGGCGCCGCGCCGGCCAGCCGTTAAGAAAGCAGGTTAATTCATGGCACGCTTCTTTATCGACCGCCCCATCTTTGCATGGGTCATCGCCCTCTTCATCATGGTGCTGGGCGCTGTTTCCATCACTCAGTTGCCGGTAGCGCAGTACCCGGCAGTCGCGCCCCCGTCGATCGTCATTTCGGCGTCCTATCCCGGCGCCTCCGCCCAAACGCTGGAGGACAGCGTGATCAGCGTGATCGAGCGCGAAATGAACGGCTCTCCCGGACTGATCTATATGGAGTCGATCAGCCAGGCCAATGGCACCGGCAACATCACCCTCAGTTTCGACACCGACACCGATGCCGACCTGGCCCAGGTCGACGTGCAAAACCGCCTTGGCCGCGCCACCCCGCGCCTGCCGCAGTCGGTGGTCCAGCAGGGTGTGCGGGTGGACAAGGCACGCGCCAACTTCCTGATGTTTACCATCCTGTCGTCGGACGATCCAAAATGGGATCCGATTGCGCTGGGCGATTATGCTTCACGCACGGTGCTGCCTGAAATTCAGCGCGTGCCCGGAGTGGGCCAGGCCCAACTGTTCGGCACGGAACGCGCCATGCGGGTGTGGATCGATCCAGCCAAGCTGGTCGGCTTCAACCTGTCGGCCACCGACGTCAATGCTGCGATCCGCACCCAGAATGCCCAAGTCTCGTCGGGCACCATCGGCGACTTGCCGAATCTGTCGGGCCAGCAGATCACCGCCACCGTTGTCGTCAGCGGTCAGCTGAGCACCGTTGAACAGTTCGGCAATATCGTGCTGCGCGCAAATCCGGATGGTTCCACCGTGCGCCTGCGCGACGTGGCCCGCATCGAGATCGGCGCTCAGAGCTATGCCACCGCGGCGCGCCTGAACGGCAGGCCCTCGACCGGCATCGGCATCCAGCTCTCGCCGACCGGCAACGCCTTGGAGACGGCCAAATTGGTGCGCACGCGCATGGACGAGCTTGCCAAGTTCTTCCCGGCCGGCGTCAAGTACTCGGTCCCCTTCGACAGTTCGCGCTTTGTCGACATTTCCATCACCCAGGTGGTGGTGACCCTGATCGAAGCGGTCATCCTGGTGTTCCTGGTGATGTACCTGTTCCTGCAAAACTTCCGCTACACCATCATCCCGACCATTGTGGTGCCGGTTGCCCTGCTCGGCTCCCTGGCCACTTTGCTGGCGCTGGGCTTTTCGATCAATGTGCTGACAATGTTCGGCATGGTGCTGGTGATCGGTATCGTGGTCGATGACGCCATCGTGGTGGTCGAAAACGTGGAACGCATCATGAGCGAAGAAGGCTTGCCGCCGCTCGAAGCCACGCGCAAGGCCATGGGCCAGATTTCCGGCGCCATCATTGGCGTGACCGTGGTGCTCATTTCCGTATTCGTGCCGCTGGCGTTTTTTGCCGGCGCGGTCGGCAACATCTACCGCCAGTTCTCGGCCGTGATGGTGTCGTCGATTCTGTTCTCGGCCTTCATGGCGCTCTCGCTCACGCCGGCCCTGTGCGCCCACTTGCTCAAGCCGGTCGAGGCAGGCCATCATCACGCCAAGACCGGGTTCTTCGGCTGGTTCAACCGCGGCTTCACCAAGACGGCCAAGAATTACGAAGGCTGGGTCGCCAAGCTGCTGCGACACACCGGCCGCTCGCTGATCGTCTTTGTGGCCATCATTGCCGTGGTCGGGCTGATCTTCGTGCGCATGCCGAATTCCTTCCTGCCCAACGAGGACCAGGGCTCGCTCATCGCCAACTTCCAGCTGCCGCCGGGCGCCACACTCGAGCGTACCGGCAAGGCGCTGCGCGAGGCCGAGGAGTTCATTCTCAAGCAGCCCGAAGTGGCCGGCATGGTCGCGGTGCAGGGTTTCAGCTTTTCGGGATCCGGCCAGAACATGGCGCTAGGTTTCATCACGCTCAAAGACTGGGATTTGCGCGAAGGCCCCGGCCAGAGCGCACAGGACGTGGCAGGACGCATCAGCGCGCGCCTGTCGCAGGTGCGCGACGCCTTCATCTTCGCGATCAGCCCACCGCCGATTCCCGAACTTGGCCGCGGTACCGGCTTCTCGTTCCGTCTGCAGGACCGTGGCGGGCAGAGCCGTGACGCCCTGCTCGCCGCCCGCAACCAGCTGATGGGCATGGCGGCCAAGAGTCCGGTGCTGGCAGGAGTACGCCCCGAAGGCCTGGAGGACGCGCCCCAGGTCCAGCTCGACATCGACCGCGACAAGGCCAACGCGCTCGGAGTCAGCTTCGAAGCTATCAATGCAGCCATTTCGACCTCGCTCGGCTCGGCCTACATCAACGACTTCCCCAACGCCGGGCGCCTGCAGCGCGTGGTGGTGCAGGCCGATGCGCCCGCGCGCATGCAGCCTGAACATTTGCTGCGCCTGAACGCGGTCAATAACCGGGGCCAGCAAGTGCCGCTGTCCGCGTTTGCCACCACGCGCTGGATTACCGGCGCGATGCAAACCGTGCGTTACAACGGCTACCCCACCATTCGCCTGGCTGGCGACGCCGCGCCCGGCTACAGCACCGGTCAGGCGCTCGACGAAATGGAAAGGCTGGCCGCGCAGCTGCCGCCGGGCTTTGCCTACGAATGGACCGGCCAGTCGCGCGAAGAAAAACTGTCAGGCTCGACGGTCTTCGTGCTGCTCGGTTTTGCCATGCTGGCCGTGTTCCTGGCGCTGGCGGCACTGTACGAAAGCTGGACCATTCCGGTGGCGGTGCTGCTGGTGGTGCCGCTCGGCGTGCTGGGCGCGCTGCTGGCGGCCACGGCGCGCGGCTTTCCCAATGACGTGTACTTCAAAGTCGGCCTGATCACCATCATTGGCCTGGGCGCCAAGAACGCGGTGCTGATCATCGAATTCGCCAAGGACTTGCAGGCCCAGGGCCGCACGCTGGCCGAGGCGGCGTTGGAGGCTTGCCACCTGCGCTTCCGGCCCATTCTCATGACCTCGCTGGCGTTTATCCTGGGCGTGCTGCCACTGGTCATCGCCGGTGGCGCCGGCTCGGCCAGCCAGCGCGCCATTGGTACCGGCGTCATGGGCGGCATGATTACCGCCACGGCGCTGGGCGTGTTTTTCGTTCCCGTGTTCTTTGTGGTGGTGCGCAGCCTGTTCAAGGGCAGCGCGCGCCAAACGGCGAAATACGCGCATACCGATCACGTGAAAGCAGTCGAGGTAAAGCATGATTAAATTCACCCCACTTGCGCTGGCGCTGTCCCTGGCCGGTTGCATGTCGCTGGCCCCCAAGTACGAGCGGCCGGCCGCGCCGGTGGCGGCCAGTTTTCCGGAACTGGCCAGCAGCAGCGCCACGCAGGCAGCTGCCAGTATCTCCTGGGAGCAGTTCTTTGCCGACGCGCGCCTGAAGCAGCTGATCGGACTCGCGCTGGAGAACAACCGCGACCTGCGCGTGGCCATCCTCAATATCGAACAAGCCCGCGCGCAGTTCCGCGTGCGCCGTGCCGACCAGTTGCCGGGCGTTGGTCTGGGCGTGAGCGGTAGCCGCGCGCCGGGTCCGGACGACAGCATCAACAGTAACTACTCAGCCGGCTTGGTGGTGAGCGCATTCGAGCTCGACCTGTTCGGCCGGGTACGCAGCCTGAGCGACGCAGCATTGGCACAATTTCTGGCCACATCCGAAGCGCGCACCGCCACGCGCATCAGCCTGGTGGCCTCGGTCGCCAACGCCTACCTGGCCACGCTGGCCGATGACGAACTGCTGGCGCTGACTCAGAAAACGCTGGCCGCGCGTGAGGAATCGCTCAAGCTGATCGATCTGCGCTTTAAGAACGGCGTGGTGTCGATGCTCGATTTGCAGCAAGGGCGCTCGCTGGTGGATAGCGCCCGCGTCTTTCTGGCCCAGCAGCAGCGCCAGCGCGCCCAGGACCTCAACCTGTTGACTTCGCTAGTGGGTTCGCCCCTGCCGGCTAACCTGGCCCCGGGGGCCACGCTGGCGAACACGCAGCTTAGTGAACTGCCTGCGGGCCTGCCCTCTGACTTGCTGGCCGTGAGGCCGGATATTCGCGCCGCCGAGCAGCAGTTGATTGGGGCTAACGCCAATATCGGCGCTGCGCGGGCGGCGTTTTTCCCGCGCATTTCGCTCACGGCCAGTGCTGGCAGCGCGAGCGGTGAGCTCAGCGGGCTTTTCAAGAGCGGTTCATTAGGCTGGTCGTTTGCGCCGCAAATGCTGCTGCCTATTTTTGATTACGGGCGCAATAGCGCTAATCTTGACAGCGCACGCGCGGGGCGCGATATCGCCGTGGCGCAGTATGAGCGCACCATACAGTCGGCCTTCAGGGAAGTATCGGATGCGCTGGCGGGTCAGGCGACTTATACCGAACAATTACGCGCCCAGCGGGCGGTGGCGGCAGCAGAGGCCGAGCGCTTTGCCTTGTCGGATCTGCGTTATCGCAGCGGTGCGTCGAGCTACCTCGATCTGCTCGACGCGCAGCGTTCGCTTTTTGCGGCTGAACAGGCGGCAGTGCAGGCCAACCTGCAGCGCTTGCAGAATCAGGTCACGCTGTATCGGGTGTTGGGTGGTGGGCAGTAGGTGAGGTAGCTAAAAATAGGCAGGACTATGCCGACAACATGCGCTTACAGATACCCTAAAAACCGTCTCCCCCGCGCAGGCGGGGGCCCATAGCACCTTTGATCAGAGGTGCTATGGCCCCCCGCCTGCGCGGGGGAGACGTTGGTGATGTCAGCGCTTGCGCAACTGACGTGATACCAGACTTACTGCTGCGCCGGCTCTACTTTACGCACCATCGCTTTATGCATCGGCGCCAGCATCGCCACCAGCTTGTTCGAAGCCGCCGCCGGGACGTTGTTCCTCTCCATCGCCACCTGCAAGTTCTCAGCCAGCGCATTGAAATGTGAGGTGCGCACGCCCATCTCGTCGTGCGAGATCACCATGTCGCGGCCCGAGTACACACACGGCCCACCGGACAGCTCGCAGAACTGCTCGCTCAGCAGCCCGCCCAGCTTTTTCATGTCCACTTTTTCGAAGAACTTGTTGATGCGGGCATCGGCCATGATCATTGGCATCAGGTCGCCGACGATCTTGTCGATGCCAGGCTTGCCGCCCAGGTCCTTGAACAGCTGATCGTCCTTGGCGTGCGCAGGAGCTGCCAGGCTCAGGATCGCGCCGATGACAAGCGCCGAGCTGGCGCGTTTGAGTTGCATAGTAATAGTCATGATCGTGTCGCTTTCGTTCAGAAGCCAGCCTGGACCGAGAGGTACCAGCCGCGCTGTGTTTTAGGATTGAAGATGGTGATGTCGCCCAGGTTCACGTAGGCAGCCGTGACCGACAGCGATTTGGTCGGGAAGTACGCCACGAACACATCGCTGTAGGCCTTTTCGTTGTCGACGCCCAGGTTGTTCGGCTTCATGCGGTACTCAGCGCCAATGACCAGCTTGCGGTTGATCATGTAGGCCACGGACGCTTCAAACATCGGCTCGTAGCGATCGCGCTTGTCGCCGCCGAAACCCAGAATTCCCATCTGGTTAGCCTTGGTAAAACGCAGCGTGCCGTTGAGCAGCAGGCTTTGCGCCAGGTACAGCTTGGTCGCCGAGACATAGAAATCGGTGCCGCTGTCATCTTTCGCGCCCAGCTGCGTGACATTGGTGACACCCAGCGCTCCCAGCCCGCCAATACCCTTGTTGCGCTTGTACTGCATGCCGACCGCGATCTGCGGCATGGCAAATACCTGGTCGTACACGGCGCTGCCGTATACGCGTACCTTCACGCCCAGGATGTCCTGCTTGATGTTGAGCTGATCGAGGGGAGCCAGATCGCCGGTGAACTCCTGGCTGGCCAGCGACAGTTCGACCCTGTCCGCGATACCCACCGAGACGCCATAGGTACGCAGTCCGTAGTCCTGCGTCTTGACCTGCGTGTAATGCGCGTTGGCGCCAAAGCTGTCTTCGGTGCCGTAGCTGGTGATGAGGGCCCATGGCGTAAGACCGCCACCGCCGGACCCTTCGACCTGCGACACGCCGCCTGTTGCAAGCAGCTTGCCCTGGTCCTGAGCGTGAACGCCATGCGCCGCGCCAAGCATGGCGGCCATGGCCAATATTTTAAATTGTTGATTCCGCAAGATTTACCCCTAGTTTTTATAATAAACAGTAACAACCCGTCGGTTGTACGTGTCGGGGTGGCAACTGGATTCAAAAAAGAAACATATATTTAATTGCGTAAAGACTTTACTGCAAGCTGGTCCACAGTTCATCCCAGTCGTCGCCCTTGAAGACACCGTTGCGGCGAGTGATGAGCTTGTGTTCCGTATCCAGAACGAAGTGGGTGGGATTGCTGCTGAGCGGACCGAAATTGTCGGTATGGCCTTTGGCGTTGCGCCAGGCAATCGGAAAATGCTGCTTGGCCGGAATGGTCAGCTTGACGAGATCGACGTAATCAGCGAGCGACTGCTTGTCCGGGTCAACGTTGACGCCGATGTTAATGAAATTCTTGGTCTTGTTTTCGCCGTAGAATTCGCGCATCAGGCGCATGTCGTTCGTGCACGGGATGCACTCGACGGTAAAAAAGCTCACGAGTACCGCCTTGCCTTTATGGTCGTCCAGATTGATCGGCTTGCCGAATGCATCAACCCCTTTGAGGACGTACTTTTTCTTCGCATCGGGCTTGGCGGCGTCGGCCGCGAATGCGGTGGGCAGCGAGAGCCCAAGGGCGCCTGCGGCAAAACTGTGTAAAAAATCGCGCTTTTTCATTGGAACTCCGGAATTGAAGGACGGGCCGGTCGGCACAGAAAAGCTGTGATCCGGCAGGCAAATTGCCTCTAGTCTACCCCCGCGAATCGTTAGCATCAAATCATTTTTGTTTCCAGAATGTACTCACCTGGACAGCTGCTACGTGAGTTATCTCGACAGAAACGGCCACGGTCAGCAGCAGCGCCATCATCGGAACTTGTGGTTCGCGCCACAGGTCAATCCCTTTTTCGCCGGGGCCGTCGCCGTGTCCATGTTCGCTCGAACGCGTGCTGCATTCAATGCCTTCTTCGGCTTCACCTCGGTGCTGGTGCCGGCCGTGGCCGCGCCCGATCCGGCAAGCGCGAGCGCGCATCTCCCTGCCAGTCTGGAGCAGCATGTGCGCGCCATTGCGTCGGTGGAGCACAATACCGCCAGCCCCGCCGCTCTCGAACGATCGGCGCGCTACATCGAGTCGCGCCTGGCCGGTTTTGGCTACCAGGTAAGGCGCCAGGAATACAAATATGACGGCCACGCGGTGCGCAATATCGAGGTCTCGCTGGTGAATACGAACGGCATCAAGGAGCCGAGCCGCATCATCATCGTGGGCGCGCACTACGATTCGGCCCGCGGGGCGCCGGGCGCCAACGATAACGGCAGCGGCGCCGCCGCCTTGCTCGAACTGGCACGTATGCTCAAGCCGACCCGCCTGCGCGAAGGCAGCGAACTCAAATTCGTCTTTTTTGTCAACGAGGAGCCGCCCTATTTTCTTGGCGACGGCATGGGCAGCAGGCGCCATGCGCAGGACTTGCGGCAGCGGCGCCAGCCGGTTGAAGCTGCAATCATCCTGGAGACTATCGGCTATTACACCCACGCCGCGAATAGCCAGCGCTATCCGCCCGGGCTTGAAAAAATCTACCCGTCGACCGGAAACTTCATTGCCTTTGTCGGCACCACGCAGTCGTCCGACTTGGTGCGCAACACCTTGGGGGCATTTCGCGCCAGTTCCGACTTTCCGGCGCATGGGCTGGCGGCGCCGGCGAGCGTGGCGGGCGTCACCCTGTCAGACCATACCTCCTACAATCGCATGGGCTACCCGGCGCTCATGGTCACCGATACCGCGTTCATGCGCTACCCCTACTATCACACCGCACAAGACACACCGGATAAACTCGACTACTCCTCGCTAGCGCGTGTGGTCCAGGGCTTGGAAAAAGTGGTAGCGGGCATGGTGGCGCCGCAGGCTAAGGACTAAGCACTAGTTCCAATTGTTTTCTTGCAACTTATAGCTGATACTTGCTGGACATCGACGCTTTCGACTTCGACGAATGCTTCGGGTGGACCACGCGCGTCGGGCTGTTCTGACGCGGGGCTAATTTCATCCAAGAGAACAAATGACACTCCCTCTGCGCATCGCCCTCTGCCTGACCATTCTCGCCTCCCTGCCATTGCAGGCCGCGCCACCTCCGGCCAGCGAACGGTTCCAGGTCCAGGGCCTCGAAAAGCCGGCCCAGATCCTGATCGACAAATGGGGCGTTCCGCACATCTATGCCAATACCTTTTACGACGCCTTTTATGTGCAGGGCTTCATGGCCGCGCGCGACCGCCTGTGGCAGATCGATCTGTGGCGCAAGCGCGGCCTGGGGCTCATGGCGCAGGATTTCGGTCCGGCCTATGTCGAAGGCGACCGCATGGCGCGTGCCGTCTTGTTCCGGGGCGATATGTACCGCGAATGGCTGGCCTACGGCTCCGATTCCAAGCGCGTCGCCGAAGCCTTCGTTGCCGGCGTCAATGCCTATGTGGCGCAGACCGAAATCCGCCCCGAGCTGATTCCCCCCGAGTTCAAGAAACTGAACTACAAGCCGGCGCGCTGGCAGGCCGAAGATATTGTGCGCATCCGCCACCATGGCCTGACCACGAACTTCCTGCTCGAGACGCGCCGCGCCGGCACACTGTGCAAGGCAAAAACTGAAAACGGCCGCGCCGACTGGATGCAGCAGGAACTGGACCCGCCAGTCACTCCGGTGGCGGCGGCAGGGCTGGACCTGTGCACCATCCCGGTGGCCGAGATCAGCCGGGCCTACAGCCTGGCCACTGCAACGGCCAGATTTCCAAAGGAAGTATGGAGCGGCAAGCTGGCGTCAATCAGCGCAGTTTCGGCCTTGTACGCGTTTGAAGAAGCGCCGCCCAACCTCGATGTCAGTACCGGCTCGAACAACTGGGTCATCTCCGGCGCGCGCACCAGGAGCGGCCGCCCGATTCTGGCCAACGATCCGCACCGCGCGCAGGGCGCGCCCAGCCTTCGTTACATCACGCACCTCAATGCGCCGGGCCTGTCGGCCATTGGCGCCGGTGAGCCGTTCTTGCCCGGCATCTCCATCGGGCATAACGGCACGGCCGGTTTCGGCCTTACCCGTTTCCTGATCGACCAGGAAGATCTGTACGCTTACGAGCTCAACCCGGCCCAGCCCCTTGAATACAAGTATCGCGGCGCGTGGGAAGCTATGCGCACCGTCACCGAAGACATCGCGGTGCGCGGTGAGGCCACCCCGCGCAAAGTGACGATCAGTTTCACGCGCCACGGTCCCGTGCTGCACTCTGACGCTGGCACCCACCGAGCATGGGCCGTGCGCGCGGCATGGCTCGACATCGGCATGGCGCCCTACTTCGGCTCCATGGACTATATGCGCGCGACCAATTGGGATCAGTACCACGGTGCCTTGAACCGTTGGGGCGCGCCGGCGGTCAACCATGTCTTTGCCGACCGCGCTGGCAATATCGGCTGGAAGCCAGCCGGTCTGACCCCAATCCGCCCCAACTGGAATGGCCTGCTGCCGGTGCCCGGCGACGGCAGCTATGAATGGGAAGGCTATCGCAATATGGATCAGCTGCCGTCGGCCCATAACCCGGCCTCCGGCTACCTGATGACGGCGAACGAAAATACTATCCCGCCCGAGCACCCCGCCTTCAAGCTGGACATTGGATTCGAATGGACGGATCGCGCCCGCTCTACCCGGCTGCACCATCTGCTGGGCGCAAACGCGCGCAGCACCGTGGCCGATTCGATGGCGTGGCAGAACGATCTCACATCGACTTTCGCCAAACGCATCGTGGCGGCGCTGCCGGGTTTGTCCAGCCCGGAACCCCAAGTACAAAGAGGAATCGAACTGCTGCGCACCTGGGATGGCAAGGAGGGGGCCGAGAGCGCTGCTGCAGCGCTGTTTGAAGTCTGGCTGACCAAGCACCTGCGCCCGGCCATCGTGAGCGCGGCCCTGACACCGGACGAGGCGAAGGCCATCGGCGCTGGCAATGCGAACCGCGTGGTCGACGCCATCACGCAGGATACGTCCTGGTTGCCGCGCGAACGGCGCAACGAAGTGATGCTCGCTTCCCTGAAAAGCGCACTGGCCGAGCTGGAAACCCGCCTCGGCGCCGACATGACGGCGTGGCAATGGGGCAAGCTGCACCGGGCGCTATTCAAGCATCCGCTCGATGCGGTGCTCGATCCGGCCAGTCAGGCCCAATTCAATGTCGATGCGGGCGCCATCGGCGGCTCGGCCAGTACTCCGATGGTGGCGGGCTACCAGCCAAGTGACTTTACACTGTCCCACGGAGCATCGTTCCGAATGGTACTCGACGTGGGCAACTGGGATGCCTCGCGCGCGATCAATGCGCCGGGCCAGTCCGGCAATCCAGCCAGCACCCATTACCGCGACCTGGCGCCGCTGTGGGCCAAGGGCGAGTATTTCCCCCTGCTGTACTCGCGCAAGGCCGTTGAAAAACACACCAGGGCGAGACTGGAACTGACGCCGAAGTAAGGCTGCATGGGCGGTGGCCAGGCCGGGCCGCCGTCCCGAGCGCCCGCGTCCTGCGTCAGTCTTCCAAAAACATTTGCTGCAGATCGTTCAGGAAGCGCTGACCCAGTTCGGTCGGGCGAATGATCTGGTGGTCGCGGTACAGCAGGCCCTTGGCTTCGGCTTCATTGAGCGACTTTTCGATGGCGGTGATGCTCATGCCGGTGCGCTCGCCGAACAGATTGGGCGCAAAGCCGCCCGTGAGCCTGAGCGTATTGAGCATGAACTCAAAGCCCATGTCGGCGCGCGCTATCTCGCGTTCTTCCTGGACCGGATTACCGTTGCGCGCCGCTTCCATGAAGGCCTTGGGCTGCTTGTAGCGGGCCTGGCGCAGCACCCGGTGCGGGAACGAGATCTTGGAGTGCGCGCCCGCGCCGATTCCGAGATAGTCGCCAAACTCCCAGTAATTCAGGTTATGCCGCGCGCGCCGGCCCGGCTGCGCGTAGGCCGACACCTCGTACTGCTCAAAGCCAGCCACTTTGGTCTCGCTGGCAATCATGTCCTGCATGTCGGCGCTGGCGTCGTCGTCCGGCAGGGCCGGGGGATACTTGGCGAACAGCGTGTTGGGCTCCATCGTCAGATGGTACAGCGACAGGTGCGGCGGCTTGAAGGCCATCGCGATCTCGATATCCTTTTTAGCTTCGCCCAGGGTCTGCGACGGCAGCGCGTACATCAGGTCGAGATTGAAGTTATCGAAATTGACGTGCGCGATCTCGACCGCTCTGCGCGCTTCGTCGCCATCATGGATGCGCCCGAGCGCCATCAGGTGGCGTGGATTGAAACTCTGGATCCCGATCGACAGGCGGTTGATGCCGCTGGCGCGAAACGACTTGAATTTTTCCGCTTCAAACGTCCCCGGATTGGCTTCCATGGTGACTTCGCAAGCGCCGTCGAGCGGCAGCAGCGTGCGCACGTCCGACATGAGGCGGTCCAGTCCCTTGGCCGACATCAGGCTGGGCGTGCCGCCACCAATGAAGATGGTGTAGATCTTGCGGCCCCAGATCAGGGGCAGCGACTGTTCCAGGTCGAGCCGGACTGCATCGAGATACTCCTGCTCGGGAAACTCGCCCTTGGCTTCATGCGAATTAAAGTCGCAGTAAGGGCACTTGCGCACGCACCAGGGAAAGTGAATATACAGCGACAGCGGGGGCAATGCTGTCAGGTTCAGCGCGCCGGGCTGCAGGTACTGCAGTGCACTGGCGGCAGGCGAACGGGGTTCGGGCCTGGCCCCGTCCTTGATGACTTTAATCGGAATCATTTGAGCTTTTCCACCAGGGCACGCAGCGCCTGGCCCCGGTGCGACAGCGCGTTCTTCTCCTGCGCCGTCAGCTCGGCCGCGCACTTGCCCAAAGCTGGAATAAAGAAATGTGGATCGTAGCCGAAGCCGTTGCTGCCCCGTGCGTGCGACGTGATTTCGCCGTCCCAGCGCCCGTCGGCAATCACCGGTTGCGGATCGTCGGCGTGGCGCACGTAGACCAGCACGCAATAGTAATAGGCCGACTTGTCGGCATGCGCAGCCAGGTCGGCGATGACCTTTTCGTTATTGCGCGCGTCCGACTTTGGTTCGCCGGCAAAGCGCGCCGAATACACGCCCGGCGCGCCGCCGAAGGCATTGACGCACACGCCCGAATCGTCGGCCAGGGCCGGCAAGCCGGTCAGGCGCGCCGCGTGACGCGCTTTCTCGAGCGCGTTCTCGACAAACGTGGCATGCGGCTCATCGGCCTCGGGCACGTCGAACTCACCTTGCGCATGCAGGGTAAAGCCGATGGGGCCGAGGATTTCGTTGAATTCCTTGAGTTTGCCGGCGTTATTGGACGCGAGGATCAGGCGCTGGGTCATGGTGTCGGAGAAAAGGGGCAAGGCCGCTATTTTACCGCCACCGGCGTGCGCGCCTCATGTCGCGGCGTTTCGCTATGATGGCGTGATAATTTTCATAATGGAGTTCATGCAATGACACAAGATTCGACGCCTGCCAGCGCCAGCCTGATCGCCAAATCCCTGCACGCCCGGCTCGAAAACCATTTTGTCTACCGTGGGATGTGCGACGCTTCGGCCGCCGCAGCCATTGGCCCCGACTTGTTCGTCGTGGCCAACGACGAGCGCAACCAGCTCAAGATCTACCAGCGCGATGTGGCCGACCCGGTCGAGGTGCTGGACCTGTCCGAATTCCTCGGCACCAAAAAGCACAAAGAGTCCGACCTCGAGGGTGCCGCCACGATCGGCGAGCGGATTTACTGGATCTCATCGCATGGCCGCAACAAGAAGGGCGAAGTGCAGGAGCGGCGTTGCCGATTCTTTGCTACCGACGCCCGCACCGGAAAGCAGCGCCTGGAGGCGGTGGGCAAACCTTACACCAAACTGCTCGAGGATATGATCGCTGCGCCGCAGCTGAAAAAATACAAGCTTGACCAAGCGTCGAGCGTGACGCCAGAGGCCGAGAATGGCTTCAATGTCGAAGGCCTGGCCGCCACTACCGACGGCGCCCTGCTGATCGGCCTGCGCAACCCTGCCCCGCGCGGCATGGCGCTGGTGATACCGCTGCTAAACCCGGCCGAAGTCATCGATGGCGCGCAAGCCACCTTGGGCGAGGCCATCGAGCTTGATCTGGGCGGGCTGGCAATACGCAGCATGGAACTGGTCGGGCTGGCCTACATGATCGTGGCCGGGCCGCACGCCGACCATGGCGACTTTGCACTCTACAAGTGGTCTGGCAATCCTGCCGATACGCCCGAGCGTCTGCTGCACCAGGATTTCGACAAGGTGCGGCCGGAGGCACTGTTCGCAATTCCCGGCACGCGCAAGGTGCAGATTCTAAGCGACGACGGCGGTCCCCACGTCAAGGAACTGCCAGAAGAAAAGCAGACCTTTCAAAGCGTGACGATCAGCCTGTAGCGCCGCTGGACTGGCGGTGCTGGCTACAGTCCCAGCGCCTGCTTCTGCATTTTGATCAGATCGGCAATCCCGCCTTCGGCCAGATCGAGCAGGCGATTCATGCCGGCGCGATCGAAGGTAGCGCCTTCGGCTGTTCCCTGCAACTCGACGAAATGCGCGGCGTCGGTCATCACCACGTTCATGTCGGTGTCGCAGTCCGAGTCTTCGATGTAATCGAGGTCCAGCACGGGCGTGCCCTTGTACACCCCGACCGAAATGGCCGCCACAAAGCTCTTGACCGGCACCGCGCCGATCGCGCCGCGCTCGACCAGCTTGCTGAACGCGTCATAGGCGGCCACCATGGCGCCGGTAATGGACGCAGTACGAGTGCCGCCGTCGGCCTGGATCACGTCGCAGTCGATTTGCAAGGTGCGCTCGCCAAAGGCGTTCAGATCGAACGCTGCGCGCAGCGAGCGCCCGATCAGGCGCTGAATCTCCTGGGTGCGGCCGGACTGCTTGCCACGCGCGGCCTCGCGGTCCATGCGCGTGTGCGTCGAGCGCGGCAGCATACCGTATTCGGCCGTCATCCAGCCCTGCCCTTTGCCCTTCAAAAAGCCAGGCACCTTGTCTTCAATGCTGGCCGTGCAAATGACTTTGGTATCGCCGCACTCGATGAGCACCGAGCCTTCTGCATGGCGGGTGTAGTTGCGGGTCAGGCGAATCTGGCGCAGCTGGTCGACGGCGCGGCCGCTGGGGCGTGTTTCAACAGTCATGAAATTCCTTATTTGATAATCTGGGACGACTTTTCGATCGCGCCGCGGATCTCGGCAATCGCCTTTTCGATCTCGTCGTCGTTGAAAGCGTCGATTTCGAAGGGCGACTCCGGCTCCGGCGTGGCCTGGATGGTGGTGCTGACCAGGTTATCCGGCAGCATCATGGTCGAAATGACCGTGCCCATTTCGGTGGTCACGCCTGGCGTCTCCGACAGTAGGGTGCCCTGCCACATGATGGCAAGCGCGGTAGCATTGTCGCTGCGCTCACCGGCAATCGACACCGCCGACGAGATCATGTCCGGGACCGCGCGCACGATGGTCTGGTTCGACAATCGGTGCGTGATGTCTTCGTCCGACAGCATCGACCACAGGCCGTCCGAACAGAGCATGATCACGTCGCCCGATTGCATGCTGACCGGGCGTCCCACCTCGCAGCGCGGCAGCGACGAGGCGCCGATGCAGTTGTACAGCTTGTTGCGGTCGGGATGGGTGGCGCGCTGGGACGGATCGGCCAGTCCCTTCTCGATCAGATGTTCGATGTGCGAATGGTCGCGCGTGCGGCCCAGGATCTGGCCGCGCCGCAGCCAGTACAGGCGCGAGTCGCCGCA
>JAZKGU010000144.1:0-1525 GCA_040385745.1 Pseudomonadota bacterium
TCGGCGTGCGCGACTCGACCTATGTGCTCGACGGCCTGCTGTACCACGAATCGGACCTTCGCATTGAGGAGCACTATACCGACACCGCCGGCTTCACCGACCACGTGTTCGCGCTAATGCACCTGCTGGGTTTCCGCTTCGCGCCGCGCATCCGCGATCTGGGAGACACCAAGCTGTACGTGCCGGCCAAAGTGGGCGATCACCCCGCCTTGCGCTCGATGATCGGCGGCAGCCTGAACGTCAAGCACCTGCGCGCACACTGGGACGACGTGCTGCGCTTGGCCGCCTCGATCAAGCACGGCACCGTCACAGCGTCGCTCATGCTGCGCAAGTTAGGCAGCTACCCGCGCCAGAACGGCCTGGCGATCGCGCTGCGCGAGCTGGGGCGGATCGAGCGCACGCTGTTTATCCTGGACTGGCTCCAGAACGTCGAGCTGCGCCGACGCGTACACGCCGGTTTGAACAAAGGCGAAGCGCGCAATGCGCTGGCCAGGGCGGTATTCATCCACCGGCTGGGCGAGATCCGCGACAGGTCGTTTGAGCAGCAGCGGTACCGCGCCAGCGGCCTGAATTTGGTGACGGCCGCAATCGTACTGTGGAACACGGTCTACCTGGAGCGGGCGACGCAGGCCTTACGTGAGAAAGGCAAGTTGCCAGACGACGGTATGCTGCAATTTTTGTCACCGCTGGGCTGGGAGCACATCAACCTGACCGGGGACTATGTGTGGCGCCAGCAGCGTATAGCCGAAGGCGGGTTCAGGGAGCTGCGCAAGCCCCAAGAGTAGGAAATATTCTAGAAAAGGGAAGATTCAGTTCGCGGCTGCGTGAATCGATTCCCCCGCCCCTCACGCAAGATTCTTAGCTTCTCTAAATAAACCAAGCCCTGCCAGCCTGGTGTGGCCAGATTGAGCCCTGGGTATTGCCGGCGGCAGTTTTCCAGGGCAGGCGACTGAGCATTGCGTTCTTCGTCACGCAGCGCATCCGAGGCGCCTCTGATAATTCGTGCAGCTTCCTCGCGCTCTCGCTGTTCTTCTTGTCTAGCGCGTAAATCCAGTGCTCGGGCATGCTCCAGTTGAAGCCGCTGTACCTCCAGCATGGCAATGAAGCGTTCAGTGTTTTCGGCTAGTAGCTGACGCTCGGCGTCGGTAAGAAGCTGGCCAGCGCTTGATCCATAAACGGGCACCGCCCCGGTGTCATAGGAGCCGTATAGGAGCTTGAAGCACTCGGAGCCGAGGACGGTGAACCGCCCATTCTCCCGCACGATGTGGATGCGTTTGTACACGCTGTGGCGACAGCCGTCGCGCTGACAAATTATCCGATCTCCTTTGTCTACCTCGACTACTGCCATCAGCTGCGCGTTCGACATCTTTTATTTTTCCAAGCAAAGACCGCCCCCGGTCATAAATGTCGACTATACAGTATAGGGTCAGGGCGTTTGCAAGTCGACTGCGCGGAATGGTTTGCGGGCGATATGCTCGGCCAAATCGCCTTAGCGCCCGATTTTTTCCGTTTTCCCTATTCGCCC
>JAZKGU010000145.1:0-2631 GCA_040385745.1 Pseudomonadota bacterium
CGATTTATTTAGTATATCTGGTATAAACCATTTATACGGTTTATATGATTTACTCAGTTTTCTGGATAAACACGAGATGACGCTCTGCCTGTAGCCCCGGTACCTGCAAAGGCTGCAATTTCTCCACTTTCCACTGCGCCGGCAGCCTTTCCTGCTCTTCGCGTGGCGCCGTCCCTTTCAAGGCGATGAACCTGCCGCCGTCGTCAAGAACATGTGCCGACCAGTTGACGAAATCCGACAGGTCGGCAAAAGCCCGCGAGGTAATCACGTCGAATTTTTGAGCCACCTGCAAATTCTCGACCCGCATCGTGTACACCGTGACATTCGCGAGTTCCAGTTCCGCTTTCACCTGCGTCAGAAATGCGGTTTTCTTGTGCACCGTGTCGATCAAGGACACTTTCATCTCAGGGCGCGCGATCGCCAGCACAATACCCGGCAGTCCGCCCCCCGCTCCGACGTCGAGCACGTTTTTAGCGCCTTGAAAAGCAGGTACCGCCGCCAGCGAGTCGAGCAGGTGGTGCGTCATCATTTGCATGGGATCGCGCACCGAAGTCAGGTTGTACACCGAATTCCACTTGAACAGCAGCGCGAGATAGTCGAGCAGTTGTTCGTGCTGCTGTTGGTTCAGATCTAGTTCCAGATCTTTGATGCCATTGGCCAGGATGGGCGCCAATGCTGGCCGGTCGAAGAACTTCATTGCGCCAATTCCTCATTGAGGGTGGCAAAGCCTTTCGCGCCGCGTTTCTTTAAATGTACCAGCAAAAGACTGATAGCGGCTGGTGTCACCCCAGAAATTCTTGATGCCTGGCCAAGTGTTTCGGGACGCTGCTTGTCGAGCTTTTGCCGCACCTCGATCGATAGCGCGCCAATATCCAGGTAATTAAAACCGTCGGGCAGCTTGAGGTTTTCGTAGTGATCATGGCGCTCCACTTCCTTGGCCTGGCGGTCGATATAACCCGCGTACTTGAGCTGGATCTCGATTTGCTCGCGCACAGCTGGGTCCTGCACGCCGGGTCCGGCCAGGGCCTGGCCTTCGGCGCCCTGCATGCCCATCAGCTTGTCGTACTCCACTCCGGGTCGGCGCAGCAGGTCGGCCAGCGAATATTCGCGCTCGATTGCCTGCCCAATCACGCGTTCAGATTCGGCAGCAGCCAGGATGCGCGGGTTGACCCAGGTGGTGCGCAGGCGCTCCAGCTCCACCGCCACGGCTTCGCGTTTGCGCTCGAACGCTTCCCATTGCGCATCGCCCACGCAGCCAAGTTCGCGGCCGATTTCGGTCAGGCGCATGTCGGCATTATCTTCGCGCAGGCTCAGCCGGTACTCCGCGCGGCTGGTGAACATGCGGTAGGGTTCGGCCACGCCCTGGGTGGTCAGGTCGTCGACCAGTACGCCCAGGTAGGCTTCGGCACGCCCCGGCACCCAGGCCTCGCGGCCCTGCGTGAGGCGCGCAGCATTGATACCGGCGAGCATGCCTTGTGCGGCTGCCTCTTCATAGCCGGTTGTGCCATTGATCTGGCCAGCAAAGAACAGGCCCTGCACCGCCTTGGTTTCCAGCGAAGTCTTCAGGCCGCGTGGGTCGAAGTAATCGTATTCGATGGCGTAACCGGGGCGCAAAATGAACGCGTTTTCCATGCCCTTCATTGAACGCACCAAGGCGATCTGGACATCGAATGGCAGGCTGGTAGAGATACCGTTTGGATAGAACTCGTTGGTCGTTAAGCCCTCTGGCTCGAGGAAGATCTGGTGCGAGTCCTTGCCCGAGAAACGATGGATCTTGTCTTCGATCGACGGACAATAGCGCGGGCCTACCCCTTCGATCACGCCCGTGTACATCGGACTGCGGTCCAGGCCGGCACGGATGATGTCGTGCGTTAGTGCATTGGTGTGTGTAACCCAGCACGGCACCTGACGCGGGTGCATGGCAGTGTTGCCCATCACCGAGAACACCGGTACGGGATCGAGGTCACCCGGCTGCTCGGACATCAGCGAAAAATCGATACTACGCCCGTCGATGCGCGGCGGCGTGCCGGTCTTCAAGCGCCCTTGTGGCAGCTTTAATTCCTTGAGGCGCGCCGACAGGGAGATGGCCGGCGGATCGCCGGCGCGGCCAGCAGAGTAGTTCTGCAGGCCGACATGGATCTTACCGTCGAGGAAAGTACCGGCCGTGAGCACCACCGCACGCGCGCGAAACTGCAGTCCGATTTGGGTCACGGCGCCGACCACGCGGTCGCCCTCCACCATCAAGTCGTCCACCGCCTGTTGGAACAGCCAAAGATTTGGCTGGTTTTCCAAGCGCGAACGGATGGCTTGCTTGTACAGAATGCGGTCCGCCTGAGCACGGGTGGCGCGAACCGCCGGGCCTTTGGACGAGTTCAAGATCCGAAACTGAATGCCGGACTCGTCGGTAGCAATGGCCATGGCGCCACCCATTGCATCAACTTCCTTGACCAGATGACCCTTGCCGATGCCGCCGATTGACGGGTTGCAAGACATCTGCCCCAGGGTTTCGATGTTATGGGTAAGCAATAAAGTCTTCTGCCCCATGCGGGCAGAGGCAAGTGCGGCTTCGGTGCCGGCATGGCCGCCGCCGACGACGATGACATCGAATTCAGTTGGAAATAGCATGATGGA
>JAZKGU010000146.1:0-2760 GCA_040385745.1 Pseudomonadota bacterium
CATGAAAAAACCCCATAAGTCAGATTGATGTCTAACTTTATGGGGTCACTTCACTGCGCGGGGGAGACGGCTCTTCGTTTTGCGGGTGAAGTAACCACAGCCAGTGGAAAAATGGGTCGGCACCCCCGCGCAGGCGGGGGCCCATGGCACCGCTGATCAAAGTTGCTACCGATCCCGTTTTTCGACATATTTTTTGCGCACCACCACGCAGCCGATCGAATAGCCTGCGCCGAACGAGCAGATGACGCCGTGCGCGCCGGGGGCCATGTCATCCTGGTACTTGTGAAAGGCGATGATGGAACCGGCCGACGAGGTGTTGGCGTAGGTGTCGAGGATCACCGGTGCCTCGTTCGGCTCGGCGTCGCGCCCGAGCAGCATGCGCGTGATCAGCAGGTTCATGTTCAGGTTGGCCTGGTGCAGCCAGTAGCGCGACACCTGCGCCACTTCCAGCCCTGCGCCGGTGACCGTGTCCTTGATCATCTCGGCGGCCATCGGGCACACTTCCTTGAACACCTTGCGGCCCTGCTGGCGAAACAGCTTGTCGGCCTTGCCTACGCCGGCTTCGTCGAAGCGGTTCATGAAGCCGAAGTTATTGCGGATATTGTTCGAAAATTTGGTCTTGAGCTTGGTCTCCAGGATCTCCCACTGGTGACTGCCCTGGGCCGTATCGGCAGCTTCCACCACGATCGCCGTGCAGGCGTCGCCGAAAATGAAATGGCTGTCGCGGTCGCGGAAATTGAGGTGGCCGCTGGTGATCTCGGGATTGAGCACCAGTACCGCGCGCGCCTGGCCGCTCTTCACCGCCGCCACCGCGGTCTGGATCCCGAACGTCGCCGACGAGCAGGCCACGTTCATGTCGAAACCGTAACCGTCGATGCCCAGCGCTTCCTGCACTTCGACCGCCATGGCCGGGTAGGCGCGCTGCATATTGCTGCATGCAACCAGCACCATGTCGATGTCGGCCGGCTGGCGCTGCGCACGAGCGAGCGCATCGCGCGCGGCCGCCACGCACATTTCGGCCTGCAGCGACAGTTCCTCGTCGCTGCGTTCGGGGATGCGGGCGGTCATGTGGCCGGGGTCGAGAATGCCGCTCTTTTCCATCACATAGCGCGACTTGATGCCCGACGCCTTTTCAATAAAGGCGGCGCTCGAACCTTCGATCGCGCTCATCTCGCCGGACGCGATGGCAGCGGCGTTGTCGCCATTGAACTGCTCGGCGTAGGCATTGAAGGCGACCACCAGTTCCTCGTTCGAGATCGCATTGGGCGGCGTAAACAGGCCCGTGCCGCTGATGACAACTTGTTTCATAGCAAAGCTTTCAAATGGGATAAGCCGGGCGTGGCCCGGCGTGACTGCTGATTCTACACAATGGTGTAGCGGGCGGCGAAAAAAAGCGACCGTCTGGGGCCGCAGCGCCGCCTAGCGCCCTGGCGCCGCTTTATCCTGCTGGGCCAGGGTGGCGCGCGGCAGGGTCTTGGACAGTTTCATGGGCAGCCCCTTGAGGTGATTGAGGGCCTGCATGAGCTGGAAATCGTCGGCGCTGCCGTACTCGAGCGGTTTGCGCTGGCGCTCGGCCGCCAGCGCGCGCAGGTCTTCCTCGGCCTGGTCGCGCCGCGCCGACGCGCTCTGCGCATCGTCCTTGCCACGTTCATTCGAGAGGTGTCGCGTGAGGTCGGCCTCGCGCATGCGCAGCGCATTGACGCCATCGCCGTCGGCATATTCGTCGACCAGGTGGTCGGGCACGATGCCGCGGGCCTGAATGGCGCGGCCCTTGGGTGTGTAGTAGCGGGCCGTGGTGAGCTTGATGGCGGTGTCGCTGGTGAGCGGGCGAATGGTCTGTACCGAGCCCTTGCCGAAGGTCTGGGTGCCGATGACGGCGGCGCGCTGGTAGTCCTGCAGGGCGCCTGCCACGATTTCGGAAGCGGACGCCGAGCCGGTATTGACCAGCACCGCCAGCGGCACGCTCTTGAGAGCAGCCGGCAGGCGCTCGAGCGGATCGGCGCTGCTGAAGGAATAGTCGCGCGGCTGGCCCAGAAAGCGCATTTTGGAGTCGGGCAGCTGGCCGTTGGTTGATACGATCTCGGCGCCGCGCGGCAAAAAGGCCGCCGATACGCCGACCGCGCCTTGCAGCAGTCCGCCCGGGTCGTTGCGCAGGTCGAGCACCAGTCCCTTGAGATTGGGCTCCTGTTTGTAGAGCGCCAGGATTTTGGCGACCATGTCGTCGAGCGTGGGCTCCTGGAACTGCGAGATGCGCAGCCAGGCATAACCGGGTTCGACGATTTTGCCCTTGACGCTCTTTTGCACGATCTCCTGGCGCGCGATGGTCAGCGCCAGCGGCAGGGGCGACTCCTTGCGCATGAGAGTGAGCGTCACCTTGGTGCCTGCCTCGCCGCGCATTTTTTTAATGGCTTCGTCGATGCTCATGCCCTGGATGCTGACATTGTCGATGCGGGTGATGAGATCACCGGCCTTGATGCCGGCGCGCCAGGCTGGCGACTCCTCGATCGGCGCGACGATGCGGATGTAGCCATCCTCGCTGCCCGAAATCTCGATACCCAGGCCGACGAATTTGCCTTCGGTGCCTTCGCGCAGGTCGCGATAGGCTTTTTTGTCGAGATAGGCCGAATGCGGGTCGAGCGAGGCGACCATGCCGGAGATGGCCTCGGTGAGCAGTTTTTTGTCTTCCACCGATTCGACGTAATCGGATTTGATGAGGCCATACACGTCGGCCAGCTGGCGCAGCTCTTCGATCGGCATGCT
>JAZKGU010000147.1:0-21703 GCA_040385745.1 Pseudomonadota bacterium
ACGTGGCCTCTCCCTTACCAAGGGAGTGCTCTACCACTGAGCTAAAAGGGCGATTTGATACAACTGATTTTTGCGAGAAACTGGAGCGGGTGAAGGGAATCGAACCCTCGTCGTAAGCTTGGAAGGCTTCTGCTCTACCATTGAGCTACACCCGCGAGGTAACGCCTGAACTCTTCTTCACTGTACCGCTACAAATCCTTGCAACATCTTGGTGGAGGGGGCTGGATTCGAACCAGCGTACTCATAGAGAACAGATTTACAGTCTGTCGCCTTTAACCACTCGGCCACCCCTCCGCGAGGAACCGCAGAGTATGAAGCAAGTCAAACATAGTGTCAATAGATTTTGCGGGATGTCTTCCGCGCTTTCCACGACCGCTTGCTTCGGGGCGTCATTGTAACCGGGGCCCGCGCCAGAGTGCAAGGCCTGCAACGCCAAACCGGCACGCCCGCCGCGAATATTTTTCAATTGCGCACAAGCAAAGCGTGGCTGACTCGCCACAGCAGCTAGCCGTAGACCAGGTAGGTAAAGCCGTTGCCGATCAGCTGGGCCACAGCTGCGGTGTTTTCAACGCTCTCGCTGAAGTTCACCAGCGTTTCCACGCGCGAATAGCCTGCGTCGAGCGCCTTGACCCAGTAATCGATGCCGGCTGCCTCGCCGGGGCGATTGAGCACGTTCGCATAGAGGCGCGAAATGAATTCCAGATTACTGGAGCTGGCGCCGTACAGCGCCTTGAATTCATTGCTCGCCACAAAACCGGCGGCCACGTCGCGCAGGGTCATGCCCTTGTCGAGCGCGTTGATCCAGAAGCCCACCCCGGCACGGTCGGGGGTGCGATCGAACGCAGCCTGGTACAAACGGTAGGCTGCCCCGCCAATGCCGGCTCCTTCGACATCGAGGGCGCGCGCCTCACCCTGCTGGAAGTAGATGCGCTCGATGCCGCTCAGTGTGTTGACTGCGCCACCATCGGCGTAGGCGCTCTGCACGGTGAAATCAGCGCCGCTGCGCAGCACCTTGTAAGTAGAGGCGCCGCCGTAGATATAAGTGACGGTATCGAAGCCGGCCCCGCCGTCGTAACGGGTGTGGCTCAGCTCGCGAACTACAAATTCGTCATGCGGGGTGGACGTGGCGCTCACCGTAAAAGCGCCGGTCGCTCCGCCGGCCTTGACGTACACCAGCGTTTCGCCGCTCGTGCTTGCGTAGAATTTGGTACTGCTGGCCTCGAACGGATACACGGGGGCGCCGTTTTGCGACACTTTGACGGCGCTGCCGAGCGCGCCGCCGACTTGCACCACGTACGATTTTCCAGCCTCGACGATGACCCGAAAAGTATCGATGTCATCCTTGGTCTGGAGCACACCGGCAAGCGACTGTCCGGCGCTCAGGGCGGTGACGCCGGGGCCATAGTCGGGATGATCGTCGACACTGACGACCATGGAGGCAAGCGTGTAACTGGCAATGTCCTGGCCGCCCAGATAGACGTCGATGTCACCGCTGACAGTGGCCCGGAAGGTGGTGCTCGCGCTCCCCACCGCACTGCTGCTAGCGACCATTTGCAGCGGATGCTGGGCGCTGTAATGCAAGCCGATCGACGCAGGCTGCGCTGACGAGGTGCTCAGATCGAGTTGATATACGGTGCCTTGTACCACGCTGAACTTGAACAGGTCGCTGTCCATCAGGTAATCAATGCGACCCTGCAGTTGCGCGCTCTCGCCCAGCCGGACTGTCGACGTGGAAGTGTTGGGGTAGTCGTCCTCCGGCTTGCTCATGCTTGCAGTATACGTACCCGGCGTGGCCCCGGAAATTTGCAGGCGGAACGTGCCGCTGGTGGTGGGGATGAAAGGGGCATACTTGCTAGCTGGCCATACAAAACCCGTGCGCGGGTCGTGCACGTTGGCCTGAAAGGTATAAATGTAGCCACCTGTTTCAATCACATCGAGCAAATAGGCCTGGCCCGCCAGCGCCTGGAATTCAATCCAGTCGACATCGTTGCGCGCTTCCAGCGTACCGTCCAGCGTCATGCCGCTGGCAATCTGGCCGGTCGATCCTGGCTGCATGGTGTAGTCGTCCTGCAGCGCCACGGCGCGCACCGTATAGTCGCCCACGCCCTCCACTCCCATCACCTCAACATAGTAAGTGCCGCTGACGGTAGGCGCTCCGGTGCGCATGGCTGGCGTGCCATGGCTGTAAAAGCCGGCCCAGACAGCTTCCTTGCCGCTGCTGTCGTACAGGTTCATGTACAGGGTGTGGGCGGCGCCATTGCGCGCTTCGATCGAGAACTGGTACAACTGCCCTGCCTGGACCGTGACGGCGAACCAGTCGCGGTCGCTGGGCAAGCCGGTAGTGGCATCAACACTGGCGCCGATGGGCAATAGCGCGTGCGAGCTCGTGGAGCTGCCCACATCGTCCGGGGCAGCTACCTCGGCCACGATGGTGTAGCTGCCGGTCGAGGGCGCGATCGCGCTCAGCTTGTAGATGCCGGTGGCCTCGGGCGTGAATGGCAGCGAGATCAACATGCCGTCCGCACCCCAGGAGGAAACTGCAATGGCGTTGGCCTTGGGATCGAGTCCGTACAGATATAAAGCGTGCACATCGCTCAGGGTGCCGCCAGCCCCTCCGCCGCCGGTGATCTTGAACTGGTAAGTGACGCCTGCAGTCAGTTGCACTGAAAACCAGTCCTCCTCCCAGCCGGTAAAACTGGTTTGCAAAGGCGTGCCCGGGGTGAGTACTGCCGGGTTGGTTTCGGTAAAAGAATCAGGCAATAGGAGCATGGTATAGATTAATCGAAGTGGCACGCCGAGTACGGGGCGTGCGCGCCTTGTCGTGTTTTTTCAGGATTAGGTGATGCAGGTCGGCCCGGCTGGCGCCCGGCCGTGTCTGGCCGGCGCTGGCCGCCGTTGAACTATTGGTCGTCGGCTGGCGCCGGAGGATTTTTTTCCACTATCTCGAGCAGGGCCGCCACCACGTCCGGATCGAACTGGCTGCCGCTGCGCTCGCGAATATAGGAAACCACATCGACATACGGCCACGGCTCCTTGTAGGGCCGCCGGTGCAGCAGCGCGTCGAACACGTCGACCACGGCCACGATGCGCGCGCACAGGGGAATGGCGCGCCCTTTGAGCCCGCCCGGGTAGCCGGCGCCATCGTAATGCTCATGGTGGCCGCCGGCGATCATGGCGCCGTAGGTCAGGTAGCTGATGCCGTCCACCATGCCCGATGCGCGCTCCAGGATCGAGCGCCCGATTTCGGCATGGGTCTGCATCACGCGGCGCTCTTCGGGCGTGTGGGCGGCCGGCTTGAGCAGCACCTGATCCGGCGTGGACACCTTGCCCACATCGTGCAGAATGCTGGCCAGGCCAATCATTTCGAGCAGCTGCGGCGTCAGCTCCGGGTCGTCCACTCCCTTGTCCTTCATGCGCTGGGCGATCTGCGAAGTCAGTTCCTGCACCCGGCGCACATGTCCGCCGGTGCCGTGATCGCGGAACTCGGCCAGGTCGGCCAGCGCCACCACGGTAGCTTCCTGTGCCTTGCGCAGCTGGCCAAACATGTACAGATTGTCGAAAGCGGCGGCGATGCGTTCGCAAAACACTTCGAGCAGATCGCGCTGGATCGCGGCGAGCGGCCACGGCGGCGTGACCGAAATGCACAGCTGGCGGTGTTCCTGGGTGTGGATGAACAGCACATTGGCAGGATGCTCGAACTGGCTGTGCTTTTCGTTGAAGGCCTTGGCGATGGTGGGCAGCAGCGGATGGTCGGTGGGCATGACTTCGCTCTCGGCCAGCATGGCATAGCCGCCGGTCGCAGCGACCACGGTGGGGCCACCCGAATCGGCCGACATCACGCACAGCACGCCGTCTGCGCCCACGTCGAGAATCGCGCTGACCTGGTTCAGCACGCCCGAGGCGAACTCGCGCAGCGAATGGATCTGGTACAGATTGGTGGCGCCGGCCAGGATCTTGCCCAGGCCGATGCGGCTGCGCTCGAGCATCATCAGGCTCTCGTAGGCGCGCAGCGCCGAGATCACCGTGGTGAACAGCTTTTGCGTGGTCAGCTCGGTCTTGGCCTTGTAGTCGTTGATGTCGTATTCGATGATCACGCGCTGCTCGGGCGCCTGGCCCGGCTGGCCAGTGCGCAGCACCACGCGGGTGATCTGGTTGTTGAGTTCTTCGCGGATGCGGCGCGCCAGGATCAGGCCGGCATCATCGGTTTCCATGACCACGTCGAGCAGCACCAGGGCGATGTCAGTGGTGTCGCGCAGGATCTGGTAGCCTTCGGCGCCGCTGTAGGCCGAAAACAGTTCCAGCTCGCGGCCCTTGAAACTGACGTTGCGCAGCGCCAGCCGGGTCACGGCGTGGACATCGACATCGTCGTCGACGATCAGGACACGCCAGAGGCGCTGGTCGATCGCCGACTGCTTGCCAGCGCCCTCGATGTCGTCATCTTCGTCGAGCAGCCAGTTATCGTCGGCATCGGCGCTAAGTTCGGTCATACAAACTCCTGAAAGTGCCGTTTTGCCTGGGTAAGGAAGACAGCGTGGTGCCGGACCGCAACGGCGACTGTCACAAGAGCGCCGGAAATTTTCACATTCAAATTATAAACAAACATTACTGCAAGTCTAGCTTCGGTGCTCATTTATTTTGCACATTGGCAACACTCAAAGTGCTGTACATACAGTGCGGCGCTTGAGCACTCAGGCGGCTTCAGGTTCGGGTGAAGGAGCCGCCTCGGCATCGGGCGCCGAGCGCACCGCAGGCGCCTGGTCGGCGGGAACAGGCTGACGGGCGGCGGCCTGCTGCAGCGGCTTTTTGCGGCGCACCAGGCAATCGGCACGGGTGCCGCCGACGCTGATGTTCTGATAGCGCACCTCGTACTTGCCGGCGGCCAGGTTTTCGACTTTGATGCTGTCGTTTGCCTGCACAAACACATGGCGCACATTGGAACGCCGGTCAAGGTCATAAATCTTGACCAGCACCGGCGAATCGTTGGCGCTGTTGTCGAGCCCGATGCTGGTTTCCGGTCCTTGATTGCCAACTGGGAAACCTTCGAGATAGCCAGAGCGCGGCGGCCAGGGTTCGCCATTGGGTGCAGCGAGGGAATGGAGCTCGGTTTCGCAGTCGGGCGACCGCGCAGGCAGCACCAGCTGGGTGACGGCGATGGATTTGACATCCGGCGGCGGGGGTGCGGCGTCGGCGGCCTCGGCTTTTGCGGCGGCCCAGCTGTCGAGCAGCGGGTCGACGTGGCGCTCCGCTACCTCGGCGCCAGCGGGGGCCGGTCCGGCCACGCCGCTGCCCAGGGCCGAGGCGACTGCTGCCGGCAAGACCTGCACCTGGCTCATGAGCAAAATGCCCGCCACGCAGCCCAGCGCCAGGCACAGGCTGATCGAGAGCCACCAGGCCGGGTCGCGCGCCGCGCGGTAGGGCAAGGACGGCGGCGCCACCTCATCCGTTTCCCACGCCGACTCCGAGCGGGGGCGCTCGCGGCCGTCCTCGGCGCGGGTGCTCTCGAGCCACTCGATTTCCCACTCCTCGGCCGCGATCCACTCGTCGTGCTCGCGCCGACGCACTGGGTCAGCCAGGGTGCCGTAGGCGCTGTTGACGATGGCCATGATGCGAGCGGCTTTTTCGTCGCCCGGGTTCTTGTCGGGATGGTATTTCTGGCTCAGTGCTTTGTAGGCCGCACGGATGACTTCGTGTGGCGCCCCGCGCGACACTTTCAGATTGTCATAATGCGTGTGGATCTTGGCCATGGCTCGCGGGGTCGAAGGAATGCGCTGTTGGCTTCATGATAGCCGATACGCCGCCCGCTAGCGCGCCAGGGCGCTAGCGGGCCTAAAGGCGATGGCTGCGGTCGGCTTGCAGTATGGCCGCGGGCAAGGTCACCCCGTGCCCCACCACCAGCACCTTGAACAGCTCGCCCATCTCGGCAGGCGACAATAGTTTCTGCACGGCGTTGGCCTGCGGCAGGTAACGCACAGGATCGGCCGGGTCGAGGCGCAGCAGCAAGTCGCCCAGGCCCGCGCCCAGCAGAAAGGATGCCTGGCTCATATAGGCCATGACGTCGAGGCCGGCGTCCTGGGCCGCCAGCGCCATGGCGGTGAAATCGACGTGGGCCGTGATGTCCTGCAGCCCTGGCAGGTAGAACGGCTCGGTGTGGGCGTGGTGGCGATAGTGGCACATGACGGTGCCGCCGCTGCGCTGCGGATGGTAGTACTCGTGGGCGGGAAAGCCGTAATCGAGCAGGATGGCCGCGCCCTTGCCGCCTTCAAACATGTGGGCCAGCGACGCCATGAAGCCGGCGCCGACGGGGTGCACTTCTGTGGTGTAGCCGTCTTCCAGCAACTCTGCATCGGGCACCTGGCGTGCAATGCTGGCCGCCACGCTCGCGTCGGGATCGCGCGCCACGAGGGCAAACGCGCCCTCCTCGACCGTGACCATCAGCTCGCGCCACCCTCCGCCCTGCTTGCGCACCAGTTGCACCGGCATCGCGTCGAGCACTTCGTTGGCCAGCACCACGCCGGAAAAGGCAACAGGAAAGTCGTCCAGCCAGCGCACCTGGGGGAAATCGCGCAGCGCTTCCTGCTGGCGCGCGCGCAGCTCGCCCGACAGCTCCATGATCGAGTAAGTTGCCACCTCGACGCCAGCGCTGCCCAGGGCGGTCAGAACGTCGCGCGCCAGTTTACCGGTGCCGGCCCCGAATTCAAGGATGTTCGGTTCACTTTGGGCGATAATAGCGGCTGCCACCTCGGCCAGGGCAGCTCCGAACAGGGGCGTGGTCTCGGGTGCGGTTGTAAAATCGCCATCCCTGCCCAGCTTGGCCGCGCCACCGCTGTAGTAGCCCAGACCGGGCGCATACAGGGCCAGCTCCATGAAGCGCGAAAACGGTATTACGCCATCGTGGGCGGCGATTTCCGCGGCGATCTGGTGCTGCAGGATATGGGACGCGGCGAGGGCGTCGGGGTCGGGAGCGGGCAGGGACATTTCGGCATTGTAGCCACAACGGGACAGATCAACAATTTATGCAAGCAGTGAAGACTCAGCAAGCGAAAGTTGCACTGGTGACGGGCGCAGGCCGGCGCATCGGGCGCGCCATCGCGCTCGGCCTGGCCGCCGCCGGCTGGGATATCGCCGTGCACTACCGCGATTCCGAGGCCGAAGCGCGCGAGACCGTTGCCGGCGTTACCGCGCTGGGGCGGCGCGCGGCCATTGTCCAGTGCGACCTGGGCGACGAAACCGCGGTGCGCACCCTGCTCGCGCGCGCCGGCGCAGCCCTGGGCGCGGTGAGCTGCGTGGTCAACAATGCCTCGCAATTCGAATTCGACAGCGCCGCCACCTTTTCGCCGGCGCTGCTGGCCTCGCACATGCAGGCCAACGTCAGCGCCCCGATCCTGCTGGCGCAGGCCCTGCACGCGGCCACCCCGCCCGGCGCGCAGCACGTGGTGATCAATCTGCTGGACCAGAAACTGTACAACCTCAATCCAGACTTTTTATCGTACACCCTGTCGAAAGCGGCGCTGCTCACCGCCACCACCATGCTGGCGCAGGCGCTGGCGCCGCAGGTGCGCGTATGCGCGGTGGCGCCCGGCCTGACCATGCTGTCGGGCGACCAGACCGAAAGCGGCTTTGAAAAAGCGCACCAGGCCACGCCGCTGGGCCACTCCAGCACGCCCCAGGACATCGTCGACGCGGTGTGCTATCTGGCCAGCGCGCGTGCCATTACCGGCACTACCCTGATCGTCGACGGTGGCCAGCACCTGATGCCATTGCCGCGCGACGTGATGTTCCTTACCAAATAAATCCACCAGAAAGCCACCTATGCTGTCCGCCCTGTCCCATCCCCAGCTGAGCGATTGCCGCCGGCTGTTCCTGCGCAATTACGAAGTCATGATCAATATCGGCGTGCACGATTTCGAGAAGAAGGGCGAGCAGCGCGTCCTCATCAATGTGGACCTGTACATTCCGCTGGCGCTGTCCACCCCGACCGAGGACCACCTGGCCGAAGTGGTGGATTACGACTTCATCCGCACCACCATCGCCAGGCGCATGGCCGAAGGCCACGTGCACCTGCAGGAGACGCTGTGCGACGACGTGGTGCGCGCCATGCTGGCCCATCCCAAGGTGCGCGCCGTGCGCGTGTCGACCATGAAGCCCGATGTCTACCCCGATTGCGAAGGCGTGGGCGTGGAAGTATTCCAGGTCAAGGAAGCAGCATGAGCCAGGCCGACGTGATGGAGCGCAGCGACGACAAGGTCGCTTACGAAAACAACAAGTTGCACAAGCGCCTGTGCCGCCAGGTGGGTCAGGCCATCGGCGACTTCAACATGATTGAAAATGGCGACAAGGTGATGGTGTGCCTGTCCGGCGGCAAGGACAGCTACGCCCTGCTCGACATTCTGATGACGCTGCGCGAACGCGCGCCCATCGACTTCGAATTGATCGCGGTGAACCTGGACCAGAAGCAGCCGAACTTCCCCGCCGATATCCTGCCGGCCTACCTGGAAAAACTGGGCGTGCAGTTTCACATCGAGAACCAGGATACCTACAGCATCGTCAAGCGCTTGATCCCGGAAGGCAAGACCACCTGCTCGCTGTGCTCGCGCCTGCGTCGCGGCATCCTGTACCGGGTGGCCGACGAACTGGGCTGCAACAAGATCGCCCTCGGACATCATCGCGACGACATCCTCGAGACCTTCTTCCTGAATATGTTCTTTGGCGGCAAACTCAAGGGCATGCCGGCCAAGCTGCAGTCCGACGACGGCAAGCACATCGTGATCCGCCCGCTGGCCTACGTGAAGGAAGCCGACTCGGCGCGCTATGCGGAGGTCAAGCAATTCCCCATCATCCCGTGCGACCTGTGCGGTTCGCAGGAAAATCTGCAGCGCAAGCAGATCAAGGGCTTGATGCGCGAGTGGGAGAAAAAATATCCGGGCCGCGTGGAAAGCATTTTCTCGTCGCTGTCGACGGTAGTGCCTTCGCACCTGATGGATCCGAACCTGTTCGGCTTCAAGGACCTGGCCGTTGATGGCCAGGCCAACCCGCTGGGCGATATCGCCTTTGACGACGAGCCGTGCGCAACGCCAGCCATGGGCATCATTCCGCTGCAATCAGTGTAATAGGCAACGCCAACGGCAGCCGCAAAAAAGCCCGCACGCAGCGGGCTTTTTTCATCCAAAGGTCTGGATTTAGAACTTGAATGCCAGGCCAACGCTCATGTTGGTGGTATCGCTTTCAGGACGCTGTACTTCGAAGCGCACTTGCGCGGTCGGGGTGAACTCGTAACCAACGCCCACGCCGAACAGTGGCTTGCTGTCGCTTTCCTTGTAGCTGGCGCCGGCGAAGGTGCCCTTGGCGGTCACGCGGTTGTAGCCGAGGCGGCCGAACACGTTGAAGTTGTTCGACAGTGGCAAGGTTGCCACGGCCGACAGGTGCACCTGCTTGGCATCTACGTTCACGCCGCTGTACTCGAAATCGGCCAGGCTGCGATAGCCGCCTTCGATTGCCCAGTTGCGGTTGAAGTTATAGCCCAGGAATGCACCGTAGCTGGTTTCACGGTCCGAGAAACCGTCGATCTTGGTCTTGCCCAGATCAACACCGGCGTAGATCGACGGTGCATCGGCTGCAACAGCAGCGCTCGACAGGATGGCCAGGGTTGCTGCAATAGCGAGTTTTTTCAACATGATATAAGTCCTTGAATATATGCATTAAAAGGACAGTCGATCACTTCGTATCGACTGTGGGTCCGAATTATTGCATGGATCTTTTTACATGTATTTGACAAATCGTTACGAGACGTAACCGAGCTTCCACATTACAGTGCGGAGTCGGTGCGCATGACCGGATACAGGTTGTAGCGATCATCCCAGGACGAATGACGACGCGCGAAAAATTCGAGACGCGCGTCGGGATTTTTCGCAAACGCGGGATCACTTTCGAGCCTGGCCTTGAACTCCGCCGCCAGTGCCGGATTGGCCGCCAGCATCTCGCGTGCGACTTCCTCGGCCACATAGTCCTCGATGTATTCCTTGCGCTCGAAGGCATTGTTAAACAGGCCCCACGCCACCAGCGAATCGGGACCTTTGGGCTCCATCAGCGCCACCACCAGGCGCGCTTTTGGCTGCGCCACCGGCACGTACAGCGAGCCCTTGGCGATCGCGCGCGGCTCGGCCTTCCAGTCGCCCGCCAGCGCCATGCGCTGATGCGATTCCACCGACGTGGCGCCGTAGCTTGCCTTGCTCGCGCGGTAGGTCTCCACCTCGGCCTTGTCCTTGCCGTGCTCGATAGTGCGAAAGCTGATGCCGTGCACCGCCAGTTTGTTGGCCACCATCGCCGCATGCGCGGGCGGGACGATGTAGCCGGCCAGTGGCGCGCGCACTTCGACCTCGGGCACCATGTCGTCGCGCAGCGGCACGGTCCAGATCTGCGGCTTGGTCTCGTCATAGCGCGTCATGAGCGCGCCCGACACTTCCGAGGGCGTACGCGTGTAAGCGTAGCCGCGGAAGTCGATCATCCTGACCTTGTCGCTGGCCTTCCACTTCAGCGTCACCATCTGCCCTGCCAGCTTCGCTGCGCGCGCGTCGGCCTGGGCCGCCTCCTTGAGCCATTTGGCGCCGTGCGCTGCCACCTGCTCCAGCACCGACACCACCGTGTTGCGGGTGATGCGCACGCGCTCCGGATAGGTCTTCCAGGCGTGGGTCTCTACCAGCATGGCCAGCCGGTTGCGCAGAGGGAAATAGCCGGTCGAAAAACGCGGGTCAGATACATTGTCGACGAAGCCGGAGGCTGGATTGTCATGATCCAGGAACGACATGTAGAAGGCGTGCGGCAGCGAGCCCTGCTTGGTGATATCGGCCAGCACATTGTTGCGGAACGCGGTGCCCGACTGACGCAGCTGCGCATCGGCCGAATGCACCGGCTCGACCTGGATCGAGACATCGTGCTCGAATTTGGCGCCGTTGGTCACGTGCAGGTCGACATAGGCCAGCGGATCCCAGGCATTGAACAGCTTGAGCATGGCCTGCATCTCGGGCGTATCGGCCTTGGCATAGTCGCGGTTCAGATTGAAGTTCTGGCCCGTGGTGCGCCAGCCCATCTCCACCGGCCCGCGCTGATTCGGACGGTTCCATTTTTCGAACAGTTCGTGGCCGTCGACATTAAACACCGGCACGAACAGCAGCACCTGCTTGTCGAGCGCCCCAAGCGCCGCTTTGTTCTCGAGCACCTCGCGCAGCGCCAGGAAGCCCGCATCCTTGCCATCGATTTCACCGGCGTGGATACCACCCTGCACCAGCACTACCGGCAGGGCGCGCTTGTGCGCAGCTTGCGGCGTCATGGCGCCGCTGCGGGTGACGATCAGCGCTTTCATGGGCCGCCCTTCCGGGCTGCGGCCAAAATCAATGCACTTGACTGCCTTCGGATAGGCCGCCTGAAATGCCGCGCACAGCTTGATTACTTCGTCGTAGCGACCGGTGGCCTGGAATCCGGAGCGCTCCGATACGGTCACAAGGTCGGGGGCGGCGTGGGACAGGGGCACAGCGCCCAGAGCGGCAAGCAGCAAGGCAGAACGGATCATCGATAAAGCTCCAGCAAGGGTAGAGGAATGCCGCGCCTGCGCGTGACAGGCGGAAATTATAGCCCGATACAGCAGCGCTGCCTGACTGTTTTGGTATGCTCCGTGCAGACCTCCGCGCCTGGTGGGGGCAATCACAAGGGACAAGCATGAGTACCGAACTGATGATCCTGGGCTGGACCCTGGTGCTGGCACTGGTGCAGATCTTGCTGGCGGCGCAGATGCGCACCAGCGAGACCGGACTGTCGTACAACATGGGCGCGCGCGATGGCGCTGCGGCGCCGCCGCGGCCCATCACGGCGCGCCTGCAACGGGCCCAGGCCAATCTGTTTGAAACGCTGCCGCTGTTTGCAGCCGCGGTGCTGATCGCGCACGTGGGCGGGCGCGAGGGCGAGCTGACCTTGTGGGGCAGTTACGCCTACCTGGCCGCACGGGTGCTGTACGTGCCGCTGTATGCCTTCGGCGTGCCGCTGGTGCGTTCGCTGGTGTGGGGCGTGTCGATCGCCGGCCTGGCGGCGATCCTGTATGCGATTTTGAGTTAAGGCTACTGCAGCGTCATGCTGTAGTTGTTCTTGAACTCCTGCTTTTCGCCGGCTCCCGCCGAGGTGCCGCGCGTGTCGCGCTTGATCGTCACCAGGCGCTCACCGGCCAGCGCATAGACCGCACTCTCCTCGTAGGTGGATTCGAAGCTCACCACCACGAAAGCGCGGCCCGACACGTTTTGACGCGAGCGGCTCGCCAGCGGCATGCCATCGGCGCCGATCCAGATATCGATGGTGCTGTCGAATTTTTTGGCGTACTTGAGCGACTGCTTGCTCAGGGTCGACATGGGAATGTCGAAAGTGAGTACGCGTGCAGGCTTGCCCTGGTAAGTCTCGGCGCGCTCGCCTTTCAGGACAGCCTTTTCGATCGTGCGCGACAGCGTCGGCGCGGCCGAGATAAAAGGCAGCACATTGCTGGGGCTAAGTTCGGACAAGGCAGTCGAAGTCGGGGTCTTGGCGTCGGGGTTCTTGGACTTGACCCTCTTCTCGCTGTCGATACGGGCCAACAAGTCCTTGCTGTACAAAATACTCAGTCCGCGCGCGCCGTCGTCGATATTCACGGCCACCTGGCCCTGGTCGTCTTCAGCGTCCTTGCCTTCGCCGGTGCGGCGCCAGGTGCGCGCCTCGATCGAGGCCTTGACCGGCGTAGTGACGCTGGCGCGCTCAAGCGCAGCGCGCATGTCGGAGACGCCATCGGCGCGGACGGGTGTGGCGGCAAAAGCAAGCAGCATGCTCGCTGCGGCCAGGTACGGACGGTTCATCATTTCAGCTTCCCTGCAGTCATGGTTACAATGCGGCCGCAACGCGCGGCCATGGCGCTGTCGTGGGTGACCAGCACCAGCGTCGAGCCGCGCTCGCGATTGAGTTCGAACATCAGCGCGATGACGGCTTCGCCGCTGGCTGAGTCCAGGCTGCCGGTAGGTTCGTCGGCCAGCAGCAATGGCGGCTCGCACACAAACGCGCGCGCCAGCGCCACGCGCTGCTGCTCGCCTCCCGAAAGAAATTTTGGATAGTGGCGCAGGCGGGCCGACAGACCGACCCGCTCGAGCATGCGCTCGGCCTTGGCGCGCGCGTTGGCTTCGCCACGAAGTTCGAGCGGCAGCATCACGTTCTCCAGCGCGTTCAGGTGCGGCAGCAACTGGAAGGATTGGAACACGAAACCGACGTGGCTCTGGCGGAATGCGGCGCGCCCGTCTTCGTCGAGCGCAAACAGGTCGGCGCCGTGCAGGCACACGCTGCCGCTGCTGGGCGAATCGAGCCCCGCCAGGATGCCGAGCAGGGTCGACTTGCCCGAGCCCGACGCGCCCACGATGGCCAGCGTTTCCCCTGCCTGTACCTCCAGGTCCACGTTGTCGAGAATGGTCAGTTCGCCGGAGGCGTCCGCAACCCGCTTGCACAGGCCGCGCACCGCAATCGCTGTGCTGACAGGAGTGTTCAGATTCGTCATCAATAATCCAGTCACAAAAAAATCAGTTGGTCCGCAGGCTTTGCAGCGGCGGATGATTCAGGATCGCACGCAGTCCGGCCCAGCCGCCCAGCAGCGAGCACAAAGCGCCCGCTACGATGCCCGCTCCAATCAACAGGGGCGGAAACTCCCACGCGAATTTGAAGACGAAGCGCGACAATGCCCAGCTGGCGGCGCAGGCACCGGAGGCTGCCAGCAAACCGGCCAGGGCGCCGATCATGGCGTACTCGATATGCTGCGCTTTGGACAACTGACTGCGGCTCGCGCCCAACGCGCGCAGCAGTGCCGACTGGCGCATGCGTTCATTCTGCGATGCCAGCAGTGTAGCGTACAGCACCAGCACACCGGAGGCGAGCGTAAACAGGAACAGGAATTCGATGGCGGCGCTCACCTGGTCGAGCACGCTTTGCACCAGGTCCATGATGGCGCCGAAGTTGACGATGACCAGATTCGGAAATTCCTCCGCAAGGCGGGTCATCGAACGCTTGTCCGTTGGGGGCACATGGAAATTGGTCTCGTAAGTAGCCGCCTTACCCTCAGCGACGGAAGCGCTGACAATGAACGAGAAAGTGGCCATGCGCGCCTGGCGGTCTATCTTGCGCAAGCTCGTGACCGGCAGCTCGACCACGCTGCCGGCAAAATCCATGGCCACGCGATCACCCAGCTTGAGCTTGAGCGCCTTTGCGGCGTTTTCCGACACCGACAGTTCGGGCGCGCTGCCGGCAAACCAGCGCCCGGCGAGCAGCGTATCGCTTGGCGGCGGCGCCTTGAACGAACTCACATTGACCTGGTTTTGCGCGATGTGCTTTCCGAGTCCTTCCTTGTGATCGGCAGGGTCGATTTTTTTGCCGTTGACGCTCTGGATCCGCGCCAGCATGCGCGGAAACAGCTCCGGGTTGCCGAACTGGCGCAGGCGCGCTTGGACCGCCTCGCGCTGCGCTGCTTCGATCCGGACCACCGCCTGGTTGGGCGCGTTGGGCGGCGCGGTGTTTTTCCAGGCATCGAGCAAGTCGCCGCGCACCACGGTAAGCAGCAGCAGCGCCATCAGCCCCAGGGCGAGCGCCACGATCTGGGTGATGGCGGCCACCGGGCGGCGCCGGGTGTCGGCCAGCGCCAGGCGCCACACGCCCTTGTCAAAGGCCGCCGGCAGAAAGCGCAGGCAGGCGATGGTCGCCCATGCCACCAGCGCGAACAGCGCCATGCCGGCAATGAAAGCGCCGGCGCTGATCAAACCGACTTTCAGATCACCGGTCTGCCACAGCAGCAGGCCGCAAAACACCAGCAATCCCATGCCATAGGCGGCCAAAGTGGCCGGCTTGGGTGATTCGGCTTCACGCCGCAACAGGCGGTTGTGCGACACATTGCGTAGCTGAAGCAGGGGCGGCACGCCAAAGCCCACCAGCAGCAGCGTGCCCACGCCCAAGCCATTCAGGATCGGCCACCAGCTCGGCGCCGGGAGCTCGGTCGTCACCAGGCTGCCGAGCCACTCGAGCAGCACGAAATGCGCGGCAAAACCGCACGCCACGCCGATGGCGCTGGCGACCAGGCCTACCATCGTGAATTCGATCAGGTACATCGCGGTGACCTTCGACTGGCGCAGGCCGAGGCACTTGAGCATGGCGCTGGCGTCGGCATGACGGTCGGTGTAGCGGCGCGCGGCCATGGCGATAGCCACGCTGGCCAGCACCGCCGACAATAAGGCCACCAGCGACAGGAAATTGTCGGCGCGAGCCAACGCTTCGCTCACCTCTTCACTGCGGCTGGCCAGGGTGTCAATCTGCGAACCCCGGGCGCCGGATTTTTCAACCACCGGCTTGAGCCATGCTTCGAAATCGGCCATGCCCTTTTTGTCGCCGGCTACAAGTAGGGCGTGGCGCGCGAACGAACCTGGCTGACCCAGACCGGTCGCGGCCAGATCGGGCAGCGCGATCATGACGCGCGGCTGAAAGGCGACGGCCGCAGGCCGATCGGGTTCGGCCGCGATCACCTGCTCCACCACGTAGCTGGTATCGCCGACACGAATCGTCGCGCCGCGCGCGATTTTGAGGCTGCTCATGGTCTTGTCGTCGACCCAGGCGGTGCCCGGCCGAGGCACATCCTTTGCCGCGACGGTGCTCTCGCCCTGGCGCAGCATGACGCTGCCGCGCAGCGGATAGCCGCTGCCCACCGCTTTCAGTGCCACTAGCTGCGCCTGGACCGCGTCGCCAGCGCCGCTCATCGCCATGCTCGGCATTTCGACAGTGTCGGACACCTGTAGTCCCAGCTTGAGGGCCTCAGTGCGCCAGGCCGGATCGGGCGCATTTTCGGTCATCAGGCGCAAGTCGGCCGCAAGTAGCTGGTGGGCGTCGCGCCGCAGTCCGGTGCCCATGCGGTCAGCGAAGAACTGCACGGCCGACAGCGAGGCGACGGCCAGCGCCAGCGCCACCATCAGGAAGCGCAGCTCGCCGGCGCGCCAGTCGCGCAATGTCATCAGCAGGGAAAGCTTGAGCATGTCGAATCCACTATCGAAAACATCAGCATGGCGCAGCGTTGTGAACTGCGCTGCGACTTTGCGACAGGCGGTCGAGATGGGGGACAGGACGTAAATCGCTGGGATTGCCCGCAACGCGGGCGAAAAAAAACCGTCGTCGCGCAGGCGGGACGACGGCTTTATGCGGCAGCGGAGAATCAAGCCGCCCGGTCAGCTCCCGGCTGCGCACCGAAATTGGCCAGCAGTTGCGCTTCCTTCTGCTTGGCCGCTTTCAGGTGACGCTCCTTGACGTGGCCGTAGCCGCGGATATCTTCGGGAATGCTGGCGATGGCCACGGCCTGGCCCAGGTTGTCCGCGTTCAGTTTCGACAACAGGCCGCCGACGGTGGCATGGTACTCGCGAATCAGGGCGCGTTCCATCCTGCGTTCCGCGGTGTAGCCAAAGATGTCCAGAGCACCGCCACGCAGGCCCTTGAACTTGGCCAGCACGCCGAACGCCTTCATCATCCACGGGCCGAATTCCTGCTTGACCGGCTGACCCTTGGAATCGGTCTTGCCAAGGATCGGCGGCGCCAGGTGGAACTTGAGCTTGTAGTCGCCTTCGAACATATTGGCGACTTTCTCGGCGAACGCACCGGTGGTGTACAGACGCGCGACTTCGTACTCGTCCTTGTACGCCATCAGCTTGTAGTAGTAGCGCGCTACCGCTTCGGTCAGGCGTGTGCCCTTGCCGAGCTTTTCTTCCTGCGCGCGCACCTGGTCCACGAACGCCTTGTACTGGGCGGCGTAAGCGGCGTCCTGGTAGGCGGTGAGCAGCTCGACGCGCTTCTTGATCAGGTCATCGACGGTCTGGGTGCGCTTGAATTCGATGACCTTGGCCGGCGTGGTCATTTTCACCAGCGACGGCAGATCGTGGGCAGCGGTGCGGCCCCAGGTAAATGCTGCCTTGTTGAAACCAACCGCCACCCCATTGAGTTCGATCGCTTTCATGATCGACGCTTCGCTCAGGGGCACCTGCCCTTTTTGCCAGGCGTAGCCGAGCATGAACATATTGGTGGCGATGGAGTCGCCCATCAGCGCGGTGGCGATCTGGCCCGCGTCGACAAAGTCGACCTTGTCGGCGCCGCATGCGCGCACGATTTCAGCTTGCGAGCTCGCGCCAGGGAACTGCCAGTCCGGGTTCTTGACGAAAGCAGCGGTGGAGGAGCCAGTCGAATTGATGGCAGCGTAAGTGCGGCCCTCGCCCATGCGCGAAAGCGCATCGCGGCTGGCCGTGACGATCAGGTCGCAACCGATCACCAGATTGGCGCTACCGGTGCCTACGCGGGTTGAATGCAGGTCGGACTGTTGGTCGGCCAGGCGCACGTGCGACATGACAGGGCCGCCCTTCTGGGCCAGTCCGCTCATGTCGAGCACGATCGCGCCCTTGCCTTCGACGTGGGCCGCCATCGCCAGGATCTGGCCGACGGTGACCACACCGGTGCCGCCGATGCCGGTGATCAGGATGCCGTAAGGTTCGGCCACCGACTTGAGGGCAGGGGTCGGCAGGACCGGTGGCGCCGCTTCGCCCGCAGCTGCTTTTTTCGGCTTCTTGAGCGCGCCGCCTTCCACCGTCACGAACGATGGGCAGAAACCGGTCACGCACGAGAAGTCCTTGTTGCACGACGACTGATTGATCTGGCGCTTGCGGCCCAGTTCAGTCTCGAGCGGCTCGACGGACAGGCAGTTCGACTGTACCGAGCAGTCGCCGCAGCCTTCGCACACGGCCTCGTTGATCACGGCGCGCTTGGCCGGATCCGGGTACTCGTTGCGCTTGCGGCGACGGCGCTTTTCCGAGGCGCAGGTCTGGTCGTAGATCATGGCCGACACACCCGGCTTGTCGCGCAGTTCGCGCTGCACGTCCATCAGTTCGCTGCGGTGGCGCACGGTGACGCCTTCGGCCCACTTGTAGTCGGACGGGTACTTGTCCGGCTCGTCGGTGACGACGATGATCGGGCCGACGCCTTCGGCGGCGATCTGGCGGCTGATCATGCCCGGGTCGAGCGGACCGTCGAATTCCTGGCCGCCGGTCATGGCGACGGCGTCGTTGAACAGGATCTTGTAGGTGATGTTGACCTTGGCCGACACCGCGGCGCGGATCGCCAGGATACCTGAGTGGAAATAGGTGCCGTCGCCCAGGTTGGTGAACACATGCTTTTCGTTGGTGAACGGCGCCTGCCCCACCCAGGTCACGCCTTCGGCGCCCATGTGGGTAAAGGTCGAGGTCTCGCGGTCCATCCACAGCACCATGTAGTGGCAGCCAATGCCGGCCAGCGCGCGCGAGCCTTCCGGCACCTTGGTCGAGGAGTTGTGCGGGCAGCCGGAGCAGAAATACGGGGTGCGGTCGGTATCCGGGTTGGGCTTGAGACCGGCGCTCTTGAGCACCAGCTCCTTCGCCTCGAGGAAGGCGATGCGCTCTTTCACGCGCTGCTCGACCGGATGGCCGGCGCAGTAGTGCGAGATGCGGCTGGCAATGGCGCGCGCGATCAGCGCCGGATTGAGTTCATAGGTGGCCGGCAGCAGCCAGTCGCCGTGGCCGGTGCCGCCCTTGTTGGACCATTCGCCGGTGTCGTCGAACTTGCCGACCACGCGCGGACGCTCGCCGTCGGGCAGGTTGTAGAGTTCTTCCTTGAGTGCGTATTCGAGAATCTGGCGCTTTTCTTCCACCACCAGGATCTCGTCCAGGCCCTTGGCGAATTCGTGCACGCCGTCCGCCTCGAGCGGCCAGGTCATACCGATCTTGTAGAGGCGGATGCCGATGTCGCTGGCGGCCTGCTCGTCGATGCCCAGATCGGCCAGCGCCTGGCGCGTGTCGAGATAGGATTTGCCGGCGGTGATGATGCCGATCTTCGGCTTGGGGCTGTCCCAGATGATCTTGTTGAGCTTGTTGGCGCGCGCATAGGCCAGGGCCGCGTACCACTTGAAGCTGTTCATCCGCACTTCCATATCGAGCACGGTGTCGGGCCAGCGGATATTCAGGCCGCCCTCGGGCATGGTGAAGTCGGTCGGCAGCTGGATCTGCACGCGGTCCGGGTCGAAGTCGACCACGGCGCCCGACTCGATGATATCGGTAACGCACTTCATCGACACCCACAGGCCGGTGTAGCGGCTCATGGCCCATGCATGCAGGCCGTAGTCGATGTATTCCTGGACCGAAGCCGGATAGAGCACCGGAATGCCGCAGGCATTGAGAATGTGGTCACTCTGGTGCGCAGTCGAGGACGACTTGGCCGCGTGGTCGTCGCCGGCCAGCACCAGCACGCCGCCATGTTTGGCCGAACCTGCATTGTTGGCGTGCTTGAACACGTCGCCGCAACGGTCCACGCCGGGGCCTTTGCCGTACCACATCGAGAACACACCGTCGTACTTGGCATCCTGGAACAGATTGGTCTGCTGCGTGCCCCACACCGCAGTCGCGGCCAGGTCTTCGTTCATCCCGGGATGGAATTTGACGTGGTGGGCGTCCAGATGCTTCTTGGCCTTGACCGCGGTCATGTCAACCGAGGTGACGGGCGAACCGCGATAGCCGGTGATGTAGCCGGCGGTATTGAGACCGGCGGCCAGGTCGCGCTCGCGCTGCATCATCGGCAGGCGGATGAGGGCCTGGGTGCCGGTCATGAAGGCGCGGCCGCGTTCAAGCGTCCATTTGTCGTCGAGCGAAATCTCGTGGGAAGGTTCGGCGCCCAGCTTGGCCGGATCGAGTGGTGCATTCATTGCGTGTCTCCGTGCCGCGTTTTAAGCGGCGGTTTTATTTGTTGTATCTGCCAGTACGCCGCGCTTGATCTGATCGAGCTCGATCGACTCGAACAGCGCGCGGAAATTGCCTTCGCCGAAACCCTGGTCGCCCTTGCGCTGGATGATCTCGAAGAAGATCGGACCAATCACGGTCTGGGTGAAAATCTGCAGCAGCAGTTCGCGCTCGGTCTCGCTGCTATGGCCGTCGACCAGGATGCGCAGGCGGCGCAGCTCTTCCAGGTTCTCGCCATGGCCCGGCAAACGCCGGTTGATCAGCTCATAGTAGGTCTCGATCGTGTCCTGGAAGATGATGCCGGTGTTGCGCAGCTTCTGGACCGAATCGTAGATATTGTCAGTGCCCAGCGCGATATGCTGGATGCCTTCGCCATGGTACTGGTCGAGGTATTCGGCGATCTGGGACTTGTCGTCCGAGGATTCGTTGATCGGAATGCGGATCTTGCCGCACGGGGAAGTCATGGCTTTCGACTTCAGGCCGGTCAGCTTGCCTTCGATGTCGAAGTAGCGCACTTCGCGGAAGTTGAACAGGTTCTCGTAGAACTCGGCCCATTCCTTCATGCGACCGCGGTGCACATTGTGGGTCAGGTGGTCGATGTAGGTCAGGCCGTTGCCCGCCGGGTTGGCTACAGCGCCGGGAATGGCCACGAAGTCGACGTCATAGATACTGATGTCGCCGATGGTGCCGGGGGCCGAACCTGCGTTGGCGCCCTTGCCGCGCCAGCGGTCGACGAAGTACAGCAGCGAATCGCCCACGCCCTTGATCGCCGGGATGTTCAGCTCCATCGGACCGTTCTTGTTATCGAAACCCCAGGCGCCCAATTCGAGCGCGCGGCGGTAGGCAAAGGCGGCGTCTTCGACGCGGATGGCGATGGCGCACACGGATGGACCGTGGGTGCGCGCGAAGCGTTGCGCGAACGAGTCTTTTTCGGCATTGATGATGAAATTGATGTCGCCCTGGCGGTACAGCGTGACGTCCTTGTGGCGGTGGCGCGCGATGGCGGTAAAGCCCATCTGCTCGAACAGGGCGCCGAGCGCCTTCGGATCGGGCGCGGCGTATTCGACAAACTCGAACCCGTCGGTTCCCATCGGATTGTCCCAAGGCGTAAATTGCATGACCGTCTCCTCATTTTAATAGCGCACAGTATAGGCTGAAGGCCCCGGCATTAAATTCCAATCAATGCCCACGCACGGCAAAACTGCGCAATAATATTGCGCGAGAATGCCGATTTTGGAGAAAATATGTCAAAGATTGAGCTGGATAAAACAGATCGCAAAATTTTAGCCATTTTGCAGGCCGATGGCCGGCTATCGAATCAGGACGTGGCGGACCGGGTCAGCCTGTCGCCATCGCCCTGCCTGCGGCGCATCAAACGCCTGGAAGAAGCGGGCGTGATTCGTCAATACGTGGCGCTGCTCGACCCGGCGCAGATTGGCCTTGGACTGCTGGCCTACGTGAACGTGCGGCTCGAAAAGCACAGCGAAGGGTCGAGCAATGCGGCCGGCGCACGCCGCGCCACCAGCAGCCCGCACACCGATTTCGCCGCGTCGGTAGGCAACTGGCCCGAGGTAGTGGCGTGCTATGCGATGACGGGAGAAATGGACTACCTGCTCAGGGTCCACGTGGAAGACATGGACCACTTCTCGCGCTTCATGATGCAGACCTTGCTGAGCCATCCGGCCGTGGCCGATGTGAAGTCGAGCTTTGCGCTGCAGCGGATCAAGGACACGACAGCGCTGCCCTTGGTGTGATGTATGGCCAGCCACCGCACTACCAGTACCAGCGCAAGATGTGCCGGGCAACGCAACAACGCGGGGGTCAGCTCCAGAAATGCTACACGGGCTGAGCACTAGCTTGACTAGTGCTCAGCCCGTGTA
>JAZKGU010000148.1:0-29331 GCA_040385745.1 Pseudomonadota bacterium
GAAATGCCGATCGAGGTGTCTTCGGCGCGCGGCATCGGCTTGTCCTTGTCGAACAGGTCGACCTGGTCGTCGTCGGCGTTCATGTGGGTTTCCTGGCGTTCGCGCTTGGGCAGGATGATCTGCGCCCACAGCACCACCAGCAGTGCCACGCCGTCGCGGGTGAGGCCGAAGTTATTGTTCTGCCAGATGTCCTTGGCGCCGAAGATCTTGGGCTCCACGGCGCGGTGCAGCGCCAGCGTGACATGGTCGGCATAGACATTGTCGATCATTTTCAGGCCCGATTCGAGCAATCGCTTGTCGACTTCGGCGCGGAAAATTTCGTCCGACAGCACCCGCTTGACCAGCTTGTCGTCGCGGCGCAGGGTCTGGTGCGTGAGCAGGCGCGCAATCAGGATTTGGGAGTCGTCATTCATGCTCGGGGTCTTCCTCGACAATCGAGAGTGTGGCAACCGACATGGCGGCCACGTGCGGGTCGTTCAGCTGCACCATGGCGTCGCTGGCGGTAAAGGCAATCGGCAGGCGCGCCAGTTCGGCGGTAGCGCCCTGCAGGCTCGCTTCGGAGGCGTCGCCCAGCAGCGGCAGCATCGACGCGCGGTAGGAGGCCACGGCAAAGCTGGCTGGCAGCAGCGAATCCTGGATCGGCACCGACTTGGGTCCGTGCTCGGAAAAGCTGGGAAAGCCGCCCAGGTTGGCAAAGTCGGATAGGCGTGCGAGCCAGTCGTCGAGCTCGAGCTGGATCGCAGGGGTCTCGTTGACGGTCATCGGTGCATCCTGTCCCACCGGCAGGCCGGCCTGGCCGAGCGCAGCCTGGCGTTCGAGCAGAAGTTCGGTTTCGGCTACGTCGATCATTTCGGCCGGGGTCACGAACAGCGGCAGCACCGGGCGGTCGATCGCGCCCTCGGCCAGGGTGGCCAGGTCGGGATGGGCCAGCAGCCAACGCTTGACGTCCGTGGTCGACAGGCCCGACTGGCCAAGGTGCACGCGCTGGCGCTCGATCTGATTGAGCGCGCGCGAGAACATGCCCTGCATATTGAGCAGCGCGCTCTGGGCCCGTCCGATGGCCTGCGCGGCCTTGTGGGTGGCAGCATCGGCCCGCTCGTCGCTGGTGATGGCGCGCAGGATCAGCGAGCCCTTCTCGACCCAGTCGCAGGCCATGTGCCACTTGGCCTGGGAGGTCCTCAGGCGAAACTCTGACCCGGAGGCGATCGCGTCGCGGAATTCTTCGGTCAGGTCGACCAGGCGTCCCAGCAGGTGCTTGAGCTGGTCGACGGTGACGCCGCCCACCGCCTGCGCGCCGGCCACCTGCGACAGCAGAAAACCCATCTCGGCCTCGTCGTCGGCCTGCCCCATCGACAGCAGCGTGTCGAGCGCGGAGAGCACATTGCGCGCCATCGGTGTGACCCGGTACACCGCCGCTTGCGCGTCCCAGGCCAGCAGGCCGTGCGAGCGCAGGCGCATGAGCACCGTTTCCAGGCTTTCGGGAAGCAGGTAAGACAATTTTTGATTGATGTCGCCGCGCGTGAAGGCCGAGGTGGTGGCGTCGCCCGCTAGCTCGCGCAATACCAGCAGGCGGATCAGCACGCCATCGCCGCCGCCATGGAACAGGGCCGTGAAGGCCTGCAGCATGGGCTGGGCACGCTTGAGGGAAAATACCTGCTCGATTTCGTCGGCCGAGATGCCGGCGTGGAAATGGGACTGCAAGGAATCGTGATCTGCCTGCCCGAGGGCAGGCGGTTCAGCGGACGAAGCCATGCCTGGCATTAGTTCAATCATTGTAAGTCGGGCAATTCAGGACGCATGCGCGGGGGCGTCAGTATAGCAGTTCAGTCCGGCCGGGAGGCAGTCAAATAATTGCCATAGTGCAAATGCGAACCGCCCCTATTTTGCCGTAATCGAAGTCACCACCTGGTCCACATACTCGCCCTCATCGTCCTCGAAGCGCAGCTTGACCGGAAAATATTCACGCGCCGGCGCCAGCCAGATGTCAAGCTTCTGGCCCTTGTCGTCGAGCGGCGGGGCCTTGACGAAGTGGACCGACTCCATCTCGCCCATGGGCGTGGCCACCTTCTCGCGCTTGAGGACCTTGAAGCTCCAGGCTTCGGCATCCTTGCGACCGGCGACAAAAAAGCGCAGCTCGGCGCCGGGAACGAGTTTCTCGGGCGCGGCGCGCGCCACTGCTGCCAGTTGCCACTGCACGCTGGCGCGATCCTGTTCGCCACCGGCCAGCGGATACACCTTCTTGCCGCTGTTGAAGCTCAGGCTTTTTGCCGCGCGGTCGAAGGTGGCGCTGGTGGGGTCTTTGCGAAAACGCTTCTCATTGAACTGCGCTGGCGCCAGGCCGTAGGCATCAATCGCGCCTTCGCTGCGGTTGTCGAGGATTTTTCCGAGCAGCTGGGCGCGCGTGGTGCTCGCCACGCTGTACTTGCCCGCTCCCGAGCGCCACGTCACCTGCGCTTCGCCGCTGAGCGTAATGCCCTTTTGCGCGGCCTTGATTGCATAGGTAAGATCGGCCGAAGGTGGCACGTCGACAGCATATTTGACAGCAGGGTGATCCTGCGCCGCTGCGCTGGCCAGCGTGGCCGCGAGCGCGGCGCCTGCCGCCAGCTGTGTCAATCCAAGACTGCGCATATTCATTTTCCCGACTCTAGAGCGACGATCTTGCGGATCGTCTGGGTGGTCACCGCGCCATTGGCTTCGGTGTTGCGGATTTTGACCGGATACCAGTCGTAGCCTGGCGCCAGCCAGACATCGAGGTGCGAATTATACGAACCCGGCTTCGGTGGACGGGTGAGGTGGACGGTGGCGATGGTGCCGAGAGGGGTGGAGATATCCTCCCGCCCGACCACGCTGAAGCGGTACACGTCGGCGCGCTTTTCCTCGCCCACCAGCAGCTGCAGCGGCGCGTTCAACTGCTCCGGATCGGCGCGCGCTATGCCGGCTAGCTGGATCATGAAGGTGGTTTTATCCTGTGCTCCGGGCGCCAGCGGCACGCTGGCTTCGGAGGCTGAAAACGTGATGCTGCCCTTGTCGGCATTGAAGTGGGTGGCAGTCTGCGCCTTGCCGCGGCGCTTTTCCGTCATGCTGCGCGGGGCGATGCCATCTGGGCCGACCGCACCCTCGCTGGCCAGTTCGGCCAGGCTGATGGTGACCAGCAGCGATACGCTGGCCACCATGGTCATGCGGTACTGGTCGCCGCTGCGGCGCCAGTCCAGTACTGCCTTGCCCGACCATTCGCTGCCCTTGGCGTCGGTGCGCGCCACGTCGAGCGTGAGTTCGGCCGACGGCGGCAGGCTGACCTTGTAGCGCGGCGCCGCTGCCGGCTCCGGTTTTGCCGCTTCGGCCGGCGCGGAAGCTTCGGCCGGCGCTGCGGCCACGACCTCCGGAACCGGTGCCTCCAGTGCCGGCAACGTCGGCGCGTCGTCGGGCGCGGCCACCATGAATTGTTCAGGCGCCGCGGCGCTGGACCCGAGCGGCCTGGCCGGGCTGGGGGCAGGTTTGGGGCGAGGCCGGGGCTGGGATGTTGGCGCTGGCGCGCTGGCCGCGATCGGAGCCGGCGCGGGCGGCGCGCTCAGTTGGGCCACGATGGGCGGCGGCGGCGGAGTCTCGCCGCGCGGGGCCGCTGCACCAATACGCGCGCCGGCCCAGCCAATGGCGAGATAGTGCAACAGTACCGTCGCCGCACACAGCGCCAGTACACGGCGCTGTCGGGAAAGGAATGTAGCGATCGTCATCTTGCTAGTGTAACGCTTCAGCGGCCAATTCCGCTGACAGCGCCCCATGCAGCATGCATCGGGCCGCTATGCAATGCACAACATTTTTTGAAGGCGAATTCATTATCTGATACGCTAGCCCCACACTACCCGGAGATCCACATGCTCAAACCGCAAATGCCCAACCTGCCTGGCGTCGGCGCCGTCGCCGACACCCTGGACTTCGTCAAGAACCTGTGGGGCAGCATGAGCGTGCCAGGCATGAATCTTCCCGGCATGGCCGCGCCGACCCTGTCGGTCGATGAACTGGACAAAAAAATTGCCGACTTGAAAGCAGTGGAATCCTGGCTCAACGTCAATGTCGCCATGCTGCGTGGAACCATTCAGGCGCTGGAAGTGCAGCGCGGCACGATCGCCACCCTCAAATCGATGGGCGCCACCCTCGCCAATGCTGTCAAGCAGCCAGGCGCCAACGAAAAGTCGGTGCTGGCCGCAGCGCCTTACGCCTCGGCCTTCTTTGCCCAGCCTGCTGTCGAGCCCGTGGCCAAGGTAGAAAGCCCTCCCGAACCGAAACTTGCAGCCCCGGCGCCCACGCCAGAGGCGCCAGCGCCCGCCCGCGATGAGCCGGCCAAGGACAGCGCAGCCAACCCCATGGCCAACCCGGCCGCCTGGTGGAACATGCTGCAGGATCAGTTCAAGCAGGCGGTCAGCACCGCCATGTCATCGGACGCCATGGCCAGCGCGCAGGATGCTGCCAACAAGCTGGCCGACAGCAATCCAGCCCTCAAACTGGGCAAGGCGATGGTGAACGCGGCAGTGAAAGCGCCCGCGAAGGAAGTGAAGGCGGCGGCCAAACCGGCGGCCAAAAAAGCACCGGCCAAGCGCGCGGCGGCCAAGCCAAAGGCCGGCAAGGCTGGCTGAGCCAGCACCAGTCTGGCCGAAGGCGGCAGCTCAGGCCAGTTTTTGAATCCGGATGGCGTCGATCAGCCCATCCGCGTCGCGCTCGACCTTGGAAATCGAAATCAGGCCCTCGTCGGCCATCTGGCGCACGTTGTCGTGGACAACTTGAAATTCCGGAAGCGTATCGCCCTTTGCAGCCACCGGTTTAATCCAGGCGCTGTTACCGACTCTCATTTTTTCATAGACTTCTTTTGCGATGTCACGCATGTACGTCCCTTTCCCGATCGATGCGGGATCACCCGCGTTGCATTCAGTTTATCACTAGCGAGCCCGGGCACAAGCCGATGTTATAGCTCAGTCCGTATTACTTGATCCTGCTCGACTGCCCTGGCGCCGAGCGCGCAGCACAAAGCGCGCGGGATCGAGCGCGCCGGCCAGGTCGGATTCGAGCGGCAGCGGCTCGCCATCGAGCCGCGCAGCGAGCAACTCGGCGGCCAGCGGGGCCCAGGCCAGCCCGCGCGAGGCATAGCCGAGCAAGCCGTACAGGCCGGGGTAGCGCGGCACATCGCGCAACCGTTCCATGCGCCCGCCCGCATCGGCCAGGGGCAGCGCGCCCACCAGCGGCAAGCGGTCCGGCGCCACGCAGCGAAAACCCACCCGGCCCTGCAAGGGTGCCGCATGTCCGATTGCCCCGTCCCCGAGCAGCGAACGGATCTTGTCGAAATTTTCTTGCTGGCTCGCGGCCGACAAAGCCGGATCGCTGTCGTCGTCGTAGCTGGCGCCCAGGCTGTGCAGACCGCCGATGGCCGGCGTGAGATAGGCTTCGCGGCACAGCACAAACGGCAGGGACGGCAGCTCCCCCGCCTCGACGTGGGTCACCTGGCCACGCACGGCCGCCAAGGGCAGCGCCGCGCTTTGCGCCAGCTCAAGGGCGCCCACGCCGTTGGCCATAATTAGCACGGGCGCCTGGGCGATGCAGGCGCCCACGCTGTCGATGACCTGCCATTGGCCTTGGTGCCGCCCCACGGTGACGCTGCCAACGCCGAAACGCCGCACCAGGGCCTCGCCGCAAGCCGCCAGCATGGCTTGGCATACGCTGCCCGGACGCGCCCAGCCGGCCTGGCGAAACAGCCACGCGCCATGGGGCGTGGCCCGCCCGAGCAGTGCGCTCGCCGCCGGCTGCTCGATCCATTCGGCGAATTCGCGCGGATAGTGAAGGCTGGCCGCGACCGCACGCTGCACCTCCGCGTGGCCCGCATCGCGCGCCAGCTGCAGCACCCCGCATGCTGCGCCTTCGATCGCGCCGCCAGGACCCAGCCCGCCCAGGCTGTGCCAATAATCGAGCGCGTACAGAAATGCCGCGCGCGACAGCCGCGCCATGATGCTGTCGTCCTTCGACAGCAGCGGCATGAAGATGCCGGCGAGGTTGCCGGACGCTTCGCTGGCTGCTTCGGCGTGGCGCTCCACCAGCGTCACCCGCCAACCGCGCGCACACAGGCGCTCGCAGGCCGCGGCGCCGGCCAGGCCCGCGCCAATCACCACGGTACGCCGCTCTGGTTCACCTGCGCGCGCCCAGGGCGATGGCGGCTTGCGGGTGGTGAAGCTGCCCTCCAGACGGCGCGGCGCCGGCGAGTGGCACGCAAAACCCGCGCCGGACAGCGCGTGCGCCTGAGTGAGCGACAGGCCTTCGCCGTGCAGCAGCGCGCCCGGTTCGGCCAGACGGGCAAGCGCGCGTGCGAAACCGCTGCCGGCGCCGTCCATGGCGTGCAGTTCGAAAGCATCGATGCGCGCGTCGAGCTGGCCCAGTGCCTGCTCGAGCGACACATGCAGCAGATCGAGCGTGACGCCGGATGCCGGAGACTGCATGCGGCGAAACCCGGGCAGCGCGCCTTCGGAGAGCGCGATGTAGTGCAGGCTGTGCGAGCGATCGGGGTCCGTGTGCCAGGCCGCGAGCGTGGCGGCGAAACGCTCGCCGTCGCCGAAGGCGCTATCGAAGATAACGTAATGGGCGCGCCCGCGCCAGTGCGCCGCGCGCGTCACGGGATCACTTGTCGCAGTGGCGGAAGCAGGCGACGTCATGATCGTCCACCAGGCCGATGCCCTGCATATAGGCGTACACGATGGTCGAGCCGACAAACTTGAAACCGCGCTTGAGCAGGTCTTTGGAAATCCGGTCCGACAGCTCGGTTTTCGCCGGCCGCGACTCGCGCGTAAAGCGGTTGACGATCTGTTTGCCGTCCACGAAAGCCCACAGGTACTGGTCGAGCGAGCTGCCCTCGGCGCGCAGACGCAGATAAGCCTGCGCATTGGTGATGGTTGCCGCCACCTTGAGCTTGTTGCGCACAATGCCGGGATTGGCCAGCAGCTGCGCCACTTTTTCGGCGTCGTAGCGGGCGATTTTTTCGGCGTCCCAGTTGTCGAAGGCGGCGCGATAATTTGCGCGCTTGTTGAGGATGGTTTCCCAACTCAGGCCTGCCTGGGCGCCTTCAAGATTGAGCATTTCGAACAGGGTGTTTTCGTCGTGGCATGGCACGCCCCACTCACGATCGTGATACTCGACGTAACGGGGATTGGCCATGTTGGCCCAGGAGCAGCGGATAGTGTTCATGCGCGCCAGTATATCAAGTCATTGCGCGCAGCACCTTGGCCAATAGCTTGACGGCGCTCGCAATTTCAACGGGCGTCACCGCTGCAAAGCCGAGCAGCAGCCCCGGATCGACTGCGCATTCGGGCGTCGCCACCCGGCTCGCGTAGTAGGACAGGGGGCGCAATTCGAGACCACGCGCCAGGGCGGCCTGCGCCACCGCTTCGTCATCGAGACGGCGGCGCAGGAACACGCACAGGTCAAGTCCGGTGTCGGTTGGTCCGCAGCGCAACTCGCCGGCGAGATGCCGCTCGATCCCGCTCAGCAGCGCCTCGCGGCGCTCGCCATAGGCCTGGCGCGTGCGCCGGATATGGCGCCCGAAGTGGCCCTCCGCCATGAAGTCGGCCAACACCATCTGCGGCACGATGGCATTGTGCCGGTCCAGCACCGCCTTGGCGCGCACCACCGGTTCCACCAGCGCCGGGGGCGCCACGATATAACCAAGGCGCAGGCCGGGGAACAGTACCTTCGACATCGTGCCGACGTACACCGTGCAGCCGGCGCTGTCGAGGCTTTGCAGCGAGGCCAGCGGCGGACCGTTATAGCGGTATTCGCTGTCATAGTCGTCCTCGATGATCCAGGCCTTGCTGGCCGCAGCCCAGCGCAGCAGCTCAAGGCGCCGCTGCAACGACATGGTCACCCCCAGCGGCAGCTGATGCGACGGGGTGCTGAACACCATGCGCGCGTCGGGATAGCAGCTGGCTCCATACGCCACATCCATGCCCTGCTCGTCAACCGGGACCGTGCACACCTTCGCGCCGACTGCGAACAAGGGCGCACCTGCACCCTGATAGCCGGGCGACTCCACCCATACCTTGTCGCCCGGGGCCAGCAGCAGCGACGCCAGCAGGTACAAACCCTGCTGCGAGCCGGAGGTGATGACAATCTGCTCGGGCGTGCAGTTGACCCCGCGCGCAGCGCGCAGATACACGCACAACAATTCACGCAGTGGGGCAAAGCCGGCCGGGTCGCTGTAGCCCATGTGATGGTCGGGCCGGCGCCAGCGGCGCGCCTCGAGCCGGCTCCATATGTCGAAGGGGAACAGGTCCAGGCCCGGCATGCTGACCCGGAATGCGCGCCGCGCACCCTGGTGAAAACCCACTTTGCCCATCGCGCCAGCGTACGCCATGCCGCGCGCTGACAGTGGCCGCATCAAGCCTTGCGGCGCTGCGCCCGGCAGCGCTGGCGCAATCGGCAGGCAGGCGCTGACAAAGGTGCCGCGGCCGACGGTACCATTGAGGTAGCCCTCGGCCATGAGCTGATCGTAGGCGTTGAGTACCGTCTGGCGCGACACGGCCAGCATGCAGCACAGCGCGCGCGTGGGCGGCAGGCGTATGCCGGGGCCGAGCGTACCGTTGAGGATCGCCTCCTTGATGCGCGCGTACAGCTGGCGGAACAAGGGAGTGTCGCCGCCGCGCTCAAGCGGCTGTACAGCGAAGATGTCGGAGATGTGCATTGGTAGTTGAATATTGGCGCAAATTGGATATTTGAGCAAGCCAAATGCGGACGTAACATAGAGGTACACCATCAGCGGAGCCACGCCATGCAGCAGTTCGAAGCCACCGTCGCCTGGGAGCGCGCCGGCCAGCCTTTCACCGACCATCGTTACAGCCGCGCGCACGAATGGGTGTTCGACGGTGGATTGCATGTTCCCGCCTCGTCGTCACCCTTGTCGGTGCCGCTGCCGATGTCCGATGCCGCCAATGTCGATCCGGAGGAAGCACTGGTGGCAGCCGTGTCGAGCTGCCACATGCTGTTCTTTCTGTCGATTGCAGCGCAACGCGGTTTTGTGGTCGATAGCTACCGCGATCATGCAATCGGGGTGCTGGAACGCGATGTCGATGGCAAGCTGTCCATGACGCGCATCAGCCTGCGCCCGGCACTCGTGTTTTCGGGTCAGCGCGCGCCAGACGCTACCGAACTGGCCGCCATCCATCACGCGGCGCACGACCAATGCTACATCGCCAATTCCATCAAAGCTGTTGTCACTGTCGAAAGCGCTGCCTGAGCATGTACCTGCCATCCCACTTCAACGAAACCCGGCTCGATCGGTTGCACGGCCTGATTCGCCAGCACCCGCTGGGGGCCCTGGTCACCCATGGCGCGGACGGCCTGTGCGCCGATCACATTCCGTTTGAAATCGCTGCGCCGGCCGATGACGCGCCGTTCGGCGTATTGCGCGCCCATGTGGCGCGCGCCAATCCGCTGTGGCGCCAGCAAGGCGAGGCCATGGTCGTATTCCAGGGTCCTTCAGCTTACGTGGCGCCATCGCTGTATGAGGAAAAGGCGGCCAGCGGCAAGGTGGTGCCGACCTGGAATTACACGGTGGTGCACGCGCATGGCCGCCTGCGCGCCATCGAAGATCCGGTGTGGCTGCTTGCCCTGCTCGAACGCCTCACCAACCACCACGAAGCAGCGCGCCCTCAACCGTGGTCGATGCACGAGGCGCCGCGCGAATTTCTCGACAAGCTGGCGCAGGCAATCGTCGGCATCGAGATCCCGGTGCAGCGCATGCAGGGCAAGTTTAAGCTGAGCCAAAACCGCTCGCCAGGGGACCGCCAGCGCGTAGCCCAGGACACCGGTCTTGGCGACGCGTAAAACCGCTTCGCGAGTGGCTTACGACGTCGGTTTGCTGGCGTCCGCGAGCAGGCGGCGCGTCTTCGCGCCGGCGCTCGCCTCGACCCGTTCAAGATTGGTGACCAGGCGCGCCTGGCCGGACGCCAGCGATTCATCCAGACGGTGGATCAGCCGCGGGAAGAGTTCCCCCAGCCCCGATTCAGGCGTACTGTAAATCGCGGCCCAGGCGTTGCGGCCCGAGCGCTTGACCAGGTACAGGGCCTGGTCGGCCAGCTCCACCACTTCGGACCATGGCAGCAGGCGCGGCGCGGTGGGCACAAAGGGAAAACAGGCAAAGCCGATCGAGCAGGTCTTGTGCAGTTGGGTGCCGTCGGGCAGAGTGAACAGGCGGTCGGCGACGGCCTTGCGAATACGCTCGGCCACTACCTTCGCGTCGTCGCGATGGGTGGCGCGCGCCATCACCAGGAACTCTTCCCCGCCCCAGCGCACCAGGTAATCGGACTCGCGAAACACTTCGCGCAGGCGCTCCTGCATCTGCACCAGCACCGCGTCGCCTGCGGCATGACCATGGGTGTCGTTGACTTGCTTGAAGTGATCAAGGTCGACCATGAAAAACACCAGGTCCTTGCCGGGCGAACTTTCACGCTCAGCGCCACCGCTATGCAGCCGGTCGTCGTAGCGACGCAGGCTCATATTGATATCGGCATCGACATGCTGCAGGAAAAAGCGGCGGTTGCGCAAGCCGGTCAGCTGGTCGGTCAGGCTCACGTCTTCGAGCGCCTTGTAGGCGTGCTCAAGTTCCAGATTCTTTTCGAGCAGCTGGGCCTGGGTCGCGCTCAGCGTTTTCAAGGTGGCGGCCACCTGCCGGTAGGCGCTGGCATTATCAAGCGCGATGGCCCCGTAGGCGCACAGGGTGCGGAAGATGAGCCGCTCCCTCTCCCCGTAGGCATGCGATGCCAGCGACTGCACGGTCATGACGCCCAGCACCCTTTCGCCGATCAGCAGCGGCGCGAACAGCAAGCTGAGCGTGCGCAGAGTACCCGGAATCAGGTTGGGCGTATCGGCATCATCGTCAAGCTCGATCGCGATTTCGCGCCGCTCGCGTACGCAGCGTACCGAATTGGCGCGCTGGTCCGTGAGCGAAAACCTGGACGGTGGCAAGGTCTTGCCCGCCTCGATGCCGAACGCGCAGGTCAGCGAACTGCCGTCAGGATCGATCAGGAAAATCGAGAAATGGGTGGCGTCAAGCAGGCCGTGCACATGGCGGTCGAGCGCGCGAAACACGGCGGCTGCCTCGAGGTGAGTGGTGATTTCCTGGCCAATGGCCGACAGGTGCTCAAGCGTCGCGCTGGTCTGCTGCAGCACCTCGGCGCGCTGGGCCTCGGCGGCGGCGAGCTGGCGATGATGCTCGCCTTCTGTCTTGGCGCGTTCGGTCTGGTACTGCACCTGCATCGCCACCGCGCGGTTGGTCGCTTCCTGGCTGTGGGTCTTGTCGCGCGCGGCGCCAGCCTGCAGCGAAATCTCGTAAGCGCGTTCAAAGTTAGCTATGTTGGCATAGCCGCGCGCCACCGCGTCGAGCAGGTCACCCGGCACGATATAGCCGTCGATGGTGGCAGCGACCGCCAGTGCCTGGTTCAGATAATGCAGGGCTGCGCTGGGCGCGACCATATGCGGTGGCGCGGACAGCTGGTGGCGCGAATGAATCTCGGCCAGGACCTTGAGCGCGGCGATCTGGTTGTAGGCGTCGCCATGTTCGCGCGCCAGGGTCAGCGCGGCGTCGGCCTTGGCCAGCGCTTCGTGAGGACGGTGCAGGTGCGACAAGGCGTGCGCCTGGCCGCGCCGCGCACCGCTTTGAAAATCGGCCTGCTTGAGCGCCTCGCCACGTTCTTCAAGGCGGGCGAAGCTGTCGAGCGCCCTGGCGTAATCGCCATCATCGAGTGCCAGGTCGCCCTGGTATTCAAGCGCGATAGCATACGCACGCGAGCCGCTCAGCGAAGCCAAGGTCGACAGTGACTGGTGCAGCAGGTCCATGGCTGCTTCGCGCTGACCAAGGTGGCGCAGTGTTTCGGCGGTCTGCATCAGCCCCAGCCCGATGCTCATTGGCCAGCCGGTGGGGCGCGCCAGGTCGAGGCCTCGCTGCATCCACTCGAGTGCGGCATGGTGGGCATTGAGGCTGGTGAAGCCGTTGCCGATGTTGGTGGCGATGTTGATCGCGCGCCGCACCTGGCCGCTGGCCAGCGCGGCCTCGAAAGCGCGCATCAGCAGGCTGACGGCACGCCCGAAGTCGCTGGCCTGAAAGGCACTGGTGCCCAGATAGTCGTGCACCCAGCCCATCGCGGTGGGGTCGAGGCTCTCGTCATTAATATCGAAGCGGCCGCCCCAGCGCTGCTCGGCCGAATTGAGATCGCGGAACACCGCAAACAGCGCCGCGGCGGCATCGATGATATCGGCCCGCACCGGGTCGCCGCCAAGGCGGGCATCTTCCGCGCCCAAGCTAAGTTCGACGTCGCTGAGCCCCGCGTTGCCGCGGTCAACCTCGATCCAGGCACGCAACCAGCGGGCGTCGGCACTGCCAATGGCGTCGCCCTGCGCTTCAAAGATGGAAAACGCCTGGTCGGCCAGAGCGCGCGCAGCATCAAGCTGGCCGAACAGCCACTTGGCCTCGCCCTCGATCAGATCCAGACGCGCCTGCAGCAAGCTGCGCTGCGCCCCGGGTAACAGGGCCAGCAGCGCTTCCGCCTCGCCGGCCAGGGCGCGCGCGCGTGCCGGATCGCGCTGGCGCAGGTGCCAGGCCAACATGACGACGCGATGCAAACGCTCGGCGCCGCGCAGGGGGGCCAGCTCGGCCTCCCACTGGGCCAGCGCCGTATCCGATGCAAACATGTCCATCATCCAAATCCTCACTCAATCGCCATCGCTGGCTGACGGTCAATACTATAAAGACCTCAACACAACCGGTAATTATGCCATTAGCGCAACGGCTGCGGAGAAACTCAGGAAGGACAGTGCGGTCGAGGCCAGGATGATGCGCGCCATGCGGCCGGTGTCGGCGCCAAAGCGTTCTCCCAGCATGGCCACATTGCTGGCGCAGGGCAGGCAGGCCAGCAGCACCAGCACCTTGAGCGTGAACGGGTCAAGCTGCACGCCGAGTCCAATCGCGCCGTAGCCGAAGCCCAGCATCAGGATCGGATGCAGCAGCAGCTTGGCCAGCGCCACCGGCAGATAGTCCGAGGCCGGCGTCGACGAGGACGCATTCATTTGCGAGCGCGCCAACACTGCCCCGATGGTGAACAGGGCCACCGGCGAGGCTGCGTCGGCCAGCAGCCCGACGGTCTGCATGACCGGAGCAGGGAGCACAATCTGCGCAAACGACGCCGCCGCGCCCAGCGCGATCGACCAGGGCATGGGATTGCGCAGCATGCCGGCCAGGGCCTGGCGCAGCGCCGCCCCGCTGCTCCTGGCGTCGCCCTGCCCGAGGCGCGACAACGCCAGGCACAGCGAAGTGGTGATGATCAGGTCGACCGCAATTGACAAGATCACGGGGCCGGAGGCACGCGCGCCCAGCAGCGCCACGAGCAGGGGCACGCCCATGAAGCCGGTATTGGGGAAAGCGGCCAGCAGCGCGCCGAATGAGGCATTGTTCCAGTCGCGGCGGCGCCCCAGCGTGGCGGCCATGGTCAGCCCGACGGTCGCCAGTGCGCAGGCCAGATAGACGGCAAACGCGCCCGGGTCGAGCAGTTGCGCCAGCGGGGTGTTTGCGCCAAACCGGTACAGCAGGCAGGGCAAGGCAAAGTACAGCACAAAGCCATTGAGTCCGGGGATGGCGAGCTGCGGCAGCAGGTGGCGCCGGACGGCGACATACCCGCACAGCACGAGCGCAAAGAATGGAAAGGTGACGGACAGGATGGCGAGCATGGCCCATCATTGTAGCGCCTGGGCGCGTACTATTTCGACTGCTCGACCAGCAGCCTATTTCGCGTAGAATGCTTTCTTCCGTTTCAGCTGACCGACATGATGATTCGATTTGGCTCGATGAGTATTGTCCTGCTACTGGCCGCCCTGTACGGGGTGATGCGCGCTGTCATGCTGTGCTGCGCGCCAGTCAACCGGGCAGCCAACCGGATCCTCGCGGCCCTCATCCTGGCGCTTGCGCTATACACCTTTCCCTACATCGTCGGCTATGCCGGCTACTACGACGCCTACCCCTGGCTGTCCTATTTTCCCTACAACCTGGCCTTGGCTATCGGCCCGCTGTTCTATCTTTACATGGCATGCCTGAACAGCGGGGCCGAGTCCATGCCCCCGCGCTGGGGCCTGCACCTGGCGCCGGCGCTGGCGCAGCTGCTGTACTACAGCACCATGTTCGTCCAGCCGCTCGCTTTCAAGAACAGCTGGGACGCGGCGGTCCATGTGCCGCTGATCGACCCCGTCGAAAACTTGTGCGTACTGCTGTCGCTCGGCTTTTACTGGACGCTGGCATGGCGCGCGCACGCCGGCGCCGGCGAGCCGCCTCAAGCAGAATGGAAGCGCAATGTGCTCATCACCTTCGGCCTTACGCTGGGCGCATGGCTGCTGCTGGGCGCTGCGGAACTGGCGTCGGCGGGGTTGAACTACTTTCAGCGCTTTCCCTTCTATCTGTGGCTCGCAATCGCCATCGCCTACCTGGGCGCCGAGGGCTACCGCCAGGCGCTTGTCCAGGTCCCGGCGCCTGCCGCCCCGCCGCCAGCGGAGCCGCCTGTCCTGTTTGAGAATATCGGCCTCCCAGTTCCGCCGGCGCCAACCCAGGCAGAACTGGGCCAACGCTGGCGCGCCATGGTCATCGAAGGACAGTGGTGGCGCGATCCGGAACTGAGCCTGGCCTCGCTCGCGCAAAAAATCGGCACCAATACCACCGCCCTCTCACGCGCGATGAACGAGGGGCTGGGCCTGAATTTCAACGAGATGATCAATCGCCTGCGCGTGGACGCCGTTGTCGCGGCTTTACAACAGGCCGACGAGAATCAGGCTATCCTCGATATCGCCCTGGCCGAGGGCTTCAATTCCAAAGCCAGTTTCAACCGCTCGTTCAAGCTCTACACCGGGAAAACCCCGCGCGACTACCGGCCGCCGCGCGCCGCGCCGGTCCGGGTATCAGAATAAACGCAGTCCCGAATCGTATATTTTGCTGCGGCGCCGTGAAGTTGGGACGCCATGGGCCGACGCCGGCGCCACAGTGGGGCCTCATCCACTTGCAAGGCCATCATGAAGATCCTTCTCATCCAGTTTGCCCTTGTTGGCGCTCTCCTGTCCCAGCACCCTGGTCCGGCAATGGCGCAGTCTCTGAGCGCCGAACAGGCCGCCCTTGACGCGGCTATCCTCGTCAATACGATGCAGGCGCTGCACCCGGCGCTCGACAAATATCGCACTCCGGCGCAGGTAGCTGCCTCGTTCGAGCGCTTCCGCCAGCGCGCTACGGCGGCGCGCTCGGCGGGCGAAATGTACCTGGCGGCGACCGAGCTGGCCGCAGCCGTGCGCTGTGGCCATACCTGGACCAATGTCCTGAACCAGCAAGGGCCAGTCAAGAAGCAACTGCTCGAGGCCCCCGACAAGCTGCCGTTCACCATGACGCTGGTCGCGGGCCGATGGCTGGTGCTGGCCAGCGCCGACCCGGCCATCGCGGCCGGCGACGAAGTGCTTGCCATCGACGGCCGAACCGCCCTACAGGTGGTGAGCATGATGCTGCCCTATTTGCGCGCCGATGGCGCCAGCGACGGCAAGCGCCTGCGCCAGCTGGGCCACGACCGCGACGACTACAGCATGATGGACATCGTGTGGCCTCTGCTGGCGCCACCCGCCGCTGGCGTCTACCGCATCAGCGCAGTTCGTGGCGCCGCCGCGCCCAAAAGCGTCGAGGTACGCGCCATCACGCTGGCCGCGCGCGCCGCCGCCATCAGGCCCAGGTCCAAGCCGGACGAGCGCTGGAGCCTGCGCATCGATGGCGCACGCGCTGTCATGACCCTCCCTACCTTCTCGGTCTACCGTAGCAAGTTCGACTGGAAGCACTTTTTTTCCGACAGCTTTGCCGAACTGCGGCGCGCCAATGTCGAGCAACTGGTGATCGACATTCGCCGCAATGAGGGTGGCGATGGTGCGATCGGCACCGCGCTGCTGTCCTATCTGGTCGCGGCGCCCATGACCCACGTGTCGGACCAGTCGGTGACGATGGTCGAGCGGGTGCCGGCGGAGATGCAGCGCCATCTGCAAACCTGGGATGTGCGATTTTTCGACCGTAGCGGCTTGGTGGACCAGATCGCGGACGGCCCACAGGCGGGACGTTTGAGTTTCCGGCCCAATGCACGAAAGCTGGTCGAAATTGCGCCGCAGCCGATGCGCTTCACCGGCAAGGCGTGGTTGCTGGTCGGGCCGGAGAATAGTTCAGCTACGTTTATGCTGGCTAAACTGGCCAAGGCCAGCGGCGCCGCCACTTTGATCGGCCAAGTCACAGGCGGCAACGAGCGGGGTCTGAACGGCGGCCAGCTGGCGTGGGTGACTCTGCCTGCCTCCGGGGTGGCGGTCGACATCCCCCTGCTGGCGGCCACTTACAGCGCAACCACGCCTGACGCCGGCGTCACGCCCGACATTGTTGTCTACCCTAGCTTCGCGCTGCGCGCGGCAGGCCGCGACCAGGAAATGGAAGCGCTCGACAAACTGCTGCAGCGCCCCTGACACCGCCCCGCTTCAGCCAGGCTGAAGGGCGGCGCTGCCTTGCTTGTAGGTCGCCAGTTTCCACCCCAGGTAGGCCATGGGAATATAAGCGCCGATCAGGTCGAGCGCGGAGAACCATACCGGCGAAGGCAGCATCATGACCGCCGCCACGCCGCCGGCCAGAAACAGCGCACCGACCACCATGGCCATTTCAAGTTTGCGGCTGGCAGCAAACCATGCGGCCCCAGCCGCGCCCGCCAGGGTGCCCAGCGCATGGGCCAGGAACGGAAACAGGAAATGCTTCGGCTCGAACAGCAGCATGGCCCTTTGCATGCCCTCCATGGTGTTGACATCCGACCCCGGCGGTGGCGGCACCACGCTGCCGCCAATCATAATGAACCCCATATTGATGGCGCTGCCGGCGAGAAAGCCGACAATGATGGCGAGGATATTTCTAAGTACTGGATGCATGGTACCTCCGGGGTAGCCTGACGCACAGGCGGATTAACTTGACGAATTGTAATCCTGCCGCTGCGTGGCGGCTACCCCGGAATTGCTACTGCTGTGGCCGATCCTGCGGCTGCTGTTGTTGCTGCGGCGGCTGCTGTTGGGACGAACCCGTCGTTCCCTGGGTACGGCTGCTACCCACTGCAGTATGTTTGTGCAGTTGCTGCGCCGAGTTGAGATGCTGGTCAACCACCGGCAAGGTGCGTGCCGCGAGCGCCTTGATCTCCGGATCCTTGGCGCGGCTCTGCGCCTGACGCAACATGCCATGGGTTTTTTTATGGTCGCTCACGCCGGCCTGCGCCATGTAGGCGCGGTCAAACGCCTCGCCGTCGAGTTTGGCAAGACGGTTGGCCTGGGCCCGGTGCGTGCGATCCAGTTCGGTAGGCAGGGTCAGATTGCGCGCCTGCGCCAACTGCTGCACTTCGCCCAGCGCACGCGTGTGGTCGTCAATCATTTGCTGTGCAAAATTTTTGACCTGTTCACTCTGGCTCTTGGTTTGCGCCATGCGGCTCGCCTCGATTTCGGCCATGTGCTGCTGGGCCATGTTCATGACGATTTTGCGGTCGGCTCTGCTGAGCGCCGCGCTGGACGTGCCGGTGCCGCTGGCGGTGGTGCCACCCGTCTGGCCCGCGCCCGTGGCCGTGCTGCCGCTCTGGGTATCCTGGCCGGCCGTGGGGCTGCCCGAGGTGGTGCTGCCGGTGGCCTGGCCGCTGGTCTGGCTGCCCTTCTGGCCGCTGGACTGGGTGCCCGTGGCCTGGCTGCCGGTTTGCGGGCCGGTGGAGGTGCCGGTCTGATTGCCGGAAGACTGAGCCTGCACTGCAACTGCTGCAAACACCGCAGCAATGGCCGTGATGCCGAGCGCACCCTTGATAAATTTTTTCTTGAGCATATCGATCTCCTGAACGAGTTGGGGGGAAGTGTCGGTTTTGACACCTCCCCCCGCGTGCAAGTTCAGGAGTGACGCTCGGCTACTGCTTCTGGTACATGCCAGCGTACTTGAGACCGAAGTACAGGATGAAGGTGTAGCAGGCTGCAGGCACCAGGAACGAGATCTGCAGGCCGGCAGTATCGGCCAGGTAGCCTTGCAGCAGCGGCACCAGCGCGCCGCCCACGATCGCCATGCACAGGATGCCCGAGCCCTGCCCGGTCAGCTTGCCCAGCTTGTGCAGCGCCATGCTGAAAATGGTGGGGAACATGATCGAGTTGCACAGGCCCACGGCAATGATCGCCCACATCGCCAGCATGCCGCCGCCGAAGGTGGCGATCAGGATCAGGATGATGGAGCAGGCCGCGTTGAAGGCCAGCGCCTTGCCAGGGCTAATCGTGCGCATCACGGCAAAGCCGATGAAACGGCCAACCATGGCGCCACCCCAGTAGGCGCTGACGTACTTGGCCGCCTCGGCATGGGTCATATTGCCGATTTCAGGTTGGCTGATGAAGGTGATCAGGAAGCTGCCGATGCTCACTTCCCCGCCTACATACAAGAAGATGCCGATCGCGCCCAGCACCAGGTGGCGGTGCGACAGGGCCGACTCGCTGCCGCTCGAGGCCAGCGTACCGACCGGTTCGGCGTGGGTGATTGCCGGCAGGCGCGCCAGCGCGAACAGCACGGCCAGCGTCAGCAGCGCCGCAGCCAGCGCCAGGTAGGGGCCCTGCACCATGGCAGCCTCCTTGGCGCGGTAGGCGGCCTGCTCGGCGGCCGGCAGCGCTGCAAGTTCACTCGCGCCCAGCACCACGCCCGACAGGATCAGCATGCCGCCCAGCCATGGCGCGACGGTGGTGCCAAGCGAATTGAAGGCCTGGGTCAATGTCAGCCGGCTCGATGCGGTTTGCGGGTCGCCCAGTTCGGTCACGTAGGGATTGGCCGCCACCTGCAAGATGGTAATGCCCGACGCCAGCACAAAGAAGGCCAGCAGGAACAATGCGTAACCCGAGGTCGCGGCCGGGTAGAACAGCGCGCACCCGGCGGCGGCGATCAGCAGCCCGGTCACGGCGCCCTTCTGGTAGCCGATCTTTTTGATCAGCATGCCGGCCGGGAGCGAGACCACGAAGTAGGCGCCGAAGAAGCAGAACTGCACCAGCATGGCCTGCACATTATTGAGCGTGTAGACCGATTGCAGATGGGGGATGAGCACGTCGTTGAGCGCGGTGAGCAGGCCCCACATGAAAAACAGGATCGTGACGATGACGAGCGGGCCTGTGTTGTCGGCCTGTGCGCCTTGGCTGCGTAGCGCCCCCGGCTGGGAAATGTGTTCCATGTGTGTCTCCTTTAGTATTTGTAATCAGTGCCGGTGGACCGGCTGTTCGGACAATATCGCAGAAACACCCAGGAAGGCCGGGTACTCTTCGGTAATCAAAAAGGTCGGGATGCGCGCCAGGTAGGGGTTCAGCCGCCCCTTGGCCTCGAAGCGAGCACGAAACGGCGAGGCGGCGAACAAATGACCCAGCCTTGGCACGATACCACCGCCAATATACATTCCGCCAGTGGCGCCAAGGATGAGCGCCACATTGCCGGCCACGGCCCCCAGCACGCCGCAGAAGGTATCGACCGTGCGCGCGCAGTCCGGGTCGCTCCCGTCCAGCGCATGCTGGGTGATGCTGGCCGCGCCCATGGCGCGTCCGGAGATGACGCGATAAATCAATTCCAGCCCGGGTCCCGACAGCAGCCGCTCGGCCGAGGCATGTCCGAACTCGCGCCACAGGTGTTGCATGATCGTGATCTCGGTATCGTCGCCAGGGGCGAAACTGGCATGTCCGCCCTCGCTCGCCAACGCTGCCCAGCGCCCGTCCACCGGCACGATGCCTGATACGCCCAGGCCGGTACCAGGTCCGATCAGACCGATGGTGCGACCCGGCAGCTCCATTCCGCCGCCCACCCGCAGCCGCTGCGAAGGACGCAGATGCGGCAGGGCCATGGCCAAAGCCGTGAAGTCGTTCACCACCAGCAGCGTGCTCAGATCGAGCGACTCGCGCAGCTCGGCGATGGAGAAGCTCCAGGTGTGATTGGTCATACTGACCACATCGCCGTCGACCGGATTGGCGATCGCAATGGCGGCGTGGCGCACCTGCTGCGCGTGCGCTGCCGCCTGCGGCATGGCCAGGTAGGCGGCGATGGCCGCGCCCAGGGTAGCGTAGTCGGCGCACGGCAGCACCGCTACCGCTTCGAATACGCGCGGTGCGGTTTCCAGCGCAAAGCGCGCATTGGTGCCGCCCACATCGGCGAGCAGACGGGGACCGTCGAAAAAACGCACTGGCTCCATGCTTACTTCACCTCGGCGCAGGACAGCGCATCTTTCTCTTTGGCCGCGCCGCCCACGATCGCCACGTTGGCAAACGCCGCAGTAAAGCCGCCATCGCTGGTCACCGCGAACGGGGTGTCGACCTGGCCCAGGTTGGCGCCCTTGGCCGTGAAGCAGGCCAGTGGAATGCGCACGGTTTGCTTCTGCTTTCCGGCCAGTCGTTTGAACACTTGCGTCATGTCGAGCGCGGTGGAGCCAACGGCCACCGTTACCTTGCCCGTCGGCGCCGCGCTGACGATGGTATCGAACTGCAGCGCGCCATCGGTGGTGGCGAAGGCCGGCAGGGCGGCGGACTTGGCGCCGTAGGCGCTGAGCGTGGCCGGGCCGGTCCAGGTGACCAGTTTGCCGTCCTGCTGGGTGTTGACCTGGGCAGTTTCAACGGTGACGCCAGGCAGCTTGATGGTGCTGTTGACGTCGTTGCCGAGCGGCGTGCGCTGGTTGCCGCTGCCGATGTGCAGCGGCCAGGTCGCCTTGTCGGCCGAATTGAAGACCGGATAGATATTGGTGCTGCCGCAGCCGCCCTGGGCGTAGTTGGTATCGAGCTTGCCGACCTTGGACTTGCTGGCGTAATTGAGGCCATAGCCATAAGCGAACAGCGGCGCGTAGTTCTTGCTGCCGACGTTAAGCTCGCTCTGGCAGATCGTCTTCGGCCACGAGAACGAGAGCTTGCCGCTGAAGTTGTACTGGCCGCCGAACAGGACATCGGCCACGCCGCGCCCTTCACTGCCGGGCAGCCAGGCCGCCACAAAACTGTCCGACAGGTTCATGAGATCGTTGGTGTAGAGCGGCCTTCCGCTGACCATCACCGTCACCACTGGCCGGCCCTTGCCCGCCACGGCCTGCAGCAGCGCCAGGTCTTCCGGATGGCGCCCGCTGTGGCGCAGGGTGCCGGAAGGGCCGATGTCGCCATCGCCTTCTGCATACGGGGTCTCGCCGATCACCGCCACCACCACGTCGAATTTGCTCACGTCGACATCGCGTGCATTGGCGCTGAACGTCACATTGCCCGCACCGGCGGCTTCCTGGATGCCCTTGAGGATCGTGTCGCCGTTCGGGAAATCCTTGTTGGTGTTGTCCGTGCCCTGCCAAGTCAGGGTCCAGCCGCCGCTCTGGTTGCTCATGCTGTCCGCGCTCTTGCCGACCACGAGGATTTTTTTGCCCGCCGCCAGCGGCAGCGCGCCGGTGTCGTTCTTGAGCAGCACCAGCGATTCGCGCACCGCCTGGCGTGCCAACGCGCGCGCCTGCAGCGCTTCCGGCTTGCCGGCAAACGGGTTTTGCGATGGCTTTTTGCCGAACATATTGGCGCGCAGTTTTACGCGCAAAATGCGGGTGACGGCGTCGTCGATGCGCGCCATGGGAATGGCGCCCGACTCGACCTGCTTGATGGTGTTGGCAATGAAGGCCTTCCAGTCGTCCGGGACCATGATCATGTCCAGGCCGGCGTTAATCGCCTGGGCGCAGCTGTCGTTGGTGCAGCCCGGGACCTGGGCGATGCCGTTCCAGTCCGAGACCACGAACCCGTCAAAGCCCATCTTCTGCTTGAGGACTTCGGTCAGCAGCGCTTTACTGCCGTGCATTTTGCCGTAGTCCACGCCCGCAGCGACATCGTTCCAGCTATTGAACGAGGCCATCACGGTCTGCGCGCCCGCCTGCAGCGCCGGATAGTAGCCGGCGCCGTGGATGTTGATCATGTCGACCTTGTTCGACCTGGCCACGCCCTGGTCCTTGCCCTGGTCGGTGCCGCCGTCGCCGATGAAGTGCTTGGCGGTGGCCACCACGTTGGCGTCGCCGCGGAAATCACCCTGCAGGCCGCGCACATACTCGCCGGCGTACTGCGCCACCAGCGCCGGGTCTTCGGAAAAACTCTCGTAGGTGCGGCCCCAGCGATCGTCGCGCACCACCGCCAGCGTGGGCGCGAACACCCAGTTGATGCCGGTGGCGCGCACCGCGCGGCCTACTTCCACCGCCATATCGCGGATCAGTTTTTTATTGCGCGCCGCGCCCAGCCCGATATTGTGCGGGAACAGCGTCGCGCCCAGCACATTGCTGTTGCCGTGCATGGCATCGATGCCCCAGATCACTGGCACCTTGATTTTCATATCGGTTGCCATCGAGGCCTCGTAATAGGCGTCCGCCAGTTTGACCCAGTCGGCCGGCGTGGCGTTCTTCTTACCGTTGGGCCAGCTGCCACCGCCATTGAGCACGGAACCGATGTAATAGTCGCGCACCTGAGCCGGGCTGACAGTCTTGATTTCCGGCTGGGTCATCTGACCGATTTTTTGCGCCAGCGTCATGCCGGCCACGATCTGCGCTACCTGCGCCTCAAGTTTGGCGTCCGGCGCCACGGCGCTGGCTACACGTGGCCAGTCGGCCAGCGGCTTGGCGGCCGGCGCTGCGCTGGCGGGGCTGGTTTGCAACAAGACGGCGGCGGCGAGGAAGCAGGAGGATTTGAGCATGATGGGGACCGGTGGAGGGTTAAATTGGAAGCGATTCCAATATCGACTCAATAGTGCGAGTTATCGTCGTTTTTGTCAATCAAAACATCGGCCGCGCCAGCGAAGCGCGCCGGGTGACACTGATCGGGAATGCGCGCGCAATCGCGCGCTCGGTGCCGTAGCAGCGGTTCAGCAGTGCATTCAGACCGCTCAGGGTCACTGCGCCCCAGGGCACATGCACCGACGTCAGGCGCGGCGCCGAAAATTCAGTACTCGGGGTGTCGTCGTAACCCAACACCGACACGTCGCGCGGCACCGACATGCCCACTTCGTGAAAATACGACAGGGCGCCGACTGCCATTTCATCGTTGGCGCAGAACACGGCGCTAAAGGCGTGCCCGGATGTGACGAGCTCCTCGGCCGAGCGCCACCCGCCTTCGGGCGAAAAGTCGCTCTCGGCAATCCACATGCCGCGCGTATCGATGCCATTGCGTTCCAGCTCCTGCATGAAGCCGTCAATGCGCGCCACATTGTCGGGCAGGGTCGACGGACCGGCGATCACGGCGATCCTGGTGTGGCCCTGCTCGAGCAGGGTGCGCGCCGCCAGCATCCCGCCTTCGGTATGGTCGGCCGAAAAGCACATGTCGGGAATGCTGTCGAAATGGTGGTTGAGCGCAACCAGTCGCGATTGCTTGGGGCCGAGGGCGGCCAGATCGTCATCGAGCAGGTGGTTGGTCATGGCGATCAGGCCGTCGCAGCCGCGTTCCATCAAAAACTTGATGCCTTCGATGGCCTGGCTGCGCGGATCGCCCGTGCCGACGCCAAAAGCGACCACCATGTGCAGGCCGGCCGCGCGCAGCTCGGTGTCGATCAGCTGCAGGATCGGCGTGAAAAACGTCCCTTTCAAGACCGGGATATACACCCCGATCATCTGGGTGGTGCCCGACAACAGCGAGCGCGCCGCGTGCGAGGGACGGAAGTCGAGCTCCTCGATCGCCTGGCGCACCTTTTCCAAGGTAGCCTGGGAGACCGAACCGCGTCCGCTGACCACGCGCGACGCCGTGCCCAGGCCCACGCCCGCGAGGCGGGCCACATCCTTGATCGTCGCCACAGGTATCCTTTGCTCAGGAATCGGCCAGGCGCTGTTCGCTGGCCTTGTCAAACACCGAACAGCGCGCAGCATCGATACCGAAGCGCACCGCCTGCCCCACCTCGAAGCTGCGCGTATCGTTGACGATGGCCGACAGCTTGCGCTGGCCCATCGCAATCCAGACCACCTGGTGATTGCCCATCGGTTCAACCAGCGCCACCGTGCCCGTCAGCGGCGCATCGTCGCCCACCGTGATGTGCTCGGGGCGCACGCCCAACACCAGCGCCCGCCCCTGGGCCGCTGCCGCCAGTGCCGGCGCCAGCGCCAGCGTCAAGCCGTCGCCGCTGAAACTGCCGGCGCCATCGATCACGCCGTCGACGAAGTTCATTGAAGGCGAACCGAGGAAGCCGGCCACGAACAGATTGGACGGGCGCAGATAGACCTCGGCCGGGGCACCGATCTGCTGCACCTTCCCCGCGCGCATGACAACAATGCGAGTGGCCAGTGTCATCGCTTCGACCTGGTCGTGGGTGACGTAGATCATGGTCGAGCGCAGCGTCTGGTGCAGCAGCTTGAGCTCGCGCCGCAGCTCCGCGCGCAGCTTGGCATCAAGATTGGAGAGCGGTTCGTCGAACAGGAATACGCCGGCCTGGCGCACCAGGGCGCGCCCGATGGCCACGCGCTGACGCTGCCCGCCGGAGAGCTGGGCGGGCTTGCGCGACAACAGCGGCTCAAGGTGCAGCATCTCGGCCGCGCGCGCCACGCGCTGGGCAATTTCAGGTTTGGGCATGCCGGCGATGCGCAGGCCGAACGACATGTTTTTTTCGACCGACATGGTGGGATAGAGCGCGTACGACTGGAACACCATGCCAATGCCGCGCTCGCTCGGATCGGCATGGGTCATGTCGGCGCCGCCGATTTCCACCGTACCCGCGCTGACCTCGATCAGGCCTGCAATGCTGTGCAACAGGGTCGACTTGCCGCAGCCGGAGGGGCCCAGCAGCACCAGAAATTCGCCCTCGTCGATGGCCAGCTCAAGATCCTTGATGATCTCGTTCCCGCCGAGGGTGATGCACAGATCGCGCAGATGAACATTCGACATTGCTTAACCCTATAAAAAATAACCAGCCGGGGCGACGGAAGCCGGCCTTGCAGGGCCGACCCGTTTCGCAGGCGCACGCCATGGCGCGCGAATTCCCCGCTTCACCCTTTTACCGCGCCAGCGGCGATTCCGCGCACGAACCAGCGTCCGGAGATGAAGTAGACCGCCAGCGGAACCAGCGATGTGAGAATGGTGGCAGCCATGTTGACGTTGTACAGGCGCGTGCCAGTGGTAGTGTTGATCACGTTATTGAGCTGCACTGTCATGGGCTGGGTCTGGCTGTCGGCGAACACCAGGCCCAGGATGTAATCGTTCCACACGCCGGTGACCTGCATGATCGCGGCCACCACGATGATCGGCAGCGACATGGGCAGCATCACATAGGCGAAGATGCGAAAGAAGCCGCCGCCGTCGATGCGCGCGGCCTGGAACAGCTCATGCGGCACCGAAGCGTAGTAATTCCGGAACAGCAGCGTCATCACAGGCATCGCGAAAATCAGGTGCACCAGCACGATGCCGGGGAGCGAGCCAACCAGGCCGAAAGTGGCCAGCACCCGCACCAGTGGATAGATCATGACCTGGATTGGAATGAAGGCGCCCACCATCAGCATCCCGAACAGCAGGGACGCGCCGCGCGGCTTCCAGAACGAGAGCGCGTAGCCATTGATGGCGCCGAGCAGGATCGGCAGTATGGTGCTGGGCACGGTGATCGCCACCGAATTCCAGAAGCCGCCGCGAATGCCTTCGCAGGACAGGCCGGTGCAGGCGCCGCTCCAGGCTTCGCGCCAGGGATCGACGGTCCACTGCATAGGTAGCGCAAAGATGCTGCCCATGCGGATTTCATCCATCGGCTTGAGCGAGGTGGCCAGCATCACGTACAGCGGCAGCAGGAAAAACAGCGCCGCGCTTAAAAGAAAAGCGTAGATGCCGATGCGCGCGGGCGAAAAGCGCCGTGCTTTCAGGCCGCTCATGCGCGCCCCTTGCGGCTGCGCGCGTACAGGTAAGGCGCCACCAGCGCCAGCACCGGCAGCAGCATGACAATGGCGCCGGCCGAGGCCAGGCCCACGTTGGCGCGCCCGAACAGGTGATCCATGATGAACTTGGCCGGCACTTCGCTGGCAGTGCCGGGGCCGCCCTGGGTCATGGCGACAACCGCGTCGAACAGCTTGACCACGGCGGTGGTGAGCAGCAGCAGCACGGTGGCCACCGTGGGCCACAGCATGGGCAGCACAATCGACAGGTACACGCGCCAGGGTGGAATGCCGTCCAGGCGCGCGGCCTTCCAGATCTCGCCGTCGATGCCGCGCAGGCCGGCCAGCATCATCGCCATGACCAGGCCGGAGGCTTGCCACACGGTGGCGATGACGATGGTGTAGATAACCATGTCCTGATCCACGATCCAGTCGAAAGTAAAGTCAGGAAAGCCCAGCTGGATCACGGCCTGCTCGATGCCATTGCCAGGCGTGAGTATCCATTGCCATACCAGGCCGGTGGCAACGAAGGACATCGCGTAGGGGTAGAGGAAAATTGTGCGCAGCACGCCTTCGCCGCTCACGTTCTGGTCGATGAACACCGCCAGCAGAAAGCCGATGACCAGACAGGCGGCGATGAACAGCACGCCGTACACGGCAAGGTTGTTCAGCGAAAGCAGCCAGCGTTCGTTTTCGAACAGGCGCGTGTACTGCGCCATGCCGACCAGCTTTTCGGACGGGAAGCTGCGTGAATTGGTAAACGACATGGCCAGCGTGAACAGCACCGTGCCGAGGTAGCCGACAATGACGGTGAGCGCCATCGGCAGCAGTGCGGCAAATGGAACTACCTTGCGCAGCGGGTTTCTGGGTGTTCGGTGCATCGGGTCTCCTGGTAAGCGAATCTGCGTTCGCCTGTTCGGGAGCCGTTAAATTGGAAACGTTCCCAAAACTATTGGAGAAATATAACACTCATCGATTTTGGGTGTCAATTGATTTGGCTGCACAACCATCCAGGCCCCTTAAAGCGCAGCCGGCCGGCTTCAGCCCGGAGTGCCCAACTCCGGGTGAAAGCGCGCGATCGCCTTGAGCCGGTCGGCCACCAGCTTGCCTACGCCGGCCGGATCGAGCTGGCTGCGCACATCGCTGGCGGCGCGCTCGCCCATGCGCGCGCGCAGCGCCGGATCGTCCACCAGAGTGCGGATGCACTCGGCGGCGTGGTCCACATCCGCTTCGGCCCACAGCGGCCCGGCCGGATAAGCGCCCAGGGTTTCAGCCAGCGGCGCCAGGGTGAACTTGACGGGCATGGAGTTCTCAGGCGTCATGAAGTCCATATTGGCCGACCACCCTGTCGCCACCACCGGCTTCCCGAGGTACATCATCTCGGCCGGCGCCAGGCCGAAGCCCTCGGCCCGGTGCAGGGAAATGAGCAAATCGCAGCAGGACTGCAAATCCCACACCTGCTGGCGCGTGAGGAACTGGTCGAGCACCACTGTGCCCGGCAAATCGGCCAGGCTGTCGACCAGCTCGCGCTGCGCCTGCGGGTGGTGTTCGCCGTTGATGGTCTTGATGACCAGGACCGCATCGTCGCGTCCCGCGAGCGCCTTGCGGAACGCTGCAATGGCCGCCTGCGGGTTCTTGCGCTGCTGGTAGGAGTGGAAGTCGTACATCACCAGCGCCAGCAATTTGTCATCGGGCAGGCCGAGGTCGCGGCGCTGCACCCCGGGCGTGGGCGCAAACTGCAGCGCGTGCGGCACCAGGTAGACCGGCACCGGCGACACCGCCATCACGGCGTCGCGCACAAAGCTCGACGGCACCCATACTTCATCGAGCAGCTCGAAGGCGCCCATGTGCGCCTCGGGAATGACCGGCTGCTCCCAGTGCCAGAAGCCGATCTGGTAGGCACTGTCGAGACGCCGCTCCTTCAGGTAGTCGACCGTGTTGGGGGTCTGGTCCGCGTTCACGTACAGCATGTCGATCGAGAAGCGCTCCTTGCTGGCGCGGGAAAGGGCATCGGTGTCACGCTGCAGATTATTGGATTGAAAGCCCACGTCGACCACTGAATATGGCACCCCGGCGGCGCTGCACGCCCGCGCCAGCGAACGCGCAGCTTCGCCCACGCCCAGCTCCGCCGCGATGTAGCCGACCAGGTTGATGCCCAGCTGGCTGCTGCGCACCGAGCTCGATCCGACGTCGCGCGCGCGCCGCAGCAAGGGCGCCTCGGCAGCCCTGGCGGCGGCCGCGCGTGCCAGCAAGGGCCACAAGGCCAGGCGCAGCGGCCAGCCGCGCCGGCGCCGGCTTTCGGCCGAACGCCCCACACCGATGGCGGCGCGCAGGTAGCCCGGCAGGGTGGCGCAGCGATCGGCCAGGCGCAATGCATCGGGATCGGGCCAGCGGCCCAGAAAATACTCGTAGATGCCAATCAGGCGCGCCGGTCCCATGTAGTCCCGGGCCAGTTCGATCATTTCGAACGGATTGCCACGCGCTTGAGCGCGCAGGCGCGCACTCAAGCGCAACTGTGAACGCGCCCGCGCCGGGATCGGCGTGCCGTTCTTGAAATGGGCGTAACCATAAGGCAGGCCGGCGTAACGCGGCTGACCGTTTGCGATCACCCTGTCGCAGTATTCCAGCAAGAGCGCCTTGACCGCCGGGCTGACGCTGGCCAGCGTGAAGCGGTTCTGGTGCTTGGAAACCGATTCCGGGCGCTGCGGGTCGACCCCGCTGTAATGAAAAAATTTCAGCGCCTGGCCATTGACCAGGTAGCCGTTCGGCCCCGCCGTTACAGCCCGCTGCGCCAGGTTCCAGTAGGCCACGTTGTAGCCGGGATGGCGCAACACCGCCACATTGTCGAACATTCCCGGCACCAGGTCGATCCAGCTCTGGTCGACGAAGACGCCGCTTTCCAGGTCCACGATGCAGTCGCGCGCCAGTTTGCCCTGCCACCAGGCCAGAAAGCTGCGCGTGGCCGGCTGCGCCGCGAGCGCGCAAAATCCCAGGTTGTAGGTGCCGACCCGGCGGATTGCCAGATCGCCCGGCGCGAGCGTGTCTTCGACCGGGGCCAGCAAATGCGGCGTCAGCACCACCGAAGCGCCGCCGTCGAGCAGCGCGAATACATCGCCGAGCGGCTGGTACAGGTAGATATCGGGATCGATATAGAGCACCTGATCGTGGCCCTGGTCGAGCAGGTAGTCGAGCGCCCACGGCTTGACCGCCGTATTGAGCTCCAGGATGGTGTATTGAAAAAAGAACTCGTCGCCGAAGGGAAGCTTGAGCGCTTGCATGGGGATGGCGTCGAATTCTGCCGCCAGTTCCAGGCCCGGCCCCATGTCGCGGTCGACGATCACGCAATAGCGCCGCGCTTCGGGATGGTGGCGCGCCACGCTCTCCATCAGGGTGCGCGCGTAATGCAGGTAAT